>JBBAUR010000033.1:0-36318 GCA_040398075.1 Bdellovibrionota bacterium | reverse complement strand
GCTGCCGATTTCGCTCATCCTCGCTACGAGGTTCATTTTTGTTACGCACTCTTACCTACAGGCCAATATCGCGGCGTACCCGCCGCCCACGCAACTGCACCAGATCAACGGCTTTGTACGCCGCTTCTCGCGCACGTTGGTAATCGGCGCCGAGCCCGAGCACGCTCAGCGTTCTCCCGCCGTTACTCACGAGCCTACCACGCTCGTCATGACTGGTGGCAGCATGAAAAATCAAGCTGTCGGGCACCAGGCCAACCAGATCTACACCCTCGATGGTGTCTCCCTTGACGGGCTTCTCCGGATAGCCATCCGACGCGATGACCACGCAGGTACTCACCCGTGAATCCCAGCTCAACACCGGTTTGTCAGTTCGCTTGCCTGCCATCCATTCGAAGAGGTCGATCGGATCGCTGACGAGCCGTGTCAGGATCGATTGACACTCTGGATCTCCGAGCCGTGTATTGTACTCCAGCACTCGTATGCCAGCCGAGCGTAGTACAGGCGAGACAGGCACCATCAAGCCGGCATACAGGAATCCTTTAAATGGTGTCCCGCGCCTGGCCATCTCTGTGAGGATCGGCGCAGCACAGTGCTCCTGAATCCAGGCGAGGTCCGCCTCGTTTATGCGGGGCGAGGGACATACCGACCCCATACCGCCCGTGTTTGGCCCCTGATCATCGTCGAAGATCCGTTTGTAATCGTGTGCCGGCGCAAGTGGCACCAGCTCTAGTCCATTCGAGGCGAAGATGCAGCTCACTTCTACCCCTTGGAGGAACTCCTCAACGACAATGCGCTCCGCCTTGAGCGAAGTGAAGAGTGCCTCGAAGGCCGCTGGAAAATCTGCTGAATCAAGGATGACGAACACTCCTTTACCGGCAGCCAGACCATCGGCTTTGAGTACGAGCGGCGCTCCCTTCGACGTGCAGTAACGCTCCAGCTCCGCACGCGAAGTAAACACTGAATACGAGGCGGTCGGCACGCCCGCGGCTAGCATCACCTCTTTTGCGAAGGCCTTTGAGCTTTCGAGCTGCGCAGCAGCCTTCGAAGGGCCGACGATAGCACACCCCGCCTCCTCGAACAGATCGACGATTCCCGCTTCGAGCGCAACCTCAGGCCCCACAACGGTGAGCTGGATAGCGTGCTCCTTTACAAATGAAAGCAGCTCAGCGCTCGCTGTTGGTGCGAGAGGAACACTCTCGGCACACGTTGCACTCCCGGCGTTCCCCGGGGCGCAGTACACCTTAGAGACCTGCGGCGACCGTCCGATGCACCAACACAGAGCGTGCTCCCGAGCACCACTTCCAACGACGAGTACCTTCATGGTTATCCTCTCTGCTATGTTTAGTGTCTAAAGTGTCTGTCCGACGCGAAAAACAGGCTTACCCCCCGAGCATCAGCTGCGGCTTGCACATCTCCGTCACGTCGCGAGCCCGCCGGCGATACAACTGCCGTTATGCCGGCCTGACTCAGAGTCTCGATCGAATCTGCGAAGGGGAAGAACGCGTCGGACGCCGCTACTGCACCATCGAGCAGATGCCCGTGTACGGTAGCCTTGCGGATCGCAAGCTCCACCGAATCGACGCGGCTCATCTGACCAGCTCCGACTCCAACAAGTAAACCGTCGCGCACGAGCACGATGGCGTTTGATTTGACGTGTCCCACGATCCTCCACGCCAGATCGAGATCTGCTAATTCGTCATCGGTTGGGGTGCGCGCAGATGCCAGCGTCGCGTGAGAGACCTGCGACCGATTGATATCTGGCTCTTGAACCAGGAGGCCTCCCAACACTGAGCGCACCTCGTAACCGCTGATTGACAACCCATCGATCTGAAGGATTCGGAGGTTCTTACTCGTGCGAAGTACGTCCAAGGCCTCAGGCGAAAACGACGGGGCAACGACCAGCTCAGCGAAGTCCTCGCGGATCTCCTCAGCTGCCATTCGATCCACCTCACGGTTGATCACGAGAATTCCCCCAAAATGGCTGCGTGGGTCACACTGCTTGGCGCGTTTGATGGCATCTAAAACATCTACGCCGCTGGCAACACCACAGGGGTTCAAGTGCTTGAGGATAGCGACCACCGGAGAACGGCTTGGCAGATCAGAGAGCAAGCGCACGGCGGCGTCTAAATCGAGCATGTTGTTGTACGAGAGCTCTTTCCCGCCAAGCTGCGTCCAGCGCGGACCAGAGAGGAACTCCAAACCCGAAGCACTCACTCCGTAGAGCGCTGCCTTCTGATGCGGATTCTCACCGTAACGCAGGTCTGCTTGCTTCTCCAACGACACCGAACAGGTGCTCGGGAATGCACTCTCTTCCTGGGACCCCCCACGCACAACGTTGGAGAAGTATCTCGATATGGCTCCATCGTATGCCGAAAGCGCTCCGAAAACCTTGGCGGCGAGTTTTCGTCGCAGTTCGAGGCTAAACGGATCAGCTGCCCCTTGAGCCACCGCAAGCAGCTCTATCACTGCGGGATAATCAGCAGGATCAACGAGTGGTAAGACGAAACGGTGGTTCTTGGCAGCCGCGCGCAACATCGTGGGACCTCCCACGTCGACCAGCTCAGTCATCTGTTCGGCGTCATGCGCGCGCTCGCTATCGATATACTTCGTGAACGGGTACAGATTCACGACTATCACGTCGATCGGAGCGATGCCCTCTGCATCCAGCTGTGAGAGATGCTTGTCGAGGTCGCGCCGTGCCAGGAGACCTCCGTGGATCTTGGGATGCAAGGTCTTTACGCGCCCATCGAGCAGCTCAGCCAGCCCGGTGTAGGACTCAACAGAGGTAAAGGGGATCCCTGCTGCCTCGAGAGCCTTTCCCGTTCCCGAGGTCGCTAGCAGGCCATACCCCGCCCCGTGTAGCGCGGCTGCGAGGTCGCTCAATCCGGTTTGATCAGAGACACTTAGTAATGCGAGCTTCTTCATGCAACCTCCAGGCGATGCTTTGTCGATCGAGAAGTGCTGTTCACGGGATCTTTGCCGATGACTGGCTTTGGCCCGACTTCCCTCTGATTGTGTATATATAGCCCGTTCAGGGTGAGGATTCCATAGCACGGGTGCGTTGCAAAAGAAGTGCGACGGGAACCCCGTCAGCACTCCCCAAGCCCTCAGAGCGCATCACCTGAAGCTCGGTCGTCGGTGCCGTTAGCACCCTGAACAAGGCGCTCGAGGTCGACCAGCGAACCTCGTAACCCCTCGAGGTTCTGCTCGAGCTTCTTGCGCATCGTTTGGCGCTTGGCCGGATCGGGCTCAGACAAGGTTTTGGCGAACTCCAGGTCCTGTTTTACAGTCTCGAGCTGCAGGCTCAAGAGCTGTCGCTGAATCTTCAAGTCTTCGACGTGCTTATTGGTCTCGGCCAAGACCGTATCAACGGTATCACGAACTTCATCCTGGAGCTCTCGCAGCAACCGCGTGCGCTTCTCTTTGAGCACGGCGACCTGCTCTCGCTTGGCTTCGTCATTTGGTCGGTTCTGTTCGACGTCATCAACCATACGGATAAGTTCGTAGGTTGCCGCTTCGAAATCCGCCTTCTTCTTCTGAACGCTCTCCGAAGATGCTCCAACCTCAGCAGCCAGCTTGAGAGCATCCTGTGTCTCCAGCCTCTTCTGACGTGCGTACCACTGCTGCAATTTCCGGGACGCCGCGCCGATCTGTTCCTCGATGGTGTCCATGTTCGTCTGAATCGCATCGGCTTTCTGCTTGGCTGCGGCTACATCCGCTTGTGAATTGGTCGAGGTGGGATTATCGAGGGCAGCGATCTGAGATTCCAATTTTCGAATGGAGGTCTCGAACGCATCCTTGACCAATTTATCCTTCTCCGGGTTGCCAACCGATTCTATCGACCTTTCAGGGCTCCCTGACTGACTGGCGCGTGCGGGGCGCTCGGACGCGACACGGGGTTGAGTAGAACTACCTCGTAGCGCTGAGGCCTCGCTTCCGTCGTCTCTTTCCGAGAGAAGAGCTACCTCTGAGGGGTCGATTGGATGCATGAACTTTCGGGCGAGGCTCCCCACTACCATCCCAAACACGAGCGCCGCAACGACCAGTAATGGCACCGGTAATCCGCCCTTCGGTTTGTGGTAACCACCACGCTTGCGTTGCCGATGCGCCTCGACGCGATCGAGCTCTGGCGGCTCCTGTACCGGAGGTGCTTCGACCAGTGAAATCTTGTGCGCCACCTGCTCCTGCTTGGCCCCTGCGGGCTCGCCCACCACATCGGACCCCCCGGTCGGAGCCGCGCCGGTCTGCGCCTCTTCCACCTGCTGCTCGAGACCTGCATCGTCCGTAGCAACCGTTTCGTGCAAGGTGGTCGCCGCCACATCACGGGCCTGTCTATACTGAGCAGAGCGCTTCTTGGTCGAAGTATCCCCGACCGCCACGATCACTACCGTGATGTTGTCCGAACCGCCCCTCTGATTGGCGAGGTTTATGAGTATCTGACTCGCATCATCCAAGGGATTCTGCCGCACAACATCGACGATCTCCTGCGGGTCGACGAAGTTGTAAAGACCATCGGAACACAGAACATACACGTCTCCGAGCTCCGGAAGCTCGAGCCGAGTTACCTCGGTTTGTATCTCCTCGAGCGGTCCTAAGGAACGCGTCAGCATGTGCGCTACTGGATGGTCCAGAGCTTGTTCAGGGGAGATCGCCCCCGAACGCACCAATTCGCGCACGAGGGTGTGGTCCTCCGAGAGTTGCGCGATCGAGGAACCTCGAACTCGATACGCGCGCGAATCACCGATATTTACACAGAAGGCGGCATCTGGGGTGAAGACGAATCCGACCAGGGTTGTTCCCATACCTGCCAAGGTCGGATCTGCTCCGCCTTTGTCGAAGATCTGCTGATTGATACTCCCAGTCATAGCTGTGAGCGATTCAATCGAAGGCACCTCCTGCTGTTCTCTGAGAAGCTTCTCTAATCCCGCGATAGCGGTCCTGGACGCTACGGCGCCTCCGTGCACGCCCCCCATCCCATCGGCTACGAAGTAGGCATGGAACCTCTCGCGCTTGACGATGCCGAATGCATCTTGGTTCTCATCACGACGCATGCCGACATCTGTACCCGCGGCACAGCGCAGAGAAGCGAGGTCGAGCAGCTGTTGTTCCTCACTTGAAGAGGTCGTCATGATCAAGCTTTTAAGAGCTAGCCACGTGCACGGGTTCCTGTGCCTCTATCGGCGCATACCCACGGCTTGCTTCTACCATCGGCAAAGGTGGTGACCAACTATTGAAAATCTTTGTATGCACACGGGCCGATCCTTTTCACTCAAACTACGGGAGCGTACGGCTAAAAGCAGTACATTCAGCGAAAAACCTCGAAACTTCAATAAGCTAGCGCAGCATAACACACTCATCGACGGTACTACTCTTAGCCCCCAACAAGTAACCTACTGAAGCGCCTCGTCGGCCGCTCGGGCCTAGAACGCCGTTTCCAACCTGCGCCACTCAACCCCTTTAGAGGCACGATCTATACGCGCCAGTTGCCTGTTGATTGCCCCGTCAACATCCTCCCCCCGTTCCTGTTGAGGCGATCGGGCTGATCGAGCAAGATGCCCGGGCGTACGCTCAGGAGAAGTCTATGACGAGCATCTTCTATGACCTTGAAACCACGGATCGCTCACCCATAGGACAGATCCTCAACTGTCACTTCATCGTCGTGGGTAACCGATGGGAGCGTCTCGGGGAGCTCTCCTGTGATATCCGCATCTCTCCCCTCCAGCTTCCCTCCCCCGGTGCAATCTTGGTCAATCGCACCCCAGTGCTCGATCACCAAGCCGGGAACGTCATAACGGAGGCTAAGGCGATGCGCCAGATCTCCGATTTCATATCCAGGGTAATCAACCAAAGCAGGAGCCCAGTGCAACTGATCGGCTTTAATTCAGGAAAATTCGACATCACGCATCTGCGCACCTCGATGATCCGCAACGGAGTAGATCCCTTCTTCCACGGCAAACTCGAGAGCCGTGACCTCTTGCACACTGCGCGTTACCTGAGTGTAACCGACCGAAGCTTTCCACGAAGTCACCGCCCGGGAAGAACCACCGAAGATGCTCACCTGCGACTCTCACTGGGTCTAGAAACCCTTGCAACCGCCTTCGGGTTGCTGCACGGAGCACAAACTCATCACTCGAGTGGCGATACCGAACTCACCCTCTCACTCGCTAAACTGTTCGCTGATAGCTTCGGGCGTGACGTACGCCGCACACAGGGATACGACCCATCTGTACTGCACGAGCCCGGTAGCTCGAGGTCGGTCGTGACCGCGATCTACCCCAACTATGATCTCTCCTCATCGAGCCATCAGCTCCGAATACCGTACACCTTTCTGACAGGAGATCACCGCTCGGGCTTGTGGGTAGATCTCCTGCAGTATCGTGAAGGTAAAGGACGTAGCGCCGTGCGATTCATCAACAGCACCTCGGGGTTTCTGCACGTCGAGCAGGACGCCTGTTTAGCCGAAGAGTTCCACCGGGAGGCAACTGCTGCTCGGGCTGAATTCAAAGAGCTTACAGTACAAAATTTCTTCGAACGCAGCGTCTGTGACATCGAAGCCGATATCTACCGCCTGTTCGACGCCGACGGAATCGCTGCCCTCGCTCGCGCTATTCAAACCAACGACGTGAGTGTAGTTTCTGCCCCGCAGCTACGCGACGCACGCGTACTCCTCACACGGTATAAGATGGCCAACCTCGATTGGTCCAAAGCCTCACCGGAACAGGAGCAGCTCCTGGCTCAGTATGCCCTCTACCGCTACGGCGGTCGGTGCTCGATCAGCAAGAGCTTTCGCGGCGAACTCGACCCAGCGATCGAGGAAGAGTCTGCGCACCCGACGCTTACCGAGCAGCTACGGGAGCTCGAGACCCTATCACAGACAGCTACGAGTGAAGACACGCGCCTCCTCGAGCAGCTCCGTAGCTTCTACGATAGCTCGCCAATCATGCGGGTCGCTGGAAAAGACCTCCTCAACCTCCAGCGAACGAGGCCGATCAAACTCGATGCTGAAAATCTACCAGACCCAAACCCTCAGACAGTACGAGAGAGACTCCGGGGAGACCTCCAACCGTGAGGTAAAGGCTGCATGCGGAACTAGCAATCATCCAACCTACCCCACGACAAGTATTACCCTAACCACCTAAAAGCGAGGCTGGCTTTCGAGGAGACCCTGGAGTGAATCCATTTTTAGTATGAAGTAATCTTAATTGGCGATAAGCCACGGGTCGTGCCACGAGCGCGACACGTTGCGCTCGACCAAGGTCAGTTACACTATAAATCAAGGTTTATAGGATCATAACATGCAATCAGAGGCTGCCATCTTCCACAATCCACCACCCCCGAGAGCCGGTGAGATTACCCCCTGCACTATCGGTTCTATGAACTATCATGTGGTAGCCTCCTTGATTAGCGACCTGAACAATCTCCAGCTCGGTCGGGGAGCAGAGGTCGGGGTTCTAGACGGAGATACCTCGGAATACCTTCTCAAACGCTTTCCTGGGTTGACCCTCTATTCGGTTGACCCCTACGTAGATTACTCAGAGCACGAGACGAACCGCACGCAGGACCACATGAACAAGCACGAGGTCAAAGCTCGAACGAAACTCGCTTCGTTCGGCACCAGGTCGGTGCTCATCAAGGACTACTCCGTGCCCGCATCCAAGCTTTTCGCCGATAGTTCCCTCGACTTCGTGTTCATCGATGCTATCCATACGTACGAAGCAGTGATCGAAGATCTCAAGGCGTGGGTCCCAAAGGTACGACTCGGTGGCCTCATCATGGGGCACGACATCAGCTGGGAAGGGGTTCAAAGGGCGGTAAGCGAATTCGGTCACGCAAATACTCTGCCGGTATACCGATCCCCCTCCACAAGCGACGTATGGTTCTGTCTGAAACCGGCTGGCTGCACGCTCTGAAGCACCCGGAGGCACACTGGAACAAGAGCTATGACTTTGAGCGCTATAAGCGCCTCTTGAGCTTCTTTGCGAACATCAAGCAGTATCGCTTTGTGAGCGAGAGCCTCTCATGACCCTAAAATTTCAGACGCTCGGCGTGTAAGAGTTTGTTGTCCTTTATATTACGTATGGATAAACCGCTCACACGCGGCCCTCGTCTCCTGCGGAATCCCTAAGCCTGAGCGCCCTGATACCTCACTGAGGAGGGTCACTCTTTCCATACGGGACTACGAACCGCTCCTCACCCGGGTCTCCACCCCACTTGCGCACATACCTCTCGTCGTTCCGCGTTATCTGACTCCGGAGAGCAGTAAGCATCTGCACGAATCTCGGCACATCGCTGCTCTCACAGTCGATGAGACCTTTTATCGTTCCACGATCAAAGTTGAGATGCAGGGCTGCATGGCAGGTCACGCACGAAGCTCCCAAGGCTGCGAGCCGATACGCCATGTCGGAGTCTTCGCGATAGGCGGGAACGAACATCTCGTCGAATTCTCCAGCGACATCGAGTAAGCGCTTGTCGACCATGAAACAGGACCAAAACAGCGCTTGCTCTACGGAGGGGCGTAAGCGAGCAGCCCGGAACGACAGGGGATTTGTCCACGGTGCAGAGCACCACACGAGCGCATCCCGCTCCTGTGTAGCGCATTCAACTAAGTTGTCGATACACAGCGGGTGAAACTCGATATCGAGATTGGTAACGAGCACATAATCAGCTCCGCGCCGAAATCCCTCGCGAATCCCGCGATTCCATGCTCGCGCAAGGATGTTCGTGTCGTTGTCTTCGACCATATCGAATCGTTTTTTTAACCACTCACGATCGTCCACCGAACGAACGGTATTGATGATCGCAAGGCGATCAATCTGGTGGCGAGAGCGGATTGAGGAGACCATCCCATCCGCAAAGTGTCGATGGCGATCGGTCAGAAAGAATGGAACTGTAAGTATAGCTATGCGCACCATTCAGCTCTCTCCAGAGGGCTTCAACGCCGCCGCTGCTTGCTGCACTGCATTCATAATCGTCGGCGAGACCGGTGCGAACGGCGCAAAGGAGAGCACTCGCATCAACTCATCGGCTGCCTCAGCACGCCTTCCTTCGTGTAGCAATGAGAGAGCGCGCGCTCCCCTGACGTCTAGGTTCCATGGTTGAGCTCTCTGCACCTCCAGCAGCCGCGTAGCCAACTCAGCGTGACGAGAGAGCCTGGCACCCGTGTTTACGAGAAATGATACATTAGCCATCGACGTGGGACAGACCACTACGGCTCGCTCTGCGCACTGCCACGCCCCTTCGTAATCACCGAGCTCCAGCAGCCCTTCTCCGAGGGCATACCACCCGAAGTGGCAATCTGGATTCGATTGCAGCAGATCTCGAAGAAGTATGAGAGCCTCTTCGTGTCGAGATGCACCGAAAAGGGCTCTGCCTTTACCTGCAAGGGCCTCAGATCGAAGAGGCTCGCCAAGAAGCGTCGCCTTCGCGAAACTCTCTTCAGCGGCCTCAAAATCTCTCTGCGCCAAATCCACGTAGCCGAGCAGCAGGTGCGGCCACACGGCCCCGTTGTCGACACTCAACACGGCACGACAACGAGCGCGAACGCGGTCATGCTCCCCGTCTAAAAGCTGCGCATAGAGTCGATCGAAATCAAGCTCTACCGTCGGCTCTTCTCCCTCAAGCATTAGTACGTACGCCATCGAGTCTCTGATCTGGTGTGCATCTGTGCGCTCTACTGCTCACCAGATAACACACCCCTCTCTGCCACGAAAGCGGCTCTCGAGGTTGTCATGCAGAATGGGGCGCCAACTAACTCCTCGACTGAAGGTCACTCGTGTGCTTCATCCCGAACTGTAGCTGCTTGGCACGCTCCTGCTCCTGCTGTTCCTGTCGATTTTTGTCGTAAGGGAGCTGCTGTTGCTGTTGCTGCGGCTTTTCAGTGCTGGCACTGTTATCAGTCTGGCCGCCAGCTGATTGCAACATGCTAGTGATGAGTGTGAGGACCCCAGCATTCATCAACGCTGATCCCATCTGGCTTCCGAACATGCTAGCACCTCCCGCTGCTCCCAAGCCACCGCTACCATTTGGACCATCGAAGAGGCTCGAGCCACCGTCCGGTGCAGCTCCATCATTACCGTCACTTTCCTCGGGCTTCCAGCCCCACGCACCGTCAGAATCCGGAGGCTGACTGTGGTCGAATTCACTGTCTGCCAACACACCTTTGCTGACGAGGATCAACGCCAAGCTGGCTAGCATAACTCGCATAATTGTCTGCTTCATACTCTATTCTCCTTACTCAGAACAGGTAGCGCTCATTGCTCGCTACCGCGTTTCACTTCACAGCGCACCGATTGCTATCGAACGGAAAAATCCACTCGACAGCTACGGAACCAACAACGATAAGATGGGTAAAACCTGGTAAAAAGAAACCTGCGGTTATGACTAATCCCGCTGAGCCGAGGTGCGCATCACAGGCAGGCTCGGTCTTAAGAACCCCTAAAAAACTTGGAACATGCGCGCACTCGAGCGATCCACGACGAACCCCGTTGGATTACTGAATACCCCCTCCCCTCCAAAAGCGATCGACTCGTACAGATGTCGCCACTGCAGCTCATTGTTGTTACGCGCGGCCACATCAGCGAATGCTCGAACTCCGAGTACGGGGATAACGGTCCACGGTTGGTAGTACCCAGGCTTGCCCTGCTCACCGACCGAGAACACCATCGGTCTGACCCGATACTTGGCTGCGAGATTCTCGAGACGGCTGAGCGTATCGTTACCCACCGTGCCGCGATTGTTGCGTGCCTGATCTTGCGAGAAGCAACAAAAGTAAAAGAGTTTGAGGTACGCCGACTTTCCAGATTTATCCTGCTCGAGGTAGATGTCTTTGTGCCGCTCCATGTGCTTTTCGTACGCCTCCACAACACGCTGTGAAGACATGAGCGACTGTGAGAGATTAGCTGCGCCCCTGCTGTGCAGAGACATCCCCTGTCCCCCCTCCGCCCCGTGCCCATTGAAGCCAGCGGCAAAGTGTAAGGTTCCATCCGCATGACGGATCGGGGGCGTTTTGATGATCGCTTCGATAAACTGATTGGCATCCCGGAAGGGCCCTTTTATGTTCGGGAAGCCGTGCGCCTTGTTGATGCCGTTCCAGGCCTTAATCTCTTCCCCTGAACCAAAGCTTCTTCCGCCGTTCTCGGCATCTGCTGCAAACACCGTCATGTGAACGGGGACATTCCCATAGCGCAACCGAAGCATCAGGTTGTGGTCGACACTCTTCCTGCACTCCTCTTCATCTGCAGGGCGACCGATATCGGACTGTTTGACTCCACGAGCAACCCGCTGCCGCCAGATATCACGCGTTATAGCACGCACAAAGTCCACCGCACGGCGATCCTCATTTCGCTGAAACGTCTCCTTATAGGAACCCAAAGATGCGTCCTCGAACTTGACCTGTCCGTTCGATTGTGCGAGCGCTCTTTGAAGGTACACCGCAACAGAATCGTACAGCTTTGCCGGTACACTTGGGTCCTGGCCGTAGCCTACGACAGCCCTCCCACTGAGGCTTTTATCGAAGAAGCGCCGCTGATCCTGAGCTACTGCGGATGCCGCACTGCCGAAGGAAGCCGCAGTGAGCGCTGCGGCGGCTTGGGTTAAAAAATCCCTTCGGTTTTCTACATTGCGTTCTCGACTCATACATCATCCCTGATCTCCCCCAGCCTCAACACGCCGATGCACCTTCCTCTCCTGAAAGTGCTGAGGAGCTCCCCCGTATCGCAGCTTCATCGGGATGTGCTGCAGATTTTTTTGCTAATTTCTGCGTCCTCTACAGATGTGGCGATGAACACGCGAAGCAACCAACCGAGAATGACTGGAGCGAACCACAATCACCTCTGATGTCATATTATCAACCTATGTTTTATTTGAGCCTGGATTTTCCTTCCCCGGTCGACGCTACAGGCCTGCTTCAAATCCAAAAGGTTCAAAAAATGGCCTGGGGTGTTGGCTCGTATCGTTGGCCACCGTCTTGATCTCAAGTCTAGAGATTCGGCGCCGTAAACTCAGATAAACCCAGGCTCATTCATTTTTTTCAAAAATCACTCGCGCCGGGTTTATCTTCAAGGCCGCTCTATTTTACCTGCCTGATAAACGGTGGACCGGAGAGATACCGCTCACTGCGCAGCTGGTCCACCAGGCGATCGGCGTGCACCCGATTTTGCTCTGGGCCGACGAGAACCCGGTAATACTCCTCGCCTCGTACGTTGGCGACCTCAACGATGACCGGGAAGCCAGACCTCTTGAGTTTACGCGCCACCGACTCTGCATCTGAGAGGTTCTTTGGCGCCGCCACCTGTGCAAAATAGCCAGGCGGCACGATCCTTTTGACGAAGTCCGAATCAGACTTTGGCGGCGTGACCTTCTCTTGAACAGCTGGCAGCGCCGGCACCACAGGCTTGAGCTCTTCGACCGGTTTTGCTTTGGCAGCCGGCTTCACAACGCTATCAAGATCCGCTTTCGCCTCTACCTTGGGTTCATTCTTCGCCGGCGGTACCTGCGGAACAGACTCAACCTTAGCAACACGGCCACCATCAGCTCGCGCCTTCGCGAGCCGCTCTTCCAATATCGCCCCCAAGGTCTTGTCGGAGTTTTCGGTTGCTCCATCTGACTTTGCGCCCAAGAAGCGCACGGTAGATTCCTCCGTCAGTGTTTCGCCCGTGTTGTTCCCTTCAGCGACCTGTGCCGAATCGTACTCAAAGAGGTCTACCTCCCCACTGGAATCACCACCTCCTACCGCACGAGGGGCAGATCCCTCAGTTCGACCATTATCTCCTGATTTTATCTCCTTTGCGACTCGAACGGCCGCTGGTTCCTGCTCCTCACCCTTCTTGGCCTTGGGCTCTGGAGCCGCCTTCGGGGCCTCATCCATGAGAGCCGGAGCGGTGAGTTTGTCGTATATAGCGGATACGTTCTGAGCCGACCTTTCCGGGAGCTCCTCGTGAATGGCTAGCTTTGCGACCTCTACACCTGAGGCGGAGCGCGCGCTCTCGAAACCAACGGACTGACCGGAGAAGAAACCCACGAAGTAAGCACCCACAAGCGCGCCGATAGCCAGTCCGAGCCACACGACGACCTGGGACGCACCAAGGCGAATCTCCCAGCCCTTACTAGACCCACGACCGTTCGGCATAGAGCTTCTCCTCCTCTCGTCAGAAGATGCTAGACGATACGCCCCATCTCTACGAGGCTTGTCTTCCGGACCACGAGATTGAACATTTCGGCTTTCAGCCAGAGGTCCCCAATTCATCCCAGATCTCCCCCCTTCGTAGTAACAACTGCCAGTATACTTGAAAGACCGAACTCCACACTAGCGACAATCTGACAGAGCTCTTCATTATCGTCCTGCCGTCCGAGGGACTGCCGAGATGCCGGGGCGTTCAAGAATGCATGAGCCTGGGAACAGAACTCGCACAGTACCCTGGACCAAGCAGGAATCTCCCCCTCTCGTACCGCCAGAGCTGTCCATCTCGGGAGAAAAACCGCGCGCAGGACGAGCGCCCTCCATACATCCGGAATCGAACCTAGCGCTGGAGCAGTTGCACGGCACT
This sequence comes from Bdellovibrionota bacterium, assembly GCA_040398075.1. Lineage (GTDB taxonomy): Bacteria > Bdellovibrionota_C > UBA2361 > UBA2361 > OMII01 > OMII01. Next base: position 22,774 of record JBBAUR010000033.1, on the reverse strand, counting down.
GGACACTACCCACAATACGCTCGAAACGCTCCATGAGCGCGCGGGCATTCCACAATGGCGAGGCACCCTCATCGTAGAGAGCGACTGCGGGGTCAAAGTCCCCCGAGGGGATCGGCGAAGCAGCATGGAAGATCCACCTGAGCCAGTGCTCCGTACTCGAGAGCCGCGCGACTACCTTCGATAGATATGGGAGGCTAATCAGCTCTGAAAGCACCCGATCACGAGCAAGCAACCAGCCATCGTTGGGCATGTGAATCGATATGCTTCCCGCCTCACGAGCTGCATTGAGTGACGCCAAGGACCGCTGCGAAAGTCGATCGAAGTAATGGTGTGAAGTCCACACGCACCTCGACTCACTAACCCCCTTTGAGCTCCCGTGCTCAAAGATATCGAGCCGGACCTCAGCCTCATTGAGCAACACCCGCTCTACTGCTCGACGTACGACCGACACTACACCATCATAACTCTCGACGAGTTCGAGTGATTCAGGTTCGAAGCCTACCCACACCCGCCTCTCGAGTGTAACCGCCAACAGAGCCTGCAAGCCAACGTAGCCGATGATCCGTAATCGTGCGTACACCGGGGTTGTTGCATCAGGTACGAGGCCGAGAATCTCCCTGACTGCCCCTGCATGCGGAGCTTCGGAGCGGGAAATCTCATCCAGACCGCGTACCTCCGAGTGGAGCAGGGTACTCGGAATCCGCGCCAACACCAGGTAACCTGCGTCCACTCGCCATTCACCACCTTGTGTCGGCAGCATCTCCTTCAGTATCTCCTGCGCTATCGTTGGCGCGCTCCGCCTCGTGAGGCGCGCAATCTCTATGGCCGCGCTCGAACTCAACTCACCCTTGTCGAGATCGAGCATCGGGAGAAAAGTCGCCGCTGAAGAGAGTGTTACGTCCGGAAAAAGCTTTGAGACAGCTGCCACCAGGGCCTGATTCAAGACACTCATGACACCGCTACTCCCAACATAGTGCGAAGGGCCTCCAGCTGTTCCGGTCGTCCGTGAAGAGCGAAGGCCGCTAGAGCCTCTGATAGCTCAGGATACTCAGTGTGGCCATAGGCCACACCCTCTGCTCGCACGAGGAGGGTCCTCTTCTCCTGTGTGGCCTTGACGATCTCTGCGCGTTCGCTATCCGAAGCGAGCGCGACGACAAGAAGCTTCGCTGCCTCCTCGAAGATCTCTGCCCCTAGGAGTGACCGAAACTGCGCCAAACGATCGATCCCTGCCCCGAGCTGCGGCAGAGCCTCTGGAGCTACAACACGAAAGTGCGAAAAGAGCCCGTGCTGTACGAAAGCAGCGATCGTTTGTCCCGCAGAAACCTCATCGAAGCACGTCACCACCTCATTCCACACACGCCGCGGGGAGATCGTAGCGAGAGCACCACCCTCAATCGCTCTGCGAAAGGCGAGAGCCGTTTCCTCATCAAAGTCGAAGGAGAGTCGCACGCAGTAGCGCAGTGCACGGAAGAGCCGGGTCGGGTCATCTGTAAAGCTTGCGGGATGGAGGATACGCACCGTGCGCGCTGCAAGAGCCGCACACCCTCCAGCGGGGTCAACGAGATGCTCGCGCACAACACCCTCTGGAGTCGCGTGAACTAACTGCTGCACATACGCCGCCAGAGGAAGCGCCATGGCGTTGACCGAGAAGTCCCGACGCCACAGATCCCTCTCTATCGAGCTGGCAGTAACCGTAGGGAGCGCACCAGGGCGCTCGTACGTCTCACTGCGAGCCGTGGCCACGTCAACCTCGTCCAGAAGAGGTCCTTGACGCGTACAGGTCGTGAAGGGCGCGCAAAGCTTAGCCGTCAGAAACGGTTGATGCACCTTGAGAGAACCGCCTATCAGCGTCGATAGTTCGCGTGCGAACGCGATACCATCCCCTTCGACAACGAGATCCAGATCGTGATCACCTACTGCTCGCTTCATGAGTAGATCGCGCACTATCCCGCCCACGACAAATACCCGCTCCGCGCGTTTCGCAGCCACCGCGAGCGCGTTGTCTATAGCTGTCCGGAGTGAGATTAACCCCTGTCGAGCACCCGTATCCTCGTGAGCCTCGTTCACGATATCCTTCCTCTGATTACGACCGACACAACGCGAGGGATCACGCTAGTTCGTCATCGCCCATGATCTCTTGATTAAAGATGGGGATTCCTACCGATTGCTGTTGACGATACTTACCCTTGTCGTCGTAGCGCTCAGAGCTGCGCGTCTTGAGCTCAAAGAGCACCACCCGAGCAATCTTCATTCGAGGGTACAAGAGGATCGGGTTCGGGCCGTGATTGGCGAGCTCGAGCGTGACCGGTCGATCACTGTGTCCAGGGTAGACCATCATGGCCGTTTGCACGATCGTAAGCCCCACCCGCGCCAGCGTGCTGCGCCCCTCGATCATGAACCCTAGCGACGACCCAACCGTGACGCTTTGAAAGGTGTGCCCCAACAGAAACTCCCCCGGCTTGAGCGCATAGGGGTGATCCATAGTGATAATCACCGAGTCGTAGGGCGGCGGGGCTGACTTTGTCACATCGACCACGTATCCGGCTCGGGGAACGAGGAGCTCGGGGCCGAGGTGCATCGTGATTCCAGAGGACCGCAGCCATTTCGCGTTGAAGGGTGATATTGCGAGCTCACCCTTGGCTATTACCTCTTTGATATCCTCATTCGACAACATCATATGAACTGTACCTCTAACGACGCGCTTAATCCCTTGTAGCACAGTCTAACGGACCGGTAACCCTACCAGCTGCACACATCAACCTGCCCAAGTAGCACTAGGAAATGCGTTGCTGATTCAGCTAGTTAGCCAACTTACGCTACCATGCTGAGTAACCACACCAAGATCTCGGCCTGTCCACGTCATGAGCCTTGAGCGCGGACCCGCATGACTCCCCGATCATGAAGGAACAAAGCGACTTGCGGCCCCGTGCCCCACAGGTATACTCTCGCCTCCAAACAGGTCATAGGACGGAAGAGTTATGGGAAACGATGATTCGGCAACAAGCGCAACTGAGGCGCGTGGGGCGGTACGGTGGTTACTCGGTGCTGGAGGAATGGCTATTCTTCTGAGCCTGTTCCTTTTCTGGGCAGACGACAGCGTCATGGGTGGCGCTCGTGACCGTGATGTAGAGTTCAACGAGCAGCTCTCAAAGCTTCGTGCAGCGCAGGCCTCCCTCGGAGGTTCAGCCAACGATCCTCGTCAGCTGCTGCCACTCACGATCGAAGAGCAGAGTGGAGTAACGGCTGACAAAGCCGGAGCGCCTGCACACTAAACTACTGAGGACCTCCATCCGGTCAAACCTAATCTGGAGGTACTCTTTTGCGTTGTCATTTGAGGCATTGCCTAGCTTTAGCGCTCGATATTTTCTGGTGCGTTGGAGTGCGCTGGCTCAGCGTACCAACCTCCGCCCAATCAACGCAGGCTCCGCAGGTAGATTCCACATCCCTCCAACTGAGATCGATCCGTTCGTTGTTGCGAAGATTTCCCTTCTGGCTCCGCGGTCACCAGCATTTAGGGGAGTTGAGCCTCAGCGTAGACGATGTGGCAACGGCGTACGCTGCGGCGCAGTGCCTGGTCGCTGCGACCGACCCAGATACAAGCTCCCGAGGTACCGCTTACCTACTCCTTGGTCAATCGTTCCTGCGCCGGGGTGATTGGCGCACGAGTATGGAGTATCTCGGGCGTGCCGCCGCCCTACTTCCCAAAGATACCCGAGTTGCGGAGGAGCGCGCGGCTGCTCATATGGCAGCTGGAGAGCATTCACATGCGCTGAAGATGCTAGAGACCATCCCGAGCACACGCCTCACCCCTGCCGCAAAAGCGGCGCTCGAGTTTCTGCGCAAGGAGCAGAGGTCCCTGCTTTCCTAGGACAGCGAGGCAAAACCTACCCGTAGCGAGGAAGTAGAGGTTTCCTTAATGCGCACTCAATACGGCTGCCGCGTTGGTAGCCAGATCCAAAACAGCCTGGGGGAATACACCGAGCATAACGACTGCTCCCGCACACACGAGCAGTGCAACTTTGGTCGGAAGTGAGAGCCGAAGCGCCACCTCGGATGGAGCGCTCTGAAACAGAGCTGCTGCAGGAACCCGCAGATAATACGCACACGACAGAGCGGAGTTGAGCGCAGCGATAATCGCCAGCCCGTAAAACTCGTTCGACAGGGTCACTGCGAAGAGGTACACCTTCCCGATCAGACCCGCCAGTCCCGGTGGTAACCCCGCAAGCGCCAGAAACACCACGGTTAAGCACGTAGCCAGGAATGGACTTCTCTTGCCTAAACCGCGCACATCATCAAGGTCATCCGCATCGGGACCGATTGCAGACAACACCATAAACGCTCCGATAGTCATGGCGCTGTAAGCAATCAAGTAGTAAAGGACTGCCGCTATTGCATCGCTGCTGCCGTCGAAGGCAACCAGCCCCATCAACATGTATCCGGCCTGAGCAACACTCGAGTAGGCCAGCATCCGCTTCACACTCCTCTGCTGCAACGCTGCAAAGTTACCGACTGTCATCGCCAACACTGCAATCAGCCACAGCACCCCGGTCGACCAGGGCGTAGGCACGACGAACGACTCGATCGACAAGCGCAGCAGTGCCCCGAATGCAGCTACTTTGACCACACAGCTCATGTAGGTTGTTACCGAGGTGGGCGCACCCTGATACACATCGGGAACCCAGAAATGAAACGGCGCAAGCCCGAGCTTGAAGGCCATCCCGACAACCATCATGAGGAACGAAAGCATCAAGAGTGGGGAGCTCGAAACAACTACGCGCGGTTCCGACACTACAGCCAAGGTTCCGGTAGCCCCGTACCACAAGGCGATACCGTACAGGAAGAACGCGGAACTAAAGGAGCCCATCAAGAAATACTTGAGCGCAGATTCACTCGAGGCGCGTTTCGCCACACGCGCCCCGCACAAACAGTAAAGCGCCAGCGACGCTACCTCGAGACCGATGAAGAGCGTCAAGAGGTCTGAAGCCAACACCATCAAGAGAGCGCCGCACAGCGAGGTGAGCATCAGAAAGTAATACTCGCTGGTCATCTCTATCTCTTCTCCCCGTAGAGACGAAGCTGAGCCAACGATACTGACCAACGCTCCCGCGCACGCCAGCAGCGCCAACAAACGCGAGAAAGGGTTCACTACTAGCCCGTGCACTATCGTCGGGCCGGTGTCGACTGCACCTACGATCAGGTACAGAGCTACCCCCACGACGACACAGGCAAACAGCGCCGTGAGCTTTGTGCGCTCCATGAACTTACCCCCGAGCAGATACCCGAGGCTACCGAGAGAGAGGGTCAAGATCGGTGCAAAAGGTGTCAGAGCGTTCATAGTGACCTGCTATCGAGAGAGAGATGATCGTGATTGGCTGTATCCTTCGCTGAGACCACTGGGAGCGCTCCTGCCTGGTCGACGGGATTATCGTTGGGGGAAATGCCTTCCACTGCATGCGCAGCTGAGGCGAAACGCGACTCAAAGGTCGGCTGAAGAGCCCCTTCAATCAACGAGAGCACCCTTTGAGGAAACAACCCCAAGACGAATATCGACAACGCCAAGGCGCTTGCGAGCACCACATCAGTGCCACGTAAATCCCCCCGAGAGCCTGTCTCGGAGCTTGGTCGTGGCGCGCCAAACATAATCTTCAGGTAAGCTGTGAGGGTGTACACCGCTCCGAGTACCACCCCGAAGAGCGCCAGCAAGGTCCACTGCGGGAAGCTCGCCCAGCTTCCGATGATGATCAGAAACTCCCCAACGAAGCTACTCGTCAGTGGCAAAGCAATCGAAGCGATGCTGAACACCATCAGGAAGAAAGCCACCCACGGGAGCTTTGGGGCAAGCCCTCCCAAGCTCTCAAAGTCTCGCACCCCCTCTCGGTCGATAACCGCACCGAATACGAGGAAAAGCGCTGCTGTCACCAATCCGTGGCTAAGCGCTTGAAACACCGCCCCGGTAACCGCCATCTCAGAGATCGAAGCGATACCGAGCACACAGAAGCCCAGGTGCGATACCGATGAGTAAGCGAGCAGGGATCTGATATCCTTCTGTGCCAGCGCCACGAGTGCGCCGTACACGATTCCAACCGCTCCAATCACAGCCAGCAGCGGAGCCACTTGCACCATGAAGGTCGGGAACAGCGGCCACATGAAACGTAAGATTCCATAAATCCCCACCTTACCGAGTAAAGCCGCCGTGAAGGCCGCAACACCGTGTGGAGCCTCGCGATACGTGTCAGGCACCCACGAGTGCAGAGGCACCATCGGTATCTTCACCGCAAACGCAATCAAGAAGGCCAGCGCCACCCACACCTCTTCCTGCGCCGTCAAAAGCTGCAGCGAGGAGAGCGTAGTAATCTCGAAAGCAAAGCTCGCTTCCCCTGAGCCCAGCAGCGCACGCCCGGACCACCCTAGATAGATGATCGCCAACAACATGAGCACGGAGCCTACAACCGTATACAACAGAAACTTCAGCGCTGCCGTGAACTTTCGGGCTCCGCCCCACAAAGCTAGGCCCCCTACAACCGGCAAGAGCATCAGCTCGTAGAACACGTAGAAGAGAACGAGGTCGGTCGCGAGGAATGCCCCAATTACCGAAGCTTCTCCGGCCAACAGGAGCGCATACCACGCCCTGTGTCCCTGCTTAGGTCGCGCCGACCAGGCGATTACGACCAGCGAGATGAGCGCCGTAAGCACGACGAATACGGCGGACAATCCATCGAGCTTCAGATGGTAGGTGATACCGAATGATGGAATCCAGGTGCGCGCCTCCTCCATCGAGAGCGTCGCATTAGGCTCGACTAACGACCCTTTGACGAGCGCCAAGATGAGCGCCAGCACGAGCGCCGACACGAGCACTGCCCACCATCGACACGCCTCCGCACCGCGTTCCTTTGGGAACCACGGCCCCAGGCAGACAAGCGCTCCGAAAGTTGGAACGAGGATGAGGAGGCTCAATGCGTACGAGTTGAAATCCATCCCTACCTCACCTCACCGAACACAACGAAGAGAATACTCACCGCAAGCAACATGCCGAGCAGGTAGGTCGTGACCTGCCCGGAGGTCATGCGCCGAGTCAACTCACCCACCGCCCTGCTGATGCTGCCGAGTGAACTGCCACCTCCATCGATGATCGCTTGATCAAGCGAACGAAACGCAATGGTGGAGAGCCCAGCGACGGGTTTGACTACCGCACCCTCGAACACCTCATCGACGTAGTACTTCCCGGCGAAGAGCCTCTCGAGCGGCCACAACGCTCGACGAAGCACGTCCTTGATACCGGTCAAATACATGAACAAAGCGAGTGCCACACCGATCCCAACGATTCCAGGAAGCGAGCCAAACAGGTGAGCAACGACGCTTTGCCCCTCATGGCCGTGCACCGACACCGGCGGAAGTGGTCCTTGAAGGTACTGCACCAGAGAGCCATCGAGGTAGAGTCCACCAGAGATAGAGAGTAGCGCCAGCACGAGCACCGGAAGGATCATGACGAGCGGCACCTCGTGAGGATGCCCCTCTCCGCGATAACTTCCGAGGAAAGTCAGGATGAATGACCTCCCCATGTACACAGCGGTACATATCGCAACGAGGGTCGCCAAGAGCCCGATGGTGGGCGCGTACTCGAAGAGGAAGGGATTGTGCGTAGAGGAAACCGACTCGAGGATCGCATGCTTCGAGAAATAACCAGCCAAGGGCCAGATACCCGCAATCGCCACGGTCGCCACCCCGTAGGACGCACATGTCAAGGGCATCGAGCGCCACAAACCTCCCATACGACGCATGTCCTGCTCATGGTGACAGCCGTGAATCACTGATCCCGCGGAGAGGAAGAGACAGGCCTTGAAGAAGGCGTGCGTCACCACGTGAAATATGGCCACCCCGTACGCTCCGACCCCCACAGCCAGAAACATAAATCCCAACTGGCTCACGGTCGAATACGCAAGCACCTTCTTGATATCATTCTGAGCGAGCGCCGTGGTTGCAGCAACTATCGCAGTGGCGAGTGCCACCCACAGAATGATCGCCGGGACAAGCGGGTCCAACTCGACGACACCACTCATGCGTCCCATCAAGTACACACCAGCTGTTACCATCGTAGCGGCATGGATCAGCGCGGACACCGGAGTCGGACCAGCCATGGCATCTGGCAGCCAGGTAAACAGCGGTATCTGAGCCGATTTACCGGTGGCAGCGAAGAAGAGCGCCAAGCCAGCCAGGAATCCGAGATCCGCCGGGATGCGACTCAAGACCTCCGGTTTCCTGAGTTCGACGACATCGAGCGTTCCGCACGCGGTGTACAGAATCGCCATGGCGACCAGGAACCCTACATCACCGATCCTGTTCATGACGAAGGCCTTGCGACCCGCGCTGGCATATTCGGTGTTGGTGAACCAGAACCCAATCAAGAGGTACGAGCACAACCCTACCCCCTCCCACCCGATGAAGATGACCGGTAATGATTTCCCAAGCACGAGGAGCAACATCGAAAAGATGAACAGGTTCAAGTAGGAGAAGAAACGGGCACGACCCTCATCCTCAGCCATGTAACCGATAGCGTACAGATGGATCAGAAAACCTATCCCTGTGACCACCAAGCACATGACTGCCGAGAGTTTATCGAAAAGCAACTCGAGTGGCAGTGAAACCTTGTCCATCGAGATCCACGAGCTCAAACTCGTCGTAAACTCCCCCGATAGATCGAGTGCCCCAAACAGGGTAAGCGTAAGCGCAAAGGATACTGCAACCGCAGCCGATGCAAGCACCCCTGCCATGCGCGGCACGATGCGACCGAGTGCGAACGAAACTATCGCACCCATCAGAGGGGCGACTACCATCAAACCGAGGCGACTATCTCCCGTTACCATGCTCCCTTATTCCCCTACCATTTGAGCTCGGCGGCATCGGAGGTCTCCACCGATGCTACATTACGAAACACCGAGATAATGATCGCCAAACCCACAGCAGCTTCGGCCGCCGCTATCACCATGACGAAGAACACCGCGATCTGGCCGTCGAGATTGCCGAGTAACTTGCTGAAGGTCACAAAGCTCAAATTCACCGCATTGAGCATCATCTCGATGCACATGAACACAACGATGGCGTTGCGTCGAATACACACCCCGATCGCCCCGATTACGAAGAGCAGCAAGGAGAGCCCAAGATATCCAAGCAATGAACTCATCTCGCTTACTCAGCCTCCCCGAACACGCTGCGCGGCGCGAGCTGCACATGCTTACGCTTGGCCAACATCACTGCTCCGACTATTCCGATCAGGAGCACCAACGACGACAACTCGAACTGAACTACATACCGACCGAAGAGCTGCTCGCCGATAGAGGCAACGTCCCCTACCGTCTTCGTAGCATTTTCGCGCAGCGTTATCGCTGGCACGCTACTGAAGTGCTCCATAATGGGCTTCAAGCCGGTCACGAGGATGAGCACCCCTGCGGTTAAAGCCAGCCCTGCCCTCATCAACCCAAGCTTCGCCCCCCCCTCTACCTTGAGATTCAGGAGCATCAGGACAAAGAGCACTAAAACCATGATCGCGCCGGCGTACACCACTACCTGAGAAACGGCCAGGAAGTGGGCGTCGAGCAACGCATACAACCCGGCCATGGTCATCAGATTAGCCACCAACGAAAAGGCGCTGTAGAGGGGGTTACGAAACCCTATAACTCCTATGCCGGAGGCAACGGCGCACACAGCGAGAACGAAACCCATGAAGGTCATAGAGCCACCTTGAGTACGGCAGTGCCGATAAGATTGAGTAAACTGAGCGGGAGCAACATCTTCCACCCGAGGTTCATCAGGTGATCGTAGCGGAAACGCGGAAGTGTCCAGCGGATAACGATCTGTAGGACGCAGAAGAACACAATCTTTGCCATCAGAACGAAGTGCCCCAGAAGGGCAGCCCACCATACACCCTCGGGAAGCGTCACCCACGGTATGTGCCATCCTCCGAAGAACAACAGCGCGAGCAACGCGGCAAACAAAGCGATCTCGGCGAACTCCCCGAGCCAGAACAGCAGAAACTTCATACCCGAGTACTCAGTGAAGTACCCAGCTGCCAGCTCCGATTCTGCCTCCGGAAGATCGAAGGGTCCGCGCTTGGTTTCCGCCATACCCGCCAACAGCAAAATGACGAATCCCACCGGCTGCATCACTATGCCCCACTGCGGCACGACTCCCCACAGCAGCTCTCCTTGTTTCTGAACGATGGTGTAGATGTCCAACGAGCCAAAGACGATGATGAGCGCCACGAACACCAACCCCATCGGGAGTTCATAGGAGATCATCTGAGCTGCAGCGCGCAGCGACCCAAGCAGCGAAAACTTGTTATTACCGGTCCAGCCCGCAATCGCTACTCCGTAGACCGCCACAGACCCCATGGCCAGCACGAAGAGAAGCCCCGCATCGATACGCGCTACCTGCGCCTGAATGTGATGACCAAAGATAGTGAAATCAGGCGCAAAAGGAAGTACCCCAAAGGCCAACATGATCGGCAAGACTGCAATGATTGGCGCCACTGCGTGCAAAAATTTCGATGTCCCCTCGGGGATGAAATCCTCCTTAGCGATACCTTTGAGTGAATCGCACACGAGGGTGTTTATCACCCCCAACCACCCCATCATCCGAACCGCCGGAAGGAACGGTTTGAGGAACCACTTGTCCGACTCTATGAATGCACCAGCTCGGTTGGCACCGACGCGATCCTGAATCAGGGCTGATCCCTTGCGCTCGAGCCAGGTACACAGGGAAGCCAGCATGAGCGCAAGATTCATGACCAAGGCTACTTTGACGATCAGTACGAAGAGTCCAAACATAAAGCACTACGCCGCAGGATGCGCCCCCTCGGTAACTGAAGAACTTGTCGTCGAACTACTCGAGTTGGGAGCAACAGGAACCTGCACCCCCCCGTTTTTGATAGTTGCAATCGAAAGACCGAGCGAGGCTGTCACCGGATCGGCGGCGAGATACCACCTGGTCACATCGCGATCACTCATCTGCAGCGGTGCGCCTGGAAGGAGCTTGAACCCGCACACCTCGCCCAGCACAGCCAGGAAGCGCCACTCAGGCACCGATCCCTCGGGGAAATTCACCACCTGCTGAGTGTACTGCATCCGATTCTTGCGGTTGACGAGAAGACCTGATTTTTCGAGGATGCTGCGCCCCGGTACGACGAACTTGAGTACCTTCGAGAGCGCCGTATCGGCCTCGGTGAGGACTCCGACCGAAACACGTGCCGCAGAGAGCCCGTCAGTCAAAGCCTCGTCGAGGTCCTCTGGTGCAATCGCACGGTCGCCCAACACCAACACGTTCTCTATCTCCTTGCGACGAATCTTGGCTAGGATATCGACGTAGTCCGCTTGAGGATTATCACTCACCAACCCCACGACCTGCGCAGCGCGGAAGTTACTGGCTTGATCAGGGCTCATCAAGATCTCTTGAGTTGGAGAGAGGGTGCGCCCCTTGTAGGCAACTACGGCGCGCCCCAGTGACGAAGAACGCAAAAAGATCTGTTTGAGTAGGTAGTACTCCTCGGCCAAGAGCTCTGGAGCCATCAAGACGGTGAGCGTTCGGGTTGTCCCTTTGAGAGCCTGAGCTACATCACTCAGTTCAACCGCTTGCTTGGCTCCACCTGAAGCATTGGCGTAGCATTCCGTGATACGTCGCTCGGGTAAGAACCTGTCGAATCCGTAACGCCCCTCGTCACACAACCACTCCTTGTTCACCTCGTCATTGCGACGCGCCTTCACGTGCACGATCTGACCATCGCGCTGTGCGACCTTGACGTTACACCCGGTTGAGCATCCCGGGCAGATCGCATCTTTTTGCTCAGTGAACCAGATGCGGGTGTTGAAGCGCCACTTACGATGCGTGAGCGCACCTACTGGACAGAGATCAACGACCGACCCGGATAAAGGATTGTCGAGCTCCTTGCCCGGACTCACTGCGATTACAGACTGGTCTCCACGGTTGAGCATCCCCAGCTCGGAGGTCTTGGTGACCTCATCGCAAAAGCGGATACACCGGGTACACATGATGCAGCGCTCACCGTCCAACATAACGGTAGGACCGAGCGGAACTGCCTTGACCTTGTGAACCTTCTCCTCGAGGAAGCGGCTCGGTCGCGCGTTGTACTCGAAGTGGTAATCCTGAAGCTTACAATGACCTGCCTGGTCACACACCGTGCAGTCGAGCGGGTGGTTGATCAAGATGAATTCGAGTGTGCCGGCCTGTGCGTCAGCAACCTCCTTGCTCGTCTCGTGCGTTGAGACCTCCATACCCTCGGTGGCCCCTGTGTTACAGGCGATGGTGAGCTTAGGTTGACCCTTCACCGAGATCTGACACATACGGCAATTACCGGCGATCGAGAGATGCGGGTGGTAGCAGTAGTGCGGGATGTCTATGCCAGCCTGCTTGGCTGCCTCGATGATATTGGTTCCCTTGGGAACCTGAATCTGTTTACCGTCGATGGTGATATTCACCAAGTCGGGGAGTTGCTGAGCATTTCCGTTAGACATCGCTCACTCTTCGTTTACAAACCGTCATACAATTTCAGAACGTGGATGCCCTGCGAGCCCCGCCCCCAAACTGTCTCGAACAGTCGAGAGCTTGAGGTCCGGCTGCTCCTTCTCGATACGTACCAAGATAGCTTCGAGTCTCTCCTCCGTGAGATTCTCGAAAAATGCATCGTTGATCTGACACATCGGCGCGGTGCCGCACGACCCGAGACATTCCACCTCATCGAAGCTCCACATGCCGTCGGCAGTGACCTCACCTGGTTTTATTCCGAACCGCTTGTGTACGAACTCAGATACCTTCCGGGCACCACGAAGGGCACACGGTAAGGTACGACACACCTGCACATGGTATCGACCAACCGGCTTCTTGTAGTACATCGTATAGAAGCTCGCGACCTCCCAAACCTGTACGGGGGGCATCTTCAAGCGCGCGGCGACCCACTCAACTGCCTGCTGTGAAATGTGTCCCAACTCCTCCTGGGCGATGTACAACAGCGGCATGACAGCTGAGCGACTCTGCGGGTATCCAGCGATGATCTCCTGCGCTCGCTTCTCCGCAGCCTCCGAGAGATTCACCGGCTCCTGGATGGCTTGAATTCCCCGCGTGTTGATATGAAACACCTGAACGTTATCGGTCACACTCACCACCTATCATGTTAATCATGCCGAATGTGGGGATCAGATCGGAGACGTTTGCACCGAGCAACATCTTCCGCATCGACCCCATATGAATGAAACTCGGCGCGCGAACATGCGCACGATACGGACGACCACTCCCGTCGGACACGACATAGAATCCGAGCTCTCCGTTGCCACCCTCTACGGCGTGATACACGGAGCCCTTCGGGGGTTTCACCCCGTACATCACCAATTCGAAGTGATTGATCATCCCATCGATGGAGTTGTACACCTCATCCTTGGGCACCAGGGCAACGTGCGGGTCGTCGACGATTATCGGCCCTTCCGGGAGACGCGCTATCGCTTGCTCGCAGATCCGCAGCGACTGCTCCATTTCATGGAAGCGCACCAAGAAGCGGTCGTAGTTGTCACCTTTGGTTCCGAGCGGAACTTCGAACTCAAAATCCTCGTAGCTTGAGTACGGGAAGGCCTTGCGCACATCGTAATTGACACCCGACCCACGTAACATCGGCCCCGTCAGGCTGTAACTGACCGCCTCCTCTGCCGTGAGCACTGCTATGTCGCACATCCGTTCGATGAAGATCCGATTCCTCGTCAACAGACGGTCGCAGTTCACCAGGTGGTCCCGAACCCCTTTGAAGGCCACGTGCATCTTTTCGGCAAAGCCCGGCGTGAGATCATCTTTGATACCTCCGACTCTCCCGAAAGAGACCGTCAAACGCGCGCCGGTCACCTCCTCGATCAGGTCCCACAACAGCTCACGGGCCTCCATCATGTAAAGCATCACGGTGAAAGCACCGAGCTCCATCGCCGAGGCTCCCAGGCAGGTCAAGTGATCGCTCACCCGCGAGATCTCGGAGAGAATAACACGGATGTATTGGGCGCGCTTGGGAGCCTGTATCTGCAGGAGCTTTTCGATGGTGAGGCACCATCCGAAGTTGTTGATCACCGGCGAAACGTAGTTGAGGCGATCGGTGTACGGCATCACCTGGTTATAATCCACCGTTTCGCACATCTTCTCGAAACCGCGATGCAGGTATCCGACATCCACGTCGGCATCGACGATCTTCTCTCCCAACAGCTCCGTCACGATACGAATCGTGCCGTGGGTGGCCGGGTGCGCAGGACCCATGTTGACGACCATCGTCTCCGAATGAAGATCATCCCCTACCTCTCGCGGCCGCATGGTGGTGGTAATTCCACCGACACCCACATCAACCTCTAACAGCTTTCCTTCCGCCATACCTGCATGTCCATGCGACAGTTCTCGTCGCTCAACGGTTTAGCCCTTGTGTGTCTGCTGCTCTTCACTCGACCGACGCGCCCGTATCGTGACGAGGTCAGGCCGCCGCATATTCCTCGCTGTGTTCTCTACCTCAGGACTCCTGAGCGGGATCCGCGGTTGCTTACCTTGCACCGGGTAATCCTTCCTGAGTGGGTGCCCAACGAACTCTTCGTACATCAGGATCCTCCGCAGATCGGGGTGCCCGATGAAGCGAATACCGAACATGTCCCACACCTCACGCTCCAAGAAGTTCGCCCCGCTCCACAGGGAAACGGCGGAGTCGACCTGAGGTGCATCTTCACTCACCGGCACCTTGACCGTCAGCCGCGAATGGGTCGAGAGGCTCAAGAGCTGATAGACAAGTTCGAAGCGCACCTCTCTCGAATCCATCCAATCAACAGCTGTAATATCGACGAGGAGGTTGAAGGCGAGCGCCTTATCCTCTTTACAACGACGGAGGAAGGTCGCGAGATCGTCCGGAGCGACGTGAACCACCAGGTCCCCGAGCTCGACCGCACTACTGCTCACAAGGCCACCGCAACTCTGCCCCAGAACGGCCTGCAACCCCTCAACTGACCGATTTCTTTCAACCATACCGCCAGTTTCTATCCTATGGACACGTAAGTAGCAACGGCACAAAGGGTGCCCCGGACAGCTGTCCGGAAGATATTTTGCTGATCAATCTGATTCCCTATCTCCCGCCTCAGATTTGCGTATTGAAACCAAGAAACGTATACTACAGCTCTTGCATCAACCCGTATTTCATTCCTTGTCAGGGAGTTTCTCATGGAATCAACAGGCACCACGAAGAAGAAGCGTCTAAGCCCTTCATCGATGAGCCAGATCCACATCCTGAATGCCCTTTCGCCCATGGGAGGGCCAGGAAGTGCGGAACCTCGTCGACTTCAGATCGAAGAGATCGCTACCCTGAGCGGCATCCGAGACGAGAAGGAGACCCAGAGGTTCCTTTTCATACTGGAGGGACAGAAGCTGGTGAGCCCGTTTCCAGAGGGTGATTTCACATCGAAGGTGTGGCAGATCACATCGCACGGGGTCCAGACGCTCAGGCAGATCTCGAGCAATATGACCAATTAGTCGAGGCTAGCAAGGGGAAGGTGGCCGATCTCGACTCACTCCAACTCGGATAGCGGACGGCGAAACTTCCCTCAGGTGCCGGTCGAAGTGGCGAAAAACTCCTCGAGCGACATCGCAATCGCGGGCACCATCTCTCTACACACCTGGAGCTGGCTGCGCGCAGCGGCCCGTTCGAGCTCCGTTGTAGCCTCATAAACCCTGCAAGCACCGAGGTTGCCGAAGGCGCTCCGCAATCGGTGGGCCAGGCGTTGCACTTCTCCGGTGTCACCACCCTCTACAGCCTCAACCAACGCCGGTAGGGTACCGGCAGCATGCCCCCTGGCCACCTCTATCAGCTCCAGCAAGAGCGCCTCGTCCCCCGCAACACGATTGAGCGCACTAGCTTTGTCGAAAATATCCAACGGCGAGGACACTAGGACCTCTTGAGCAGCTCACGGGCGATCACCATACGCTGAATCTGGCTCGTACCCTCGTAGATCTGAAGGAGCTTGGCGTCTCGCATGAGCTTCTCTACCGGATACTCCTTGGTGTACCCGTATCCACCGAAGATCTGCACCGCGTCAGTAGAGACACTCATCGCAGTATCCGCACTCATACGCTTCGCCATGCTCGACTCGAGAGAGGCATTCTTCCCCTCGTCTAGCATGAGCGCCGAGCGCCACGTGAGCAGCCGCGAGCTATCAACTGCAGTTGCCATATCGGCGAGCATGAATTGAATCGCTTGGAACGAACTGATAGGCGATCCGAACTGCTTACGCTCCTTTGCATAAGCGAGCGCGTGCTCGAGGGCGGCTCGACCTATCCCCACGGCGATCGCTGCCGTCATCGGGCGACTCGCATCGAGGGTCTGCATCGCTATCTTGAACCCCTCGCCTGGCTCTCCAATCATGTGGTCCTTGGGGACGCGCACATGATCGAACGTGACCGCACAGGTATCGGAGCTACGCTGGCCCATCTTGTTCTCGTGCGAGCCTACCGTAATACCTGGCGTGTCACGGGGCACTACCAGGCAGCAGATACCCTTGTGTTTCTTCGACCTGTCGATGGTAGCAAAGACCGTGTACTGGCGCGCGTAGCCAGCATTGGTAATCCACTGCTTCGAACCGTTGATGACCCAGCTGTCCCCGCTGTCCTCTACCGTAGTTTGCAGTCCTGCGGCATCCGAACCAGCCCCAGGCTCTGTCAGACAGAACGAGGCGAGCTCTCCAGCGCTTGCCAGGGGAGTAATGAAGCGCTCGTGCTGCTCGGGTGTACCACCGATACGGATAGGGGTAAGGGCGAGATCGTTTGCAACCATCGAGGTCGCAAAACCAGCGCAACCCCAAGCGATCTCTTCGATCACTAAACACGCATCAAAGATAGAGAGCCCCGTACCCGAGCATTCGATTGGGAGGGTCAGATTGATCAACCCGAGCGCATGCCCCTCACGGATGATTCCTTCCGGGAATTGCGAGCGCTCATCGTACTCGGCAGCCACTGGACGGATCCGTTCTGCTGCAAAGCGCGCTGCTATCTCACGTAATGAATCCTGCTCCGGCGACAGTTCCATCAAAGCTACCACATGACCCCCTTGTCGAGATTAACCATACAAAAGCGGGGGCCTGCTCCTCGCAGGACCCCCGCTCGACAACCGCTGCGGAACCAAAGACCGGCCTACTTACTTCATCAGGCGAACGGTCGATTGGGGCTGCGCCGCGGGCATCACTGGCGATGCCTGAGCACCTGCTGCAGGGACTACCTCACGTTCCACCGCAAGGCTTGCTCGGCTTGCACCGAGCGCCATCGACAACATCGACGCGGCCTCCTCGAGCTTGGGCATGATTGCATCGGTCTTTGCTCGATATTGCGGCACAAGTATCTCTATGGCACCGAGAACCTCGTTGTTGTTTCCGCGCACGACCCTACATATGGAAACGACATCTGCCTCGATCGCCCCACGATCTACGATCTGACCGGTGGAACGGAGCTCAGCCAGCTGGGTCTTGATCGCCGCATCCTGCACCGTGTTAGCAGCGAGCAACTCAGTGAGCGCCGCATCTGAGAGATGAGCCGTCAAGAGACGCCCAGCGGCGTTGAGCTTCGCCGGAAAGGATACCGCTACCCGCGGAGCTACCTTGACCGGTCGCTTCGACTCGATGCTCAACGGGAACTGCACCTGGCCACCCTGCAAAACCGCGAGACTCACGGTCTCTCCGATAGCCTCTGAGAGGCCCTTGAGGATCGGAAGCCCGCGCGCTACGAGCGAGCTCTGCAGCAGATACGACTGCCCCATCTGCAAAGCCTTTACCCCTAGGCGGTAATCCTCGGTCTCCCTGTTTTGGTCTACATATCCACGCAACTCAAGGGTTGCCAGCAGGCGAAACACGTTATTCTTGTGAAGTTTTAACCGCTTTGAGAGCTCAGTCACTCCGACCTCTCCCGCAGCCTTACACAGCTCCTCGAGTACATCGAGAGCGTGAGAGACGGATTGAATCATGTAATTTGATTTCTCGCGCTTCATACTTTACATTTCCTGAGTAGTAGTAATCGATTAAACCATTAAATTTGAAATTTTTAGTTACCGAGAGCTGCCTTTAGCCACATAGAACCGCCTTTAGCTACCTATGACCCCTTAAGCTACCTAGACCCGTCGAGCGCTCATGCACCATACTTGAGCTTGAGCCTCGGACTTCCTTCCCGATGCTACTTACTTGCAGGAACTGCCTACGTGCCGAGCAAGCCGCCTCCCGAGATCGCCGCCGAGCCCTTATCCCCCTTACCTGAATCGCACCTCATCCACAGCTACTTCCTGTGGCGTAATAAACATCCCAGTGCGTACCGTGCAAAGGTTTGTCTTAAGGCACTTTTACCGAACACAATGCCGTTCTAGTACCCTTACGCGGCTTATAACAGCGGAATATGTAAAACGCAACGTACTATTTTTACAGGAGGTCTCAGAAATGTATGGCGTTTCGAGGCGGACTTCGGACCGGTGATCCGGCTATCTTGAATTGGGTAGGTAACCTTAACTTTTGTGAGAGTTTGTACTCCCCTTAACCGGGTGCTGTGCGCTCACCGCGCGGCTATACTCCAACGACTGCGATTCACCACTCGCCATGACCCCTATCCTAGTCGGATTGATAAAAGAGTGCGTTTTATTGCAGTTACCACCCCGCCAGGATACAACTTTCGTTGAGTAGGCGGGCGCTTAGGCAAAACTTAAAATATCTCAGCTGTCCCGGGCCTGCCTGGCCCACAGCAACAACCTCAGGGGTCATTGCCTGCCAGGAACTCCTCATACCGAGAGGCCCTGAAGGTCGCCCGCAATCCGCAGCAGAAAAAGTTCATATCAGTCATGCGGCGTGAACATGTAAAGCTTCAGCGCGCGCCCACTGTGCGTGAGCTGAAGAGCGCCCTCATCGGCACCTCGCTAGCTGCCCTTTCAAAGGACCGACTCGTGCAGATCCGAAAGGGTCTAGGTGCTCTCATGCCAGAGGGCGCCGCCCGCTCTCGGACCCTACCCGTTGTACTCGCAGATACGCCAGTGGCTGCGGCTCTCGAGGGGATACGAGCTATCGTAGAGGACATCGGGGCGTCGCTTAACGCAAAAACTTCCTCAGAAATGGCTTTCTCGCTTAAAGACATCCAGTCAATCACAGCTATGACCAATGATTGGAGGCTCCCGGCAGTGCCTCTCAACGCTGACGCCACAGCTCTCACCCTCGACCAGAAACTCGTTCGCTGCGAGCAGTGGTGGGTGCTCATCTCATGTATGCACGTACCCCCGATAGAGTTAACAGAGGACTGTGAACTCGAAGCACGACACTTCGAGGCCAGATTGGCAAAGAAGCTCGGGGTAAAACATCTGACCGACAATCCCTTTGAAGGATTTGTGCAAGTGCTACAGGTAGCCAAAGAGTCAGGGCGGCTCTCTCACGAGGAGCTTATGAGTATCAGGGAGCAGGCAATGAGCGCTCACTCGATAGCACAAGCCTACAGCAGCCTTCGAAGCAACCTCATGAGCTTGGCTCAGCAGTGTGGGTTTCCGCGCGTAATGCAGGCAGTAAAAACTCGATAGGGGGCGTGCACCCAGTCTTCCACCGCCACGGTGCCTTGGCTCCTGCGCGATTAGTCGCCGCTGTCTGCGGAAGACTCAAACACGGACGGCAGAAAACGCCTCACCAACAACGTGCCGTAGTGTAGCGCCAAAATCGAGAGCCCGACGGTAAAGAAGGCCGTAGCTTGCGGGCGTGTGCTGTCGTGGAAGAAGAACTCACCTACCATCCAGATAGCATTAGCGGTGATCCAGCAGCATACGGCCGCGTTGTGCGCCAACTCGGCTCTCTCGTGACGCATCTGCCAGGTTAGCCAGACCGCTATCAGGAGCGTCGGCACAACCATCACGAGACCGAGAACGTGGAGGTCTTGAACCCACCCCAAGTCCTTGAGGAGCCAAAACGCGATGTGTAAATTCTCGACTTGACGTAATGATCGTTGCATCTGCTCTGTATCCTTTGGGATGATACCGAAAGTCAATCGAGCTGTTCAACGAAACAACCCCGCTCGATGCAGAGGAGAGAGTCCCCACATTCATCCGATTGGGAGGTACCCGATATGCATGCACCATCCTCACATGAAGAGTTCCTCGCTGAACTGAGAACGCTCGAACAACGCTTCAGTAGCCTCGAACCCGAACTCGAACTCACGGTTCGCGACCCTGAGCTCGGCCTCGAGGGATATGTGGTAGTTCACAGCACCTTGGCTAGTCGCGGGGGCCCCCTCGGTCGCATCGGTAAGGGAGGAACCCGAATAACCCCTGATGTGACCCTTGGAGAGATCTCGATGCTTGCTCGCACCATGACCCTCAAGAATGCCGCCGCAGGGCTAGCACTCGGAGGCGCTAAGTCGGGATTACGTGGAGATCCGGACGAACCGGAATTCGAGAGAAAGTACCGGCGCTTCGTGGCGCTCGTAAAACCTATCTTAGCTGAAAACGGCGGTATCTTCGGCGGATTCGGCTTCGACCTGGGGGGACGGCCGATCCATCCCCGATGGGCATGCGAAGAGCTCGGCTCGCGACGCTCCTTCACCGGAAAACCACTCGACATGGGAGGAACTGACTACGACCGTGAGGGCATTGCGGGGCTCGGTGTCGCAACGGCTGCGAAAACCGCGCTCGAGCTGCTCGGACAGTCGCTCAGGAGCACCTCTTTCTCCGTGCAAGGACTCGGTGCCATGGGTGCAGCAGTCGTGCGTTACTTCTGCGAGTACGGAGCTAGGTTGGCATACGTATCCGATCCGCGCATCGGAGGAACCTTCGAGATAGAGACTCCGTCACCCGAGCTCCTGGAAGCTATCGCGCGCCAGGATTTCTCGACGCTTCGTGCACGACTCACTGGCCGTCCGCAGCTCGCACTGGACGACGTTCTATACCGCACAGTTGATGTGCTTTTCCCGTGCGCAGTTCAAAATGTGATCCATGCTGAGAACGATGCGCGCATTGCTGCTCGCTACGTTGTTGAGGGCGCAAATAATCCGTGCTCGGAAGAAGCTCGTGCCAGGCTGTTTGAGCGCGGCATCATCAACATCCCCGATTTCATAGCTAATCCAGGCGGTGTGATCGCTGCCTATGTGGAGATGTTGTCCGAAATTGAGCCGATACCGGGAGGTGCTGCAGCGAAAGTTGAGCGTGCCAAAAGCTTCACACGAGAGCGTATCACCGCTAACGTTCGGCGAACGATAGAACTCTCGGCCAGTATGCGGGTCAGCCCGGCTCTGGCGGGCCGCTACGTCGCACTCAAGAACATCTTGGCGAGTTAGACTCTCGCGCGCATCTCACGAGCGCGGGGTGACGCACGTTCAAGCACCGGATTTGATGCTTAAGAAGCCGACGACTGTTGCTCATTGATGAGTTCGGGTCGTACATAGCGTCTTACAGGCGGGGGATTTCCCATGCGCACGTGAGATACGCTATAACGTCGTCCAGAAATACCGAACACTTTTTACGAGCCCCTTTATGACTCGCACACTCCTCTGTCTATTGTTATCGAGTGTGCTCCCGAGCTTCGCTGGAGCTCAAGAGCGACTAACTGACCGATACACTGAACGATCGTTTCTCTTTGTGTGGCCCGACCAACCTGAGTCTGATGCCAAGCTCAACCTGAACGAGCCGATCGTAACCGATCGGCCCGACTTCACAGAGGCTAGTAGCACTGTCGGTGCTCGTGTACTTCAAGCCGAGCTGGGCTACACCTATTACTACGATGGCGCAGCCTCACCGCACTCCTCATCTCACGTCTATCCAGAGTTGTTGCTTCGCGCCGGTGTGCTTGCTGACTGGCTCGAGTTGCGGCTAGCACAAACCCTTGTGACCTTTGATGAGCCAGGGAACAGCTCTACCGGTTTTGCTGATACATACCTTGGGGTTAAACTCGGAACCGTACCCCAGTACGGATTGCTGCCCGAGCTCTCTATCGTCCCGCAGATCACCGTACCAACCGGAGCGCCCGATCAACGGGCCAATAACGTTCTTTACGGAGTAAACTTCCTCTATTCATGGAGCATCCTTTCCGCTAGCTACCTCGGTGCCAGCACGCAGCTGAATCAGCGCGAGGGCGACGAAGGAGGCGATACGTACACATCGTTTGCGCAGGCACTAGTAACCGGTACGCGTTGGGATAGTCATTGGGGGTCTTATGTCGAGTGGTTCGCGCTTTTTGCTGATTCTGCAATCGGCGGGGAGGACTCACATTATGCCAACGGTGGCATCACCTATCTGCTCACCAACGATATCCAATTAGACGCGCGCTTCGGCACTAGGCTACAGGATCGATTCGGAGAAGAGATCTTCGCCGGGTTCGGTCTATCGGTACGGTATCTTTGAGACGTACGCCCATCAGCGCGACGAGCTCAGGTAAAAAAGTCTGGCTCAGCGTGGAATCAAGTGAGAGGTGACGAGCACTGAGCGAACACAACTCCCCGTTTTAGCCGGGGAATCGTATACAGATGTTTTCTTCGGATGCTCTTGAATTTCGTTACGAAGATCACGGTAGCGCCGTATCTTTAGGCAGACAGACCGCGAGCGACGTGCCCCGGATAGTCATACCGCCCGATTGAAGAGAATTCTCAACCCATGCCGGCATGAATAGTACGCTGACCGCGGCCAGCCCAAATGCGGTCATACACTCCTGAGTCCGTAAACTGCTAAGAGTGCGTAACAAAAATGAACCTCGTAGCGAGGATGAGCGAAATCGGC
>JBBAUR010000032.1:0-36534 GCA_040398075.1 Bdellovibrionota bacterium | reverse complement strand
TGCTTACACGGATCGGTGCCATGCATGCTTTCTAAACTTTGCCTTTAAGGGCGTGCGACCACACTTCTTCGGGTACGTTCACGTTTACGTGCACGTGCATGTTCACGTCTGGAAACGCCAATTCTACCCACTTGATTCACCGATGAGCCTAAAATCGTATATGTCGGTCTAAAAGCGCTCGGGCCCGCGGCATTCCCTGCCTATCGGCACAGTAGCAGCGACTTTCCAGGGCCTCCGCGCTTGCAACTCCGAATCAGGCTGCTAGTACCGCAGGTCTCGTTCGACGTATCGTTGCTAACACCGGGAAGGATCACCAACGCCCTTCCCCCCTTGGGTATCGCCGCCACAGATAGCGGATCTACCCGTGCCCGTAGAAAGACGGTCAGTTTCTTGCCGCGCTTCTCTACACTAGCTGTGTGTACTCCTCCGGTCGTGAAGATGGTACAATTTGGGTCCATCTCGGAATCACTCCTGAAGACCCAGCTACTACGACCGGTCCTGCTCCAACCATCTTTTGGATAACAATTCTTACCCACTTCTCCCGCCGGTAGCGTTGCACCTCCAAAACCGAGTACTTCCCGCCCGTCGAGATTGACAGAAACAGTGAGACCGCTCTTTATCGGATCGTAGCTTCGGATATCCCGCTCCAACGGAAATTCAACGGTCGTTCGCAAAGTGAGCAGCCGTTTGTTCTGGTACCGTGGATCGCCCACTCCGATCTTGACATCCACTGGGCCAAATCGCTGCTGGCAGATCTCGAAATCATACGTTTGGACGTTGTTGAGATGGTTGACCTCCTCGATAGTTCGAAGTGGGTTGAGTTCGACGCGAAGTGTGTACTTGCCTGGAGGTAAACCTGTAACATCGACGTACTGGCATCCTAGTCCGCTTCCGTAAAAATCCGCACAACCTGCAGAGAGCTCGTTACACTGACCCACTCCAGTTGGCGGCGTAACGTCGGGTCTGCACAGGGAGTTGACCAGACAGAAGCCTTCTTTATGACCCCGCACCAGGACAGCATCGCTACCTCGAGTAGTCACGGAGTAATCAGAGAAGCTCTTGAGGTGCGGATGGTTGTGGCCACCCGCAAGGCTGCACTCGAACAATGGATTCGTGCAAACGGGATTGGCTACCTGCTCGCAGTCAGGACACCCCGGATCTCCGAGCGATAGATTTCCTGGGCCGTCGTTCCACGCTGCGTGATCGAAGGCGATGAGGCTTCGGTTCTCCGTCCCTCCGGCACACCCTTCGGCTACGTCCGCAGGATTTACCGTTTGCCCGACCCGAACCGTTACATTTGATATCTCCGGCCTCAAATCGACTGCTGATTGTGCCCACGAAGTCGGAATATCGAGCACACTGCACCACAGAAGAGCCAGGTGGATGACCGATTTACGCTACAGAATCGACATAAAATCTCTCACAGGACACAGAACTCACCGACTCGTACCTAATCGTCTGCGGATAATAGTGGCGTTACGTCTGGGCTCGAAATATACGCTCTTCTTAGCCGAAGGTATCATACAGGTAGCCTAGACGAAATTAAACATCTGCGGAAATAGGGCAATCTTGTTCTTACGACCGCCTAGTTGGGCCATTTCTGTCAGCAGTCTACTTGCCATCCATTAGGCAAAACCATACAAAGACAGTCTATCTGCAGCGTGGATGTGTTCTCCTCCTGTAGCTAACCAACGCGTCTAAAGAGACTCACTATGAAAGGCCCACATCCGCGTATAACCTTGCTCGGGAACAATTCCGGCCGAAATCTCGGCGACATGGCTATCATGTCGAGTATTATGGAGAGTATTTCGAAGCGACACCCAGACGCCGAGTTCTTTGTCCCGACGATTAACCCGTCTTGGGTCACGAAACACTACGGCGACAAATATAATGTCAAGGCAGTGGACGTAATGCCCTGGACTCTCAGCATCAGACTGCTAGGGCTACCCACCCTCAGGTGTTTCGCCAAGAGTGACTGTGCGCTCATCTGCGATGGCATCATCTTCGGAAAGAAGCTCTTCAATCCGGCGTTCAATTATCTCATCACCCTCGTTTTCCTCGTGCCGCTCGCGCGCCTCTTCGGATGTAAGATGGTCGCCTACAGTTGCGGAATCGGTCCGTTTCAGAACGCAATCAGCAGAATCTTCGCCAAATGGACGATCAACGGATGTGATCTCGTGATGATGCGTGAACGCGACAGCGAGAAACTAGCCAAGGAGATAGGAGTAACTCAGCCGATTGAACTCACAGGTGACGCAGCATTTATCAATCCAGTCTCCTCCGATACCACCGCTGTTAGGATTCTGAAGGAGATAGGGCTCGATCCCGAAAAGCCGATACTCGCCGTGAATGCTACGAGCTATCTTGATAGTTGGCTCAAGCCCAACGAGCGACTACAGAACCCCCTCTCTTTCCTATCGATGCTCGCTGAGGCGATTACCCGAGCACAGCAGGCTGTACAGGAGCCTTTTCAGCCTCTGATAGTCTGTACTCATCCGATGGACGAGCGAACCTGCAACGAGCTTGCATCGATGGTGAAGGGAAAAGTTCTCACGAATACAACCTACCTCAGCCACGATATTCAGGCGGTGCTCAAGCGATGCGGTCTGCTGGTGGGTATGCGCTTTCACTCAATCGTTCTGGCTTCGTCGGTCGAGATCCCGGTGGTAGGTCTCATCTATGCTCCGAAGGTGCGCGGCTATCTACGGCTCCTGGAGTGCGAGGACTATGGATTGGAGCTCGCCACACTCACCTCTGAAAACCTCGGATTGAAGTTGACAGAGGCATGGAATGCCCGCTCAACGCTCCAAGAACGCCAACGTCCAGTTATCAAGGAGCTCAAGGCGGGAGCAGAGTATGCGGCAGATCTCCTTGCGAGCAGATATTTCGGGGCCAAGGTTACTAAACCAGCGAATGCGGACGCGGTAGCTCAAGCGGGCTAGGTCGTCGTTAGCGCAGGATCTTTCTCTATCCATATTCTCTCTGGGGATGCGAGTCACGATATCAACCATCGCTCAGTGTCTTCTGAAATGTAGCGGCGTAGCACCACTGCCCAACAAAATCACTCGTCAGCGTGGTACTGCCTCTCCTCCCGAGATTTCGGCTGATCTCTTTGAGAGCGTAGTCTCTACCTCGTGAGCCTTACGTGGGGTTTTCAAACACAGAACACGTATCTCCTTGGCACACAGCCGCTCACCACAGCGCTCGGCTAGTTGTGTGATACGAGCCTCTTGCTCAAGCATCTCTTTGAGAAATTGCTTTGCTTTTTCCCTGTGGCGTAACACTGCGACCAGTATATCCGCACGACGGGACTGAAGCTTTTCGAAAGACCTTTCGCCGGCGATCTCTTTGTAAAGCCTCGATGTCTCGCTCAGATAGGGTCGACAGTCCTTTTCCTTTAGACGAGCTAACAGCCCCTCGATGAATCGACTACGAGCAGAATCTGTCTGAAAAAGTCCGCTGATTGGCCGAAATTCCTGGGCTTCAAGCAGCTCCTTCATCTTTACTCGGAACAGGCCCAGGCGGGTCAATGGGCGATAATCACGCAATGTTTGCGCCACGAATAGCAGCGTACGTTCCCTGAGCGGAAGTGCCTCGTGTTCAAGCTCCCGCGCCTTGCATACAGAAAATCGGCTGTGAACATCACACAAATAGCCGTGAGGATCTGCTGAATTACTCGTCACTGCGCGTTCGACGAGGCCGCGGAATCTGCTGAGAAACGGGGCAAGCTCCCTATTTTGTGACAGCTCTATCAGAGGCTTTTCACTTAAAAGGGTCGCTGTCACTAACTTATTCGGGGACAGCTTCAAGGTGGCACAATTGAGCCGGAGCTCCTTCGTTAGCTCCTGGAATACGGGGATGCAATGCTCTGGAGGATCTATCGTCATCTGTCGACGACGTGCAAGCTCTAGATAGCGGCGTAGCATTCGGTCACACGCATCTCTAAATCGACTATCCATCTGAGCGCCGGCGATACACTCGGAACTGTTGGAAATAAATCCCTCTAAGGTTTGACTTTGTCGCTCGGAGAGTTCCTTCACCGCACCGACGAATTTGCTGATCTCTCGCTGGCTTTTGCGCAACTCCGCCAGGTACTGCTGCACTTCTTCCGGTCGAGGCGGCTGTCGCGGTGAGGTGACTTGTTGAGGTTTCATGACAACGACAGCAAACAAGAAGCATCGTCGTACGCAGGGCACCCTGCGTTTCCCAAACGTGTGCTACCCTCGAGGATACGGAAAAAGCCATGGCCTACTCAAGGCCCCCCAGTGTCAGCCGACAAAAGTTGGTCGGCGTTAATCGACCTGCACTGGCTAAAACGCACTCAAAGGCACAGCTCCGTTAAGGAACGAGCCGAATTCAAGCCTGTGTGGAGCGAAGGGAGCCCCTCTGACAAGGCTAGTAACCTCTGAAGGGTTAGTTCATCCAACGGGTAGTGTTAGGGAGACACCACTGCTCGAATTGATTCGGGTCGTTAGCATCCTCTATCAATCCGAAGAACTTGACAGAGATCCGGTTTACCTCAGCGTAGAGCGGGGAGAATCCATTATCGCCCAAGCAGTTCACCTGGTACTGAGGTAGTTCGAGCTTTTTTTGAGTTTTGTAGGGGCTACATCTGTTAGTGCCACAACTCGGATTATTCGGGTCTCGGTCGTTAAATTTTCCGTTACGGCGAACAACAACACTGTAGTTATCGCGGAGCGCACCACCTAGAAGAACTGCCGCTGCGCCGTTACATTCATACGCTGAAGGTCGATATCCCACCTCTGATGGCACTACAGGATTGCAGTTCTCGCCGCGTACCTTCGATGCCAGGGTTGACAGCTTGGGCTCGCTCGTTTCAGTGAAAGCCCCTAACCAGCGCGTCTCACACGAAATAGACCCACAGTTTGTTCGTGATGTGAGTTGTGCCTGGCCGGTGGTGTTGTCTGCTCCCTCCAGAACTACCGTGTACGAGCGCTGACACTCTCCGTTGGTATCTGAGTAGGAAGCTGAGATCGTGCCACCGTCACTACTTATTGGTACTGTGAAGATGGACGTATCGAGCTGCCCACCTCCGAGTATCGTGAAGATCTGACGGACCGCCGCAAGTCGCTCACCACAATTGTCCGAGACGACATTAGCAGTCACCAACAGCTGCCTACCCGATGAACCCCCTCCGGTAGCGTCGCTGCCCCCTCCTCCGCCACAATTACTGAGCAAAAAAGGCAGGCTACCCAAAGCTAGCACGGTTACAAACGAGCATACCTTCATAAAATCCCCCGCTGTGCGTCAGAACTAGCGAGAGCAAATCACATGGGGCTGTAAAGTCAAGTCTACGCAATCAATACGTAAGCTACGCGGGCAGCACACGTCTCCGCCATACGCTTGTACATGGAGAGGGTTAAGCCTACACTTGTACCGCTCACCTGCTTTAGACGGCCGTCCCGTGTTGACCAAAGCTAAGCTCCCGCATCTTGCAATCATCCTGATGTGGCTCCTCGTCGCAGCCGCCCTGGCGATCAGTGGCGCTGTCCTTGGAATCCGTACCTCCTTACCCGGCCCATCATCTCAGGACGAGATCTCAAGAAACGTTGGGGAACACCGAGCTGCCGAAAAGGGTATGATCCTGACGGATACCCTGCTGGTGATATTAGAGAACCCGGACTTCGATGTTGACAGCGATACCTTTGTCAACGCTCGCGAGGATCTCTTTGCGCTTCTCAAATCCCTCCCCTCTGCCGTGAGGGCCCGCCAGGACCAGCCTTCTCCTCGTGCGTCTCCTCCGGATAGAGAGCCGCTCTTTAAGACAGTACAGACCCCAGGTCATACCTGGCTTCCAACCGAGCCGTTTGTCTCGTCCAATCGGAGAGCTGTACTCTTCCTGGCAGAGACAGTGGTGCGGCGTTCGATGGCTTCAAAGGCTATGGAGGACCTGCCCGAAGTGCTAGCCGAATGGAGCGTCCGCCATCCAACTTTTCGATTGCACTATTTGAGCAATGGCACTGCCGACAACGAAATCTTCGATCTGATAAACAGCGATCTCGATAAATCACTCCTCGTTACACTTCCATTGACTCTGCTCGTATTGATGTGGTCGTTCGGGTCCGTTGTCGCGGCACTCATCCCCCTGGCTGTTGCACTCGTCAGTTTAGCTGCATCGCTCGGAGCGAGCGCTATTCTGAGCGTAGCGTTCGGGCCTATCAGCGCTACTGCGGCTCAACTCGTTGTCTTGTTGGTATTAGCTGTTGGGGTCGACTACTCGCTTTTCTTCGTTAGTCGTATGCGCGAGGAGATCGAGGCCGGTGTCGAGCCGAACCAAGCATTGCGAAATACCCGCGCGGCTGTAGCACCGACAGTAGCGTGGAGCGGACTCACGGTGGCCCTCTCACTCGTCGGACTGCTCCTCATGAAGGATGCAGTGCTTACTTCGATGGCCCTCGTATCGCTCGTCTCTGTGGGTGTCACCGTTGCAGGGACACTTCTTGCTGTGCCTGCAATTATTGCTGTCCTGGCTGAGTATATCCAAAAAAAGGTTCCGGGTACTGCGCGAGCCACCGATTGGCACCGTATGTTGCTCAACGCCAGCCTCAGACGACCAGGGAGAATTCTCATTCTTGTATTGCTACCCTTGAGCGCTCTTTCTTCTTTGTGTTTCTCACTTCGTCTTGGAAGCACAGTGCAACCAGAAACTCTGCCCAAGGTGATGCAAAGTGCGCGTGCATACGAGGCTCTCAAGAGCTCTTTTCCTAAACTTGCTGGGCCTGATTTCGCCGTTGTACTTGCGGGACAATATCTCGGAGATCTCGAGGATGAAGGGCTACTTCAGCCCTTCTTCAACCAGTTGAGCGCCTCAGCAACGATCACCGGACCACTCGCTATCGACACCTCCGCAGATGGCACCATGATGCGATACCACTTTCGCGCGGTTGGCTCGAGTAACGACGAGCACAACAGAGAACTTGTCCATGAAATACAAGAGAAACTGTTCCCGTACATGCTTCATCCGCTCGGAGTTTCGGCGTGGCTGAGCGGTACACTACCTTTTGCAGTCATGGAGGTTGCAGGGTATGAACATAATCTCCCCCGCGTTTTCGCTGTGGTTCTAGCACTCTCCTTTTTCTTTCTTCTTGTTGCTTTCCGATCCGTTGTTATCCCGTGTAAAGCACTCCTACTCAACATGCTGTCGACAACTGCATCGTTCGGTGTATTGATTCTGATCTTCCAATATCTTCCGACGCCGTGGCGCTACGGGCGTATTGAGAGTTTCGTGCCAGCACTCTTATTCTCGGTTCTCTTTGGACTATCGATGGACTACCACGTTTTTCTGGTTTCTCGGATGACCGAAGAGAGGGAAAGGGGACTTCCACCCGAGGAAGCGATTCGAAGAGGTATCACAGCAACAGCACGTACCGTCACGAGTGCTGCACTGATTATGATCTCGGTTTTTTGTGCAATCGCGTCCTTGCGTCTGCCTATCATGAAGCAGCTTGGAACCGGTCTGGCGATCGCGGTGTTGCTCGATGCGACCGTCGTGAGAATTCTCTTGCTCCCAGCGAGTATGCTTTTGTTGGGCGAGTTGAATTGGTATCTCCCACGCTGGTTGCGGTGGTTGCCGCGACTGAGAGGCCATTGATGAGATGAAAATCCTCCTACTTCACGCATCAAGGTCCACCCGGTTGCGCGTGCGCCCCAAAGCACGCTACATCTAAAATCGGGGGAATAGCCGGGTTTGAGCTCTGACTCATCCCTTGCAAGGTACCTGTGTAAACGGAGCGCTTGGTAGTTCCTTGACGTGAAGTTGGTGCAGGATGAAAAGGCTAGTCGTATGTCCCAGCTCTCGCATCATGAAACCGAGCGGCCCGAACTCGGTGCCATCATCCGCCTATTTCTGCGCCTCGGATGTACAGCTTTTGGTGGTCCTGCTGCTCACATCGCTATGCTCCAAGAGGAGGTAGTTACCCGCAGGAAATGGCTGTCTGAGGCTCAATTCCTCGACCTACTGGGAGCTACGAACCTCATCCCTGGCCCGAATTCAACCGAGATGGCTATTCATATAGGTTACCTGAAAGGTGGATACCTCGGTCTTATTCTAGCTGGTGCATGCTTCATACTACCTGCAGCAGTTATTGTGTCGATCCTCGCGTGGGGGTACGTAGCATTTGGCTCGCTACCAGAGGTCTCCGGCCTCCTCTATGCGGTAAAGCCAGTGATTATCGCAGTTGTAGCACAAGCAGTCTGCAAGCTCTGGAGAACCGCTCTCAAGGGTCCCTTCCTGACCACTCTCGCAGCCTTTTCGTGTGCATTGGCACTCTTTGGTTTCAACGAGCTGGCTCTTCTGTTCGGCAGTGGGATGATAGCAGGGCTCGTCCGCTGGGGAGCTTTGGCTCGAATGCCGGGGGCGCCGCGGCCAAACTCATTGCTCGTGATATTCATGCTGGTACTTGCTCTCGTAGTTACTCCCACGATTCTGTCTACAAATGTTTTTGGAGTGGCTGGTCCAGTTCCCTTCGACAAGACGGACCTATTTCTCTTTTTCCTGAAGATCGGCTCGGTCTTGTACGGAAGTGGTTATGTATTGCTCGCCTTCCTGAGAGCAGGGCTCGTAGACAATTGGAGCTGGCTTTCGGAAGCTCAACTTCTGGATGCAGTGGCAGTTGGGCAGGTTACGCCGGGGCCGGTGTTTACCACCGCCACCTTCGTCGGATACATACTCGGAGGGCCCACCTCGGCCATTCTCGCAACGGTAGCTATCTTCCTGCCGGCTTTCGTATTTGTTGCCCTCTCAGGACCACTCATCCCGCTCATCAGGAGATCCGCTGTGGCCGGAGCGTTTTTAGATGGCGTGAATGCAGCTTCTCTAGCTCTGATGATTGCCGTCACGGCGCAGCTTGGTCAATCAAGTCTTATCGATCCATTTACCATCCTCGTGGCTGCAGGCAGCATCGTATCCTTACTACGCTTCCAGGTGAATTCAGCTTGGCTCATCCTGGGTGCGGCTATGCTGGGTTTAATCTGCCCTTTGATCACTTGAGGAAGCGCTCATGCTCCGACCTGTCTTCCCCGATCCTCCAAGGAGGCGATCCCGATCGAAACCGTCATGTCACTCAACACGTTCGTGATTGAACGTGCCCGAGCGATAATCCAATCAACCGTAAGTAGCATGGGTAAGATCTCGAGCGGTAATCCAGCCGCGGTCAATACGAGGGACAACGAGACCACCCCAGCCTCTGGAATGCCAGCGACACCGATGGCAGCAGCGAGGCTCAAGAGCGCTGCTGTTATCTGCTGCGTGACAGTCAGATCTATCCCGTATGCTTGAGCAACGAAGAGCACAGCCATCGCTTCGTAGAGGATTATACCGTCGTTATTGAGGTTGGTCCCGATACACGCCCCGAGTCGCGACGCAGACTTCGGAACCCGAAGGTCATCGAGAGCGGCAAGGGTCAGCGGTAATGTGGCCAAGCTCGAATTGGTACCAAAGGCATACACTATAGGGCGTTTGGCGTGTTCCCAGAATTCGCGAAGGGAGATCCGCGCCACCAGTCGTACCCAGACCGGATAGACGAGAGTTACATGAAGCGCGAGGCCGCAGATAGCCAATCCTACATACCAGGCGAGCCCCTCGAAGGGAGCAAAGCCATATTCCCCGACCGTGCGAGCCGTAACGCAGAACACGGCTATCGGAACGAGGCGAACGAGCCATTCGAGCACGATACTCAACACCGCGAGCACCGTTCCGATCATTGTCTCGAACTGTCCCACCGCGTAATCCGCTTTCGGGGTATGAAGATGACGGCGAATGGCTCCTCCAATCAGGAGGGCGAGCAGGACAACCGCTATGACATTATTTTCGACGAACGGCTGAAGAACACTCGAGGGTACAATTGTATAGAGAGCGTTTTGGAGGTTGAATTCATTCACCTTCGTGATCGGCGAGTGTCCTGGATTAGTCTCAACTATGAAACCCCTGCCTGGCTCAATCAAGTTGGAAAGAGTCAATCCTATGAGCAGCGCACAGGTTGAGTTAATCGCAACAACAAACAGCAATCTGCCGGCACTCTTCCACGATATCGAGGTAGCTACCAGCGCCTCGAGTATCGAAAAGAACACTAGTGGGATGGCCATCATCTTGATCAGTTGCACGAAAAGTTTGCCGAATATGCCGAGCGGTATAGCGTACTGGCCTAGTAACACACCAACTCCAGCACCCAAGCACATCGCCACGATAATAGCGCCTGGAAGGCCAGAGTCAGATCTCGACGAGTCGTTGCTCATAGTTCCCTCATGGTAGAGCTCGTGCCTCAATTCCACACCCTGCTCTATCTCTGTTCAATCGTGCCGAGGCAGGTCAGCATAGGAATATACCGAAGGCGTCTCTTGAGTACCTTATCAGCCTGATAAGGTAGTCCGGCAACCGGTAAGCTCGACCGAAAGCTCGATCGGCGGAAAATGAAACGGTTTTATCCGAGCCTCAGGCACCAATCCACGCTTTTATGCCTTAAAACGTCCGGCCAGATTGAACAAAAACGTCCGGCACGTTACCATTCCCGCCGCATGACTTCTAAAAATAAAGCAACTAACCCAAATATTCGTAACATCGCCATAATCGCGCACGTCGATCACGGCAAAACAACCCTTGTTGACCATCTTTTCCGTCAAAGCGGTCTCTTCCGTGCCAATCAGGACGTAGCAGAGCGCGTTATGGACAGTATGGACCTCGAGCGCGAACGCGGCATCACCATCTCGGCCAAGAACTGCTCGGTTGCATGGAATAACGTCAAGATAAACATCCTCGACACCCCAGGCCATGCGGACTTCGGCGGAGAGGTGGAGCGCGCCATGATGATGGTCGACGGAGCGATCCTGCTCGTTGATGCATCGGAAGGCCCGCTACCTCAGACTCGCTTCGTTCTGAAAAAGGCGCTCGAAGCAAAGCTCGCGATTATCGTGGTAATCAACAAGATCGATCGCCACGATGCTCGTCCACAGGAGGTGTTGAACGAGGTATACGACCTTTTCATTGATCTCGATGCGACCGAGGATCAACTCGACTTTCCGCTGCTTTATGCTATCGGCCGAGAGGGTATCGCCCAAACTTCGCTCGATGAGCGTGGGACCAGCCTCGCTCCACTGTTCGATGAGATAGTGAAGACCGTACCGGGCCCTTCCTACAATCCCGACAAGCCTTTTCAGATGCTCGTTTCGAACCTCTCATACTCTGACTATCTCGGTAGGCTCGCCATCGGACGCGTCTTCAACGGGAAGGCTCGAAAGAACGAGCGTCTGGCCCGTATCGGTGAGAGTGGCAAGGTAGAGCCTCTGCGAGTAACCAAGCTCCAAGTTTATCAGGGTATCTCGTATGAGGAGGTCGAAGAGGCCGCACCTGGAGAGATCATCATCCTTTCTGGGGTAGAGGAGGTCGCGATCGGAGATACGATCTGCACAGTAGAGTCCCCTGAAGCGCTCCCGCGCATATCTGTGGACGAGCCAACGATCTCCATGAAGTTCACGGCCAACACATCTCCTTACTCTGGTCGAGAAGGCAAATTAGTCCAGCCGCAAAAGATCCGGGACCGCCTCTACAAGGAGGCCCTCTTCAATGTTGCCCTCAAGATCGAGGACTCCAAGGAGGACGAGAGCGTCATCGTGCGCGGCCGCGGCGAGTTCCAGATGGCTATACTAATCGAAACGATGCGCCGTGAAGGGTTTGAGCTCACCGTTGGGCGACCACAGATCATCTTCAAGACCATCAACGGAGAGAAGCACGAGCCGATCGAGCATATGCTCATCGACTGTGACGAGCAGTACATCGGTGTCCTCACCGAAAAGCTCGCCATCCGACGCGGAAAGATGGTGAACATGGTAAACCACGGTTCAGGTCGTGTTCGGCTCGAATTCAACATCCCATCACGCGGCCTTATCGGTTATCGCAATGAGTTTCTTACGGACACAAGAGGGACCGGACTCATGAACTCATACCTCAAAGGGTATGAGCCATATAAGGGTGATTTCATTTCACGAACTACCGGGTCACTGATCGCCGATCGCCAAGGAGAAGCTATCCCCTATGCCATCTTCCATCTCCAGCCACGAGGCAATCTCTTCGTTCAGCCGGGAGACCCCGTCTACGAGGGAATGATCGTAGGTGAACACAATCGAGACAACGACCTCAACGTCAACATCTGCCGAGAGAAGAAGCTCACGAATATCCGTGCGGCGGGTAAGGATGAGAACATCATTCTTTCGCCCGTTGTACCGATGACTTTGGAGAAAGCGATTGAGTTTATTCGTGATGACGAGCTCGTCGAAGTTACGCCTAAGTCGATTCGCTTGCGCAAGACAGTTTTGCAGGCCAACAAGCGCTCTTTTTAGTGAATTCATAGGGGGCGGGTGGCTTCAAGGGTCTCTCGAGCAGTCCTCCCTATGCTCGAGAGCCGTGCTCCTTGAGTACGGACAAGAGATACTGCCCATAGGAACTCTTCTTCACCCCTTCTGCAAGTCGCTCGAGCTGCGCTGCATCGATGTAGCCCATATTGAAAGCTATCTCCTCTAGACAGGCCACCATGAGACCCTGTCGCTCTTGAAGAGTTTCGATGAAATTGCACGCGTGCAGGAGAGACTCGTGAGTCCCAGTATCGAGCCATGCCATCCCTCGTCCCATGATCTGCACGTTGAGCTGGCCTCTGTGGAGGTAGGCAAGATTCACGTCGGTAATCTCGAGCTCGCCTCGGGGTGAAGGCTTCAGGTTATGCGCAATATCGACGACTTGATTGTCATAAAAATAGAGCCCCGTAACCGCGTAAGAGGATTTCGGATGCGTCGGTTTCTCAACCAAATTGGTAGCCCGCCCCTGGGCATCGAATTCAACCACTCCATAGCGCTCTGGATCACGCACTCGATAACCAAAGACCGTGGCCCCGCTCTGCTGCGCCGCTGCCTCTCGTAAGAGATCTGGGAACCCATGCCCGAAGAAGATATTATCACCCAAAGCCAGCGCGACTCGATCATCACCTATAAAATCTCTCCCTATGATGAAGGCTTGAGCCAATCCATCCGGGCTAGGTTGCTCTGCGTAGCTAAAGGACACTCCCCATTTTGAACCATCTCCAAGGAGACGTTCGAAAGCCGGCTTGTCATGTGGGGTAGAGATTATCAGCACCTCTCTGATACCCGCCAAGAGGAGGCTCGAGAGCGGATAATAGATCATCGGTTTGTCGTATATCGGGAGCAGCTGTTTGCTAACCGCCAAGGTGACGGGATGGAGGCGCGTACCCGATCCGCCGGCAAGAATTATTCCTTTCATACCCACATGTCCCCGTTGATTTCCAACTACTCACTCAATCGAACCAACCCAATCTCCATAGTCAGGGGCGGCGATGGTTTTCTTAAGAAAATATCCGCTGGAGAGGCTCACCGCAATCGACGAGGATATTTTTTCTGCAGAGCTCGAAAAAATCTGAGAAAAGATCGTACATGGGACAGCTGCCCCTCACTATCACCTGCGCGCTGGTAACACTCTGATTGTGCACGCACTTTATCTCGCCAGGGAGCATATGCTTCATGCGCGAGCGCCGTGGGAACTTCGCTCGGCGAACTACCTTCCCACGTCGAGTTCTTTATGGTCCTATTGAAAGATGCGAACTTTATCGGCATCGATCAAGCTAGTAGTGCTCATGAACCTGGTTTCACAGGCGTTCGCAGCACCTTTGAACCTGCATCAATTGGTCAAGAACGGCTCAGTTCGAGTGGAGACTGACAGTGGAAAGGTGCTTATTCAGCACCGTGACGAGGAGCTTTTTATACCTGCATCGACGATGAAGGTGGCGACAGCCTTTTGTGCTCTCGAACAGCTCGGTAGAGATTTCCGTTTTACAACCGATTTCTTGCGGGGCGACGACGGTGTTTTGTTCATAAAAGGCTCCGGAGATCCGTCCCTAGTTTCGGAGGAGCTGCAGGTTATTGGTGAGCAACTTGCAGCTCGGATCTCCAAAGTCGATAGAATCGTCATAGACACTTCATACTTTGCACATGATGTTTTGCTTGATGGATACAGTCAGTCACTAAACCCTTACGATGCCCGAAATGCGGCATTTGTCGGAAATTTCAGTAGTGCGCACGTTACTCGTCAGCGTAACGGCAGTGTTGTCAGCGCCGAGCCTCAAACGCCTCTGACACCACTTGCACTCAAGGCTGGTCAACGACTTGCCAAGGGTAAAACGGAACGAATTAATTTAGGCACGGATTGGCGCACCGGAGCGGCATACGGTGGTGAGCTGCTCGCTGTTTTTCTACGTCAGGCCGGGGCTTCAGGAGCGATGAAGATAGAGGTTGGTGCCGCCCCGTCGAGTGCACTCACTCTGCTTCGGTATCGATCCTCTCTGAATTTGGGGGAGATCGTGCGTGGTATGTTGAAATATTCGACTAACTTCACTGCAAACCAGCTCTTCCTCGTGCTGGGCGCCCAGCAGTATGGTGCTCCGGCTACTGCCGAGAAGGCGCAGCGAGCGGTCACTCGGTGCTTAGAGTCTAAAGCAGGGTGGCGTACGTTCCATGTCGAGGAGGGCGCGGGGCTTTCGAGGCGCAATCAAGTGAGCACGCGCCTGATGAATCAGCTCTTGGAACGCTTCGAACAGTATAGGGACCTACTCCCGGTAGAAAGTGGCTTTCAAGCCAAAACTGGCTCCTTGCGCGGGGTAAATACGCTGGCTGGTTATTTTGACCTGTCAGCATCCGAGCGCGCGCGGTTCTCCATCCTTATCAACAGCGAAGTACCTCACCTGTATAAATTTGAGGTTGCGCGGGCCTTGCGCCAGTACACAACAGCTCAGCAAAATCCTGTAGGACCCCAGTAAGCACTCCTGGCTTCAGCAGGTTAGCTCAGGCCAAATAACGGAACTGATAGCGTCCCTTGCCACTCCTAGCAATTCCTGTCAAAATTTCAGATCGTAAATTTAAGGTAAAAATAAGAAAAGTTAGTCTTACAGCTACGAATATTAGTATAATTTAGTTATAGACTAACCTTAAAAGCTTCATTTTATGGCACCTGCTCGGTCTGTATCCTCCAACCCCCGGCTCTGGCTCGCACCTCTCTTGGGCCTTATTGTCCTTAGCCTATTTGGAGCTGTGGCTCCATCCGAGCCAGAGGGAGTGGAGTTAAGCGCCCTGAGCGCCGGAGACACTGCCTGGATGTTGACTGCTACTGCGCTCGTATTGCTGATGACACCCGGCTTATCGTTCTTTTATGGCGGCATGGTTGATCGAAGAAATGTTCTTTCCACTATGCTGCAGAGCTTTATCTCGATGGGGATAGTGAGCATCTTGTGGATAGCGGTTGGTTTCAGCCTCGCCTTCGGGGACTCTCTCGGTGGAATCATCGGTAATCCGCTCACGTTTTTTATGTTTCAAAACGTAGGCGCAGGTCCGCATCCCGCCCTCTCACCGACTATCCCACTGGCGCTCTTTGCTCTCTTCCAACTCAAGTTCGCGATTATCACTCCAGCCTTGATCACCGGAGCCTTTGCCGAGCGCGTGCGCTTTTCGAGCTATATGCTCTTTGTCTGCCTCTTCTCTCTCTTCATTTACTGTCCGCTGGCTCACTGGACCTGGCATCCCGATGGCTTTCTGCGTCAGTGGGGCGTCCTCGATTTCGCGGGTGGTACGGTCGTACATATGGCGGGGGGACTTGCTGCGTTGTCGGGTGCGATATTTTTGGGGCCACGTGCTGCGCATGCCCGCCAGACCCCTCAAGTGCCAGCACACATTCCCTACGTTCTCTTAGGAACAGGGATGTTGTGGTTTGGTTGGTTCGGGTTCAATGCAGGTTCTGCCCTTGCTGCGAACGGATTAGCAGCCAAAGCCTTTTTAACGACCAATACGGCATCAGCGGCTGCCATGTTGGCGTGGATCTTCTTCGACGGTGCACGGGGCCGGAAGCCATCGGCGCTCGGTGCTTGCATCGGTGCTGTCGTGGGTTTGGTAGCCATCACACCGGCCGCTGGCTTCGTCTCAGTCGGAGCCAGTATGTGCATCGGCGCCTTGGCTAGCCTGATCAGTAATGTTGCTGTTCATTGGCGGACGAAGAGCTCTCTTGATGATACCCTCGATGTATTTCCATGCCACGGTGTAGGGGGCATTGTTGGGATGATCCTTACTGCCGTTTTCGCGGATAAGGTGGGCCTTGTTTTCGGTGAAACCTCAACATTCGTTCACCATCTGTATGCGCTCGGGATCGTGGCTGCTTTCACCACCTTAGGTTCGTATACGTTGTATCTTGTCACGCACATGATCATCCCGCTGCGCGTAAGCTACAGCGAGGAGGAAGTAGGCCTCGACATCAGTCAGCACGGTGAAAGCATCGCTGCTGCGGTCAGCTCCGAGTTCGAGGAGTGCACACCCAAAAAGGCAGCTAACTTCTAACTGTTTACAGTAGCCATTCATCCCCATTCAGAGTCGCCTACATGTTCGACTTGCCCTCTACTTTCGTGGGGGGTTTGACGAGTGAAAGTAAGATTGAACCACCGATCAGCCCGAGTACTACCAGCAAAGAAACCTCTGTTGGGAGATTATACGAGAGGAATCCATCCAAAATCGCCATCTTCGAACCGATGAATACAAGCACCAAGGAAAGGCCAATGCTGAGGTAGTGAAAACGACCGATGAAAGCTGCCAGCAGGAAGTAGAGCGCTCGTAAATCGATCACTGCAAATATGTTAGAGGTGAAAACTACTAATGGCTCCTTGGTGAGACCGAAGATCGCAGGCACGGAATCGAACGCAAACATAATGTCCGTAATCTCGATGAAGATCAGCGCAATGAAAAGCGGGGTTACCATCCACCTACCCGACTCGTGGGTAAAAAACTTTTCGCCCTCGAGTCGTTGAGATACAGGAAGATAGCGATTGAGGAAGCGCAACATGCGGTTTTTCTCTGGATGGATCTCCGGCTCCCTTCCACGCATGACCTCTATTCCCTGGTATATGAGGAAAAAACCAAATCCGATCACTACCCAGTGAATATCCATGATAGCTGCTCCCATGGCGATGAAGAGCGCGCGGAGCGCTAGAGCTCCGAAGAGTCCGTAAAAAAGGACTCGATGTTGATAATGCGGCGGTATCGAGAAGAATCTGAATATAACGATGAAGACAAAGAGGTTGTCTACCGCAAGAGCTTTTTCGACGAGATACCCAGAGAGAAACTCCAACGCTGTGCGCTGCGCCAGTACTGACGGTTCGGCACCAAATTTTGCCACCACATCGGCTTCACCTCCGAGACGGTGCAATGTGAAGAAATACAAGATGACGTTGAACAACAAAGCAAGGCACATCCAACTCAACGCCGATACAGATGCCTCTCGCACCGAGATCTCATGCGCTCTGCGGTGAAAGGCTCTGAGCGAGGTCCAGAGCACCACCATGACACCAACCGAGAATACGGCATAAAACAGCCAGTACTCCGAAAATGGAAATATATGTGGCATCAACTTACATGGCTCCCGATTCGATACACTCAATGATTAATTTCGCCAGCGTCACCATGGTGAGAGGAGCATTACCTTCGGCTTTGTTGTTCGCGGTAACGAACGCTCTTTTGCCCGTCGTCAAAGCCCTGCGCGCAAGCAACGCAACGTCTGCGCGCATCGAAGCGTTCGGTCGCTTGACTGCAACATAGGGCTCCAACGCTTTCGCTGCTCCTTCATAAGTGAGCCCTAACGGTGTGAGAAGTCTTGCAACGTAGAAATCGGCGGTCAAGCCACCTGCTGCCGCAGCTAGTCGCATCTGCTCCCGCAAAGATATCATCGAGTTCCAGTGGTTGAAGCAGTGTGTTACCCCGGCAGCGTTGAGCGTTTGGAAGTACCGCGGCGTGAGGATCTCAGCATTTCTGACCTCTACCGCATACATAAAGCCCTTGGGGAGCTTGGACAAAAAGGCGCCAAGGCGCTCGGTAAACTCACTGTATTCCAGAACCTTGGGCGAGAACGGGGCAAACTGCAGAACGAGCGGACCGGTCCTTGCTCGCACTTCTGGGGCCGCGTAAGCCGATAGCACACGGTCGTGAAAGAGATCAGCATTGAGAAAATCAGGGTTTTTCGTGCCTGCGAAAGCTCCATAACGGGCGTGTTGCGGGTAGGTAAATACTGTAATGCGCTCCCAGACTTTCGATACCCACCGAAAATGATCAGGCACCTGAGCCGCGTATCGCTGGAGCACTTCAGGCTTAGGAGGGTTGTAGAACAGGCTGTCAATACACACCGTACGGAACCACGGTACGGTTGCGTACTCTTCTAGGCTCTTGGCTGCAAACTCACGTGCATTCTTGTACTCTCGTGTGTACAGCAGGCCCTTCCAATCAGGAAAGGCCCAGGTACTCGT
Organism: Bdellovibrionota bacterium; assembly: GCA_040398075.1. Classification (GTDB taxonomy): domain Bacteria; phylum Bdellovibrionota_C; class UBA2361; order UBA2361; family OMII01; genus OMII01. The sequence continues at coordinate 18,187 of JBBAUR010000032.1, read as the reverse complement.
TCCGAGGTAAAGCTGGCTGGGTAGCTTGCTGGCCGCTGGAGCCCAAATATCCTCGGGAATGGCCGTGGCAGAGAGATCTGGTTGCATAAAGGATTGCCACCCATTCGTCGAGCTCAAAGGGCTGCCTTCATCAAGCAGCGTCTAGTACCCTATGGTCAACTTACAGCCTCAGAGCTCGCTTCACGCCGCGCCCTGATCACTTCGATCACAGCCGGTAAGATCGAGAGCACGATTATCGCTAGAATGACGAGCTTGAAATTCTTCTCGACATACGGATTCGACCCGAAGAAGAAGCCGAGGTACGTAAATATTCCAACCCACGCCACAGCTCCCACGACATTGTAGGTCGCGAATTTCGGATACGACATCGTGCCAACTCCGGCGAGGAACGGGGCGAATGTACGAACTATCGGGACGAAGCGCGCAAAAATGATCGCTTTGGCCCCGTATTTGTCGAAGAATTTCTGAGTTCGGGTGAGGTACTCGTGTTTGAAGATCCGGGAATTCTTGCGCTCGAACACCTTTGGTCCGATAAACCGTCCCACGGCGTAGTTGACAGCGTCCCCTATAACCGCTGCCATAAAGAGCAAGAGAGCCATCAGGTTCACATCTAGGCTTCCTTTGGAAGCGATAGCACCGGCTGCAAAGAGTAAGGAGTCACCCGGTAGAAAGGGAGTGACGACCAAGCCGGTCTCACAAAAAACAATAACGAACAGTATCACATAAGTTGCTAAGCCGTAAGCTCGAACTAAGTCCTCCAAGTGCTTGTCGATGTGGATGAAGACATCGATGAACCAGGTGATAAACTCCATACTAAGCCGAGCCTCCTACTCATGTACCCACACCGGGCACTCTAGCCTGGTTTAGCAGCTCGTTCAAACTGTTCTACCCCTCTTCCGATATAAGCAGCTTGGCGGTCAAACCTCAGAGCGGGGGCAGCCTAGCGACTCAACTGATTCAGCTGTTCGAAGGATTCTAAGCTAAACTTTCGACGTGTAAGACTTGGGGGTCGTTGAGCAATTATACTCAGCGTCTGCTCAGGTCTGGCGAATCGAGGTTTGGCGTCGTTGATTCCTGGGGCTTTCCATCCCAAAAAGTCTCCCGCTCCTTCAAACCTTCGATGATGAGCGCCTGCCCCTTCCTTTGAGCCCAGGCCATCGCGTCTAGTCCTTCAGCATCAGTGAGAGATAGATCTGCGCCGAGCTCGAGGAGCTCGAACACTGCCTCTGCCTGCCCGTTCTTGACCGCCGCTATGAGTGGTGTCGTGCCGTTTGGACTCTGTCCGTTCACCTCGACACCCTCTTCGGCGAGGCGTCGAACTGCTTCAACATCTCCCACCGAGGCAGCCCTCATGAGCGCGATCCAAAAAGCATCGTTTACCGTTACCACCGTGGTTTTGTTTTCCGGGACTCCCTCGCGAGCAGCGCCCTCGGGCGATTCGGACTGATCCTGTGCCGCTGACTTTTCTTTCGCGTCCTTTTTAGAGATACCGAAGAGCTCCATAAGGGCAGGATTGGCGTCCGATTCCGCCCACCGGCGGGCATTCCATCCGTCAAAATTCAGCACGTCCGGATCTGCTCCGAGCTCGAGCAACACGCGGATAACCTTAATGTCTCGACGTGCGGTCGCGGACAACAATACGGTGCTTCCGTTGTTGTGAGGCATATTGATATCTGCTCCGAGCTCCACGAGCGCCCGAATAACCCCGAGGTGTCCCTTCTCACACGCCTCCAAAAGCGCCGTGGCTCCGAACTTATTGCGTCGATTGACCTTAGCGCCGTGCTCGGCAAGCAGGCGCACAACTTCCTCGTTCCCTCTGGAAGCAGCGATCATCAAGGCGCTCGACCCGTACTTGAGCTCGCAGTCGATGCCATCTCCACGGTCCAGCAGCGTTCTGATGGTCTCGACGTCTCCGAGCCGCGCGGCTGTAATGAGCTGTTTCTGTTCGTCCGTATACTTCATATCCGTAATCAGTCTCGTTATGAGAGCTACTCTCAATACTCAGGAGTGGTATCGACCGGAAGCTGCTAAAACATGAGAGATGTTTGCATACTAGTCCTAGGGTAATCGCCGAGGCCCAAACTTTCTCGTGCCTCAGGCTTACCAGCATGGAACTCCCATATCTCCCGTTACTTATTGATAAGCCTCAGGATTTCCTGATGCACGTAACGATTAGATGCAACGAAGTACTGAAACGAGACCTCCCCAAGGCCACACCGGATATCCGCCCCCGTTTCGTCAGTAATCATACCGCCAGCTTCTCGAATAAGCGCGCTGGGTGCGGCGATATCCCACTCCCGATGGGTACTCATCCGAATAACCGCGGCGTCTAACTCTCCGCATGCAACGTAGAGAAGTGCCAGGCTCGAATCCATCGAGGGCGAGACAATTTCAGGTCTCGTGCATTCAAAGTTTCGAACATAGGCACCATGAGGACGACACTGTGGACTACTAGAGACATGCAGAGGCGTACCATTGCGAGTCGCCCCCCTACCCTCGGATGCACTAGCGAACTCTCCTCGTGCTGGAAAGTACATCATGCCCACCGTGGGCCGATATAACTCACACAGCCCTACCAAGATCGCGAAGTCATCTCTGCCGGCGAGAAAAGCATTTGTACCGTCGAGCGGATCAATTATCCACGTTCTTCTAGATTGTCTTACTCGCTCTGGATCAATCGCAGTCTCCTCCGAAAACAAGAGATCATCGGGAAATAGCCGCGCGATATCTGCTGAGAGTAGTTCATTCGACTTCATATCAGCTGTCGAAACGAGGGATCCATCAGACTTCTCAGAGATCTCAGCCGATAGCCGTCTTGATGAACTTCCCGGCCAGTACGAAAGCAGAATCTCCCCGGCCTTTGTCACGCTACCCGCGAGCTCATGTAACCGCGGATCATCAAAAACCATCATTCAATCCCTCGAAAAATAGGTACATCACGCAGAACTTTTGCTACTCTTACGTAGCACGAACGGACAACGCAAAGGGAGCCCCACTGAATGGTGGCCGATGAGTTACGGGCGCGGCTAACCCTCTGCAGAGGAGCTTTATGACCACCTCTCACCTCCGCGAACAAGTGTATGTACTGCTTCTCGAGATACCACGCGGCTGCGTCACTACATATGGAGAGATCGCTCGCACCCTAGACTCAAAAGCTTACCGCGCGATAGGCACTATTCTTAATCGGAACCCCAACGCACCACGCGTGCCGTGCCACCGTGTTGTAAAGTCCGATGGTTCTCTGGGTGGTTATGCATTCGGGATCCAGCGTAAGCGCGAGCTGTTAATCGAGGAGGGATTGCTAATCGAAAATGACAATGTAGTGGATTTCGCGCGCAGGCTTCATCGATTTACTCCGCGATCTCGCTGAATATGCAGAATACGTTCTACAACCGCCACCGAATACTCCGGAGAATCTCCGAGATATTCGGGTAGTTTTCGGATGAGATACTCACGCTCACGCTCTACGGATATGATTGCATCCTTCGAACCCTCACCATCATCGACATCGTCGAGCATTTGAAAAGCTACTCCCAGACGTTCTCCCCAAGTGAAGAGCCGATCGACAAGATCTCTGTCCAAACCCGAACAGATTGCGCCACAGGCTGCTGCAAAACCGAACAGCGCCCCTGTTTTCAGCTCAATCATTCGTTGGCGCTGGTCCGGCGAAGCTGTTCCCTGAAGGTCAAGCTGCTGCCCCTCACATAACGCTGTCCAGGAGCGCGCCAACAGCTCACAAACGAGCACCCTTCTCTCAGGTGTATCAGCCGAGGTGGCGACACACGAAAAAGCTGCTCCTACCAAGAGATCTCCAACGAGCACTGCAGTGCCTTCATTGAATGCGCGGTGACAAGAGGGTCGGCCTCGACGATAGTCGTCGTTGTCCAAGGCCGGAAGATCATCATGCACTAGCGAGGCGGCATGCACGACTTCAGCCGCGACTGCGCAACATAGTGCACTCGAACTATCTCCACGAGGACCGAGAATGTCCTGTGCTATCGAAAGAACAAGTAAGGCCCTGAGCTTCTTTCCAGCCCCTTGCAGTACGTAGTTCACAGCGTCCTGTAAGAGTGCACTTCCTGTTGCGACCTCCGCCGCCAGCGAGGAGAGCCGCACCTCGACTAACTCACGCCACTTTTCTAAACTGCAGAGACATAAATCGCTCCTTTTCAAACCACTGTTATCTAAAGTCTCGTCCATAGAGACCTCTTAGGTAATGACAGCATCTTCCTAACTCGTCCTAGCATGTACATAGAACCGGTTATGTAGGCCGGAGGTGCACCGCTATCGGCGAGAAGGTCCCTCACGCACCGCTCATAATCCAAACCGTAACGGATTATCCTTATGTCGTTACCCGATGCTACGATGTAGTCAGCGATACGCTCATCGGGGAGTGCTCGGTCTGACTCGGGCTGCAGGAGGCGCACTGTTTTCACGAATGGGATGAGCTGAGTCAGCATCTGTTCCCAGTTTTTAGTATCGAGCGCACCAAAGGTTAGATCGATATTGGAGGCACTCTTGGCCCTCAGAAAGGATATAAAAGCTCTAATTCCTGAGGGGTTATGGGCTGCGTCGAGCACAAGGGTGCGCCCTGCAACCTCAAATTGCTCGAGCCTCCCTGGCCAGAAAGCCCCCTCTATACCCCGCTTGCATGCCTCTGGTGTCACTCCCACCTCTAGCCCAACGGAGGCGGCTACTGCCATATTGTGACCTTGATGAATTCCAGTAAGCGGAGAGTCGAATGCGAAGGTTATGTTAGTACCTGATGTCGAAAACTTATTCCAATACTCGAATCGTCCAACCTGCCCCTCGTTCTGACGGACATCGTAATCGATCCCGAACTGGCGGTGCACGACGTGTCTCGCGACTCTCCTCACCACTGAAAGGGCCTCCGAGGGTAGCTGCCCACTAATTAGAGGCGAACCAGCCTTGACGATTCCTGCTTTCTCCGCCGCAATTTCGGCAAGGGTATTACCAAGGATGTGCTGGTGGTCGTAGTCAATCGTTACTACTGCGGTGGCTGCGGGTCGTGAAATGACATTAGACGCATCGAGACGACCCCCTAGACCCACCTCTACAACGCCCCATTCGACCTCTAGCTCGCGAAAACAGAGGAAAGATAGGGCTGTTATAGCCTCATGAAACGATATCTGGTTGCCCCCTTTCTGTGCAGCTGAACGTAGGTCATGGGCTAGCTCCCCAAGAACTTCCTCACCTACCGGCCAACCATCGACCACGATCCGTTCGTTAAGAGACTCCAGATGCGGTGAGGTATTGAGGCCCACTCGATAGCCCGATTGGCCCAGAATAGATGCAAGAGCCACCGATACTGAGCCCTTGCCGTTAGTACCCGCTATGTGCAGCAACGGCAAACTATCCTGCGGATTCCCAAGACGACCCAGGAGCTCTGTAATCGGTTGCAGAGCAAAACCACCCCTCCCGTTCCAGGGAGCTAGGGAATTCAGATACCCAAGCCCAATGTGAACCTTATTCACTGTCCCACCGTGGGACACGACGGAGCGCGCCCCTTTTATTGTCAATTCACGATATTAGAAACTGTCCCACGGTGGGACACCTTATCCCTCAGCTACGAGTTTGCGAAAGAGGATCTGTAGGTCCCCTTCCCCGTAAAACTCAATCGTCAGTCGTCCGTTCTGCGCCTCTGCGTTCGAGCGATTAAGGCGCACCTTCATGCCGAGAGCTCTCTGAATCTCGTCAGCTATCCTGAGGTCCTCTGCATTGAGAACCTTGGAATCGTGATTAGAGGGCTCTGCACTATCCTCCACCTTGGACTCTAAGTCCCTCTCGATTTGAGCGCGTGTGAAGACATCGAGGTCCTTAAGGTAGCTGGCCCGCACAGCTTCATCTTCAATCTTTGCAAGCAGGAGCACCTTTGATTCTGCAGCTCCTTCTCGTAGGGCGTTCAAGAGATCGTCTGGGAGCTGGAGGATCTCTAAGCTTCTTTGCACTGCGCTCTTTGATATACTGAGCTTTTCAGCGATGTCACGAATACTGAGGCTATGCGCATCTCTTAGCGCCCCTATCGCGTGAGCTCGCTCGAGCGGGGCCAAATCAGCACGCTGAAGATTCTCTACCAGCTGCATCGCCAACATTCGGCCGTTTGCGTCCTCGCTCTGGTTCACTATAGCTGGAACTGTTGCCAATCCAGCGATCCTCGAAGCGCGAAACCTTCTCTCTCCGGATATCAGCGTATAGCGACCAGGAAGCTTGCCCGATCGCACCAGGATAGGGCTCAAGACCCCGTAGAGCTTTATCGACTCTGCCAACTCTTGCAGCTTGTCCTCATCAAAGGTCTGTCGAGGCTGATTTGGATCGGCCTCGATAGCCGAAAGTGGGATCTCCTTGTAGGGCACCCCTGCCCTTCCTCGCTCTTCCAACGCTGGACCCTGCATAAGCGGATTATTTGAGAAAGAGAAACTACGCTTTGACATTCAAAACCTCCTCAGCAAGTACCGTATAGTCTTCCGCTCCTGGGCTCTTCGGCATGTACTCGAAGATCGTTTGCCCTTTAGCCGGAGCCTCGGCAAGAGCTACATTTTCACGGATAATGGTGTTGAACACGAGTTGACCGAAGTATGCTCGAATCGTGTCGGCCACAGCTCTCGCTAAGCGCTTGCGACTATCGTGCAAGCAGATAAGAACTCCGCCAACCACAAGCGTCGGATTGTAGACGTTCCTAACTTGATCAATAGTATCAAGCAGTTGTCTTACACCGTGCAGAGCAAGGTACTCACTCTGTACAGGCACTATGACCTTGTCCACTGCCGCTAAAGCATTCAAGGAGAGCAATCCCAGGGTCGGCGGACAATCGATCAAAATCACATCATACTGTTCGCGAACCTTCTCTATCGCCCTCTTCAAGAGAAGCTCGCGCCCGACAACCCCGCCCAATTCAAGATCTGCCGCGCTCAGCAACAAACTCGATGGGACAACATCGATGTTTGGTGAGCGGTGAATAACAACGTCCTGTATGCGCTTTGTGCCCTTGAGCACGTCATACACGGTCCACTCGGGGCCCTGCGCAATCTCATTCAGGTCATCGGGATCCTCTTTTACGCCCAGCCCAAGGTGGGTAGTCATATTGCTTTGGGCGTCTATATCAATCAGTAAGACCTTCTTTCCCTTGTTGGCTAACGCTGCTCCAAGGTTTACGGTCGTTGTGGTCTTACCGACACCGCCCTTTTGGTTAACGACACTTATTGTAATTGCCACTGTAGCTCCTCCGCCATCGTGAACTGAGGTAAGGAATCTCGCAGAGTTCGCTTGTAAAATCTATACTTAAGTCAGTTCACGATGAAAAATTGAGTTGTATGAGGATTCTCTGGTTATCGAGAGCAACCGCTTTCTTGTTCGTGAATTGAGGTAAAATGGAGGGCTCTATTTCTCTATCTCAATTCACGATAATGGCGCATTATCCGCCGCTTCTCTATCGTGAGCGTGTAGTACGCTTGGCTCACACGCTACCCATTCGTGACTCGAGATAAACAGGCTCGTGATGTGGGAGAAGTATGCTCGTGAAGCGACCACCAGTCGCTCGTGAATTGAGATAAAAGAGACTCGTGAAAGACGCCTGAAATAGTCGTGATTTGAAATAAAAAATCGACACTAAAGCTCTAAAATTCCTTAGTTTTTTTCCCGCTCATCTAGTAACATGTTTTTTAAGAAAAGATTGTTTAACTAACTAAAACTAAGCTATGGTGTCGCCGATTTGGAAGTTGGGGTGTCGGTTGTAATTCTAACGACCTTTGCCAACAGACCATATCTCGAGCGAGCGTCGCAGTATTTGAGGGATACGTTGTCACTACTTCTAGGATAGTTACGCATGGCGAATACTACTGACAGCGGCACGTTTGACACGACCACCGGTGCAGGCGCGCACGCCATGGAAAGATCTGAGACCTCAGCGGACGTATCTGCTGTGCCGGTTTCATTTACCGCCCATCCTGGCTCGGTGAAGATCGCGCGTGACGAGATGAATCTCGCCGAATTTCCCCTCACGGTGCTCTCCAAGCGCGTCGATCCATCGGTAAAAACCCTCGAATTTACCGATGCAGTCAAAGGCAAGAACGGCGATCTGGTCAATCGCAAATGGATTATCACTGGGGCAGATAAATTCGGATTACCGACGTCTTCCGATGATGAGGTCCTGCTCGGTCTCCTCAAGCTTACGGCCGATGACGGACTACGACAGCGTAAAATTTACTTCACCCGCTATGAGCTCTTGAAGATCTTGCGCTGGACTACCGAGGGTCGAAGTTATACGCGCTTGCAAAATGCTCTCGATCGCTTGAGCGGGGTGCGCATCAAAGCTACCAACGCCTTCTACGATAATGAAAGCAAACTCCATAGCACACGCAATTTTGGTATCATCGACGAGTACGAGATCAATGATGGCCGCGACACACGGCCAAGTTTCTTCACGTGGAGTGAGGTTCTCTTCACCTCATTTCAAGTAGGTTTCATAAAGAAACTTGATCTTGATTTCTATCTTGATCTCGAGAGCGCGGTTTCGAAAAGGCTCTACCGTTATCTCGATAAGCATTTTTGGTATCGTTCTCGGATTCAGATGAATCTGTTCACATTAGCTCACGAGAAGATCGGCATCTCTCGTAACTACGTCTATACTAGCTCTCTTCGACAACAGCTCGAACCAGCGCTCGACGAGCTCAAGCAGCGTGGAATGTTGAGTAGTTATGAATTCATCGGAAAGGGAAAGTCAACGGAGATAGTATTACAGGCAGCTCAGCCGCCGCGTAAAACGGTGAGCGCACAGCAGTCCAATACATCTCAAGCAAAGGGCGATAGTCCCAGTGGTTTTGAAAGTTTTCTCAATTCTGATGCTGTAGGTGGAGACCCGTTGATTGATGCTCTGGTTCAACGGGGCATCGCCGAAAAGCAAGCTCGCAAGCTCGTAATAGGGCAGGGGAGGGACGCGGCGGAGCGCAGAACAGCGATCGTTGCGCATTTCGACAAGCTAGTGGCTTCGGGAAGTCACCTTGTCAGCAAGAACCCGCAGGGTTTTCTGTACCGAGCAGTCGAAAAGCCCTTCGATTTCACGCTGCCTGGGGAAAAGTCACATAGGTTAGAACGAGGGTCTCCTCAGAGCAGTATGAAGTTTGGCGAGCGGAACGAGGCGCGCTCATCAACATCACGCGCTGCCTCCGAAAGTGTAGAAAGTACTCGACGTGACTTGGAGATTAGATACCTAACCGAACGTAAGAGAAAACTAGACGCATTGAAATCTGCAATTTCGGCAGTAGAGCTCAATACGCTGAGGCAGGAAGTGGAGGGAGCTCTGGCGAAGCTACGCGCATACATCTCCGCCACACGTTTTAGCGAAGCGCTCAAGCACGGAGTAGATGAAAAACTGCTCGAGCGAGCTGATTACCCGGATTTTGAAAAATGGCGTAAAACGGCGGCGCTTTGAGATGAAGGGTAGGGCATGGATGGAGGATTTTACTCGGCCTGCCGTTGTTTGCTAGAGTTTGGCTACAGATATGAAAGAGACCCTGATCGACGCAATCCACGTAGCATCCAACCTCTCCCGAGAAGTCATTGCCAAGAATCTGGTGCCGACTAAGGACATCAAGCACGGGGATCTCGCTTTTCCATGCTTTTTGCTAGCTAAGGATTGGAACCTTCCCCCACAGGAGTGCGCAAAAAAGCTTCAATCTCTCATCAAGCTTCCAGACGGAATTCAAAAGGCTGAGAATCAGGGGCCATACCTTAATTTTTTCTACGACCGTACCAAGGTGATCATTGAGACAACCGCGCGTGTGCTGCGTGAAGGCTCGTCGTACGGTGCTGGAAAAGATCGAGGAGTGATCCTCATCGATTATTCACACCCGAACATCTCCAAGCCGTTTCACATCGGCCACTTGCGGACAACTATTATCGGCTTCTCACTCTACAACCTGTTCAAGCATCTCGGCTTCGCCACTACGAGCATCAATCACCTCGGGGATTGGGGAACGCAGTTCGGCTTCGTGTATGCCGGATGTCAGATCTGGGGAAAGCCCAGTAGTGACATGAACGAACTCGTTGGGCGCTACGTAGAAGCGAATCTGCTCAGAAAGGAGCAGGACCAGGGGCGCGAGCTCGATAAACCAATCGTAAACGAGATCGCACGAGACTACTTCAAGCGGCTCGAGGCCGGAGATCCGGAAGCAAAGGAGTTTTGGCAGTGGAATCTCGAGGTCTCTAAGGAATACTATCTCAAGACGTACGCCCGCATGGGTATCCACTTCGATTCCTGGAATGGAGAGTCTTTTTACATCCAATTCTTTGATGATTATGTGAAGGAGTTGGAGAAGAGCGGGATCCTGGAAAACTCCCGCGGAGCAGTAGGGGTAGATCTTGGGGAACCCCTGGGCTTCGCGCGACTGCTCACTGAGGATGGTAGGACTCTCTACCTCACTCGCGATGTAATAACAGCAGACTACCGTGAAAAGACCTATCATCCCGACAGGATCTTATACGTGGTAGGGGCGCCCCAGACGTTACACTTCAAGCAGCTCAAGGCGATTATGCAGCGGCTTAATCATCCGACGGCCGAAAAGATCATTCACATACCGTTCGGAAGCGTCCCGGGTATAAGTACACGAAAGATGAAAACCAATTCGAGTGAAGTCTCGCTTGACGCGCTCCTCGAAGACGCACACGAGAGGGCGCGAGACGCGTACCAATCAGAGGTTTCAAAGCGGCCGGCAGGGGTGGATGTAGAAGCCGTAGCCGAAGCAGTTGGCCTAGGGGCTGTCTATTTCAACTACCTCAGTCGAACGAACAACAAAGAGTTCAATTTCAACTGGGATGAAGCTCTTAATTTCAAAGGAGATACCGGACCGTATCTGATGTATGCAGTGGCACGTCTTCACAGTATGGAGGAGCGAGCCAGGGCCGAAGGGATCGTTCCTGGAGAAGCTGCGGCAGGAGATAAGCTACCGGAAGAAGAGGCATGGGAGCTCTGTACTATTATGGGACGATTCTCCTCGGCCCTCGAAAAGACAGCGCAGGATTACGAACCGTGCACAATCTGTAATTATGCCCTGGACCTCGCCAAGGCCATCTCGCGCGCATACGTGAAGATGAGAGTGCTTGGAGAACCAGACACAACAGTAGCTGCAGCGCGGCTGACACTCTTCGTTGCGGCCCGAACAGTTTTGGCCAAGGCACTAGAGCTCCTCGGGATTCGGCCACTGGAGCGAATGTAGGTCGGTAGGATCTACTCTTGTGCCTCTAAAGCTCTCTGAGCAAGGATCATAAGGGCGTGATTGAGAGCACGCAGTTGCTTTTTACCCAAGCCGTGGCAGGCAACCTGCGTCGAGGAGAGATGCCGCATGATAGTCTCGGCGTTCGCGCTCATGTCGACACACTTCGATAGAAAAGAGAAGGTGTGGTGCCCCGCGCAAAAGGGCGCCACAAGACTCTCCATGCTCAATTCGATGTCCACGGTGACATACTGCTGGTCGAGTTTTCGCGCGGGTGCGCCTGCCATCTCGAACACATCAACTTGGGCGTTGACCGGAAATATTTCCTGCTGAAGTGAGATGGATCCTCCGACATCGTAGCGCAGCTTCCGGACCGTCCCTAAATTAGCCGCATCCCGTAGCTCTTTGAATTCCTTCCTCGATATCGATCTACCGAACTCGGCGCGAGATATTCGTAATCCGTTGAGTTCCTCCTTCGATCCCTTGAACTCTATCTCGTACGACCGCTCTCCGTTCGGATACTTCGTCCGACGAACCCGAGCGCTGTTGAAGACCTCTGTGTCGGCCACGTCAGCATGCACGGAAAAGCGCTGTAAGAGCGATTTCAGTGTAGATGGGGGGAAATAGTGCTGGGCGATCTCTTTTGGAGGTAGTGAATCGATGATAGAGGAGACCAGACAGGGAGGAACCAGGTATCGAATCTCGATCTCGCGAGGAGGTGGTGGCAGCAGCTTCAGGGCTTGTCTCGAAAAACTGAGCGACTCGAAACAGTCTGCGGCCGCTCCGCTTGAAAGCGGTTTAGGTGCTGGGTCGCTCCCCGATGGTCTTGGTGCTGGAGCGGTCACGTGCTATTCAATCGCCTTCTTTGAACTTCAGCTGCTTGGTTACAACGCTCAGAGCAGCGGTCGCTCAGTGCGTCAGCGGCACTGCTGAGGCTTGCCATGAGTCAGACTGGACAGACTCTACGCTTGCTCCGAATGTTATTCAACCCACATGGTCTCCCCTTGTCAGATGAGCCTCCGAGGGACCGATTGGTCATATTTAGGTTACTTTAGAACCAATCTGGTAGGTGAAAAAAACCTCAGGACGGGGTACTAGTCTTGGAGCACCACTGAAAAAGGAAGTCTGCGTATGTCGACCCCCAAAGAGATAATCAACCATCTGCTGCCCTTCATGATCGCAGCAGGCCGTTACAGTGTGCAGATACAGAAGGATATCGGAACGCACCCCGACAAGGAGGGTAGCACTATCTTCCATCACGCCCTCTCGGATGCCGACCTCACCATTCAGAGCTTCCTAGAGGTAGTCTTGCTCGCACGATTTCCCGGGGTGAGCTTCTTCTCGGAAGAGGGTGAGCACTCTTTGAACGCGAAATATTTCGCGCACGAAAGTGAGTTCGAGGTGCTCCTGGATCCAATTGATGGAACCCGTTCTTATATCGACAACCGGGATCATTTCCAGATAATCGTAACCATACACGACAGGAGCGAGATCGTCGGGGTTGTGTGTTACATGCCACGCAGAGACCGGTGCTACGTAGCAGTGAAGGGGGAGGGGGCTTTCTTACTGTCCACGGAAGAGATGACTCGGGGAGCCCGTGGTACGAGGGTATCAATAACCCCCAATAACGGCCCAATCCTAATGTTTAACTCACCAGAGCTCGAGGCTACACTATCGCCCCATTTCTCGGTCCGGGATCTGGCAAGCTGTTATAGGGATGGTCAGAGTGAGCACGATTCGACCGACCTTCTCGACAGTAAAGCCTCCGCGGTCGTACTCAGTAAGTGTCAAGCGATCGACGGAGGAGCGCTGGCATTTGTAGCTTCGGAAGCCGGAGCCTCAGTGTCGCATTTTTCCGGGGAGCCGATGGGGAGTTTTCGCGTTTCACCAAAGCGTGTGTTGCCCGATGTGATCGTCGCAGCAGATGCTGAGCTCAACCTCAAACTCAGAGCGGTGCTGACTGCCGATCAATGACCCCAGATCTTCCTGAAATACACGAATTAACTCTGCGACAGCTGAAGTCTCTGCTCGAGTAGCGCAATATTTTGCCGCTGCTTTCGGTCGCGCATAGCGTGAGCAACCGGAGTGATCCACGTATGGCAGGTGATCAACGAGAGGGTTGTTTTCCAGAACGCGGTTTCATCTGCGCTCGTCTCCTGGCGCTGAAGCTCGCCTTTTTGGAAAAAATCGCTTCGTCCGAGGTTGCTCAGATCGGCATCGAGCAGATACCCAGAAAGCGCCGTCGAGGCAGATTGCATTAAGCCTGAAGGGGTGCTTATCAGTGCGGTATCCAGGATCATCTGTCGAACGAGAGCGCATTCCTGGGTAGTATAGCCTGCCTGATGCATCTCAGCCGCTGCGAGCTCAGCGGCGATCGGTTCATTAGCCAAAGGAGAGGAGATAAAGCCTGCGTCGTGAAACGCCGCTGCTACGGCCACCAATTCAGTGTCTCGAGCTGCAAGGCCCCCGATAATCGCGAAGCGCAGCGCCTCTTCAAACACATCCTGAGAGTGGGGGTAGGCATGATACACTAGGGTGCTTGGGAGTTCGGATCCAAGTCGACTGAAAATCCGTGCTATCACGGGCATGCGCCGATAATGCTCGAAAGCGCTCAGTATCGATGTGTCTAGCATGGAGCGTACAAGCGCCTCCTGTATATCGAACAGTGGCACTCCCTTTAGTCTGAAGCGACGGCGTAACGGCCTTTTTGACCTTCGCTCCTCGTATACGGTATTCTCGACCGGATTGCATCAGGAAACGCTCTCTGAGCTTGCGTTTGCCAGTTTGCTTGGGGTCATTACCAAAATGCCACACCATTTTCGTGACTAGTATTTCCCTCTTCGAGAAGAAGGCGACTTGGTTCATGCCATGAGAAAGCGCTTGACAGGTGAATTGATCAAGGGGCAACAGACTTCAACCATCTCTTCGCTAGTGCGATTAATCCAGCTCGCGACTCCGTATAGATCGAAGTTCATCTGTGCGCTTTTGGCGCTCTTTCTTGGCAGTGCCATCAACCTGGTTTTTCCTGAGATTATCCGTCGAGCTCTGGAACCCGCCGTGTTCCCCCTGCTTCTCGAAAACCTACACGTTCTCATGATGGCACTCGGTGTTCTGTTTGGGGTACAAGGCCTGGCGTTCTTCTGCCGCTCATATCTCTTTGGCACGATAGGTCAGCAGGTTTTTCACGATGTGCGAGGTAACCTTTTCCACGCGATAATCTCGAAAGATGTGCCATTTTTCGATCGCAATCGTTCAGGGGAGCTTGCTTCGAGAATAAACTCGGATGCAGCGCTCGTCCAAGACGCCGTTTCGACGAAGCTCTCTGTTATTCTACGATATGGCCTTCAAGTAGTGCTTGGTGTCGCCTTGATGCTGTGGATGTCTTGGCGGATGACGGGGGCTATTCTGCTGAGCGTGCTCGTGATGATGGCATTGTCCGCGGGTTTCCTCCGAAAGTTGAAGATAGCTTCTCGCTCGTATCAAGCGGTACTGGCACGACTCGTAGCGTTTGCCTCGGAATGTTTCTCGGGAGCCAAGGTCATGCGCGCATTGGCAGCCGAGCGCGATGCGCTGAATAAGTTCTCGGCGATAAACGGAGAGGTTCTTGAATGCGGCGAGCATCGGACTTTGATAGCTGCGGCGTTTTCTTCCGGGGCAAGCGCAGTATTGAATCTGCTTCTCCTGGCGGTGCTGTGGTATGGCATTCATCTCGTTCTTGTCAAAGAGCTGCCTTTGAACGATTTGGCTGCATTTGTCCTGTATGGAGCAATCGTGGCGGTGTCCTTTAGCTTTTTGGTGAGTGCTTACGCCGAATTGATGCAAAGCCTGGGCGGGCTCGAGCGAGTATTCGAACTCATACAGGATAGAGCCGAGGAGGATGTAGCATCAGGCAGTACTCGAATGGAAGCGCAGATTTCACCCCGTTCGATAGAGTTCAAAAACGTATCGTTCTCCTATCCCGATCGTCTCGATGTGCTCGTCCTAGATGACGTTAGCTTTCGATTGATTCCTGGGAAAACGACTGCGTTGGTGGGGCCATCGGGCTCAGGCAAGAGCTCCATCGTGCAGTTGCTCCTTGCGTTCTATTCACCAGATAGGGGGGAGATTATGGTTGATGATCGCCCGTTACCCTCCCTGAGTGAGGCGGAGATTCGGAGTGCGATAGCATGGGTGCCTCAGGAGCCACACCTCTTCGGATTTTCAATCTATGATAATCTCATGTTCGGTAACAGGACGTGCGGTCGTGATCAGATACTCGAGACGTCATCGAAATGGGACTTTCTGGATTTTGTAACAGCTTTACCAGACGGTATTCATACAGCTTTAGGGGAGCATGGGGCTCAACTGAGTGGTGGCCAGAGACAGCGCATAGCGATTGCGCGTGCATTGCTGAGAAAGCCGGGTCTCCTCGTGCTCGATGAGGCTACGTCGGGACTCGATAGTGAGTCAGAGGCGAGCGTGTTGGCGGCAGTTCGAGCTTGGCTACCCAACTGCACTGTACTATTGATTTCTCATCGACTCGCTACGGTTCAGACTGCGGACGTCACGTATGTCATGCACGAGGGACGCATACTGCAGCACGGTACTCACGAGGAGTTGAGAACCGCCGAAGGGCTCTATAGGGAGTATGCTACGCGTCAAGCGTTGAGATAAAAGAGACCGAATGACTACAACGATAATCATCCTGGATGACAGCGCCGAGTTTCGAAAGATCATGTCGATGCGCCTAAAATCCTTCATTCCTGACCTCTCGTTGGTCATTTATTCGTCGGTAGCAGAAGCGCGCCAAGGGATAAGGAGCAATCCGGGGTTACAGCCCGACTTGGTGATTCTCGACCACCATCTCCCCGACGGCATTGGGCTCGAACTGATGAGTGAGAATCAGTTGCAGGGGCTGGCGATCTTAGCGATAAGTTCGGATGCAGATCCTGAGATTCCTGGTAGTTCAATGCGTGCGGGAGCGACTTACTTTCTCTCCAAGGAGAAGGTCAGGGATCCAAGCTTCAAGCCGCTGGTTCTCGGACTTGTAGATCGCAATCGTACGCAGCGGGAGCTCGAAGAGGTCAAACGTAAGGCGACAATCGTCGATACTGTGCGGACGCTCGTGGATACCCTTCGGCACGAGATCAACAACCCCCTTGGGGCTGTTTTAGGGGCAGCCTTTATCCTCAAGAGCACAGCAGCTCCAGCCGAGGACCGCCAAGAGGCGGCTCGTTTAGTGGAGGAGAGTGGGAAGCGAATCAAATTTGTCCTCGACGAACTAAGTAAAGCTGTGTCGCTTGATGAGGTGATGAAGTCGGACCACCGAGTATTTCAGGTGCCAGGTGACAAACCTTGGGAGCCGATCAAAAAGTAGTAAGATACCACCACGGAGAGCCAGAGGAGCTACTATGACGCTTCATATCAACACGCCATTGCTTGAATCCCTCCAGTTGAGCATGTGCACCGGACGAGCTGTCTGGCTCAAGCTCGACGCTTTGCAGGCTCCGGGATCGTTCAAGATCCGCGGCATCGGATTAGCTTGCGAAACACACGCAGCGCGTGGTGCTCGGCGGTTTGTCTCCTCTTCTGGTGGAAATGCGGGGTTGGCCGTTGCCTACGCAGGTCGCAAACTCTCTGTCCCTGTTACAGTAGTGGTTCCAGAGACGACGTCCAAGCGAGCCAAGGAGCTGCTTGAACTCGAAGGCGCACAGGTCATTGTTCATGGCGCCTCGTGGCAAGAAGCTAATGCCCTTGCGGTTTCGCTGCTTGGTGAAACTGATGCTTTCATTCATCCCTTCGATGACCCCCTTCTTTGGAGTGGCCACGCGACACTCATTGATGAAGTTTCTCGCGCTGGGCTCGAGCCCGATGCCATCGTTCTCTCGGTTGGTGGCGGTGGCCTCTTGTCCGGTGTTGCGGAAGGTCTTCACCGAAATGGCTGGGGACACATCCCGATCGTTGCTGTTGAAACCGAGGGAGCTGCATCGTTCCACGAAGCAACCAAGGCGGGTTATGCCGTTGACTTAGAGACAATCACTAGTATCGCGACGACACTTGGTGCCAAGCGAGTGTGTGAAAGGGCCGTGCAGTGGTGGAAGGAGCACCCAATCAGCAGTGTTTTGGTATCTGACGATAGTGCGGTCGCGGCATGCAACCGCTTTTTGGCGGATCACAGGGTACTCGTAGAGCCAGCCTGCGGGGCGAGCCTTGCCCTAGCATACGAGAATGCCAGAGAGCTCGAGCAATTTGACACGATTTTATTTGTTGTCTGTGGTGGCGCCACCGCCACCGTTGAGCAGATCAGGGAGTGGGCACGGAATCAAAGCGGCACCATAAAGTAAAAAAGCCAGCACGACGCCAGCTTTTTTACTTAGTTTCCGGAACCGAGGTGCGCTTACGGATTGCTTTGCAAAGTTGTAAACGGCATCAACCCGAGGCTTTGCGCACGCTTGATAGCCTTGGAGACCTTGCGCTGATTGTAAGCGCTGAGGCCTGTGAGGCGACGCGAAAGGATACGACCACGCTCGCTCACGAATTTTGAAAGCATTGCCACATCTTTGTAATCGATCGACTTCGTCGGATCTTCAGTGAAAGGATCGAGCTTCTTGCGGCGCTTGAAGAGCTGCATCCTCTGGATCGACGGCAGTGGCTCGAACCTCCGACCCCCCTCAGCACCACCCTCAGAGGGTGCCGACGAGCTGTTCTTTCCGCGATCCTCGCACACCTTCATCGGTCGCCCATTCACCGCGCGATTGTTGAGTGTCTCGATAGCCTTCTGGGCATCTTCCTCACGCTCCATCTCGACAAACGCGAATCCTTTCGAGCGCTTTGTCTCGCGATCTGATGCCACGACAACGCTGATGCAAGGACCAACCTCCTCGAACAGCTCGCGGAGCTGCTCACTAGTGACTTCAAAGTCGAGGTTGCTGATGAAGAGCTTCTTCTTGTTCACACCCGAATTCATTGACTACTCCTAA
>JBBAUR010000031.1:0-38204 GCA_040398075.1 Bdellovibrionota bacterium | reverse complement strand
CGAAGAGCACGAAGGGAGACCGTCGGCGTAGGCGATGTCGCAGTCAGTACATGGGAGGCAGTATGGGGCGAGGTTGCCGTTGGGGCTGCCGTCGGAGGGTTGGCAAGACCGATTCCAGCCAGCGTCACTATCTAGAGTTACCCATGCGAAGTCGTGTAAGGGATTCCCAGAGCAGCTTATCCGGCAGCAATTCCACGGTAGCCCCCCCCGATTGCTACGCGACCAGTCCGTCCGGTTCTGCATCTGGGGAGTGCATTGCCGTGAAATGCACTGTTGAGCCTGAAGGATACTACCTGGAAGAGAAAGATTGAGATTATTTGCACCAATGTCGGGAATAGCGCCCTGATTATCTCCAACGGGCTTGATCAGAGCGCGTGCAGCCGGAGAATCCTCGAAGTGACGAGATGAGGTGTTGCAACAGACCTTCCCCACTAAGTCCGGTGTTACTCCGCCGAGCGATAGACTAAGGACTAGACGATTGACAGGAGGCAGTTGCCCGACGCGTCCTCGGCAACACTCTTCAGCACTCACACAAGTTCCCGTCGGTTGCCCACTAAAGCCCTGACCTGGATTTGCACAGCACACTTGACCTGGATTGCATGGCTGCATCTGTGTGCAGTTTTGGCCGTACGTGTTGGGGGTTGGTGTCCGGGTAGCCGTAGCCGTCCGCGTTGGAGTGATAGTCGCCGTACGCGTTGGGGCAGCCGTCTGTGTAGCAGCAGGTGTGCGCGTAGGTGCCCTCGTTGTAGTCGCCGTAGGGCGACGTGTACTCGTAGCAGCGGGCGTGCTGGTTGGTGTCGGTATTCGCGTACTGGCGGGGGTAGGACTACGGGTTGCTGTCCGACTTGGTGTCGATGTGCTGGTAGCTGTAGCGGTCGCAGTGGCCGTTGATACCCTAGTGGTAGTCACAACTGCGGTTGGGGTACTTGTTGAGGTCGGACTGCGCTTCGGGGTTGGACTCGGCGTTGTAGTAGATTTGGTTCTGGGGGTCGCTGTGATCTCAGGGGTCGACGTCTTTGTTGGGGTACGCGTCGGAGTCCTGGTGCGTGGCGGCGGTTTTGCAAAAGCAATTGAGAAAGTTACCTCTGGTGAATCTGTCACACTGGTTGCAGCCGGATTCGATTGCGGATTCGGATTGAGCTCAAGGGGTTCTTTAAGGCTTAGCTTGAAGGTGAACTGTGTCGGTCCTATACCTTCTTCCCGAGCTTCCTGAGCCTGCGGCATGGAAACCATGAGTGCTCGTGGCTGTCCAGCCTCACTCCACGCGAGTAATGGAAAAGTAAGAGGAGCTTTGTTGGTTAAGAATTCAATACCGGCCCGATTCAGCGTGAGAATCTTTGTTTGCGGCGAGTCTTTCGACGACGATGTGAAAAGCTCGCCCGTTGTGGAGAGCCTATAGGATTTCCCAGAGGCTGTCTTAAATCGTAGTGATTCTGGGCTTTGTGAGGATTCGCTAGCGAGGTCTATCGTTAATCTGTCGTTTACGATTCGCGAGAATTCAACCAGCTCGTCCACCTTCAAATTAAAGGTTGTCTCAGTCGCATTGAGAACCTCTGGAAAGGGAATCTGCACTACTTGGTCGGGCAGTACGGTAACTGCACCTCGCCAAAGAAGCTCTTCAACGGATAGAACGCTCTGCGGTGCAATCGAAACCGGCTCTGAATCCGGCGCCTGGGCATGCGTGAGTGTCAAGCTCACAAGCCATATCAAAAAAGTTCCGATGGACCGTGCCATACTCCCCATCCGAGCGCATCCTTCATGACACCGCGAACAACGAGTTAGGCGATCGAAACATGCCCCTCGAGTCACGAAGCTTCCCTTGAACTAGGATGACTGAGTACATTTAAAGGATCCCAAAACTTAGAGCACCCTTCTGGTACGCTGTAGCTGCGCTTAGGGGAGGAACCCTGTCGCTCCGCACCGATGTACAAAAGTGATAAGCGCTACATGCGCTTAAAGTAGTACGAGGCCCCTACTATGGGTAGCGCTTTACTCACAAGTAAGTGTTCGTTTTCGTCACGAGCGTTATCACCGCTTCCGCCGCTCCAGGCATCCGGCACCACTTCACAACATCACCTTCGCAGATGCAGCTTGCAACGAAACATTCACGATGAACAGCCAACCCGATATACACCTGCTTACCTTCGTAACATGGTATTTTGACCCTGTACCTGGGCTACTTTTTTGACCCTGTACCTGGGCTACTTTTTCGGGTTCCACTAGCAACATCCGATTCGATTGGCCGAATAGATGCTCATGAAGAGGAAAATGCAGTACCACCCGCACGGGAGTGTATTGTTTTGCACCTTCAGCATTGAGGAGGGATTGCTGCTACTAGCTTATCCGCTGTGTCAAGCGATCCTCAAGAGCTGCCTTGCGCGGGCGTGCGAGCTGTATCCCGTTCGAATCTGCCACTTCATTGTAGAGGCGACCCATATCCATCTCGTCTTGGTGGTCATCAACCCCGATGACGTTGAAGCATTCTTTCGCTATTTCAAAACCGAATCAGCACACATGATCAACGGTCTCTTAGGCCGAAATAAGCGCACCCTTTGGTGCGAGGGCTACGATAGCCCGATCGTTCTTACCCCTACGAGAGCTCTCATAGCGATAGCTTATCTGTATTCAAATCCAGCCAAGGACAACTTAGAGACTTCGATTGACAGATACCCAGGGTTCTCCTCGTGGAGGATGTTTCAATCAGGCAAGCTCACCCGGTTTTGGAAACGTCTACGGCGCCACCAGTTTACCCCCATCCCACGAGATGTAAACAATCTGAGAGGGTACACAAAGCTTGCAGCAGGTATTCTAGCTGCTTCAGAGGAAGTGCAAACATTTACTCTCGAATCGAATGCATGGATGGAGGCGTTTGGCTATCACTCGCCTGAACAACAGCAGAGAATAAACGAGCGATTGATTGCACGGATTAGATCCCTAGAGCAGCGCGCTGAGAAAAGCAGAGAGCGAAAAAAGAGGCGCGTGCTCGGCAGGGAGCGTCTCCTTTCGCAGGCATTCGATACCACGCATCGATCCAGGCGCGCGGGGTGTCGCATGTGGTGCCTCTCAGAGAAGCGCAGCGTACGAGTGGGATTTATCAGATTCTTCAAAGCTCTCATGCAGAAGGCGAGAGCGGTCCGGGAGCGGTGGAAGTTAGGGGATGTGACGGTGCCATACCCCCCTGGGTTGTATCCACCATCTATGCCGAAGCTCGCCAACGCACTTGGGCGCTAGGTTTTCCTACCTATCCGATCTTTGCGTTCTCCGTTTCGCAGGGGATACGTGTATCTACTGAACCACTCTAAGGGCACAGCTCTGCCTTGAGCACACCATCGAAGTGCTGAGTCATGGGGGCCGTTTGGCACGTTCTCTCGCGCGGCTGGTGGGGTAGCCCGGGTAAAGAGAAAATGACTACTTGGGAGGGGCGGCAAAACCACGCGGACTCGTGGTTTATTGAGCAGCGGTGCTGATGCACGGCTAAAATGCGTGGGGCACTGTCTCAAAAACCTTGCTTGAAGAACGGTGATTGTCGTGTAAGAACAATTAGGGAGATGTGGCATTCAGCCTTCTAGTCCGGCCTAATGCCCGGCGCGAGGTGAGCTAGTAAGGAGAGCGATGGGCCAATTCAGAGTAGCGCTGGAAATGACTAATAATTCAGTCTGAACATGCAGCGTGTCATTCTACTCCTTATTCTTCTCGCAGCGGCATGCACTCGTCAGAGGGCCTCGCTGACCCGTGTAGCTCCGTCCTTCCCGTACGACCCAAGTTTAGGAGAGATTACAGTGGTCGTACCGGAGGTCAATTTTATAGCGGGGGTAGACTCCCTGCTGTACCGTGAGCTTTGCCCTGGCGGATTGTGCGGAGGTGCGGTGTGGTTGCCCCAAAATCCCTCAGGGGAGCTTTTCCGTCACCTGCCCCAGACTATTCATTTCGGAGAGAAACGCTTCCCAGGTTTGTGGCCCGGTGAACTCCGCATGGTGTTAGTCTCGGCACTGCATGGGCTAAAAAATGTTCGTATCATCGAAGGGGCAGAGTCCCTGGCGAAATCCACTCCCTCCAGAGCTCGTACGTTTCGTATAGAGGTTGTCATTACGGAGGTCTCCTTCAACAGTGAAGAGAATATGGTAGGCACTGGAACCTCTATTTTTAGCAGTGTTGGTGGGGTTCTCGGCAATGTCGAAGGAGGAATCCCCGCAGTGATCAATACGCAAGGTTATGTGAGAGCCGACGTGAGCGTGATAAACCTCGCGACAGGCGAGATCCTCATGGCTTTTCCGGCAACTGGACACGATCGCAAGGAATTCTCTACCTCAGGCACATTCGACTATAGATATTTCATACCGCAAGGCTTTGCGCGTTCGATCATTCAAGCATCCTTTCGGAATGCCTGCCATGACGCTGTATATAAACTCACAGAGAGGTTTGGGCAACTGCATGGAAAGTATTAGCCACACTCTAAAACGTATCTCGTGCATCGCGCTGTGTGCTGTGCTGGGATGTAGTCCAGTTGGCGGAGGTCCGGGAAGTCCAGAGAGCGTTCGAGAAGAGCTGCCGATCGTCGCGTCGGAGAACACTGCTACCCGAATTCCATTGATCGTCGAACGAGTCACACTCAAGCCATGGGGCGCCTCCAAACACCCATTGATGCCAGCTGAGGAATATCTGTCGACAATGTTGGTGTCTTCGCTCGCCAGATTTCCGGTCTTTGCTCTGTACGACAAGACATATTCCGATCCAAAACGGATCGTCCCGGAGCCTTTGTACGTAAAAGCGATACTTACCGAATCTGATCCATTTGCGAATATCGACGATTTTTCGGTAAATTCGACGCGCCCTCAAACAACTCTAGGGCGGGTATTTCAGCCGATTACTTCAGTGTTCTCCGGTATCGTCGGACTTTACACGGGTCTACCGACATCGTACGCAAGTGCAGAGATAAAAGGGGTAGTGACCCTCGATGTCGTGGTTACAAACTACAAAACAGGCGAGATCGTGACTTCGTTTCCGGTAAGCGGCACCCACATTGAGAAGATAGTACAGGTAGGCGACGGATTTGCGGGGTTGGCAATGTTGAGTAGCGCACGGAGTACCTATGCCGGCGCAAGCCGAGCAGCGCTCAACGAGGCGGCGCGCACGCTGTACGAGACTTTGTATGTGCGACGATAATTCACGTCACTTCATGCCATAGATCATTTGGTGCTATCGTTTCTATCATGTGGTGCGGGGTTACTTTCAACGGCCGAGGTTGAAGAGCACATAGGTTTTGGAGTCTGGATGGGAGTCCCCTTCCATGATAAAGACAGCCAGCAGTTCGTTGCGCGCTACATCCTCCTCCGCACAAGGCTACGGCGGACAGATCGAGCGCGCCCCCCTATCTCTTGAGAAGCTCTCGATACAGGACGACATTGTGACCTACACCACCAAAGAAGGGGTAGCGCATGAGTTCGATGCGCTAGAGTTTCTAGCTCTTCTCTCTACACAGGTGCCGAAGCCCTATGAGTCTCTGACTCGGTATTATGGACGTTCTTCCTGTAGGCGCCGGGGCGAACGCGCAAAGCTCGCTCCTCTTGATCAAGCAGAGACCATCGAGACCTACTACAGAAGAGGATTCACCAAAAGCACTTGGGCCGCTTGCATAAAGCGCATATTCCGAAAGAAGCTCTATCGATCCATCGAAGAACCTCAGGTTGATTTGGATGCCTGGCTAGTGCGATATAACACTGAGCGAATGAACCAAGGAAAACACTGCAAGGGAAGGACTCCTATGCAGACATTTCTTGAAGACCGTTGTCTGGCGAATGAAAAAGATTTGAGTCGGCTGACAGTTACGTTAGCTGCTTAAAAACAGCTCTCTTGGAGTGGAGGTTGTCAGGTCAGGTCTAGACCAGTGCAATTTAATTGCCCTTTCCTGTTGGATACCAAACACCGGGTTCGGAGCAGCGAGGCAAGGTTATGCCCTCTTATGCCTGGACTTGAATAGGGTGCCCCGTAATCCCAGCGAACATGAAACCGCATGTGCAGACGCGTGCGTAGAGGCCCAGGACTCCGAAGGCTGGTGGGCCTATATTTACCACTGCAGGATAGCGAATCCATACAACGCACAAGCCCGTTCAGATACCATTGACGCTCTCGATGATACCGGCTGTGAAGTCTGCTGTGCGCTTGTTCCGCCCGCGCCCGTTGTTCCGCCCGAGCAATAAATCCCCCGTGGCTGGTACAGGCAGGTTCAATAACTTAACGCACCACCCATAGGCTCTGTTATTCGCATCCTGTGACTACCGGTGCTTTTAGGATAGTGCACCATCTGTTCTGTAAATTCCGGAATTGGTAAGGAGCCGCGCTGAGCGGGGGGCAATTAAAAGCCCCCGCGAAGCGAAGCGCGGCGGAGCACCTTCGCGTGCCTTTAGCTACGGCCGTTAGAAGGACAAGACCGACAGCTCACGACAAAACCACCTAACCTGCAAGCACCCACCTCTTCCGCCCCTTGCTTACCTCTTCTACAATTACGCCTTCCGTCTATTAACGCCGCTTCTAAGCGCCTAGAGCGCCGTTATAGTTGGAAAGTGACTTGATTTTCCTTTATCCGTGAGCCGCCTGGAAGCCAGCAGGAAGCGCTGCTATCGTATGCTCAAGAGCCTCCCCCTGATGAGCCGCCGAAACGAAACCCGCTTCGAATGCAGATGGCGCAAAATACACGCCTCGCTCGAGCATCGCATGAAAGAAGCTATTGAACGCCTCTCTGTTGGTTCTTTGTGTATCTCGAAACGACAGGACCGGCTGCGCGCTGAAGAAAAACCCGAACATGGTTCCGACAGATTGCGCTACCAAGGGGATGCCGCGCGCCCGTGCAGCATCGCGCAACGCGGAGACCAACCGCTCCGTTACCTCTCGAGTAGCGTCGAACAAGCCAGGAATCATCCACTGCTCGAGGTTCGCTAAACCGGCTGCCATCGCGAGCGGATTACCGGAGAGTGTCCCGGCTTGATAGACATCTCCCAATGGGGCTAGCCGCTCCATGATCTCTCGTCGACCACCAAACGCACCGACCGGGAGACCACCACCGATCACCTTACCCAGCATCGTCAGATCGGGTTTGACCCCATAGAGCCCCTGTGCTCCTCCCAGATGCACCCGGAAGCCCGTCATGACCTCATCGAAGATGAGCAACGCATCGTACCGAGTGGCGAGATCTCGGAGCCCGTGCAGAAATTCCGGCAGTGGTATTAGCAAGCCGCAGTTTCCTACGACTGGCTCCACGATAACTGCTGCGATCTCGTCGGCGTTTGCTGCGAACAATCGCTCTACCGAATCGAGATTATTGAACTCTGCAACTAAAGTATCACTGACAGTTGCAGCCGGAACTCCAGCACAGTCAGGTAACCCGAGCGTCAGCACTCCGGAACCTGCCTTCGCCAAGAGCACATCAGCGTGTCCGTGATAGCACCCCTCGAACTTGATGAATTTACGCCGGTTGGTGAATGCCCGGGCGAGGCGAATCACCGCCATTCCAGCTTCCGTCCCAGAGTTTACGAACCTCATCAGCTCGAGCGACGGAAAGAGTTTCTGGACCACGAGCGCCAACTCACTCTCTAGTTCGTGGCACGCTCCATAGCTAGTGCCGAGGGACGCCTGTTTCCGGATCGCTTCGACTACCGCCGGATGACAATGCCCCAAGACAAGTGGCCCCCAACTGTTGATGTAATCGACGTAGCGGTTACCATCGACGTCAAAAAGGTACGGTCCGCGGCCGTGTGCTACCATAAACGGCTCACCGCCCACGGAACGGAAGGCCCGCACCGGTGAATTTACCCCACCGGGGAATATTCCCTTAGCCCTTGCAAATAGCTCCTTGGATCTACGCCGCTCCATGCACCTCTCTCTCGAACACAACCTCCCTCTTGGGTCGGT
The DNA here is from genome assembly GCA_040398075.1 of Bdellovibrionota bacterium. Taxonomy (GTDB): domain Bacteria; phylum Bdellovibrionota_C; class UBA2361; order UBA2361; family OMII01; genus OMII01. The sequence goes on along the minus strand of JBBAUR010000031.1, from coordinate 30,299 downwards.
GATGCTACTTTAACCTCTCGGGCGCCGTGGGATCGGACCCGAGATCGAACTCCTTGCCGTCGGCGATCCCATCACCATCGGAGTCCGGGTTACGACCATCGCTTCCTACCACCACCTCTATGTCATCGCGCAAACCATCACTATCGGAATCGAGCTGCTCCGGATCCAGTGAATTCTCTGTCTCGTACGTGTCACTCAACCCATCCCCATCGCGATCGATATACCTGTCATCCGGCTTGAGGGGATTCCCCCCCGAAAGTACTTCGGCACCATCCGCGATCCCATCCCCGTCGCTATCGCTCGAGTTCGGATCGCTACCCAAACGAAGCTCCTCTCCGGTCGACACACCATCGAGGTCGGCGTCATACGATCGAACCCGCTCGTCGAGTTTGGTAGAGACTATCCCTGCTGGAACTGCCATAGCATCATTCGGGTCTGACTCGTGAGTCAGCTCGACACTGTCGGCAAAACCATCGCCATCACTATCGACCCATCCCGCGAGAGCCTCATTGCTGCCGCCCTTACCGAAGGCATTTCCTAACCAGTTCCCGTTGCGGGCCCCTGCAGCAGGCTTGCTTGCATCTACCCCTGCACGTCTGTTGTTAGAGTCCTCACTCAACCCCGAGAGCTCCTGAAATAAGCTATTTTGAACGGTCGGGCTCTTGGCCGGCGTGGCGGTCGGCCCCGCTACCTGTGTCGCCTCAGGGGTCGATGTTCCTGTTGTCCGTCCCGTAGGTGTTGCAGTAACCAGGTCCCCATCATCAGTCGGACTTGCAGTGACCTCTGGGGTGTCCTTCACCTTAACCTGAGACCCCAGAGCATAGTCCTCCTGACATGCCCGCGTACCGCCTACCACGAGTGCGACCGAGACAAGAACCAGTAGCGCGGAAACCCGCTCGAGAACCCCGTTTTTGTTCATACGTATCCCCTCCGAGATGCTCCTCTGCGACATCCGCACGACACGCCTGGGACCGCCCCACAACGCGCCCTCACACACCTAGGCAGATGAGCGTCTAATATGTACCACTGAAATTGCCACAGCGACACTGGGGCAAAACCCACCTGTATCAAGAAAGTGAAGGAGTTGTGCCCGCCGTCCCGGGAAACGGGCCTCCTGGCACTCGCGCAGAAAGGGCACGCACAGACACTAGATTAGTGATTAGGGTCGGGAGGACTTGAAACGGTGGCTACAAACTCAACTAAAGCCTCCACATCATCAGGGTTCTCGCTCTTTGAAAGGTACCCAACGGCTCCGTACTGGTCAGCCACCGAGGAGAGCTCAGAGGACCGATGCTCACTCGTTGCTACGACTGACCGTCCCTGCTCCGCAAGTTGGCGCACGACCGTCAGGGCGTCAACCACGCTGTGGAGGTCAACGAGCACGACAGAGGGCTGCCACGCCCCCACCGCCTCAAAGGTCTCCAGAGCGGTCGAAACGAGCCGGCATTCCACGCGGTAATCGGGGTTATACATCTCGGCAACCTCTGTCAGAAGCTCGAAATGGTCGGGCGTATCATCGACGACCAGGAGTCGGACCTCCTTTCTGACACTGCCGCACGCGGCCCCGGTTGGAATAGGAACAAAGGACATGAAATCCCCGATAGCATAGAACCCAAGAGCACGGAATTCCCCGTAGCTACCTAGTTATCGGCTTCCTGAACGATTCCATGAACGGGAAAAGCCGCACGCACACCGTATTCGAACCCCCACGTGGTAAGCTCTTCACAGGCCAAGATTAATTATTGCAGATTCTATTCTTTTTGCATATGCTATTGCCATCGACTATCAGGAGCCTTTTGAATGACTAACAAGAAGCGCGCAGCAATCCGAGACGTTGACAACACCGATAGCACCTTCCAGTCGAGCACCCTGGCACCAGTGCAGCGACAAACCCTTGAATTTCTGAGGAACTTTCTCGCTGACAGGGGATATGCCCCCGCCTTGAAGGACATCGCCGACTTCATTGGCGTAAAGTCTGCCTCAACCGCCCATTTTCACTTAGAGCGGCTCGAGGACAAAGGCTTTATCCGCCGGGGAGAAGACGGCAAGCTGGAGATTCTAGACCGTGCCACCCCGCAGCTCGGTCCCACCGCAGTGCCCCTGGTAGGAGTAATCGCTGCGGGCTGCCCGATAGAAGCAGTTGAGCAGAGCACCACCATTGAGATCCCCCCCAGCATGATCGATGGCCGTGGCGAAGTTTACTGTCTCGAGGTGAGTGGTAGTTCGATGATCGACGAGCACATCTGCGACCGGGATATCGTCGTCATCAAGAAGCAGGATAGCGCGGAAGACGGCCAAATAGTTGTTGCTCTCCTGGAGGATGGCAGCGCAACTTTGAAACGCTATCGACGATTAAAGAACGGCAAAGTAATGTTGATCCCAGCAAACCCCACGATGCAACCAATAACCGTTGACAAAGTAACGGTTCAAGGCCGCCTCATCGGAGTAATCAGGGAGCTACACTAAATGCTCCTCGACCGTCGCGCACAGCTGCGAGGCATCGAAGAGACTCAACAACAAGTTTAACCCAAGAAAGAGAGGGAAAGAGCGATGGAACTGTACGAGAAAGAAAACAACGAGCTTCAGCTGGATGGAGAGAAGAACAAGGCGCTGAGTACAGCGATATCCGTGCTCGAGAAAAAATACGGCAAAGGCGCCATCATGAGCTTGGGCATTACGGCCGCGGAACGGGTCGATGCATTTCCGACAGGAAGCCTTACCCTCGACATCGCAACGGGTATCGGCGGATTTCCCAAGGGAAGGATCTGCGAGATATACGGACCAGAGTCGTCGGGTAAAACCACCCTCGCCCTCAGCCTGGCGGCACAGGTGCAGAAGGGCGGCGGAACAGTAGTATTCATCGATGCAGAGCATGCGCTCGATGTAAACTACGCCAAGCGGCTCGGGGTAGATACCTCCAAGCTCCTCGTGAGCCAACCTGACTGCGGCGAGCAAGCTCTCGAGATCTGTGAATCTCTAGTATCTTCGAATTCGGTTGACCTCGTCGTGATTGACTCTGTCGCCGCGCTGGTACCACGCGCAGAGATAGACGGCGAGATGGAGGATCAACAGCCGGGACTACAAGCACGACTGATGAGCAAAGCGCTGAGAAAGCTAACCGCTATCTCGGCTAAGTCCAACACTACGATCGTCTTCATCAACCAGATTCGTATGAAGATAGGCGTAATGTTCGGAAGCCCAGAAACGACCTCTGGTGGAAACGCCCTCAAGTTCTACGCATCAATGCGTATGGACGTCCGTCGCATCGGATCAATCAAGGACCAAAACGACGTGACCGGAAACCGCGTCAAGGTCAAGATCGTCAAAAACAAGGTTGCAGCGCCGTTTCGCGAGGCTGAATTCGACCTCATATTCAACGAGGGCATCAGTCAAATAGGCGAAATCATCGACCTCGGCGTAGACAAGGGGATCGTCGACAAAGCGGGGGCTTGGTTCAGCTTCCGAGGCGAGCGTATCGGTCAGGGTCGCGAGGGGTCCAAACAGTTTCTGCGGGAGAATCCGGAGATCGCCCAACAGATAAGAGCTTTGATCATGGACTCCGTGGGCATTACCTGCACTAGTGCTGTGCCAAATCAGGAGACCTCAGAGAGCGATGAGAGTTCCGAGAAGACCAGTAGAACACGCAAAAAAGCTGCCGCAAACGCCTGATACTAGGTCACCTGTCCATGGCTGGCCCGGTGCTTTTCGTGAAGCACCGGGCCAGCCTCTTTTCTCTCAGATCCCGCCGTAACCTTCGCCCCTTGAGTAGCGCATCCCCGATGTGGGACTATCTCTTGCTACCGGCTCTCTCATGTGACCTCCTGAAGGTCGTAGGATAGAGTCGGAACGCCCAGTCTGTGATTCACAACGGTAACGATGCTGCTGCGTTCCTCCGCCCCTATCTACCCATCACTTCACCTCCTTACTCTGGGAGCTACCTGTCGCTATGCGGTAACTGCAGATGACTCATCGATTGCCCTGTTTGATCCCGGAGCGAGTGTTCACGTGGCAAATATGGCCGAACGGATGCGTCGCCAGGGTCTGCAGATAGAAAACACAACAAGGGTGCTTGTCACGCATCTCGACGCCGACCGAGTGGCAGGAATCCCCCTGTTGCGTCGATCACTCCCTGGGGCTCAGGTATATGGCACGGCAGCAATGCACGCCCAACTGCAGGATGCGAGTTTCGTTTACAACCTGTGGCAAGAAGACCAAGAGATCTCCGGCTGGTTTCCTCCTCCAGGGAGCAGACCAGATGTGCCCTTCGAGGAATTCAAAGCGTCCCTCCGGATAGACAGATATCTGGTCGACTCTGATGCGATAAACCTCGACCAAAATCTCACTATTCGAGCCCTATCCACCCCTGGCCACCGCTCTCACTCTGTCTCATACCTGATAGTCCCCCATGAATTTGTCATCACCGACGAAACATTTGGCTACAATCAGGGGCGTCGGCTGTGCGCTCCTGGAGGAGACTTTGATATCTCTGCGGCGCTCGAGTCCGTAAAGAAGTTCGCCCACATCGAGCTGTCCGGGATCGGGTTACCCTATGTTGGGGCAATTACAGGGGACCTAGTCAGGAAGCACCTCGATATGCTGTACGTCAATACGAGTGACCTGTTACACGAAGTGAAGCAGGCACAGCAATCAGGACTCGCAGAGCATGAGATAAAGAAGCAGGTCCACGAGGCATTTTATACCTCCTCTCTTCGCGATCCGTGTTTTATCCGAAGTCTTTCCCGTTCCTTCGAGCAGATCTGGCTGCAGGTGTATCGGCCTTAGGATACGAACAGCGCGAGGGAAAGCTGCTTCTTCTTAATCTGAGCTGCAAAGGAGGTTACCTCTCGGCCAGCTTTACCAATTGAGCTTAACGTATACGAGTGCGTGGTCCGATGCATCCCTTGGAGAGTACACAACTCCAGAATCGTACTGCGACTCCAAGTACGCACTTCTCCACGCGAAAGGCAGGCTCTCAGCAGGCATCAAGATGTCATCCAGCCATGAGTACTCCCCCTTGTAGCTGAATGTACCGGGTAGCACGAACACCGACTTATTAGACGTGAGGACGCTAAAGAGGCGTTGAGGCAGTGATGCACCGCTCTTACACAGGGGAACTCCGCGCTTGCTCAAGCGACACCCCCCGTCAGCTTGGAAACTCGAGAGGTTGAGAGTACCATCGAGGATTCGCGCACTCGCCACGTCGAAGTTACTATTTCGATCCCCCACGAGCATGAGGATGGAATCTCCACTGGCGAAGGCTTGTTTGTGACGCCGCTCCACAACGCGCCGGATCGCTTCACTCATCTCCATGCGATACGTCTCCCACTCCAAACCAGTCGGGTCATCCTCCCCGCCACGCTTCGATTTGAAGTGGAAATTCACTATCGAGATCGGTTTGGCGAGATTTGACTCACGCGAATTCGCGATTACCTGGACCTCTAGGGGAGTCCGCGGAAAAAGCCGCGGCTTCTGCTTCGCTACTAATTTCGGCAACTCAATCTTGGCGTACGACAGCGTATTTGCGATTGCCGCGCGATCCTCAGCGACAAGAAAGCCTAGTGTCATCCCCCCCTCTGCCGGAGGAGCAGCTCGAATACGGAAGAAACGATTCGTGGATTTGTGTAGCTTCTCGGCGAGCTCTTGTAGACCGGCATCAACAGCTTCTTGATTTCGCCCCATAACCTCCTGCACAGCGATGACATCACATCCGGTCGAGACGAATCGCCTTATCAAACTATCAACCTTCACTCTGTGGTCGTCCGCTGAGTACCCAGGGAGCTTCTGCTTTAGAGTTTCCAGCGTACCAAACAGCTTCAGGTTTTGACTGCACACCGTAAGATCAGGCTCTCCTCGCGGATCCTCCACGCGCACCGGTGGAATTGCCTTGTCCTCCTTGCTCTTCTTTGCCTGTGCCGCTGGCTCTTGCGCCCCGACTTCACGCACGAGCTGAAGCTGGAGAAGGGCAACGAGTAGCAGTGGTACGAAACCCTTGAGGCAAAGGATGTCGTAGATCACCGCACGCACCATCTGCCGATAGTACGGCGGCCGCTCTCCAAGCGTTACGTCAAACCACATGAACGAACCCTCCATGACCCCCTTCTCTGTGACTTTTGCACATCGAATACCGATTCGAGCGTCAAACCACCGCTTTGCGCCGCCTGAATACGCATGAGCGCCAAACGGCCGACAAGCACCGCATCAACGATGTCTTGATGCTTCTTCAAGCACTTACCAGATTCCATTAATCCGAGCTGCGTCAAGTTCGATGCATACAGATACCCGGCAGTCTTGAGAGCGGCGGACTTTACCTCTGCACGGCACAACTGCTTCCCTCGCAGCCCCATAACTTCGTACTGAACAGAGCGTGGGTTCACGCGGCCCGGGACATTGACTCCGTGCTCTCGCGCCAATGCTTCGAACAGGCCGCGCACCTGCTCTACTTTGATGGCGTTGTGGGGGTCTCTGATGGTGGTTGGCGACTCACAAACCAATATATCTCGATTATCCAGCGCTAGACGCGCCATAAGGTCGCCTATATGCCTCTGTATTCGCTCAAGACGGGTGGCCAACGGTAGTGGGGGACGAAGCCCCTTGATCTTGCCAACGGCGGAGACCTCCCCATTTGGAATCGAGAAAAGGGCCCAACCGGTGCATGTAAGGCTTGGATCAACCGCTATGAGGTACCGGTAGGTATTCATGGCGGTATGATACGCCCTACGAGCCTAATCCGCTATCCCGCTCATAATAAACGACAAATCAGCACCCCGTGTGGGTGGACATATGCCCGAATACACTGGTATAACCCGCCGCGAGGCGGCTAAAGGTCGCTTTTCCCGGAAGGCTGCGGACGGCCACCCCCGGTTTAGCTTGCGCGGCGCACTATAAGCCAGGCGCTCTGGATTGGGCGCATACGGTGAGAGCTGGAAAAGCCCGAAAGACGTTGTGAGGATACTTAAATGGATCAGGAACTAGTCGCGGATCTATACAGGAAGATGCTCCGAATTCGCCGCTTCGAGGAGGAGGCTGCACGCCTCTACACCGAGAAGAAGATCGGTGGATTTCTGCATCTCTACATCGGGCAAGAGGCGGTAGCGGTTGGTGCGCTATCTGTGCTCCAAGACAACGACTACGTGATGACTGCATATCGTTGTCATGGTCACTACCTCGCCCGCGGCGGTTGTTCGCGTGCCGGCATGGCAGAGCTGCTCGGTAAGGAGACCGGGTGCGCTAAAGGCCGTGGAGGCTCGATGCACTTCTACGACGTTGCGCGACGTTTCATGGGTGGCTGGGGTATCGTTGGGGCTCAAGTACCTGTAGCTGCTGGCTTAGCCTTCGCCGAAAAATACAAGGGCAGTGATGGAATAGCTATCTGCTTCCTCGGTGATGGCGCCATCAACATCGGCTCCTTCCACGAAGGGCTGTCACTCGCGGCTCTCTGGAATATCCCGGTCATCTATGTAATCGAGAACAATTACTTTGCCATGGGAACCCCTCTTGAAAAGACGGCGCCCACAGAGGACCTCTCGATTCGAGCGCTAGCGTATCCGATGGCGCGCGACACCGTGGACGGCCACGACGTCTTCGCCGTGCGCTCATGCATCCATGCCGCTGCAAAGCGCGCTCGAGACCAGAAGCTTCCCACCCTCATCGAAGCCAAGACGTATCGATACCGAGGACACTCCATGGCGGATCCTGCCAAGTACCGTACCGCTCAGGACGTCGACCAGTGGAAATCCCGCGACCCGATCAAGGTCTTAGGTGAAAAGCTCGATGGCTTCGGATTGAGAGGCCTCAGAGAGCAGATTGACCAGGATATTGAACAAGAGATTATGGACGCCGTGCGTTTCGCCGAAGAGTCCCCCTTCCCAGCACCTGAAACCGCTTTGGATTATGCTTATGTCTAATGCCATGCCCAGCGATACAGATACCCAATCAGCAGTTCGCGAGATCGCCATTCGAGATGCGCTGCAAGAAGCGATGACCGAGGAGATGGTGCGCGATGAGCGCGTATTCCTCGTCGGCGAGGAGGTCGGCGGCTACAACGGTGCCTACAAGTGCTCACGGGGGATGCTCGACCAGTTTGGCCCACGCCGGGTCATCGACGCCCCGATCGCGGAGAACGGCTTTGCCGGTCTTGGGGTTGGCGCCGCCATGGCTGGGCTTCGTCCAATTGTCGAATTCATGACCTTTAACTTTTCGCTCGTCGCAATCGATCAGATCATCAACACAGCGGCCAAGGCGCGTCTAATGTCTGCCGGACAGCTCTCATGTCCGATCGTTTTTCGTGGAGCAGGTGGAGCTGCCTTTCAGTTAGGTGCCCAGCACGCGAATTCTTTTGATGCCTTTTACGCCGCGACGCCAGGCCTAATAGTACTTGCGCCCGCCACCCCATACGACATGAAGGGCCTTCTCAAGAGCGCCATCCGTGACGATAATCCGGTGGTGTTCTTCGAGTCTGAGTTGACCTACGGCAAGCGTGGTCCGGTCCCTGAGGGCGAATACCTCGTGCCGATCGGAGTTGCTGACGTAAAGCGCGAGGGTTCGGATGTGACCCTCATATCGTGGTCAAAGAACGTCTTTCTGACCCTCGAAGCGGCAGAGGCACTCGCAGAGCGAGGGATATCGGCTGAGGTCATAGACCTTCGAACCCTGCGCCCTCTCGATGCTCAGACAGTTTTGAACTCTGTAGCAAAGACCAACCGCTGTGTGATCGTGCAGGAGCAACACGAAGTTGCAAGCTACGGTGCATATTTAGCGCATATGATTACGAGCTCGATATTTGACGAATTAGATGCCCCTGTGGGCCTGGTATCGACTCTAGAGGCACCTATGCCTTACTCCAAGGCTCTCGAGGTTGTACTGCTACCGAGCAAGCAGCGAATTATCGACCAGGTGCTCGCAGTCTGCGCATGAACCGCCGACCGAAACGAGATCAATAATTGGTAGGATGCCGGTTAATTTCGGCAAGAGCACCCAGTCCCACTTAGCCAGGAGAGCCCCGATGCCGGTCGTCGCCTTTGAAAATCACGTTCCGTCCGTCATGAAATCTGCGTTCATCGCGCCCGACGCTTGGCTCATCGGCAAGGTAGAGGTTGGGGAGAACGTTTCGATATTCTTCAATGCAGTCCTGCGCGGAGACATCCAAGCAATTAGGGTCGGAGCAGGCACTAACCTACAGGAGCATGTACTCGTGCACACATCACACGGTATGTCCGAGGCGATTGTCGGACGTAATGTTACAGTAGGCCACCGGGCCATTATTCACGGCTGCGTTATAGGAGATGGTTGTCTCATAGGAATGGGGGCCACGATTCTCGATAATGCGGAGATTGGAGAACTCTCTATAGTCGGAGCTCACACCTTGATACCGAAAGGCATGAAGATCCCACCACGCAGCCTCGTCATAGGAACCCCCGGCAAGGTCGTGCGCCCGGTAAATCCAGACGAGGAACGCGAGCTCGAGCTTTCCGCAACGCGATACCAGGACCTAGGACGCTACTATCGTACTCATCTCGACCGACAGTAGCACCCGAACTCGCCATACCAAGCACACGCGATCACTCCGGCAACTCGGTTCGCAGTAACAGCGCTGCAAGTCGGAGTAATTGCATCTCATGCTCAGTAACCGTTTCATCAGATTCAGTGATTGAACGGAGGGCCCAGATAAGATGAGATCTCACCCGGGGTGGGCTCGTACGTAACAGCTTGAAACTATCAAAAAATGCCACTAAGTCCCGATGTGCATCTGGCTCAAAGCCACAGGAAATGCCCAACTGCGCCGTGGCGGTAGAGAATAAGACACGCTGCGTCTCAGCATGCTGCGAAGAGAAGTGCACGCATACACTCAGAACTCTCCCAAGCGCACTCGGCAATTCAGCTCGAGAAACATTATCGGATGTCCCACGCATTCTGAAGCTAGAATCCTTCTCACTCGCTGCAACGTGAATCAACGCACCTATGAGGATCTCTGTGAGAGTTACAACCTCATCCGCCTCGATCATCTGAACTACCGACCGAAGAAACTCCTCTCTGAAGCGTCGCGACCCACCTCGTATAGTGGGGATAGCCATGTAAACAGCCGATAGCTGTTGATTCAGAGAGAGCTCCGATAGGACGCGCCGCTCTCTCTCCACATCCTCTATCAAAACAATCCCTTTGAGAGCCTCGAGCTGACATGCTCGGGCGACCGGTTCATCTGATAGAAGCAGCCCTGCTACAACGGCCTGAGCATTACCTACCTGCATAAAATCCCCAGCGAATCGATCAGGAGGCATCCAAGACTCGTGGAGAATCTGATGTTCGACGCCCGATTCAGTGTGCTCCGAGAACTCCCTTTCACCGGAGAGTCGAGAGATCTCGGCCAACTCACCCCTTGCCCCAGGATCGACGAAGTTACTCGCTTGCAAATCCCCTTGAAACGAAGCATCGAGGCGCTTGATCCGCTCGACCAGCGGCGGATGGGTTGAATAAAGGCGCTGTAAGAAGTTGCTCTTGGCCGAATTCGCCAGAAAGAAATGAGACAGCGCTTCGGAGTTACGTCCGCGTATGAGCGAGCCGTCGACGAGTCCTCCTATCTTCTTGAGGGCCCCTGCAAGTCCCTCGGTATTACGAGTAAGCTGCACCGCTGTAGCGTCGGCCAGAAACTCCCGCTCCCGAGACACCGCTGCCTTCATGAGCGTCGAAACCAATCGCCCGAGGAGCCCAAACGTCAAGAAAAAGAGGGCCACTACCCCGGCAAGGAACGAGACACCGCTCCGTTCCCTACTTGATCGAGATCTACCCGATGAAATATCGCCGAGCAGTTCGAGGATGAACCTCCCGATCGCCGCTAAAATGATAAGCCCATGAATGTAGGCAGCCAGGCGAATGTTGAGCCGCACATCTCCGTGTAGGATATGCGAGAATTCATGGGCTACTACCCCTTGGAGCTCCTCGCGAGTCAGGCGCTCCAAGGCTCCACGTGTGACCCCCACAGCACTTCTCTCGGGAGCAGAGCCAGAGGCAAATGCGTTGATACTATCCTGATCGTCGAGTACATACATTTCAGGAACAGGGGTGTTAGCCGCTATGGCCATCTCAGTCACGACGTTTACGTATCTGCGCTCCAAGGGCTCAGTAGTTTCAGGAGAAACCTTGCGCCCCCCCAAACTCTCTGCGACCGCCCCACTACTCGAAGAGAGGCTCCAAAACTTCATGCCCGCCGCACCCGAAACGGTGACGAGCAGGAAGATATCGAGGACTAGGGCGAATGGAAGAAACTTTTCGCCCTTCCAAGTATCTCCGTGCGTATACCCAACGCCTGATTGCGAGACCTGTGAGCCTACGAAACAAAAAAATGCAGTCATTATCGCCGCCAAAAGTAGATTTGCAAGCACAAATCTCCAGAGCAGCGAACGCGATCTCCTGCGGGCCTCTTCTTGATGAGAGAAAAAATCCACGTTACATTGCCCAGCAGTGCTTGCTAAGGGGTTTCATCGTTTTCCTTGTAGTACCCAACGGGCTCAGTTAAATGCGACTTTCGGGGCTTCGCGCTCTACATCATTTTTGGTGCTTTCGAGCATCGGCATGGTGGAGAAGCCGAAGCTGTTTGCAACCAGGTTGGCAGGGAACGACTGCACTGCAGTGTTCAACGCCATGATTGCGTCGTTGAAAGCCTGCCGAGCAAAGCTCACCTTGTTTTCAGTGTGAGACAACTCCTCCATGAGGGAGCTTATATTTTGGTTCGCCTTGAGATCCGGATAACTCTCTGCCAAGGCAAAAAATTTTGACAGGGCGCCCGAAAGCTGTGCCTCCGCCGCTCCGAGCGCTCCGATTGCCGGAGCACTAGCGGCATTGTCGGCCGCTCTGTCCCTCGCTGCCAAGGCCTGATTGCGCGCCTCTATTACCCCTGTAAGCGTCTCTCTTTCGTGAGCCATGTAGCCTTTGGCAGCTTCGACCAAGTTAGGGATGAGGTCATATCGTCGCTTCAGCTGAACATCGATCTGCGCGAACCCGTTTTTCACTCGATTACTCAGCATCACGAGGGAGTTATACACGCTCATGAGCCAGAATCCGACTACCACGACTATCCCTATAACGACCCCTATTACCATGCACCCCTCCAATTCCCACAACACACGCCGTCGCTGCGCAGTGCAGATTAACCAACGGAATCAGCCTGCTCGGAGCGTATTACTTCAAAGTCTCACTATTCTGGTCGCTAAAGCAACTGCAAAAGGCGGATGAAGAGGGGGAAAGGGTCCCTCATCACACTGTCGGCAATTTGGATTGGGCGATGGAAAGCACTGGGGGCAAAGGTGCATAGATTCGATCTGGCCCGAGATAGCTACTAAAAAATTGAGGTTTTTCGCGTCTTCAAACAGAGTAAGCGAATGTCGCTGGTGAATATTGAATCATTTCGAGAAGCGAAAAAGGTCTTGTTTTCTTTGGTTTCTGTCCTTGCGGACAGAAACTAACTAGACCCTCGCTGCGCCATTTGTCCCAAGCTGCTAGGTCTTGTATTTTCGCATTCCCAATCTTCTGATACACCCCGAATGAGATCGAGCGGTTGTTAAGCTACCGAACGATGACTACCCCCCCAAAGCCGCAAGGAGAGCGCGAGTTGGCCCCGAAAGACACCCAAAAAACACACCTCCCACGAGGGCCCCAGTACCTGTTCTGGTTGTGCCTGTGTTTGGGTGTCTCTCTGCGACTATGGCTCTCTACAATCGACCACAATTTCGACGTGGAGTCGTACTGGATCGTCGCTCAGTTGGTAGATGAAGGGCGGTCGGTCTATGCCGAAACATACCGCTACAACTACGGGCCGATATGGTTTTTACTCTTAAAGCTCCTGCGTGACGTTACACGGCTAACGAGTGTCGATAGTATCTTCCATTTTCACGTCGCTATTGCTGCTTTTCTAACGCTGGTCGATTCGGTAATCGCGCTCACGCTCAGAGATAAGTACGGATTGAAAGCTTCTCTTTTTTTCATACTCAATCCCGTGTCAATCCTGGTAACGGGACACCAATCACAATTCGACAACCTCGCGATCCTAGTCGCGTGGATCGGCTGTTGTCAGCTCTCGAAATCGGGGATGGCTGACGTACGCGAGCTCACAATCGGAGCTTTACTGCTCGGTTTTTCACTCGCAACGAAACATCTCCTCATATTCTTTCCCTTTTGGATGTGGTGGCTTTACGTTAAATCATCAATAAAGATGCGAGCGATAGTGATCCTACTGCCCTGGCTGATTTTCCTCTTGCTTTTTGTACCCTTTGCCCTTGATTCGGCCAGTCGCACTGGCATCGTCGATCATGTATTCAACTACTACAGTAGCGGAGCAAACGGCTTGATAGCCAAGCCCCTCGAACTGCTATTCAGTTTTGATATGCTTGGGAAAGAGTTGTTGAACTCGGTGACCAAGCTGACGTTTGTTTTGGCATTGATTCTTTCGGGGCCTCTGGTCATAGCCAGAGGGACGTATCAAAAGCAAGTTGAAACACTTCTACTGCTGTATCTGATAACTTTAGTTGCGTTCTCAAGTTCTATGATGAATCAGTACCTAAGTATCCCGCTGATTGCGATAGCTCGATACTATCGGCTCGTATTTTCGTGGGCTTACTCAGCGATTGCCACCTACATTCTCATAACGAACGGCAACGGTATTTTCGAAGAAGGGCTATCTCACCTCGTACGCGCTGACTATAGTATCGCGCAGCTATTTCTCGTCTTGATCCTCTTTTCGGTCTTAACTGCGAAGGGTTCCTCGGAAGCATATAACCCTACGCGTTGAATTCCTCGCGCAATCGTTACTGCACTTAAAGACTCTCGAACGGTCTGCGTTAAGGTCGACAATAAGAAACAGCGGATTGAGCGAAAAGGCTATCGATTTTCCCTAAACGGAGATTGTCGAGGGTCAAAGGTCAAGCATTCACGATGGGGGCAGTAAGGGCAACGAGGGGGACAGAATCTTTTTTACCTGAGCTTCTCCACCTCTCCGCTCTATCCAGGCTTTTTGAGCCTAGCACACTACACGTGGGTAACTCCGCCTCGGTAATCACCACTAGGCTGTATCTCGCTTTTTTGAAGAGCAATCTCCTCTTGTAGAAGTTGTTGGTACCGGTACTGTCTTTCTCTTCCTCCGAGCACTATGCTAATTGCAGCTGCCTGGTTGTTGAATACATGTGCCAATACAGGTGCAAGCTCTCCATAACGTCGAACGGTGTACCAACAGAACGCACCCAGGAGAAACTGAGTCAAGGGGACGTAATCAAGGCTGAGCTTGTGAGAACGGCTGAGCGTGAAAGAACGTCTGGTCTCAGCTTCATTAGACACCAGGTTGTGCGCAGCTGCGAACGCAAGACTGGTGGGGATTCCAACATGCCAGGCGGCACCTGGACTAGGGCACAACACACTCGGAACAATTCGAAACAAGAGTTCTTCGAAAGCCGGCTGTGACCACGCAAAATCTCGATACACTCTGACATACAACCACGGATCTTTCTCGCACAGATCCAAGACGCGTTGCAGAGATTCCTTCTCGGTGGAAGGCCGGTTGCGCACAGTCGCGTTCCCAAGAGGAAGTTCATGCTCCCAGGCAAGTATCGCAAAAGCATGCAGCCCTACTTGGAACAGGATATTTTCCCACATAAACGCAACTCCCGTGGAGACAGGTGTAGAGGCAACCTGCTCGCTTTCGGGTTGCGGAGTCTTCAAATCCGATAGCTCCGCAGATAAAACTCGCCGAAATACTGTTCCGAACGCCCCAGCGCTCGCAATACTGAGGATACTTGTGCGCAGGAAGTCACGCCTTAGACTCGCTCTGGTTTGAGCCTGCTGGTCACGTTCAAGAGCCGTGACTTCGAGCAGCCGCTGCAGCGCACGCTCTCGCGCTGATGCAAGGGTACTATCGCTCTCGGGCACCGCAAGCGCCCCAAGGGACCCGTCTCTCTCTAACGATCGGCGCGTTCCGACTGGCTCCATACTTCGTAAAGATACTATACGATGGGCCCCCTACTCCACCTCGGTTCACTAGACCTCTGCTGTATGGCTCCAGGGGTGCAAATACGGGGTAAAATTTCAATACTTTAACCGATTATCTGCTAGCATGAAGCGCAGATTCTTTCAGGGGACCAGAAAGCAGAGATGCGTTACGTTCAAGAATGGGGTGAAGCATTTGCTGCTACACTGGTGTTGGAAGCTCTACTCATCTTCCCGCTCTGCAGAACCTGTCGTGTGCGCGAGGTACTCATCGCCTTCCTGACAGCAAACTGCAGCTCTCATCCGTTTCTTTGGTTCGTTTATCCCCTATTTGAGCCGTACTCTCTGTGGGTAACCACCGCTGAGATCACTATAGTTGCGTACGAGGCTCTCGTATACCGGGCACTTCTGCGGCCGTGCTTATCCCTGTCGAGAGCGGTCGCCGTGAGCCTTGTTGCCAATTCGGTGTCCTGCCTCGTGGGACTATTGACGTAAAGTGCCGTGGAGCACCAAGACAACTCGGTCTCAAAGTATCTCGGCTACTTTCCCTCAGGCCGCATGAGCGGGAAGGTCTGACAATCTCGACCATTCCTATTGAGGAGAAACCACAAGAGCCGCTCGCTTACGCCGAAGCCACAGGTGGGAGGCATGCCGTACTCGAGAGCCTCGATGAAGTCGTAGTCAGCCATCTGAGCCTCCTCGTCACCTGCCTGGCGCAGCCGCTCCTGCTCCTCGAATCGCTCTGCCTGATCGATAGGGTCGTTCAACTCACTGTAGCCGTTTCCAACCTCACTTCCTGCAATCAATACATGGAAGCGCTCGGTAAGCTCAGGATTAGAGGGCTTACGCTTCGCCAGAGGTGACACAGCAACCGGTTCATCGATTAGAAAGCCCGGCCCCGGAATCTGTCGACGACACCACTTCCACAGTGTATCGATAGCACGCGTGAGGTTGAAGCCCTTCTTGTCATACTGCACGTTGAGCTGTTTGAGCTTCTGCTCAACGGTGGGTAGATCCGTTTCGAGTACGTTGATCCCAGTCATCCTTTCGATCGTGGGCACATACTCATAGCGCTCCCACGGCTTACCGAGATCGACGTCGAATTCACCGATCTTGAACTGCAAGGTCCCGCACGTTTCGTAGGCGATGTGTTTGTACATCTCCTCCACCAACGCCATTCCCTGCTGGTAGTTGGCGTATGCCATGTAAAACTCCATTTGGGTGTAGTCGTTGAGATGTTCGGCGTCGATTCCCTCGTTACGGAATTGCCTCCCGATCTCGAAGGTTTTCTCGAATCCTGCTACCATAAGGCGCTTCTGCCACAACTCACCCGTTGAAATGCGAAGATATACATCGATGTCGAGCGCATTGTGGTGCGTGATGAACGGACGAGCATCAGCTCCACCCGTGGTCGTCTCCAATACCGGCGTATAGACCTCCAAGAAGCCTTTGCCTTTGAGGAATTCACGCATCGAGTTCCAAAACCGATCGCGCTTGTATACCGTATCCCGCACCTCCTGATTGAGCAGAAGATCGAGGTAACGTTTCCTCAAACGCGTTTCTTCAGCCTCTATTCCCTTGTGCTTGTCGGGCAGGGGCAAAAGCGACTTCGTAAGCAGGGTCAACGAATGAGCCAGAACGGACTGCTCTCCTTTGTTAGTGTCGAAGCGCTCTCCCTCGACTCCGATGAAATCACCCAGGTCAAGGTTACGGACCCAAAACTTGTAGTCTTGATCAACGAGCTTCGATTTGTTGATCACCACCTGAACACGCCCGAGTTCGTCCTGAAGGTGCAGGAACGTAATATTTCCCATTTCACGGAACAACATGATACGGCCTGCTACTCGAACCCCCGTGCCGAGTGGCTGCGCAAGCACCTCCTGAGTGGAGTGTCTCTCGAATGGCCCAGGAGGAAACGGCTCAATGCCCGCTGCTTTGAAAGTCTCGAGCTTCTTCAATTTATCTGCGCGAAGGTTTTCCAACATAATGTAAAAGGCCTTTAGAGTCTTGTCGTTTGACAGTCGTTCCGGCGCGAGCGCGGGAATCAGTACGAATCGTATACACTTTTGGGAAATTTCTCAAAAAAGGCCCCTTCTGTCACGGGCGTGCCTACTCTCCCCTGCAAGTCTCTCTTACTCGAGCGCGCAACAGCGTTGCTGAATACTGGCTACCACGCGAGCGAGGGTTCCTTCGAAGCGCTCGGGAAAGCCCATTTGACTTTCCCCTTGACTCATCCGACCGAACTCTCTAGTTTAGGGGCTATGTATTCGTCCGCATTTAGCGACACCACAATTACAGGCCTAGAGGCGCTTTTCAACGGGCGTATCAGCAAGGCTATGCCAGCTTTGAAGGCTGTCAGCATTCTCGTGGTGGTGGTGCTTACGCTCATTAGAGCGAGGTGCGGGCCTTTGCTGTAAAAGCAAAGGAAGGCGAGAAAAGCCCCCGCACCTTGAAGAAAGGTGCGGGGGCTTTTTTATTTGTTGGGAGAGCTATGACAAGAGCTGAGGCTTTGACGCAAGAACGCCAACCGGGCGAGTCTATAGAGTTGACCGGTTCACAACTCCTCCTAGAGCTTCTGCTCAATGCGGGAGTGGACACGGTCTTCGGATATCCCGGTGGGGCGATCATGCCCGTGTACGACGCTCTGTACGACTACCAGCACAAACTCCGACACGTACTGGTTCGCCACGAACAGGGAGCTACCCATGCGGCTGAGGGGTATGCTCGTGTCCGGGGTAAGGCCGGGGTATGCCTAGCTACATCAGGACCGGGTGCGACCAACCTCGTCACGGGCATCGCTGATGCCATGCTCGACTCGGTACCTATGGTGTGTATCACCGGCCAGGTAAGTAAGTCGTTCCTTGGCACCGATGCCTTCCAAGAAACCGACATCATCGGCATAACGATCCCGATCACCAAATGGAACGTACAGGTAACTTCTGCAGAAGAGCTTCTTACGGCCATACCAAAAGCCTTTGCAGTCGCCCAATCCGGGCGCCCGGGTCCAGTCTTGATCGATATAACCAAGAACGCCCAGTTCGAGAAGATAACTGTACCGGTGGCTGACTTGACTCGCGTACACGCCCTCGAGTGCCGCCAGGTGGTCGACCTCTCTGCCCTCAAACATGCAGCAGAGCTCATCAACTCAGCTGAACGACCGATGATTTTGGTAGGGCACGGCGTTCTTATCTCGGGAGCCCAAGAGGAGCTCATCAGCTTTGCTCAAAAGTCCGGTATTCCCGTGGCGAGTACCCTTCTCGGTCTCTCTGCTTTCCCCACCGATCACCCCCTGTATGCCGGAATGCTCGGTATGCATGGTAACTATGGACCCAATATCCTGACGAACAAGGCCGACCTCTTGATAGCGATCGGAATGCGCTTTGATGACCGAGTCACGGGCAAGCTCTCCGAATACGCTCGGTCGGCCAAGATAGTGCACATCGACATCGATCGGGCGGAACTGAACAAGAACGTTCAGATAACTGCTGGTATAGTGGCAGATGCCAAACAAGCCCTACGAAACCTCCTTTCCTTGACAAAGCCTTGCAATCACGAGGAATGGATCGCAGAGTTCAGCAGATGTCGCCGTATGGAGCACGAGAAAGTCATCGCGAAGGACCTCGCAGATCGAGCAGGCCGTCCGCGGATGAGCAAAGTGATTGACGACCTGAGTGAGGTAACCCTCGGAGAGGCCATCGTGGTGGCAGATGTTGGCCAGCATCAGATGGCCACCGCACGCTACTACCGCTTCAAGAATCCAGACAGCTTCCTGACCTCCGGGGGACTGGGAACCATGGGATACGCCCTCCCGGCTGCCGCTGGTGCTGCGATCGGTAGGCCAGACAGGAATGTCGTCGCTGTGATCGGTGATGGTGGCTTCCAAATGACGCTCCAGGAGCTCGGGACAATCGCCCAGGAAAACCTCCCCGTAAAGATCGTCATTCTGAACAATAACTTCTTGGGAATGGTGCGTCAGTGGCAGCAACTATTCTTCGACAAGCGCTACTCTTCCGTGCACCTTGACAACCCCGACTTCATCAAACTGGCCGACGCGTACGGCATTCCTAGCAAGCAGGTCAGTGCGTGTCGTGATGTACGTGGAGCACTCAAAGATATGTGGGATACTCCAGGTCCCTACCTCCTAGAGGTACTCGTAGAAAAGGAGGACAACGTATTCCCGATGGTACCGGCTGGCGCGAGCGTCGATGAGATCCGCTTGGAATAAGAGAATTCACTTCGGAGAGAAACCATGAAAGAGCCGATTACCTTCCTCGTCTGGACAGAGAATAGCCCTGGTGTACTGCTGAGACTTACGACCCTTTTCACACGGCGTAAGATCAATGTCGAAAGCCTCACGGTCTCAGCAACCGAAACGGACGGCATCTCGCGTTTCACTATCGCGATTCTGACGGAGCCGCAACTTGCCGCGACGATCGGTCGACAGATCGAACGTATGATTGAAACTCGACGTGTATTCGTTTTTACGGAACGTGACATCGTCCATCGCGAGGTAGCTCTGATACGAGCAGCAATCACCGAGGAGAAAGCGTGCTCTATCCTCGCTCGACACCCGGAGGCGCGTATCCTGAACTCCAGTGCTGCTGGGGCACTTTTTCAGGTGGCCGGCACCGAGCACGATATCAATCAGCTCTTGCGGGAGCTCGAGAAAGACGGCGTCAACGAAGTAGTGAGGTCCGGTCGTATCGCCGTGACACCAGCGGGAGATTACGACAGGGACCTGAGCCGCTCGATGCATGAATTGAGGCCAACGGCCTCAGAAGGGCCCGATTTTTAACAACAGTACATGAGGAGATCATATGTCAAAGATTCAGTTCGGAGGTATCGAAGAGACCGTAATAACCCGTGATGAATTCCCGCTATCCAAGGCACGTGAAGTACTCGCCAAAGATACCATCGCGATTATCGGGTACGGAGTTCAAGGCCCCGCCCAGGCTCTCAATCTGCGCGACAGCGAATTCAACGTCATCGTTGGACAGCGTGAAGGGACCTCGTCGTGGAAGAAAGCAGTCGAAGATGGCTGGCAGCCCGGAGAGACCCTGTTCTCGATTGAGGAAGCGTGCAAACGCGGCACCGTTATTGAGTATCTTCTCTCGGATGCGGGACAGATATCTGCGTGGCCAACGGTCAAGCCGCATTTGACTCCCGGCAAGACACTCATGTTTTCGCACGGCTTCGGGGTAACTTTCAAAGAGCACACTAGTATCGATCTACCGTCGGATATCGACGTAGTGCTCGTTGCTCCCAAAGGCTCGGGAAGGAGCGTCCGTCGCCTTTTCCAAGCCCAACGTGGGATCAACTCGAGCTTCGCAGTCCACCAGGACGCAACCGGCAAAGCGCGCGAGCGCGTATGTGCTCTCGGTATCGGCGTAGGCTCAGGCTATCTCTTCGAGACCACTTTCGAAAGGGAGGTCATGAGCGACCTCGTGGGAGAACGCGGTGTATTGATGGGTGCGTTGCTCGGAGTCATCGAGGCTCAGTATCACGTCCTACGCAAGCACGGGCACTCGCCGAGTGAAGCCTTCAACGAAACGGTCGAGGAGCTCACTCAGAGCCTCGTACCACTCGTCGGAGAGAACGGTATGGACTGGATGTACGCCAACTGTTCAACTACCGCACAACGCGGGGCTCTAGACTGGCACGGTCGCTTCCGTGATGCAGTTGCCCCGGTCTTTGATGCTTTGTACGATTCGGTGGCCTCGGGATACGAAGCCAAAGTGACGATCGAAGCGAACAGCCGCCCTGACTACAAGGAGCGCCTGGACAAGGAGTTGCGCGTAATGAGGGAATCGGAACTGTGGCAGGCCGGGGCAGCAGTGCGCAAACTCCGTCCCTAGCTTGCTTTTGATGAAATCGATAACCTGTAGTGGTTCTCAGCTACAGGGTTTCCCTTCCGTTCGTTGACAGTTTTATGGCTAGACTAAACAGATACAGCTCTCGCATCACTCAACCAAAATCTCAAGGCGCTTCTCAGGCTATGCTTCACGCCTCTGGCCTGACTCGCGAGGATTTGGACAAGGCTCAGGTCGGTATTGCAAGCATGTGGTTCGAAGGAAACAGCTGCAACATGCACCTGCTCTCTCTTTCCGAGGAGATCAAGAAGGGAGTCATCGAGCAGGGAATGGTCGGGATGCGATTCAATACCATCGGAGTCAGTGACGGTATCTCCATGGGGACTGACGGAATGAGCTTCTCCCTACCGTCGCGCGACATCATCGCCGATTCGATCGAAACGATAACATCGGCTCAGTGGTACGACGCGCTTGTGACCGTACCGGGCTGTGACAAGAATATGCCGGGCTCCTTGATAGCCATGGCTCGCCTCAATCGCCCGTCACTGATGGTCTATGGCGGAACCATTCGAGCAGGGTGCTGGCAGGGAAAGAAGCTCGACATCGTCTCGGCCTTCCAGAGCTACGGAGAAGCGCTCGCCGGGGTTATCAACGAAGAAGAGCGACAGGAGATAGTGCGCAAGGCGTGTCCCGGCGCAGGTGCCTGTGGAGGAATGTACACGGCAAACACCATGGCAACTGCGATTGAGGCGATGGGAATGAGCCTCCCCTACTCCTCATCGTACCCGGCTGACAGCGCGGAGAAGCGCGCCGAGTGTCGCGCCGTCGGGGCCGCGATCCGCAAACTGCTCGAACTTGATCTAAAACCACGTGATATTATGACGCGGCCAGCGTTCAGAAACGCACTCGTCATCACGATGGCACTCGGGGGCTCAACCAACGCAGTACTCCACCTGATAGCTATGGCGAGGGCAGCTGGGGTATCGCTCACCCTCGATGACATTCAATCCGTCAGCAACGAGGTACCCTTCATCGCAGATCTCAAACCGAGCGGCGCGTACGTGATGGAGGACCTCTCCCAGGTGGGTGGCATCCCGGGAGTCCTCAAATATCTCCTCAGAGAGGGCCTCATAGACGGCTCGTGCATGACAGTCACAGGCAGGACCTTGGAGGAGAATCTCGAGCCACTCCCCGACCTCCTCCCCAATCAACCGATAGTGCGCTCGCTTGGGGAACCGATCAAGGCTACCGGGCACATTCAAATCCTCAAGGGCAACCTTGCTCCAGAAGGTAGCGTAGCAAAGATAACCGGCAAGGAGGGTATGTACTTCGTGGGAGTTGCCCGCGTGTACGACTCCGAGGAGCAGATGTTGACAGGCCTCGAGCAGGGCGAGATCACAGCGGGGAGCGTCGTGGTAATCCGTTATGAGGGGCCAAAGGGTGGTCCGGGTATGCCCGAGATGCTCACTCCGACCTCTGCAATCATGGGCGCTGGTCTCGGTAAAGACGTGGCACTCATCACTGATGGGCGCTTTTCGGGGGGCTCGCACGGCTTTCTCGTCGGTCACATAACCCCCGAGGCTCAAGAGGGTGGCCCTCTCGCTCTCGTCAAAAACGGAGACCAGATCACTATTGATGCCCGAAACAATTCGATAAGCGTCGCGATCTCGGATGTGGAGATGGCAAAACGCCGGCAGGAGTGGAGAATGCCACCTTACAAGGCTGACCGCGGCATGCTTTTCAAGTATATAAAGAACGTCCGGACGGCAAGTGAGGGGTGCGTTACCGACGAATAAGTCCGATTTTCAACGAGGAGTGCTTACGATGGATGCGTCAAAAATTGAGAAGTTCATGCAGCTTGCTGGTCAGGGCGTCAGAGAGCGTTTGACCAGCGCTGACGAAAAAACTCGCGCCCTCGGCGCACAGCTTCTCCTGTCAGAGGTTCTCGAGTACGTCGTGCACGGCCTAGGGGTCGTACCGCACTTGAATGGGATCCCCCTCGCGGAGCCCGATGCCCTCATCTACCAGGCTGTGAATGACCCAGTGCCGGTCGAAATGGTCGATGGTCTGGCGGATGTCGCGTACACCATGTACTGGAACGCCTGCGCTTTTGGTATTCCTCTCGAGGAGGCCTTTGACCTCGTCTGCGACAACAATCTCGAAAAGTTCGTCAAACTAGAATCGTGGAGCCACGGCGAGCGTGAACTCACCCATGACGAGTGGCACTGCCACCTCGGCGTCGAGTGGCCCTCTGAGGTCGCACGAGTAGAAGTTCTCAAGATACACGGGGAGTATTTCGCCGTAGGCAAGGACTCTCGGGGTAAGGTTCGTAAACCTTCGACGTATCAATCAGTCGATCTCGAGTCGCTCGTTCGAGCATCAATTTCGACGCGCTCTTCGTAAGACAGCGCACATTTCCATCCTAGTCGGGAGTACCAGGCTCTCTGAATATTGTCGATTTGAGGCGTTGAACGAGTGTGTCGAGTATACTCGATTCGTATCTCTAGGGAGATGATGCCTGCTATGTAGTGACTAAAACGCGGGGTCATGTTCTCTCAGTGCTCGTCACCTCCCACTTGATCCCCTGATGAGCCCTATGTGTTACGATTTAACCTCACGAAGAGACTACAGTTGGCGGAGAAGTGCCTCCATACCGAATCTCCAGTTCTCTTCAAGACCCGCAATGGCTTTGTCGATCTTACCAGCTGCAATTCGATCGATAATCTCCGAATGCTGCGCGCACGACGCCTCGATTAATACGTGATTGCTCATGTACAGGCTCTCATAACGCGCTATTCTCTGCTTGAGGTTCTCGATTATCGCGAGTAATCGTTGATTACCTCCGTGTCGCGTCAACTCCGCGTGAAACGCGTAATCCGCCTGTGCCGCTTGCTGAGGTTTTCGAGCCCGCTTGGCGAAAGAGGTATTGAGGTCTCTTAGGGTTTCGAGACTGGCCTTCAAAAACACGCCGCCCTCCCGAATTGCAAGACCTTCGAGCGTCCAGAGGATGGGGTATAGATCTCGCACCTCCTGCGGGTCATACGGAGCTATCCAGAAACCCCTGTTGCGCTCCGAGCGGATGAAGCCCTCAGTTTCAAGAGTTCGCAGCGATTCCCGCAGCGGGGTGCGACTCACTCCCAATCTCTCGGAGAGATCTACTTCATGCACCTTAGCACCGGGTAAAAGAACGCCCGAAATAATAAGATCGCGCAGCTTCGATACGAGCGCATCCGGTGTCGATTTCTCAGAGGCTATTCTGGGCATACGGACTACCGCCTCTGTATCGTTCCTCGAATACTTCGCGAGCGACCACGTCTGCACTACGCTTGACACGATCGAGACACAGCACTCCATCGAGGTGATCGATCTCATGCTGAAGCAGCTCCGCCAGGTCATTATCGGGGCCGGCTTCGAGCGTACAGCTTTTCCCAGTAAGATCGTAATATTCGACAGTGATCCGCTCATAACGCTCGACCTGCATGAAGATCGACAGAAAACAGAGGCAGCTGTCCCAAACCGTCACCGTCTCGCTGCTGTGGGATACGACCTTCGGATTGACGAGCACCAACTCTTCACCTAGTACTCTCCGCGAAAGGTAGACAACCCTCGCCGGAACCCCGATCTGAGGGGCGGCGATACCTCGACCGTAACCGGTCGTGCGGAAAGTCTCCTCGAGTGTGTCGTGTAGATCGGCAACCAGAGCTTTGACCTCATCTGCTGCTGGATCCGGCACCGTTGCGCAGTGAACTCGCAGTATCTCTTCGCCGAGCTGTAGCACCTTTTTCACTCCCATGTTCAACCCTTTGGCCAAATAACTCTAGACGTAATTCTGGAGAGATATTTCCACCGCACAGAGCCGTGGCGACAGTAAGTCCATCAAAGTGCTCTGGATACGCCAACAAGGCTGCGACTCCAGCAGCACCCGCTGGTTCGGTTATTACGCTGTGATGACGAAACACCTCACATACCGCATTTCGAAGCTGCTCCTCCGAAACCTCCATGATTTCATCGACGCAACCATACAGCTCAGCCATAATCTCCGGCACCGGCTCCCGAACCGCTATACCGTCAGCGATCGTATCTGCCGGTGCTGCTACTACCGATCTCGCACGCCACGATAGTGCCATGGCAGGAGCACCTTCCGCGGTGACTCCGATAATTCGCGCCCGGGATCCACTCGCTCTGAAAGCACGCGCGACTCCGCACAGCAGCGCCCCGTTACCGAGCGGTAACACAACACAGGTAACATCTGGCCGGGCATCGAGCATCTCGTACCCCAGGCTTGAGGCCCCTTCGGTGATATCGTCCTCTGCGCCGTCCTCCACGAAGCGCGCACCATGAGATCGTGCATACTGCCGTGCTGCATCCTTCGCTTCATCGAAATCTGCTCCACTCTGCACGACCTCTGCCCCGAACTCTCGCATCCGTTCGACCTTCACGGGATTTGCCGAGTTACTGGCGAAAACAGTGATGTTACAGCCGTGGGCGCGTGAGGCAACAGCCATTCCCTGACCGAAGTTCCCGGCCGAAGCGCACACCAAATTCATCCCCGGCCTGGTTTGACGCGCGCAAAAGTGAAAGGCGCCCCTCCCCTTGAACGAACCGATCGGCGTGACCGTTTCATCTTTTACCAGCACCTGCCCCTTGAAGCGCTCACTCACGAAGGGCGCTACAAAAAAAGGAGTTTCCACATACGCGGCGGGTATCGAGAAAGACGGTCGATCGGAAGATAAAGCAGTTTTCATGGGTTCGTTTTGTATACAATATCTCTTGTATGCATACATTTAAATTCTTTTCACGGTTTTTTCAAGAGGCGTGGCAACAGCACTTCCGGGTCTTCTTTGACCCAAAAACATCCTATTTCGCAAATGTCTGACTATTTTAGCTTACTACAGGACTTTACCGAAGGAGCGGGTGTCAAACTTTGGCACACAGGAGGATGCAAAGGCGCCCGGGAATATACGAGGATTTTTTCGCGATCAGATGCGCGCACGCGCTGTCCATGATCCGAACCCTGAACATCTGGGAACAGAGAGATTCATACAGCGAACTCGAGCACTCAATTTTAGTTGATCGTCGAACAGCGTGCGATGTCTGAGAAATCAAGCGAGGTCAGTTCTACTAACCCTCTTAGCGCGTGAAGCCCACACAGTACCGATTGAGAACTGGAGCCGCAGTGCGTTTGACAGTAAGTTGGACCGGTAACGGGAAACGCGTGTTACGAATGAAGCTCCCGTAGCACAGGATTCTCTGTGAGCCACTACGCACTACTCGTTGGGTCTTGTACGGACTCGAGGAGGCACTACCATCGCCCAGGGCAAATGGACTGCGATCTTCCAATTCCCCGTTATTGTCCCAACGAAAGGCGGCGCTAAATATATTTCTCCAAGTTCCGGTGAGGGCCACGGCTGGGTTGTTTCCACACACCTTTGATGAGGCGAAGACCTTTATCCCCCTTGGTAGACTCCCACAGCTTTGAGCATGGGATGGAGAGGCATTAAGTACGAAAAGAGAAACTATGCACAAAATAACGGTTGGCTGTTTCATATTTTGATCACCAGTAAAAAGAACTCTCTAAAGTTTCTCCATTATGTGACACTCTGACAAGTGCTTTTGAGTCCCGTATGTTAGACAAGAAACGACACGTCCGCCGCATATACTCTACTGTGCGGGCGACTCTCCTCCCTCATCATCTATCTTCGCTTGAAAAATATCTAACCTCTTGGAAGGCGCGGTGTTCTTACCACTGCCCACCTTTTGAGAGGCATTTATCTTTAGCGCGATACCACCCCCTGAAGGACCGGCCGAAGCTGTTGAATTTGCTTGTCTTCCACCTGTGCCCTTACTCCTACGACGCTTTTCCTGCTCCTTTTTCCTCCGCAGCTCCCTTTGGTCGAACTTCTCCCCGCGGGGACGGGAAAGTCGCCTCCGCCTCAGGTCGCTTATCCGAGATCGAGACCTCAACTCTGAACCTACCTGATATTCGTCTTCGTCCAGCAGCTCTATTATCTTTGTCGCTACTTCAAGTTGCATCAGCTGAGAGAGGGACATCGCTCGCTGATTCGAGGGCGTGATCTTCTCGAGGACCCTTTGAATCCGTCCAAGCACCTCAACCCTCCTTCGCTCGAGAGCTGCCCCACGTTGAGCAGCTACAGCGCGAGCACTATACCGCTGTGAGGCTGAGGCCATAGCAGATTCGCCGGCATGCTTCGACACAACGGTAGGGTCCTCCTGTCCGGCATATCGCCGCAATATCCCCGAACCTCCTGGGGACTTAGAGGATGAAGGTTCAGCGGCGCGCACGACTCGCTCAGGCCGCACCTCATTCGAAGCTGACGACACAGGCGCACTGCGCTTTGTAACTTTCGACGTCGCGTCCTCGCCACCGTTTCGATTGAGTCCGTCTAGCCCGACTAGCCGCGCGGTGCGCACTCGCTCCTGTGCCCCAGGCAATACCGACGGCACTACCGAACCGACCTTGTCTGCTCGAAACACCGACATAGATTTCGCTCCTGCCTCACCGGTGTGAGGCACCAGAGGCTTAGTCGGAGCCGGCGCACCGCGTTCAGGGACCACAGTAGCCGCTTGGTCTCCCCTGGTTCGACTAACCTCCACCGCACCTATTGATCGTACTGTGCGCACTTGCTCCTGTGGCCCAGGGGATGCCGAAGACACGCTGGAGCCTGCCTTGTCTACCCGAAACACCGGCATATCTCGCACTCCGCCTTCAACACTTTGAGACACGGTAGGCTTAACCGAGGCGGGCGCACTTCGCTCAAGCACTACAGTAGCTGCTCGATCTACCCTCGAAGCCGACTGAGGCGGTGTTTCAAGATGACGATTTTCAACCCGCATCGAACTAATTGAAGCTGGCTTACTTCTCTCGGAAACAACCGTAGCTCGTTGGGCTTCTGCTCTTCGGCTAGCCTGGACTTCGTCAGGCGAGCGCACAACCTCACTTTGTTCCCATCGTGCACTCCGGTCAGTGGATTGGCTAGCAGGACCTTTAGGCGCGCTAGCAACGTACTGAGACTGGGAACCCTCATCTAAAACCCGATTTACTTCAGGCCTCGGATATCTTCCGTGGTTCGCGTCCATCGAGCTGCGCTCCGTAGACCTTGCGTCCCTCACGATTCGATCGGTTGTACTGTGCTCGCCTGAGCCGTACGGTGTCGCTTCCGGCCGCTTTACTGTACCAACACCTGCATCGCTGCTGGTAGCCTGTTGTGCGAGCGAGCGCCGTTCCGATGTGCCCCTGCTGTGACCAGATACTTGAGCGGATGCATACCCAGCCGTAGAGTAGGAGCCATACGACTGACTCGAATTTAAAATTGTTTCTCTTGCACCAAATCCAGCCACGTCAGCAGTATGAAATGAGCTGGGAGACGGGGCGGGTACAGTTGAAGTGTAGGTGGCCTCACGATTGAGGAGTTCCCGTTGACTAGTCAAAGCAGCTCGATTAGCGAGCGACTGCGGGGAATAGCTAGACACGCTGGACGTCACTGTGGCTGCTCCTGTCACTTGCGCTCCAGACACCAGCACAGTGGGACCTGCGGAGAGTACCCTTATGTCAGCACCAGGCGAGTTTTGAGCAATCTGCCCTGTAAGGTGTCCCTTTCGCGGAGGATCAATCGGGTCATCCAATACCGCAAGATCTCCCTGACTTTTGCGGGTCAGTTGCTCGGCTTTGACACACGCATCACATGAACACTCGCGGTGAGAGGCCTGGAGTGTTTCACGGTTCTTTTGGAGTTCTGGGTCCACTTTACTCTACACTGAATAAAAAACGGAGCATATCACGGGGGAAAAGATAGCCTTCACTGCGCTTCATACTCAGATGGCAGTAACGACAGCTCTACCACCCTGGCGACGTCTAACAATCTAACCCTCCTTGCATTCAGCGGATTGATGACCTCGTTACATTCTGGGTTTCGTCCGGCTCGGTATCGCAAAGCCTCCTTGAAGCTTTCGACCCAATCACCGTGACCACTTGTCTGCGGACTCTTATTCTGCCGCAACAAGCTTGCATATTCATCGATTCGACCCACGGCGATACTAACTTCATCGATATCCCCATAGTACAGGGCATCTAAGATCAACTGGTTAAGGGCTGACCGATAGGCGATAGCATGGAGCAACAACTTTCTCGTTTCCGAGCTTCTCTGATTCTCAGATAATTCGGTGTTAAGCCCCAAACGCCTGTCGTTATAGACATCTTTTAGAAAGCTCCTGAGCGCTCCGTTGTTACCAAACTCTCCTAGACTGAATGCCGTAATACCGGCCAAATCAGCCTTCGCACGCTCTGAACCTTCCGAGTCTCCACGTGCGTCCAAAAAATCCCTAAAAATCTCAATCACATTTTCTATATCATCGCTCGCCATTTCCGAATCCGGTCCAATTATCATTGATGCAGTGTAAACAGCGCGCCCGAGCAGGGTTACCCCCCTCTCTCCAAATTGATCCTTGCCCACTTCGAACGATAGTTCCTTCAGGAGACCTATCTGCCCGCGCGCCGCAGGGAGGAGCGCCTTTTGAGAGGAAAATTGATGTCCACTTTGATGCATCGCTGCGAGGACTACTCCTGTATCATCCGAAGCTAATCCCCTGTTCACTAACCTGTCCGCTTGCAAAGGCTCACGGATGAGACTGTGCCCAGTTCCGCAATTAGAGTACTCCCTCCTACTCGCTTCGAGCAGAATCTCTGGCATAGTTGACCTCCATCATCGGCATGGAACCGAACACACGTACTTTACCTAGCACACGCATATCCTTACTGCAACTGCGTTGCGTTAAGAATTTAGATATACGCCTCTACTACCGACATGAAGGGCACAGACCAGATAGGACCAGTTGCTCTGCCGAGACAGAGTATCCTCGAGGCACCAGCAAACTCACCTTGGAACGTTCTCGTTTCAAACAAATAACTGAGTGGCAGCTATCGCACGTAAAGTGGTAGTGAGGCTCCTTAGTACGCAGCTCGTACATAGCACTCCGCCCAGGCACCTGGATCATGGTGAGATGCTCACCTTCAAGTAGACTGTTGATAAACCTATACACCGTTGATTTATTAATTTCTGGGCGCTCGCGAGATACTGCCTCTACGATCTCTTTGGCCGAAGTTGGCTGTTCTCGATTGGTTAGAAACTCTATGATCGATTTTCGTGCTTGGGTATTTCGCACATCACACCTATGCTTTGGCGTTTTTTGGGAACTGCTAACGCCACTACGTTGCAATAAGCTACTACTCATCCAGTATGAAAGCAACAAACGAGATTCGATGGGCTACGGCATTTCGAGTCTCGTCGAAATACAGAAAGGCTTGCGGGTGAAAAGTGCTTGAGCTACCCACACTTGGCAAGCACGTCGATTACTTGCCGGCATTACTCACTATTCCACCCGATAAATCAGAACTCGCCAGCTCGGTCCGTGCGGTTACCTCCCTTCTCTACGGGAGAAGTTCCCCGAAGACAAACGGGTAGTCGGCTCGGAGTGATCCGTCACCACAGCGCATCTTACTCATTATCT
>JBBAUR010000030.1:0-39818 GCA_040398075.1 Bdellovibrionota bacterium | reverse complement strand
TGACGCCTACTTTTACTTTTGTACGATTAGGTATTTATGAGACCACTTCTAGTAATCGGCCGTTGAGAAACGAAGACCGGAAGACTCCGACCTACACTCCGCGGGAAATACGGTGGATAAGGAAGCAGCTTTCCGGCCGGAGCCTTGTGCCAGGGCCTCAAGACCCCTTAAAAACCTTAAGCCTCGGAACGTGGGTCACAGGCCTTCCCAAGAGGGCTTTGCCGCGAAATGAGGGGGTCGGGGAGGGGAATACCCAGTGCCAGCTTTGTAAAGGTGTTGCTTGATCTTCTCCCTTCCTTGTAACCTCTGTGTGTGAAAAAGAACCGCCGTTATTCTTCTACATCGACTTCGCGCAAACGCCCCTCGTCGGCCAATCGTTTAGCACTCTCGGTCGCCCTGATAGGGTGTGTTGTGCTTGCGGTGGTGTGTGGTCGAGCGCTTGATCAACGCCAACGTACTGCTCACGCCGGACTCAAGGCTGATTGGGAGGAGGGGCGTGCCTCGCTCATGCTGCCGCGTACCGAGCGGGAATCGCAGGAGCTCGCGGTTCGTAGTCGGGTGGAGCGTCTCTCAGGGGTATCCGGTCGAGCGCTTCTCTCGCGGGAGCGGTGGGAAGCATCCGAGCCGGTACTCGTCGATGGTATCGACGTGAGCGACATGTTCGTACAGACCTTCACCCTCAAGCGCAGTTCCATAGGTGGCTTCCACCTCGACAGCGCAACGCTCGCTTTCAAATGGGAGCGCCCTGACACCTTTTTTGATCTAGGGGTGGGGCAGACTTCCAACGGTGCGGTGATGCTGCGTTTCACCCCAGAAGGGGTTCGGTCGTTTCTGCGTTCCCATTCCGGCATCTTGATACCACAAGCGCAGGTTAGTAGGGCGCACCTAAAGGAAGGAGAACGCTATGAGGTCTCTGTGACACCAGATGGCGTATCGGTGTCGTGTGCTGGGGAGAAGATCGTAGAGGTTGCTTATCCTGGAGCCGCCAAAGGCAGGGTGCTTGTGGCATCGAATCTGGAGCCGCGCGAGGTAGGGATGCTCTCTATCAAAGGCACGCTAGGGGATACCAAGACTGAGGATAACGCATGATGCAGTTGGAATCGTTACCCTGGTACACCTTGGCGCTCCCGGTAGCTCTCGTCGTCGGTTCATGGCTGATTAGCAAGCTTCTACGGATCTCCTTCCTCGCGACACTCCCGGTAGCAACGCTTCCGCTCGGGTTGCCGTTCGCGGAGCTGCCCCTGACGGAGGAGTTTACGGGGCTCAAGCCAGAGCTGCTGATCGGGGCGGGCTGGCTGTTGCTGATCGCCTTGGCTCTCGGGTGGGTCGTCGTGCGGCCGGTCGTAGCAGCGGGAGTACGGGGCGTCGGTATGCTCAAGACGGTGTACCTAGCAGTGCTCGGTTCGGCACTCCTGGTTGTGGCCGTTCTCGTTAGTCGACCTGAGTTGATGAACACCTACGCTCCGGGGTGGAAGGGTGGAGCCGGTGTAGTGCTCCTGTGTGCATCGCTCCTCAGTATGTCCTGTGCGCTCGGCAGAATCTTCAAAGCTGCCTTTATGTTCTCGCTGTGGTCGATGGTGTCGTTGGTGCTCGCGAGTGAGATATTTCTCGATAAGTTACCGCAAGATATCGTTCGAGAAGACCTACGCCAACTCGAGGCGCTCATTCCTTCCCGATTGATTGATTCAGCTATCGAACAGCTCAACGTTACTGCGCCAGAGGGGGCCGCCAAACTCAAGGCCTTCGTCCTTGGAGGCACTGCCACAACAGGCTTTCCCTTCTCCGGGGTACGCAGTCTAGCTGGGCGTCTTCAGCAGAGTCTGCGTGGCGCAGGCACAGATGTCCAGGTACAGGATGCCTCGGTAGACGGCGCGTCGATCTACGATTTACGCAGGATTGCACGTGAGAAGTTGATACCGGTCAAGCCCGACATCGTAGTCGTGGTGGGGTGGGCGCCGGACAGCGAGATAGGTGTCAATTCATACGGCCTGCGAGGCCTAACCGAACGCGAAGCGATTGAACAGGTACAACGTGCGACGCAGGTCACTGAGATACCTTTCGCCGAGAGCGTGCTGAATAGTACGCTCTATCGTTTCCTTCGTGGACCTGAGGCCGTCGTCCCAGTTCGTGAGGAGCCGTCGGCGCGGGTTCCCGTCGAAGAGTACCACACGGAGTTGCGTGAATTGGTCCGCGAGCTCAGTTCGGCAGGGATTAAGGTGGTTCTCGTGTCCGAGCCGATCATCGAAGAAAGGGAGTCGGGATATCGAGATGCGATGCAGCAGGTCGCCTCATCTGAGGCGGCGCTGTTCGTGCCATTAGCCGAGAACCTGGCCGGTTCCGAAGATCCGCTGCTGTTCGGGCGTGGAAAGCTCCTCTCGGATCGGGGATACAACGCGGTAGCGGATAGTATGTCTCGCTACCTACGCTCATTCGTCGGTGCCGATGTTGTTCCTAAGGAAAACGCTGCAGCCGCGGGGACTGATTCAGCTGGAGTTGATTCCCCCATTCAGGGGCAACAGGTGAGGATGGTAGTGCGTCCATCGGATGTTAGCGGAGACCTCGTGTTCAAGCTACGCATGCCTCAGCAGGGAACGCGTTTCTACCGTGTCGTGTTATCCGCAAACGGAGAGTTTATCGCTGACAAGCGCCTCGATAGTCGTGACTCTGTGCGTGTACGCTTTCAGCTCCCGCAACAGTATCGACCCCTTCCGATGGTGGAATTGGGGTTACGAACGATAGCTTCGCCAGCACTCGACAACGATCGAATCGGTACGTCAGAGGTGTACGTGCCGGTTCCGCTCAGCATTTCGATGGAAAGCGGTAAAGAAACGATTATCAAGGTAGCAGAAACTTCGCTCTATTCATGGGAGCCCTTCAGTGCAGTCGCAGTTGACCCCCGCTCAGGAGACCTGCTTGGTTCAGTTCGCACCTCTAGCCCCACAGTGCTGTCGACGTGGGCTCGTAGCCTTGCGTGGGGAACTATGGTTGTGGGAGGTATGGCGACGCCGGAAGGGCTCGATACAACCAGTATCCAAGGTTTAAGGGGCATCTCTGGCGGAATAGCCTTTCCACCTGTGGGAGAGCGCTCTGCATTCGTTGGTTTAATAGGTGGGGCCAAGGGGGATCAGGTTACAAAGATGGGTAAGGAATCACTCTCTCTGGAAATGGGAAGCGATGTCGTGAGCGCGTACAATCGATTCGTGCTCGAGGAGGTAGCGGTCAATGAGAAGCCTCTCTCGAGGTTAGATACCTAGTTCGATACCGGGCAGTTTCGCGGCCGTTCGTCAATCACGCTCGGGAAATTCACCACGCTTGATGGCTTCAATATCATCTTGGGTCAAGACCCCGTTGATGCGCCTCTGATTGCCCTGGTCGTCTGTTAGTTGAAACCAAGGCCAAGGGCCCATCGGCTCCAGAATCTTCGTGAACTCGACACGCGACTCCTTCAGCAGTCGTTCTGATACGATACACGGGGTGCGATATTTCTCGATCGCCGTTGTGTGCATGGTAACCCACAGCGGGCGGGAGTTTGGATGGTTTGCGGCGTGGGCGTGGTCGTGAGTGCCTATGGCCGCAAAGATAACGAGCATAAAAAGGCGGGATAGTAGCAGTGCACGCATACTGACTTGGTAGCCCAAAGACTTAGAGACGTTACCATGAGGTTATGCGTCTACGAGCCTGGGATGATACCTAGCAAAGCGGGCAGGAGAGGGGCGCCCGATCTGTTTAGTTCCCCAACGCAGCTACCATTTTTTCGAGCTCTAGGATCTGGGAGGCCGAGTAGCCGGAGTTCGACGTCCAAACTATGGTGCCGTTCTTGTCCAGCAAAACGGCGCGAGCTACGTTTGGTTTTTCGTTTCCGAGAGCCTCGATGATAAGAGGTGCATCCTCATAAACCGTGACGACGGAGCCCCAATCTGATTCAGGGATTCCACTACGCATACCGCTGTCTATGAAGCCTTGCACCATGCGAGGAGCCATCCCAGCGATCGTTGGAACTTCCACTATCTGGGCCTTGATGCCGGCTTGGAGCGCGCCGAGGATCCAGCGATCAATGTCGAACTGCGCCCTTTGAATGTATCCCACCAGCACGAGCGTCGGCTTGCCCCGGTAGGCGTCGGGCAGTGTAACTTGCTTATCGTTTAGGGCGCGGCCCTGAACCTGCGGGAAAGGGACATTCCGAAGGTTTTGCGGGGCGGGCACCGGGGTGCTGCCACAAGCCGTTGTCAGCAGACATACCAGGAAGAGGTTTGTGAGGCTTTTCATCATGACCTCAGACATTGGCAACAGCTGAGCAATTACGCAAGTGGGACCACCCCCTTGGTCGCTACGAGAGCTAATCCACAGACTACACTCGTTTTTTATCGAGGAGGGTTCCCACTTGAGCTAGTGTCCCGCAGCTCTTTGTCGAATCTCAAAGGAGCCAAAAATTCAAGTTTCACCTTTGCGCAGCTTTTACTATAAGACGAAGGAAGAACGTTCACGGGGAGCTGCAGCGAGGGGTTAAAAATGACCTTTTCAGGAGCATCTCAGGGTGAGTGTTTTGTAATCTGGCTAAAAATCGAACAACCGACTTTTGGGGTTCAGGGAGAAATTGATGATTAAGAGAGTTCTTCTCGGGTGTGCATTGGCGTTGATCAGCTCGTCTGCGTGGGCGGACGTCGTTATTCGGAACGGCTCAGGGTACGAGATCACAGAGGTATACGTCTCGCCCGAGCAAACAACCAAGTGGGGCGATGATCTCCTCAACGACAAGATCTTGCAGCCGAAGGATACCCTCACTGTGAAAAATGTGACCCCTGGGAAGTGGGATTTTCGTCTGGTGTTCCGCAAGGTAGGTGGTAAGGAATCGTGGCCATGCGTGATTCAGGGTGTTGAGTTGGACGCTGCGGGTGACGATTCGACCTTCGACGATGCTACCCTCGATAACTGCTGGGAGCACACCGATGAGGGCGATGCTGAGGGAGAGGAGCAGTAAGACCTCTCGGGCAGGCTCGCGCGCGCGTGAGGTGAGAGCCTGCCAAGCCCCTCTTGGACAGATGCGTCCAACGGGTACTCCATAATGGGGTGCTTTGGGGAAATAGACGTTGTTGTGTAGCCTAGCTGCCAAGGGAGAGCTAATCGAAGTACAGACCTCACTCGGAGAAAGCAACGCGGGGAAGGAGCACCTGTAGCGGCAGAGTTTCATCCCTCACTGAGCTTTAGCCTCATCTTGCTACGCTCTCGAGGGCAGTCAATCAAAATCTCTGAACGCCGGGGGAGGCGTAACTCGACCGGCGCTCTCTGCTAGGAGTTCTTCAAGTCATTCACGAGACGGACGAACTGCACTGTTGCAGCTCGACTAACCACATCCTTTAGTATGTTAATGCTCTCGGGGATTTGAATTCCGCGCTTCTCCAGATCTTGGAGTATCTGGGAGCGGTGGTTCAGCTCGAGGCGGAGTGCCTTCAGAGCATGCATGATCGGCCATGCGCTGTCGCCTTTTTTGAGAAGAAACCTCTTAACGAGCGCTGTTTCACTCACCTGCATCCATCCCTGTTCAATCGCCGTATCAAACACTAACTTCGGTGAGAACTGATCGGTTGAAAGCCGCGATACTCTTCGACCCTGTGTCAGGAAATCGTTCACTGCCTCGGGTTTAATCGATTTATCTCCGGGCTTGATACACACAGTGAGGAGGTCGCGCGCGAGCTCATGACAGCTTGGTCCTTCGAAGGAATGCAGCAAGGCCTCTGTCTTGCGAACAGCCTCCTCGAATAGTGCAGAGCCCTCGCGGTCCAAGCGTAGCATAGAGCCGTTGAGTTCTTGTGAGAGGTCAAGTCCGTACGATGCCCCCTTTCGGGTTAAACGAGCGACGATATCCTCACGCTCTGTGGCTATTCGGAGCGTATTGTCGAGCACACCCAGCCACGATACCGCTGCAGGGGATGGCGACTCGCAGCAGTTTTTAAAGAGCTCGATACGCGGAGCTGTAATCCATCCGCGCGCTACGATTGCCCCCATAATCTCGTCCGCCCGTCTTCCGCAAGTTGGCGTCGATGTGAGTCTCTCCTGTATGAGCTTCCCGACAGGGTCATCTGCGCCCTCTCCACTAACGTCTTCATGACCCTCAGCCAGTATTTTTGATGTGATTCGGCTCGAAACATCGGTGAGTAATACGGGCGGAGAGTAGAGGGGAGCAGTACTACTGGACAGAGTGCTCTTTGTACCGGGTGTGGATGGTCTCCCCGTGTTGAGAGGGGCAGCCAAAAAAATGTCTAAATGTGAAGTGCTCTGAACCATATATACCTCGTGCGTACGGATTGATTGACTCGTGACTGATTGCAACGGCCGAGAAGCTGCCCGTGGGCACGCCGATGCTCAAGGCGTCTCGCCGTTATCGAAAATCGGGGGAAAAAAGCTCGTGGCCCCTAGGTAGGAGCGCCGCGGAACAAGGGAAGGGCTGTCGATGTTGAATTGAGGAGCGCGCTAAAGCTAATCACGATATCACCTTGTTGAGAGACTATCAGAAGGTAGTCTTGCCGAAGATGATAGGCGCTGCTGTGAGCCTAATCAAGCCACAAAGCGGCTGTGCCAAAAGCGTAATAAATGCAAGCCTTTAATTGCATGCTTGTTTGCTATGCTTGCGCCGATAGTGCTCGACAACGGTGCCGACAGCCGCAAGCACCTAATCGTTATAAGTGACAACACGACTCTCGTCCGGTCTCCTCGGAGTTGATATAATTGCGTTGGATCTTTTATTCGGTAAATCGCTACCCTATGCCTTCCATTCGTCTTGTTCAACGCGTAGCCGCAGTAGTTCTCGCGACTTTCATAATCTTGAGGTTGGTGTGGGGCAGTAAAAGTTGGGACTTGCCGGTGGTCGAAATATCACCGCCGCTAAACGAGGCAACCGAGATCCCGTGCATTTCAAACCTTCCCCTACCGGTTCACACCTCCGACATCGTGAGGGCCAGAGATAGGCTGGCTTCTTACGGGATTCTAAAGGGCGATTTCTCTGCAATTTTTCGCCATGTTCTCGGCGACCAGGGGCTCCCGTGGCACGAGGTTTACGATGTAGGTGTTGCAAGTAAAACATTAGGATCGGCACAGGTGCTTCTCAATCCGCATCTTCTCGTCGCGCCACGTCTAGCGAGCACATCAGATACCTCTTCCGCGGATCAGGGTAGTCTTCTCTCCTGCATAAGTGTGACGTTCCGTCCCAATGAAAAAAGTGCATTAGCAACCTGTGCAGTCTCTCCGGTGGTGTGGGGCAGCGCCTACATTAACGAGAACGGGGAAGCATCCCGTACGTCGGGTGAGCTTCTCATTAATTTAATCTCTCTCAACTCTTTCGCTGCCAACTACAGGTCGCTCGCCGTAAATATCGCTGACTCGAGGGGCGTCAATATCCCCCCGCAAAACGATAGTCCTATGTCCATCTTTCCCGTTTTGGGAGAGAGCACCTTTCCAGACCTAGCAGCCCCGGGGGGGACTACGAGCAGGTTGGCGCTTCTAGCTGAGTCACCTGGAATCACTGTTGGTCTAACAGCCTTACCAGCCTTGATTCGATTACATCTGTGGAAGACTACCGGCACAACGGTCGCTAGTCAGATGCCAGATTTCGTTTTTGATATTGCGATCCTGAGCTGGTAGAGAGGAGCTCTGTGACGTTTTTTAAGGTATGCAGATGAAGAAAGTTAGCTATCTTGAGACCCTCTGTGAGCTTTCGAGGCTGAGTAAGCGGCGAGTCAGAGCGAATGGTTCCGTCGGTGCAGTCTCTCCAGAAACGGGTATCCTGATTGCGCTCGTTGCGCTCGCTGCGTTACTCAGTATCGATACGATCGGAGATAGGTTGAATATCTGTTTTTTCTCTATGTCTGCCTGTCACCTCCAAAACGATCTGCCAGGGTGTCAATTCGGTAGCTGTCGATTTGCATGGTTATCGGGGGATGGGCATGCGGCGGCACTCATGAGGCGGACTGCATGTAACTCCGCAAATGATGCGTGGTTTTTTAACTCTGTGAGAGTGAGCTGCTACTGAGGTGTGCTCACAGCCAGAGTCGGTAAATTTTATACCTTCCGTGTGCCCTCTCTCTCTGAGTGAATGACGAGGGGGAGGCGAGCAGTGCCGCCTTTTAGCGGCCTGGGATTTCGGCGAGGTCCACCTCGTTTGGCCCGCTCAAACCGATCGGATAGTTGATTTGCTCCGGTACTGGAGTTGCCACTGGAACCGGCTCTTCAAAACTAGGGTCGCAAACGGAGGGCACGCCTGCAGCTAGCTGTGCAAAGTTGCCCGACCCAAGCGAGGCAGCCACGATTATGTTTTGATTGTTACAGTTGTCGCACAACGCCTGCTGAAGCTTCTCAGCCTCGAGGTCAGCGCAGCGCTGTTGGAGGCTTTGCAGCGCCTGTTGCTCATTTGCTATGGGGCAATAATTGCTCGCCTCAGTCTCTTCACAGGTCGGAGGATTCCCTGGCACTCCGTTGGGCAACGAGACTCGGCATGATGCTTGCGCCCGTGCTACGAGCGAGTTGATCGAACGTTGGGTGGCAGCGATTCGTCGATTCATCCCCATCACGCGCAGCGCCAGGTATTGGCAGTGTCCCCGTCTTCGTGCCAGGCACCGATTGAGCCGAGCAACGAGGTCAGCGAGCATCTGTTCCTCGCGCGCCTTTCTTTTGAGAGCCCTATCGAGGGCTCGAGACAACGCGCAGGCACGCCGGGCTGAATTTTCGACGTAGGTCTTGCGTTCATCTGAACACGGCTTATCGTTACAGGCATATCCACGCGAAGCTTTCGCGTCGCCCGCGAAAACGAGCACCGAGCAGACGAGGCATACCGAAAAAGCCCTACACACTAGGCGGCACAAAGTACCTCGTGACCTGCGCATACCCGTTTCGACCAGCTTTGCAGCATTTCGTGGGCGTTCCATGACGTTCTCTCTCTATCTCTCTGTTATAGGCATACGGTAGTTCAGTGCACCGCGCCGGGCAGCAGGATATCACCTCTGGAGAGCTTATGCGACTCACCTCTCGGCTCTTACCTGGGAGCAATATGTGCGATGGTGCTTGGCACAAGTGGCTGTTTTTTTATGTATAACTCCTATCCAGGGAGATCAGTGCCCCATTAGGGTCTTGGGCCCAGGTGTGAATTGATGTCCTCTGGAACGGTTCCCTCGGCCAGGGAGTGTGAATCGTTAACTACCCCTTGAAGATCACTATCCCATCGCGCAGCCTGTTAAAGTCCGGTGAGAGGCGGCAAGGGGTGGATTCTCTACGAAAGCGGCCCACCTTTTCAGCGACCTGATCTCTTCTTACATATCGTTCCGAGCTTGCGACACTCTTCTACGAGTCTGTTGATCTCCTCGCGCACCTCATTTGTCGTTTGTATAGCGCTGGACGATGGTCGCTTGGATGGACGTGGAATGCCTTTGGCTTGGATGCAAGCGGCTACTTGCTTGGCTATGCTGAGTGCACGTTCGGAGAGCCGTCTGAAGGTCGGACGTAACGCTTTGATGTGTTCAGCGTAAGCGACAGTCACGCAGGTGTTGTTGCAAACCCTTATCGTGCCGGAATGGAAGATCTTACGACTTTCTTCGATTAGGAAATTCAATTCCTCTCGACCGAGGCGCAGTGCGCCTGCATATTCGATGGAGCACTGATAACGCTGAGCGCGTTCTACCTCTGCTTGCAAGCGCTTGTACAGCAGGTTGGCGCTGCGAATGAACCGTCGCCTGAAAGCAGTCAGCTGAGGTGGCGCGTCCACTTCAACGCAATTATCAGGATCTACGATGGTGCACTGGGGAGGATCGGCGAATTCGGTACCTCCACAGACTCCGCACCTATCGTTCACCTTCCCATTGACACTGCATACTCCGTCACACCCTACGAAAGCTCCGCTATTGGGGACACCATCGCAGCCTACGCAGGAGTTATTACCGTTACACACACCACACTGATCTGGCCGAGCAGATCCATTTGGGACGCCCAGGCAATCAACCGGAGGGGTCGAAGTTGGTACGGGTGTCGAAGTAGCGACGAGAGTAGGGATAGGACTGGGGGTTCTCGTAGTAGTAGGAACGACAGTGCGAGTCTCTGTTGCTGTCGCGGTACGGGTCGCCGTGCGTGTCGCAGTAGCAGTTGCCGAGCTGGTGGCGCTAGCAGTGGAAGTAGCTGTAGCGGTGCGTGTTACCGTAGCTGTTGGGGTTGTGGTTCGGGTATTTGTGGCGATGGCTGTTGCAGTACGGGTGGCTGTGCGTGTTGCTGTAGCAGTAGACGTAGCCGTAGCGGTCCGTGTTGCCGTAGCTGTCGGGGTCGTGGTTCGGGTATTTGTGGCGGTAGCTGTTGCAGTGCGAGTGGCTGTACGTGTTGCTGTAGCAGTGGATGTAGCTGTGGCGGTGCGTGTTGCCGTAGCTGTCGGGGTCGTGGTTCGGGTATTTGTGGCGGTAGCTGTTGCAGTGCGAGTGGCTGTACGTGTTGCTGTAGCAGTGGATGTAGCTGTGGCGGTGCGTGTTGCCGTAGCTGTCGGGGTCGTGGTTCGGGTATTTGTGGCGGTAGCTGTTGCAGTGCGAGTGGCTGTGAGTGTTGCTGTAGCAGTGGATGCAGCTGTAGCGGTGCGTGTTGCCGTAGCTGTTGGGGTCGTGGTTCGGGTATTTGTGGCGGTAGCTGTTGCAGTTGCCGTGCTGGTTGCAGTAGCAGTGGCTGTACGCGTTGCAGTAGCCGTTGGTGTCGCGGTTCGAGTGGGAGTTGCGGTGCAGGCAGGGGTGTGAGTCGAGGTTGCCGTTGCAGTTGCAGTTGCTGTTCTGGTTGCAGTAGCAGTGGCTGTGGCGGTACGTGTTGCGGTGGCCGGACATGTTGGTGTGGCTGACGGTGTCGCTGTGCGGGTGTGCGTCGCGGTCGCGGTGCACGTGGCCGTCGGGGTCGGAGGAGGTGCAGTACACGAATCGAAATACATGAGGCCGACATCCTGAGCGGTGAAGCTCCCGCCATCTGCTGTTCCAGGGTCAACCGGGATCTCTAGGTACACCGCTTTGACCGATCTGAGGTTTGCTGGTTGCCCGTTCAGTGCAAAGCACGACGAGTGTGGCACTACCACTAATTCGTTCGTGTACTGGCGATTCAACACCTTTTCACAGGCGCTCAAGCCCCCAGTCATATCGCGTACAACTATCCTGAGTAGGAGCGAAGTGGCAAATGCGTAGTCGTAATCAACGACTATATTGAACCCTTGGTTCGGGCCAGCTACGCAACCACTCAAAAGATCGACCCCGTGCAAGCCATTCCCACTGAAGTCTGAGCTGTAATGGAGGGGCGGATTGATATTCGTATAGGAGGAGGTGTTGCCGTTGCCGCACGATATGTTCGCACCTTCGTATGCAAACAGGAGGCGCCCGCTAGAATAGAAGTCTTCGCTGAACTGACCGCGAGAGCGGGGGGAGGTAAGGACAGAGCCACGAACCGAAAGACCGCCGAGCGAGGTGCACGTCACTGCAAGGGAACGCTTCCCTCCCAAGGCCCCAGCTGCATTTACTGCCGTGCACACTTGATTTTTGCCAACCTCGCACAGTGCCTCCACCGGCGCATGAATATCTGTGAAGGTATCGATAGGTACTGCATGACTGCAATCGAGCGTGAAAGATAAAACAAAGGCTACCAATACTCCTCGTAGTAGAGATCGTGCGAGGGAATCGCAGCGCAGAGATACGCTTTGAAGGCCGAGTGCGATCGGTTCAAGTGCTCTCGGTGCGGTCATGTAAATCCTTCCCCCATGGAAATCCCCGGGCCCAGGAAGGGTTGCGCCTGACGCGTTCTCCCTCCGGTGCCCCCAACTGACCTTTCTATCGTCACCAACCGGGAAAAACTTCTGCAATTTCCTCAAGTCTCCTCTCGGAGCTATCCGATAAACTCTCTACATGAGGGGAGTTCCATGAAGATACGGGTACAACTAGAGAGTTTTGTCCTTGGGATAGCGATGGTTGGTCTCGGGTCGAGCACAACTGTTCGGGCTGATGTCGACCCTTTGGTAGATTTCTCTCACTCATGCCGGGATGTTACCAAGGCGATGCTCGAGCATCACACCAATCCATTTGAATCCAAGGTTGAGTTCGAGCAATCGTTAGAGAACGTGGTCGGTACCCTCGGCCGGCTGCGTCGGCTTGAGGAAGAGGGTAAAAACACTCTATCGCCCCAGGAGCATAAGGCATTGAAAGATCGGATCGAGGAGTGCTCAGGGGCGC
Organism: Bdellovibrionota bacterium; assembly: GCA_040398075.1. Taxonomy (GTDB): domain Bacteria; phylum Bdellovibrionota_C; class UBA2361; order UBA2361; family OMII01; genus OMII01. The sequence goes on along the minus strand of JBBAUR010000030.1, from coordinate 27,600 downwards.
TAGCGTCTGCTCTGTCCAGGGCGCCTAAGGAAGCTCCACGCAAATAAACCCAGCCTCATTAGATCGTGCTCCAGTTGCTTGCGCTCGCCCTGCTATTGCGAGTGATTTTTCAAAAAATTACTCGCGCAGGGTTTATTCGAAAGGCTCACTGCATATCTACGGCTTGATGGGTATTTTCGGTACTTGCCCTACAAGAACGTCTGCGCACCGCGTACATGAGCACCAATGCAACGCTGCTGACAAGCATTATGACCCCGCCACCACGGACGATGTTGTAGTACTGTTCACGAGAACGGAGGCGCTTGACGTAGAGTGAATCGGGCGAATGTTTGCCGTGAGGATGGGATTTGCTGGGGCTCAAGGCCTCACGCAAGGCTTGAGCATAATAACTGCTCTTTGATTGCCCGATCCAGAGATTGCCAATACCCACTGCAAGCAGGAGGGCAGCTACGAGGAGGAGCGTCGATGGGCGAAGAGCATTCGACATAACCGTTCTCATAGGAGTATACGTGGAGTGAGACACAGAGCACCATGACCTAAACGACAGGCGATCCCCTTAGAAAGGGAGGGACCGGTAGAGCTGCGACGAGCTCCTCCCCGGGAGTAGCGTGTTTCAGTACGTGCGTCCAACGAGCACCGACGCCGAGAACGGCTCAGGATCGCTTGAGCGAACCGTCAGTGTTACTAGGTAGGAGCCTGGACCATCCAGAGGCAGGTCGAACGTGCTAAATGGGGCGGCGATCGGTTGTGGAGCACCCACTTCTGACGGCTCAGGCACATCACCCATTGTGGTGCTAGGCAGGGTTGCCTGAGGTAAGACGGGTGAGGCGTCCACCAGTGGGCCCGTCGCGATGGCCCTCTGCCCGAGTGACTTCGATCCTTTAAAGATCTCGTACATATATTCCTGCGGTAGTGGTCCCCGACTAACTATGGAGAGAGTCGCTCGATAGCCTTTAGCCCCAAGCTGGGGAACTTTGAAGGTCAGTGAAGATGGTTGTGTGCGTGCTGGGCTCAAGCGCAGCACGTGCGGGTGAAAGCCACCTTTTGCCCTGCTGAGCGGCGCGGCAACTTTGAGCAGTGCAGTAAGCGAGGGGTTCGAAGCGGCTACGAACAAGCGCGCCCTCCCTTCCGCTATGACAACATTGGTTCCGAGATCGAGAGAAACCTTCTTCTTGGCGCGTACTCCGATATCGCCAGCGGAGATGGGAAGGACCGTTCCGTCACCGGCTTCGAGCCACACCTTGTACGAACTGGCTGCTCCCGGGTTGCTCAGGAGGAGATAGTGGTAGCGTCCCTGCATGTCGAAAGGCGCAACCAAGGCGCTACACCATTGCAATGCCTCGAGTGCGTTTACCAATCCACTCTGAGTGAAGTCAGCTGAGAGGGGTGTAGCCGAGCGTTTGAGCAGGTAGCTCAAGTACGAGGGGCTTATGACGTTGGTCGAGCTCGAGCAGCGTGAAAGTGTGAGCGCAGCGGTAGCGCTCACAAAAGGAGCTGCTTGGGATGTTCCGCTTGCCCGTGCCGTGAGGCCACCCGGTACGGTACTCACGATGTCCTCACCGGGAGCCGCTATATCAACGGTGTGAGCCCCGTGATTCGAGAACTGCGAGCGGAGCCCGGTACGTCCGATTGATGCAACGCCGATGACCTCGGGAAAAGTAGTTGGAGTGAACTGGGTAATATCCGTGTTCCGGTTGGTGTTACCCGCTGCCGCGACTACTACGACCCCAGCGGCAGTGGCGGCGTGGATCGCTTCGCGTAGCACCCTTGATTCACCGAAACCACCGAGCGAGAGATTCATGATAGTCCGTTTTCCGCTCGATTGAGCGAAGTCGGTGGCGTAGTTGATAGCAGCTGCTACGTCGTCTTCGCGGAAGAACGTCTCACCATCAGCAAGCACCTTCAGGGCTAACACCTTCGATTCGAAGGCTGCACCTACTATTCCGGATCTCTTGTTACCCGCAGCAACAGTGAGCCCTGCAACGTGAGTTCCGTGTCCGTAGTAATCCATCGGATCGGGGTCACGGTCGGCAAAGTCCCAGCCGTGCACATCATCTGCCACTCCATTACGATCGTCGTCTGCGCCGTTTTTTCGCTCGCGTGGGTTTGTCCAGATGTTCGGTGCGAGTTCAAAGTGCTTGTAATCAACACCGGTATCGATGATCGCGATAACGGTATCTTTGCCCCGGGAGTACTGCCAAGCGCTGGGTGCCTTTATTCCGAACTCCCCGGGCAGATCGCTCAACCCCCACTGCAGCCTACTGTGCGTATCGTTGGCATCGGTTTGAATCGCGTAGGCGTGCACCGGTTCGCACCGGAGCACCTCTGACACCAGTTCGGTGATCTGAGCGCAGGCCTGTTGTCGGGTTTCGCACGGAACCGTTTGTGACGCAGACCCGCCCAGTGAGCGCATCCGGGCAGCTTGGTTAGATCCGCGGAACTCGATGCTCCTGAAGCGACCACGGTTCAACTCGTAGCGCAGCTTGGGGCCGTGTGTGCTCTGGCGAGGAGTGCTGTGAATTGTCGAGAGGGTTCGTCGTGCAGCCGGTGTCGTCGGCTCGCGTACCTCGAGGATCAACCGATCGGCATCACACAATGCACCTGATGAGGTTTGTGCCTCGGCACGGCTCATCAGCGATACAAGTATAAGTACTCCGAGCTGTGTTGTGATTTCCAGGCAACCCTTGCCCATAGGCCTCCTCGTGGTGAACCTCATTAGGAATATCGACCATTTGGCATCTCCCTTAAGGGGATAGGGCTGGACAAAGTGAGAAAGATCCGCGAGTTGTGTCGTGAGCGGGGCTACATCCGCGCCTCAGAGCCGGACCCTTTAAGACACAGCCACGAAGTGAGCAGCTGTTTTAGCTCTATCGCCAGCAGCCTCCTCCTTGCTAAAACCCTTGTATGGGTTGGCGTTTGTGTGCCGAAAGTCGGTCTGAGCGGGGGCGTGTGCTCCTCAAGACGGCGGGGCTGGGCCTTTTGCTGGCAGTTGCCGGATGGTTAGGGTACAAGTTAATCCCGATCTACTACTACTATCTCGACCTGCGTAATCAGTTCGGACAGGTAATCGGGGAGCAGGGGGCAGTTGCATCCGATGAGGAGATCCGTCGACTCGTTGGCCGAGTGATCAGGCGCCATGGAATTCCGGCGCAGGAGCGCGATGTAGCTATCCAGCGCGGAGATTCGGTCATGACCATCGAACTGCCGTATCGTGAGAAGCTAGAGCTCTCTGTGATGGGATATAACGTGACGCTGTGGCAGTTTGAGCTCGTGGCGGCAGCGCAGGGGAGATACCGATAGCTGAAAGGACGTAAGAGGTATGACGCAGAAGTACAAATCTGTTCCGCGTGATTGGCAGATGGTCATGGATGAAGAGACCATTGCACGGTCGGTGTCTCGTATGAGTTACGAGATCGTGGAGAAGGATCGCGACCTCAAGAATCTGGCGGTCGTCGGCATTCGAACGGGCGGGGAGTTTCTGGCCAAGCGGCTGCAGACACATATTCAGCAGATCGAGGGTATTGAGGTAGGCTACGGCGTCATCGACATAACCCTTTACCGCGACGATCTGTCGAGCACTCAGTCACAACCGACGTTGCGCGGAACCGATCTGCCGTTTCGGATAGCTGGGTCGAGAATCGTGTTGGTGGACGACGTGCTGTTCACCGGTAGAACCATTCGATCAGCGTTGGATGCGATCATCGACTTCGGCCGACCGCGTCGGGTCGAGCTGGCTGTGTTGGTCGACCGCGGGTTTCGGGAGCTTCCGATACAGGCAGATTACGTGGGCAAGGTGGTACCATCGCAGCGGTCGCAGTTGGTCAGGGTTAGGCTCTCTGAGCTGGGTTACAAGGATGCCGCCTACCTTATCGAGCGTAACGAGCGATAAGACTGCCAGATACTCTCAAAAACTCGGGAAATGTGCCCTTAGCCTATTGTAAAGTTTGCTCCGGTGCGGTTTACTTGCCGCTCGATGGTCGACCACTTGTTGGGAATAAAAGGGCTTTCGAAGCAAGATATATATCGGTACCTCGACACGGCAGAGTCATTCGTGGAGGTGTCTGAGCGGGAGATAAAAAAGGTCCCGACCCTTCGCGGAAAAACGATCGTTAATGTATTCTTCGAGCCGAGCACACGAACGCTCGCAAGCTTCGATATAGCCGGTAAGCGGCTTTCAGCGGATACTATCAACCTAAGCGCAGGCTCCAGTTCGGTCAAGAAGGGCGAAACCCTGCTCGACACCGTGCGAACCCTGGAGGCGATGAACCCGGACATCTTGGTGATGCGGCACTCTGAGAGTGGAGCGCCTGAGTTCGCCGCAAAGCATCTCATGCGCGCTTCGGTAGTGAACGCTGGAGATGGGGCGCATGAGCATCCGACCCAGGCCTTACTCGACCTTCTGACTCTACGCCAGCATTTTACAAAGGTCGGCGAAAGCTCCCAACGTGCAATCGAGGGGCTCACCGTTGGATTCGTCGGAGATGTTCGTCACTCGAGAGTGGTGCGGAGCAACGTCTGGGCACACATAGCTCTCGGTAATCGTGTGCGATTGATCGGTCCGCCGACCCTTGTTCCAAGAGAGTTCGTCGAGTGCTTTGGGTCTGAGCACGTGACGGTGTGTCACGATCTCGAACAGGGCCTCCAGGGGCTCGATGTAGTGGTTTGCCTCCGGATGCAGCTTGAAAGGCAGACGGCGCACTTCGTTCCGAACTTGGACGAGTACAGCCGCGAGTTTTGCGTTTCCGAGCGCCTGCTCGCTCGGCACGCCCCCGAGAGCGTTGTGCTCCACCCCGGCCCGATGAACCGAGGCTTAGAGATCGCTGGAGAGGTCGCTGATGGTCCACGTGCGCTCATCCGCCAGCAGGTCAACAACGGTGTAGCGGTGCGTATGGCGGTTCTGTATCTCCTGGCCCGCAGTGTGGCAACTCACGAGGATGTGCAAGCATGAGCAGTAAGGTGAGACCGATTATCATCCAAGGGGGAACCGTAATCGATGCGGCTGAAGGACGTGAGGGGGAGTTCGATATCCTAGTTGAGGATGGTCGCATCACGGCAATCGAGGTACCCAACGTTCTCAAATCTCATTCCGATGCAGAGCGTGTCGATGCCACCGGGCAGTGGGTTATTCCGGGATGTATAGACTTACACGTGCATCTCCGAGAGCCGGGAGAGGAGTGGAAGGAGACGATTCAGACCGGAGCCGAGGCAGCGGTGCTCGGTGGATACACCTCGATCTGTTGTATGCCCAACACGCGCCCTGCGAATGATTCAGCAGAGGTGACACGCTATATTCTCGAGAAAGCTAGATCGGCAGGGGCTGCCCGGGTACTTCCGATCGGGTCAATATCCATGGGCCGTGAAGGCAAACAGCTCGCTCCGTACTCGGAGTTGGCCAAGGCCGGATGTGTGGCGTTCTCCGACGATGGAGATCCCATTGCAGATGCAGGCCTGATGCGTCGGGCGCTCGAGTGGTGTCTAATGTTGGGCTTACCGCTGTCGTGCCACGAAGAGGACCGCAATCTCAGTTGTGGCGGATGTATGAACGAAGGTCCGCTCTCGCTGCGCTTGGGTCTCAAAGGGTTTCCCGGAGTCGCAGAGGATGTGATGATCGCGCGAGACATAGAGCTGGCACGCTTCACGAAGGGTAAGGTGCACATCTGTCACGTATCAACCGCACGCGGTATCGAGCTGATACGACGCGCCAAAAACGACGGTATAGCGGTTACCTGTGAAGTCGCGCCACACCACCTCGTTTTGAACGAGAGCTGCGTCGAGCACTACGATACCAACTGCAAGATGATGCCTCCGCTCAAGAACGACGAGGATATCGAGGGGCTCTTCGGGGGGATAGCTGACGGGACGGTGGACGCTATTGCAAGCGACCATGCGCCGCACCACCTCGACAGCAAGCAGGTCGAATTTTCCAGAGCCACAGTTGGCATTCTCGGGCTCCAGACCAGCCTGCCGCTGTTCGTGGAATTCGCCGTTCAGGGTAAGGTGCCCAGAAAACGGATGGTAGAGCTGCTGTGTGCAGGGCCCGCTCGATCCTTCGGTCTCGCATCGGGTAGCCTCAGGGTGGGGCGCGATGCAGACATTACGGTAGTCGACCCGCAGCGCAGGTGGCGGTTGGGCGAGGGAGATCTCAGGTCCAAGTCAAAGAATAGTCCCTTTATCGGACGAGAGCTCGTGGGTGCAGCGCTGCACGTGTTCGTTGGGGGGCGGTGTATAGTTCGAGATGGAAAGCTCGTCTCCGAATCGTAGCTGCAACGACGAGGAGGGAAGAGAGGAAGGTCGTATGACGAGTCAGAAGAATCGACAGGGGCTCCCCGAAGCACAGGGCGAACAGGGTTATTTCGCACTTGCTGATGGCACGGTGTTCAAAGGGAGATGCTTTGGTGCGCTGCGCGGGGTGTCCGATCCAGTAACCGGAGAGGCGGTGTTCAATACCTCGATGTACGGGTACCAGGAGATACTCACCGATCCGAGCTATGCCGGTCAGGTGATGTGTTTCACCTACCCGCACATCGGCAACGTCGGCTGTAACGAAGAAGATGTCGAGTCCGGTCGTATATACACTGAGGGGTTAATCGTTCGCAGCGCTCACAAGAATCCCTCTAATTTCAGAGCTTCAGTTTCGCTGCCCGCTTACTTGGCACGCAACGGCGTGATGGGACTCGAGGGTATAGACACCCGCGAGATAGTCTCTCACCTTCGCGACCAGGGTGCACAGATGGGCGTGATGGCGGGCGGTTCGAAGATCAATCCTGATGATCTCGTCGATCAGGCGCGTGCCCTCGGTTCTATGGAGGGCAAGGACTACGTCAGAGCGGTGTCGTGCAAATCCACCTACACCTGGGATCTCTTGCCGTGGAGTTTGTCTGGAGGTAACAACCGGCACCTTTCGCAAGAGAAGCTCGTCACTCGTCCGCACGCGGTAGCGGTAGATTGCGGTGTGAAGCACAACATCTTGCGGCTGTTGGTCGATGTAGGTTTCAGAGTTACCGTTGTGCCGGCTGGTACGACCTCTGCCGAGATTATGGCGCTGCGTCCTGACGGACTGTTTTTGTCGAACGGTCCGGGTGATCCGGCAACGCTCAGATACGTGGTGAAACCGGCACAGGAGCTGCTTGGTAAGGTGCCGGTCTTCGGTATCTGTTTGGGGCATCAGATCTTGGGTCAGGCCCTGGGAGGATCAACCTACAAGCTCAAGTTCGGTCATCGTGGAGGAAACCACCCGGTACGAGACGAAACAACGGGAAAGGTCGAGATCACCGTTCAGAACCACGGTTTCGCAGTAAAGAGCGGGGGGTTTAGCCGAGACGTCTTCGTTTCTCACATCAATTTGAACGATCAAACGGTTGAGGGCTTGGAATCGAGGGAGCTCAGAGCCTTCTCTGTTCAGTACCACCCCGAAGCTTCTCCAGGTCCACACGATTCTCGCTATCTCTTCAAGAGGTTTTACGACCTCGTGGTAGGGGCAGTTGGGTAAGAGGACGGACGTGATGAATTTGTTGTAAGAGTGCCGAGATCTGTATGCCAAAGCGAACTGACATAAAATCAATCCTCCTGATAGGCTCTGGGCCGATCGTAATCGGACAGGCTTGCGAATTCGATTATTCGGGTACGCAGGCGATAAAAGCGCTCAAGAGTGAGGGATACCGAGTCATCTTGGTGAACTCGAATCCGGCGACGATCATGACCGACCCTGAGTTCGCTGATCGTACCTACATAGAGCCGATTACTGCAGACTTTGTCGAAGAGATCATTCGAATCGAACGACCGGACGCAGTTCTTCCTACGATGGGTGGACAGACGGCACTCAACACCGCCCTGGAGCTCGACGAACGGGGCGTATTCGAGCGGTACGGGTGTGAATTGATCGGTGCCAAGGTGGATTCGATTAAAACAGCAGAAGACCGAGAGCTCTTTCGCCGGGCGATGGACGAGATCGGGCTCGAATCAGCAAGGTCGGTGCTCGTAACTTCAATAGCAGGAGCCGAAGACGCGGCGAAGAAGCTCGGTTATCCGATGGTTTTGCGCCCCTCGCGTACGCTTGGCGGGACGGGTGGAGGTATCGTGTATGCGGCGGATGAACTTCACAGAAAGGTAGCCATAGCGCTCTCAGCAAGCCCGAACCAGGAGGTCTTGATCGAGGAGTCGCTCCTGGGGTGGAAGGAGATCGAGCTCGAGGTGATGCGCGATCTCAAGGATAATGTTGTGATCGTCTGCGGTATCGAGAACTTCGACCCGATGGGTGTTCATACCGGTGACTCGATAACGGTCGCCCCGATTCAGACCCTGACTGACAAGGAGTACCAACTGCTACGAGATGCGGCGATTCGCATCATCCGCAGGATCGGCGTAGACACGGGTGGTTCGAACGTGCAGTTCGCCGTCAATCCGAGAGATGGGCGAGTGATCGTGATCGAAATGAACCCACGTGTATCTCGCAGCTCGGCGCTGGCCTCCAAGGCAACTGGCTTCCCGATCGCTAAGATCGCAGCCAAGTTAGCCGTGGGCTTTACGCTCGACGAAATCTCGAACGACATCACCAAAGAGACACCAGCGTGCTTTGAGCCTTCGATAGACTATGTGGTGGTCAAGATCCCTCGCTTCAACTTCGAGAAGTTCCCTACAGCGGACCCGTCGCTCGGCACTCAGATGAAGTCGGTAGGGGAGGTGCTCTCTTTCGGTCGTACTTTCCAGGAAGCGATGCAGAAAGCGATGTGCTCGATGGAGATGGACACCTTCGGGTTTGATCGGCACAAGTTGGTAAAGGATCTGGGAAAATCAGAGTTACTCGAAGCCTGCAGTAAGCCAACTCCTCACCGGCTGTGGTACGTCGGAGAGGGGTTACGCGCGGGCTTTTCGGTGCGTGAGATGTTTGCAGCGACCAAGATCGACCCGTGGTTCCTGGGGGAGCTTTCGGAGATTATCGAGCGTGAGCAGAGCCTGGAAGGCACCAAACTCTCGGACCTCGATGCTGGAGCGCTCACAGCGCTCAAGAATTGTGGTTTCTCTGACAGACGGATCGCAGCGCTCACAGGTTGCAAGGAGCGAGATGTGCGAGAGTTGCGCATGAAGCTCGGAGTGTTGCCGTCATTCAAGTCGGTGGATACGTGCGCCGCAGAGTTCATCGCGCACACTCCGTATCTGTACTCGACATATGATAAGGGGAGCGAAGCCGCCCCGACGCAGAGGAAGAAGATCGTCATTCTCGGTGCCGGCCCCAATCGAATCGGACAGGGTATCGAGTTCGATTACTGCTGTGTGCACGCTGCGATGGCTCTGAAGGCAGACGGATTCGAGACCATCATGATTAACTGCAACCCCGAGACGGTCTCGACTGATTACGATACGAGTGATCGACTGTACTTCGAGCCGCTCACGGTCGAATCAGTGATGGGTATCGTCGAGCGCGAAAAGCCGCACGGGGTAATCGTGCAGTTCGGCGGTCAAACGCCTCTGCGTATCTCCGGAGAGCTTGCGTCTCTGGGCGTTCCCATCATCGGAACCTCAGTTGAATCGATAGACATAGCAGAGGATCGTGAACGCTTTTCGGCACTCGTCAAGAAGCTCGGCCTCAGTCAGCCGGAGTTTGCTACGGCGCGGTCGCTTGACGAGGCGCTCGCGGCTGCTCGAAGGATCGGATTTCCGCTCATGATCAGGCCCTCGTTCGTGCTCGGAGGTAGGGCCATGCGCGTGCTCTACACCGAAGAGGAGATCGTAAACTACATGCACGAAGGTGTCGAAGTCTCTCACGACCGACCAGTACTGCTGGATCGGTTCCTCGACAACGCCGTTGAGGTCGATCTCGACGCACTGTGCGATGGAAGGGAGGTCGTGATCGCAGGGGTGATGGAGCACATCGAACCGGCCGGTATTCACTCGGGGGACAGTTCATGTTGTTTGCCACCACAGACCCTCACGCGCGAGACGATCGACGAGCTCAAGCGACAAGCCGTTGTCATGGCCAGAGAGCTTGCGGTCGTTGGTCTTATGAACATTCAATTCGCGGTGACTCGGGAGGGTAAGGTATACATCCTCGAGGTAAACCCGCGCGCATCGCGCACGGTGCCTTTCGTCAGTAAGGCCACCGGTGTGCCGTGGGCCAAGCTGGCGTCGCGTATCATGGCAGGTAAGACGATTCGTGAGTTAGGAGTTCGAGAAGTTGAGCCGGTTGGATACGTCTCGATTAAGGCGTCGGTATTTCCCTTCAGTAAGTTCCCGGGAGTAGACACGGTTCTCGGTCCCGAGATGAAGTCTACCGGGGAGGTCATGGGAATTCACGCGAACTTCGGAGGTGCGTTCGCTAAGAGTCAGTTTGCGTCGAACATCGTCCTGCCTTCCGAGGGCTCTGTATTCATCAGTGTCAAGGATCAAGACAAAGAGGATCTCCCAGAGGTCGTCCGCAGGCTCATCGAGTTGGGTTTCTCGGCGGTGGCTACCAAAGGCACGGCGGCCTTTCTGGCATCCCACGGTATCGAGGTAGAGCGGGTTAACAAGGTACGGGAAGGGTCTCCTCACGTGGTCGATATGCTGGGCAACGGTGAGCTTGATCTCGTACTCAATACGCCCGAGGGATGGCAGCCCGTGATGGACTCTCGCTCGATTCGCTTGGTCGCCAACGAACTTCGTATTCCCACGTACACCACCATAGCGGCAGCGCGTGCAGTTGTAGAGGCGTTGGGTATGGTGAAGGACCGCACGTACCTCTCTGTGCGGGCGCTTCAGGATTACTATCCTTCCTAGGCAAGCGAGGCAGAACCTCGCATCACTACGCCCGTAGTGCGTGATGGGAAGAGCACAGACCGGCGTTGACACTGATGAGACGCCAAGGTGTAGGCTCGAGATCTTGCGCGGGGAGTTAATACGCGCACACTGAGGTAGTTTGGTCGCTTCACCGGTCGGTAGCGCCTGACCCGTCGTCGAGCCGTGGAAGTGGAACGGGGCGATCGGAAGGCTGGGCTTTGGCTGGAGGGTTGACCAGTGCTAGTAACTGCTCGAGCGCCACCAGGGTTTGTTTGATCTCCTCCAGTGCAGGAACTCTAGGTTTAACAAGAGGGGACGCAAGCGGATTTTTTGTTTCCCACTCGCACAACTGGCTCACTTTAGAAACCAGTTCGACGACCTCGATCTGCGTAGGAATGGCTGTGGAGCCAGGGCGATTGTTTGAGAGGAGCTGCGTGTCAAAAGATTCTCGGGTGAGCCATGTGGTAAAAAAGCGTTGGTACGGATGAAGATGGGTACGCGCTGCGAGGATGTGTCGTCTGCACACCGTTTCGTCGAGGTCGTTATTATCCGTTATGGTACCGCTCGGAGTGTTTTCTGCCTCTGAATCAGGTCTCCTGCGCTTCTGATCTGTTTCGGGATGATACATGATGGCCAAGGCGAGTGAGGTTGAAGCGTTCCCCCAGTGCTCCCGCAGCGATAGTATGCTCTCTACTTCTGACATCTGGCGGACTTGTTGCTCATGGGAAGCATCCCAGTTACTAAGTACTGGCGCGGGCGCAGAGGCATCCACCTGAGACGGGGGAAATACAACCGCTTCGCAATTCGTTGGCGCTTGGGTAATTGGGTCGGGAGCTTGGTCCGGCATATGGCTTCACCTACCTGCAAGTGTATCCGGATCGCGTTGCTTACGCACGCGTTCGGGCGCGGGCTCTGCAAGAAGCTGGCATGGGCATCCCCTGGGCGGCCTTCGATGAAATTCAGACATGTGCAAATGTAAGGGTTAATTATTTGGTTTTATTGCATAAAAGCCCTGCGGGTGAGCACGGTTTGTTTGGTGGGCCAGGTGCCTAGAGAGGATTTCGCGCACAAACAGTCAGGCTCATCGTCAGCTTGTTGAGGTGTCGAATATGCCCCCCCAAAGACCAGACCATTTACACCACCCGAGCACTCTGCTAGGTTAACAAATAGCACAAGAAAATCGGTGTCTTACTCGCTCCAAGAAGAAGCGCTGATGTTTCGCTAAAGGTCTGCACGCACGGCTGACACGCACGGCTAGGTTTTCTCTTCTGATAGGCCTCGCTCGTGTGTAACGCTTCAATCGCGCGATTTAATCGGAGTTCGCCCATGGCTCGTATTACGGTTGAGGATTGCCTCACCCAAGAAAATAACCGTTTTGCCCTCGTGCAACTTGCGTCAAAACGCACAAAACAACTCTTGCAAGGCTCTTCCGCGCAGGTGGCCGATCGCAAGAATAAGGCGGTTGTTACCGCGTTGCGTGAGATAGCAGGGGGTCGCGTTAGGTTCATGTCATCGGAAGAGGCGCGGGCATACGAAGAGGAGAAGGCTCGTGAGGCGGAGGCTCAGCGCGCCGCTGAAGCTGCTGAACGTGAGCGCAAAGCCGAGATCGGTGCGGGTCTTTTTGGTAACGGCAACGACACCCGTTCGGCAAGCTTCCTCAGAGATTCTCTTCTGTCGACGCCGCCTCGGGCCAGTGATGCGGACTCCGACGACGACGAGGAGTAGACACCCCACTCGTTTGCATCTTGGAGATAGGGAAAGGTCGCGAGAGGGAAGGTTATTGAAAAGTTGAGCGACAACCATGTCCTTCGAGAAGATCGCAGAGGCCATTAAAAAGTACATTCCTTCTCCCGACCTCGAGACTCTCAAGAAAGCACACGAATTCGCGAGCACGTGCCACCAAGGTCAGGTGCGTGCATCAGGCGAACCGTACATGTCTCACGTCGAAGAGACAGCACTCCTCGTTTGTCAGCTCAAGCTCGATGAGCCCTCGGTCATTGCATCGCTACTACACGATACTATCGAAGATAGTGAGACCACCCGGGCCGATCTCAACAAGCTTTTTGGTCCCGGAGTGGCAGATATCGTCGAAGGGGTCACTAAACTCACGCGCATAGAGTTCGAGTCGCGCGAGGAGAAACAGGCAGAGAACTTCCGCAAGATGCTCTTGGCTATGGCCAAGGATATTCGGGTAGTGCTCGTGAAGTTGTGTGACAGATTGCACAATATGCGCACGCTGAAGTTCTTCAGCGAGGACAAGCGCCGTAGGATCGCTGTCGAGACGCAGGAGATCTATGCACCGCTCGCCAATCGTCTGGGTATTCACTGGCTCAAGTCGGAATTGGAAGACCTGTGCCTACTCCATCTACGTCCAGAGCTGTACCGTCAGATAGAGGAACACATCAAAGAGAACGCGCTGCAGCGCGAAGGGTACGTCGAGCGAGTTACCTTGGAGATTCAGAAGTGCCTTGCTGAGGCGGGAGTTTCAGCTTCGGTAAAGGGTAGAGGAAAGCACTACTACTCGATCTGGCAGAAGATGGAGAAGGATCGACTCTCGTTCGACGAGGTGTACGATATCTTGGGCTTTCGTGTCATCGTACCGACGGTACGCGCCTGCTACGAGTCCCTGGGTATCGTTCACTCAACGTGGAAGCCCGTCCCAGGTCGCTTCAAAGATTACATCGCAATGCCGAAGCCGAACATGTATCAGTCGTTGCACACGACGGTCATAGGTCCGGACGGGCAGCGGATCGAGATCCAGATCCGGACGCCCGATATGCATCGAGTCGCTGAGGAGGGTATCGCAGCCCACTGGCGTTACAAGGAGGGAGGCTCTGCCGCTCCCGCATTCGATCTTCAATGGGTCAAAGAATTGGTCGAAACTCAGCAGTATTTGAAGAATCCCGACGAATTCATCCAATCGGTCAAAGGGGAGCTGTATCCCGAGGAGGTGTTCGTTTTCACCCCCAAGGGAGACCTCGTTCGGCTTGCCTATGGCTCCACCCCGGTCGATTTCGCCTATTCGGTTCATACGGATGTGGGGCACCGGACGGTGGGAGCACGCGTGAATGGTCAGATGGTTTCCTTGGATCACGTGCTGAGCAACGGAGACACCGTCGAGGTCATGACCTCCAAGAGCCATGTTCCGAGCAAAGATTGGCTCAAGTTCGTCAGATCATCGAAGGCCAAGCAGCGTATACGAGCGTTCCTCAAAGCAGAGGAGCATGCGCGCTCCTTGGCGCTCGGTATGGAGTTGCTCTCGAAGGACCTGCGCAAGGTGAAGCTGAGCGTCAAGAAGCTCGAAAAGGAGGGTAGGCTCGACCAGGTTGCTGCCGACATGGGGCTCAAATCGGCGGGGGACCTCTTTGCTGGTGTCGGCTACGGAAAGATCAGCTCGGCCAAGGTCATTGCCAGGCTACTACCTGAGGATACTTCGGTCGAGGCCAAGCTCGAGAAACAACCGACCCCGTTGCAACGCATCTTTCAGCGCGCGGCACAAGTTAGTCGCGACCGTGTGGGGGTAAGGGTATCTGGACTTGATGACATTTTGATTCGATTTGCAAAGTGTTGCGAGCCTCTACCGGGTGACAGGATAGTGGGTTTCATTACCCGTGGGCGTGGTGTCACCGTTCACTACGCGGATTGTGCCCAGATTCTCGATAGTGATCCGCTGCGTAGAGTCGATGTATCTTGGGATACAGAGGTTCGCGCTCCGCGGCGGGTGAAGATCACAGTGCATGCGCAAGACCAATTGGGTTTGTTGGCGAATGTGTCTCAAGCCATCACCACGCACGGCGCCAATATCACAAGTGCGCAGATCAAGACCGAGCACGGAAAGGCGATCATAAGCTTCGAGCTGACCATCGCGGATGCGCAGCAGCTCGACAAGATAAAACGTGCGATTGAGATGGTACCGGGAACGATTAAAGTCGAGCGCGTTCGACATCTGTCCGCAGCCGTCGATACCGAGCAATTAGAAGGGGATTAGAGTTTGGTACTCCGACGTCAAAGCGAGGAAGCGGGCTCTCAATTGAAGATGAGAGCTCTCGAGCACGACCGAATCCGTACCGTCGTAGTGGCGTGTGTTGTACTCTTCGTAATCAGTTTATCGAGAACGCAGGCGAGCTTTGCGCAGCCTTCTACCGTCGCCACCCGCACGATTGAGGAGCAGAAGACTATCGATGTCTACAAACGTGCAAATCAAGCAGTTGTGTTCATCACTACCAAGAGCTACGAGCTCGATCCCTTTGCCTTCTTCGACGAGATACGTCCTCGAGAGGGAACTGGGACCGGTACCATCGTCGATGCGGCCAAAGGGGTCGTCATCACCAATTTGCACGTGGTGCAGGAGGCCCTCCAATCACGAGGAACTGTAGAGATCACGCTCCCGAGTGGGGCCACGGCGCAGGCACGTTTGATCGGCTATGATGCCGAGACGGATATGGCGGTGTTTCAACTCCGGGACCCTCCGGCTTCCTTGATTGGCTTGCCGTATGGAGATTCCTCCAAGCTCGAGGTGGGGCAGAGGGTCTTGGCGATCGGCAACCCTTTCGGGCTCTACCGTAGCTTAACAGCGGGAATAATCTCCTCGATCGATCGTTCGATGAAGACACCCGGCGGTGCAGTCCTCAAGGGATTGATTCAAACCGATGCCGCCATTAACCCCGGTAATTCCGGTGGGCCGCTGCTCGATGCTGATGGTCGGTTGATCGGGATCAACACAGCTATCCTGAGTCAATCTGGGGATTCTGCCGGTATAGGGTTTGCGGTGCCCATCAATACCATCAAAAGAATCCTCCCTGAATTGATCTCCACGGGCAGAGTGCGTCGCCCGCGCATGGGTTGGCAGTTAGTTGATACCGATCAGGGTCCTATGGTGCTCCGAGTTGTTCTGGATGGAGTCGCAGCGCGCGGTGGGATTCAACCGATAGAGAAGCTGGTTGCGCGCGGGCAACTCAGGGGATTTCGCAGGGATATCGATAACGCTGACCTGATCTACCGGATCAACGGGGAAAGAGTTCACAATCGAGAAGAGGTAGAGGATACTATCCGAGCTTCTCGTCCCGGGCAGCCCGTGAAGCTCACGGTCCGCCGCGGTGGGCTTTATGGGGGGGAGCGAGATATAGAGATCGTTCCGGTGTGGGAGTGAAGATAAAAGTTCTTCCAGATACAGTAATCAACCAGATCGCGGCAGGCGAGGTCGTCGAGCGCCCAGCGTCTGTTGTCCGAGAGCTTGTTGACAACGCCGTGGACGCAGGTGCGACTGACATATTTGTTGCTCTCGAGTCCGGCGGTCACAGTCGTATTCGAGTACGGGATAATGGGTGTGGTATGGCCCGGGACGAGGCCGTGCTCGCATTCGAGCGGCATGCTACGTCGAAGGTTTCGTCGATCGAGGATCTGACACATCTGGGCACCCTCGGCTTTCGCGGTGAGGCGCTCGCCTCGATAGCTGCTGTATCGAAGGTGAAGCTCACCACGCGCACTCGCGAAAGTGACGTCGGAGTTCAGGTCACTATGCGTGGCGGCAAGCTTGTCAACGTACAAAGCATCGCGTGGAACGAGGGTACTGAGATTGAGATCGAACACCTCTTCTTCAATACACCTGCCAGGCGAAAGTTCCTTAAGTCCCCACGTGCTGAGGTGTCGCGAATCCGTTCCTGGCTCGCGCACTCCAGCCTCGCGCGACCTTCGATACGTTATCGCCTCGTATCCGATGGAGACGAGGTCCTCAATCTATCGGCAGTCGATTCGCGCATAGAGCGCGGAAAACAGATATTTCCCCCTGAGCTGATGCCGCTTTCTCTCGACGAAGGGGGGATTCACGTCGAAGGAATGGTTGGGCACCCTGGTCAAGCGCTCTCGGACTCCTCTGGTTTGGTGATAGTGATCAACGGCCGGCTAGTTTCAGATAAGATAATCGTACGTGCAGTGCGAGAAGGCTACGATTCGATGCTCAAGGATCGCGAGTTCCCGATCGGTTACATCGTGGTGGACCTACCCGCCGAAGATGTCGATGTAAACGTACATCCGCAAAAGAGTGAGGTGCGGTTCCGGCGCTCTGATCAGGTGTTTGCCGTGGTGCGTGGTGCCGTTCTGTCGGCGATACGGAGTATACGGAAGCCGATGAGCACGGAACCTCTCAGCTTGCCTCCAGTCGCTTCACCGCACATTCCCGTGCAGCCAGCTACCGGCTTACGTGCCGATCGGTATGTCGCGTCTCCGGCGCCCGAATTCGGTCGTCTCGCAGCGCTGAGTGATGTGGAAGAGGTGCGACCGGTTAGTGCTCCCAGCATCAGTGACACCGTGGCTCGCCAGCCGTCGTTCTTCTCCTCCACGGACCTAGTACCGGGGGCGGGACGAAGAGCATTTCGTTTCTCCGATCTTCGCTACGTTGGTCAGATCTTGGAGTGTTATCTGGTGTGTGAGCTCGAGGAAAGATTGGTCGTCGTAGATATGCACGCCGCCCACGAGCGGGTAAACTACAACAAGATTCGCACCGCACGCGCTGAACACAAACTGCGCGTGCAAAAACTTCTCATCCCGGAGGTCGTCCGTCTGACCTCGGAGCAGGTCACACATTTGATGGAGCAACGAGAACTGCTCGGTGAGCTCGCCTTCGAAGTATCGGAGGTAGACCATGAGCGGGTCGCAGTCAGTGGAGTTCCGAGCGTTCTATCGCACATCAATTGCACGGCGCTGCTCAAGGATTGTGCAGCCGAACCGGTCAGTGCCGGATGGCGCGAGCGGCTCGAAGAGCGTATTGATCACATCGCAGCGCGTTTGGCGTGCCATGCGAGTGTTCGCTCGGGAGATCTCCTTTCTCGGCACGAAGTGTATGCGCTCTTTTCGGAGTTGGATGAGGCGGAGCTCTCAGGCGCGTGTCCTCACGGCCGGCCTGTAGTCACTGAGTTCTCGCGAGAAGCTGTCGAGAGCTGGTTCGGAAGAGATAGGTAACCCATGCCTGTTCCCTATCGTGCGCTGGCGGTGTGTGGGCCAACGGCCTCCGGGAAGAGCGCTCTCGGAGTGGAGCTCGCACGGCATCTTTCGGGAGAGATACTCAACGTGGACTCGGTGCAGGTGTATCGTCACCTCGACATCGGATCAGCAAAACTCGCTGAAGCGGAGAGGCGCGGTATTCCGCACCACCTACTCGACATATTCGAGCCTGACAAATTAGCGAACGTGGCTCAATTCAGAGCGCGCGCCCTGGCTGCCTTGGAAGATGTGAGCGGACGTGGCAAACTGCCGATCTTGGTGGGTGGCTCGGGTATGTACCTCACCGTACTCTTACATGGGTTGGCCGATGTGCCTGCGACATCTGAAGAGGTACGTCGAGCGGTACGTACGCTCTCTCTCGACGAGCAGTACACAGAGCTCTCTGCCGGAGATCCGGAAACAGCAGCACGCCTCAACAAGAACGATACGCAGCGGATCTCGCGTGCGGTAGAGATCCTGCGCATGACCGGTCGAAAGCCGTCGGAGCTATTTGCGGAGCACCGCTTTGCAGAACGTGACGTGGTGGCACTGGTGGTGGTGCTGTGCAGACCACGAGATGAGCTCTACCGTCGAATCGATGAGCGCTCCGCGCTCTTGGTGCGAAGTGGATTAGTCGGGGAAACGCGAGCGCTTATGGAGAGGTATGGAGACGTACCGGCTTTAAACACCCTGGGATATGCGCAGGCACGTGACCACCTAGCAGGTAAGGCATCTGAGTCGGAGTTGGAGCAAGAGATAGCGCTTCACACACGTCGCTTCGCAAAACGGCAGATGACCTATTGGAGAAATGAGCCGCTTAAGAGGGGCTGGTCAGTGTATCCAACGGCGGAGGATACAGCCGAGGAGGTGCGGGGATTCGACGCATTCCCCGAGCGCGCTCAAAAACGGATGAAAAGCTTTCGCGCTTTTAGATACTCTGAGGTCGAATTGGCAGAAGCGATTCGAAAAAGGCTCCTCGGGCCGATGACGCAGAGCGAAGTATGGTTCGTATCGATGGAAAAACCGAGCGAGTAAAGCGTACCAGAGTTCAGAATAGCCCTCAGTTGAGTGAGTTTCGAATACGTGGCGCGGTACTACCAAGGCCCTCTTTGATCCAGGAGCGCCGGCGAGTGTGCGAAGAATATGGAACACAAGCTACTCCAGTGGTGCTATACTTCCGTGTATGGTAACTCTCCGCGCAGCACTCGAAAGTGATCGGGAATTCAGCCGCTCCTTGCACCATGTGTGTTACCGAGATGTCGTCGAGCAACAGTTTGGCTTGTGGGACGAAGAGCTGCAGGATGGATTCTTCGCGGATGGATGGAAACCGGGAGAGTCCCAGATCGTCGAACGTGACGGGGTTCCAGTCGGCGTTTTTCGCCGCACGGATTTTGCTGACCACATCCTCATACGCGAGATTCAGCTCCATCCCGATGTTCAAGGACAAGGATTCGGTTCCCGTATCCTGTCGGAGCAGATGGAGGAATCACGGCGACGTAGGGTGCCCATACGTTTGCAGGTGCTTCGCATGAATCGTGCGCGAGTGCTCTACGCCAGGCTTGGCTTTCTGGAGATCGGAGAAAACGAGTATTTCGTCTTCATGGAGTGGAGAGATGCCGATGCTACAAGCAGATAGTGGAGTGGTGGTCCGCAGGGCGAATGAAGAGGATGCACGCGGCATAGCGCAGGTGCATGTGCGCTCGTGGCAAGCTGCATACAGGGGGTTGATAAACGACGACTTCTTGGCGAACCTGTCGATAGATAAACGTCAGGCCATGTGGGAGAGGTTCCTGCAAAAAGAGCCGCCAATCATATTTGTCGCTGAGAGGGATTTTTCGGTTGTAGGATTTTGTTCATTCAGGCCAGAGCCAGCTGTGGACCACGCGCCATCGTCCGTAGCCGAGCTCATGACCCTGTACGTGCAGCCAGAGTATTGGAGTAAAGGGATAGGTGCAGCGCTTTGGGCGCAGCTTCTCGACAAAGTGACTGTTGATGAATTCGACGCGCTCATCGTGTGGGTGCTCGATACCAACGTGCGCGCGCGGGCTTTTTACGAACGGGTCGGTTTCGAAACTGACGGTGCAACCAAAAGTGAGCAGCTGAGCGATAGCGTAAAGCTGTCCGAAGTGCGCTACCGAAGAGCTGTTATACGTTGAAGAGAGCGCTGGGCATATTCCTGTGTCAACAGCCTAACTTGCGATTATAAAATGGTAATCCTCCCCCCCCCTTTGACCCTCTTGTGACTTTGTGGAATGATCCCCACCGCGGTACCGCCCCATGGGTTCGGTATCATGTATTGGGGAAGGTAAAATAGGCATGAGTCCGATTGAACATCCGCTCGAATTTGAGCGCCCGTTAGTTGAGCTCGAGTATCAGCTCGAGCGCTTGAAAGACGAGCTTGCGAGTGGAGATACCTCGCGTCGCGACGAATATGCGGCGCTCGAGCAGAAGGTGTCTAAGATCCGTAAGGAGATCTACGGGAAGCTTTCGCCCTATCAGCGAGTTCAGCTGTCGAGGCACTTCGATAGGCCGTTTACCCTCGATTACATAAAATACATCTTCACCGATTTCATAGAGTTTCACGGAGATCGCGCTTTCCGTGACGATCCCGCGATCGTTGGTGGAACCGCTCGTTTGGGAGAGGTGCCGGTTATGGTTGTGGGGCACCAGCGCGGGCGAACCACTGCCGAGCGGCTCAAGCGCAATTTCGGTATGCCCAATCCCGAGGGGTATCGAAAGGCGCTGCGGCTGTTCGAAATGGCTGAGAAGTTCGGCCTGCCGCTGTTCACCTTTATCGACACGCAAGGGGCGTTTCCAGGGCTGGAAGCTGAGGAGCGGGGACAGGCAGAGGCGATCGCACGGAACCTCCTTGTTCTCTCTGAGTTGACGGTGCCTATTATCAGCATCGTCATAGGGGAGGGGGGTAGTGGTGGTGCCCTCGCCCTCGGAGTGGCTGATCGCATCCTCATGATGGAGAACGCCTGCTATTCAGTGATTACCCCCGAGGGGTGTGCATCGATCTTGTGGCACTCAGCCGACAAAGCGGATGTCTCCACTGAACAGGCAGCTCTGGCAGCCGAGGCGCTCAATTTGACGGCTCAAGACCTCAAACGTCTCAACCTGGTCGACGACATAGTTCCGGAACCGGTCGGGGGAGCTCACAGCAACCACAAGGAGGCTGCGGAGCTTTTGCGGGCGGTGCTGGTAAAGACCCTCGATCCGCTCTCCAAGCTCACGGTCAAAGAGCTGGTAGACAAGCGTTATGAGAAGTTCAGGCGAATTGGTCCGGTGACGGGTGATAACTAGCAAGGGGGTCAGAGAGCCCGTCATAGCTGCACGCTGATGACGCTTTTGGCCAATGAGGGCCGTCTCCTGCTCTATTGCGTGGTTCCGTCATAGGATGTGGTGAGTTGCATTAGCCTTCGATGGGGAGTAGGCTGAGCAGCGGTAAATAACAAACGATTTTGTAGAGAAGTATGGCCAAGGACGCTATCGAATTGAACGGAGTAGTAAAGGAGTGCTTTCCAAATGCATTCCGTGTGCAGTGTGACAACGGTCACGAGGTGCTTGCTCACCTAGCAGGCAAGATGCGTAAATTCTATATCCGCGTGCTCCCTGGCGATAAAGTAGTTGTAGAGATATCTCCATACGACCTCTCCAAGGGTCGCATAGTTCGGCGATTGGCAGAGGCCAGAGGGCGCCCACAGAGTGGAGGGGCTGGTGGTGGAGAGCCTGAGCCCACAGCCTAGCTTCAGTCGCTGTAACTATACCCTCATGCCCGCTTGATATCGGTGACGGGTTCAAGGTAAGAGCAAGTCCGATAGGGGCATGACTGGCTACCGCCGGTATGCTCGTTCAAGGACATAACCAGAGCGTCACCGTGGCTATCGCTCCTCATGCAGGCGATGAGCGGTCTGGCAAAGCCCGCAAGAGAATTGTTCTTACCCTGTCGTATACACTGTAGTTGCACATCTCGTGGAGGGTCTCACGCGGACCAACGATGTTGAGGAACCACGGTGCGTGGGTACTCAAGAAATCTCTCAGTGCAAGGGCCTGTCGTATCGGATCTTGGGTCAGATCGCATACAAAGGTTTTGTGATTCCCGAGAAGCTTCAGTCGACCAACGTCGATCGAGCCTGGCGGGGCGAGTTCTCCGGGGCTCATGATGGCGACTGCGCAAGAGTAATGAGCGTTGAGCGCTTCAGCTTCTTCGATGGTGCGCCGCCTGGCGTACGGGGCGTAATTCTCAAAGTCCGTGCGCGCCTCGTCTGGGGTCAGAGTCGAGAATGTTTCGTTCGGCTCGAGGAGCAGTCGGGCACGATGCGGCTCGAGTGTGCCGCGTTCGTTAAATTTTTCGCGGGGGGCAAAGCCCGTAAGTGGGATGTACAACGCAGCCCCAAGATCCATCGCCGCGCAGGCCGCGCCGGTCTCTCCGTTTGTAACAAGAGCCCCTACATCGAATCGAGACCGTGCTGCCTGCATCGCTTCGGATTCTCGGCAGGCGAATTGCTGGAAGGGGTGAAAGGTATCGCGAGCGATCTCTCTCAATTGATTGATGGGCTGGACTTGAATGGGTGCAATCATGAACCCTCCTACGGAAAGGGACCGCCTAGTGCGCCCGAGGCTAGCAGGAATCGGGGGTAATTCAACCGCTTTTTTGTCGTGGGGAATCCTAATCTGAATTTACAAGCGAGGGAGGCTCTGAAGGTACTCAAGACCCAGGTATTCGGGCTCTTCAAGGCGGACTGGCTGCCTTAACAGGCTGCGGAAAAATGCTCTTCTGCTGCGAAATCCGATCTTTTGGCGCTGGCCGAAGATGAGAGCGCGAAAAAATCCTCAATGTATCGCAGACTTCGGCGAGCTGTAGTCGAGTCGTGGATACACCTGCGGTTTTTTTGCGCTCTCATCCTTACCCATCACCAAAACCTCGAATTTCTCGCTACAAAGCCATTTTTCGGTAGCCTGTTAAGTCAAGCTTTTGAGGTACTCAAAGGTGTAGATCCCTGAGTCGTGGCCATCTCCCCATCGAATTCCGAGGGCGTACTGGCCAACTCCCCAAATCTCCTTCAGATCGGTCTCTTCTGCCACGGTGCTTTCGACAATCGTGAGTGAGCGCTTCTTGCCGGTTAGCGGTTTGGCGTGCGTGGTGTCTCCGCGCTTCTCCTTGCACTCTGCACAGGGACACTCCTTGCGGAGTCGTTCGCTGGAGAGATGGCTGGTTGTTCCGTCGCTCCAGCTTATGGAGAGTCCGTTCGGTCCTTGGCGTTTTATCTCACGTGGTATCGAAAGCATCTCTAGTTTATTCCACCGTACGGCCGTATAGCGGACACCGCTCGCTACAGCTCGATGTTCCGGTAACGTTAGCCCCTAGCCCCGCATCCGTATAGTAGCCATACAATCAGACGATGAAAAGTTTCGAAGGAGAGTTTCCATTTGCTGCTCCAGTATCGATGTGCTACCTCTCTTCGAGCGGATTGGGTAATTGCTGTGTGGCAGCTAGCTCTCCAGAGAGGGCCGCATAAGTGGCTCGGACCTTAATGTTTTAGATCGTGAGGTAAATGATATGGGAAAGGGTGACAAGCGCAGTCGTCGCGGAAAGATATTTAAGGCCTCCTACGGGAATGCACGGCCCCAAAAGGTGAGCAAGGCTACCAAGCCGGCTTCTTCGGGCGCTACTACCAAGAAGGTTTCAACTACCAAGAAGAGCAAGTAACGCGCCGGACCTGTCTTTAGGTACCCTTCATGGGGCCTGCGTAGGTATGACCTCAGGTGCTATCTGGGGGATGATCTGCTGACGATTCTGGTCGAGATATTTGAAGAGCTTGGCCTCCGTGTCGCGCGTCATAGGACGTCCGTACTGGCGAGCGCGACGCAAGGCCTCTTTGTTCTCGGCATGTTCAGCACCGCGAGCCGCTTCGTTGAGCGCCTTCAGTGTATCCTCAATCGTTCGTGAGGCTTCGGTAGCGCCGATCTGGGCCATACTGGAAGCCGCGAGTTCGACGTTTTCGCGGGCTGAGGAGTTAATCACGGCTAGAAGCCCGTAGTCTCGTACGCGCTGGTTGACCTCGTAGACCGAAGCAAAGATTCGCTGCTCGGCTGTGAGTTCACCACCCAATATCGTTTGCGAGGGGGACACGGAGGTTTCAAATGAGCCGCCGAGCAGCTGATAGGTTGTAAGCAGTTGCCGCTTTCTGTCCCAGTCGGCCTTCTTGACACGATAGCCCACGACCGTTGCGGTTATTC
The DNA here is from genome assembly GCA_040398075.1 of Bdellovibrionota bacterium. Classification (GTDB taxonomy): domain Bacteria; phylum Bdellovibrionota_C; class UBA2361; order UBA2361; family OMII01; genus OMII01. The sequence continues at coordinate 3,627 of JBBAUR010000030.1, read as the reverse complement.
CGGCTGCTAAGAGCAGGGCCAGCAAGAACACTACTGCGCTCCAGTTCTGCTTGAGTGGGGAGGAGGGGGATGCGCTGCCAGGTGGTGTGGTGCTTTCAAAGGCCATCAGGGGGACTCTTACACAGGGTGAGCCAGTAGGCGAGCGTCGTTGTGAAGGCTCTCCAGGGTGCGCTCGATGGAATCTACCTCACGCACATCCTCTTCGTTCACCGCTTGTTTACTCCAGCACTGAGCTAGAGCGCGCCTGTAGCTCTGCAGAGCTTCCAAGAGGTGTGCACGCACAAGAGGGTCTTTCACCTCATTTTCAGCGAAATCTTTGATATCGTGGTAGCGTTTCTGTTTGGCTGCAAGCCGCTGGAGCTCCATCTTGGGTATCCCGTCCTTTGTAAATACAGAGACCGTGGGGTGAAGACCCTCGTGTGCTCGAATGCGGAACAGAGATGGCCCGTCACAGATGTTCCGGCCGTCTGTTTGATTTCGTAGCAGGTAGAGGGGTTTTGCCTCGCTTCCTTAAGGATGATACTTAATAGGCGTTGCCGGGGGAAGCCCGGGTTTGGTCAATCTGTTTACGAGACGGTTCCGGGAGCCGAGAATGGGGTTCGTACGCCGTCATCCTGAGAGACATAGCTATGACACCCCGTCGCCCTGCCGCGAAGAAAGCAAAGCCGATCTCGACGGCCGTATTCCCCGGCTCGTTTGACCCACTCACGAACGGCCATGTCGACATCATCGAACGTTCGGTGGAGATCTTCGATACCGTCATAGTGGGGGTGCTCAACAACCCTTCCAAGAGCGCCCTGTTCACCCCTGAGGAGCGGGTGAGCCTCATATCGAAGCAGTTCAAGCGGCTCGGGGGGAGGGTGCTCGTGGCCAGCTTCTCCGGGTTGCTTGTAGAGTTCGTGCGCAGTGAGCACAGTCGCGTCATCATCCGCGGGCTGCGGGCGATCTCCGACTTTGACTACGAGGCTCAGATGGCACTCATCAATCGTAAACTTTCACCGGAGATCGAGACCTTTTTCCTTACCGCCCGCGAGGAGCACTCCTACATCAGCTCTTCGGTAGTGCGTCAGGTAGCGATGCTCGGTGGTGATGTCTCGGAGATGGTCCCCGGTGTTGTGGCTGCGGCGCTAGCAAGAAAGTACAGGGACAAGCAGAATCGTCTGGCTGCTGTCGGGCCAGCGTAGCGCATACACCACTTCCAGTGAGTCCTAGGGAAGCACGGCATATTGTGACACGCTTCCCCAGCTAGTTTCTATCCACCAGGACAGAAACCAAAGAAAACAAGACCTTTTTCGCTTCTCGAAATGATTCAATATTCACCAGCGACATTCGCCTACTCTGTTTGAATACGCCAAAAAACCGCAATTTTGGAGCAGCGACCCCGAATTATCGATGAAGATCCTTTTGCTTCGCAGGGAATATAAGCGAGAGTTCGCATAGAAGTCGGTGTTTCCGGACAGAAACTAGCCGGAGCTAAACGAGAGCTCGGTATGGCAGGGCGAGCATACCGTCCTGCTAGCCTTGCTGTGTGGGGCCTCGGAAGCTCGAATACGCACCATCGACGTGCACTACGTCGAATCCCTGCGCCTGAAGGAACGAACTTGCCAAGGCAGCGCGGTATCCTGACGCGCAGTGCACGAAGAGTTGCTTTGAGCGAGATATATTTTCCACCCGCTCCCGGAGTCGGGTATAGGGCATAGAGGTGGCACCGGGTAAGTGGGAGCTCTGATATTCCGCAGTTGTTCGGACGTCGACGATAACGCCCCGTTCCCCCGCGACTCTTGGGTCGAACTGGTCGAATCTCACGCGAGTGGTGCTTTCAGTGAGGAGTTTGGACTTTTGTGCCTCCTCCAGCGTTATCCATCCGGCCACCCTATCGAATCCGATTCGATACAGCTGCCGTACTGCGCTGTCGCTATCTTCGGAGCGTTCGAGCATCAAGATGACCTGGTCGTCTGGCGTCAGAAAAGACCCGGCAGAGCTCGAAAAGAACGCAGAGTGAAGCGGAGCAAGTATGGCATGTGGCACGTGAGCCGCATCGAACTCCTCTCGCGACTTGCGAGTATCGAGAACCTTGACCTGCGAATCTTTCACAGCACTGGCGAATTCCGGAGCCGAGAGCTTTACGGGGTGCGGAATCCCTCCGGTCACAGCTATCCCGTCGCGGTTGACGCGCTTCATGGTTGCAAAGTAGAGCGGGGGATCTGGTTGTCCTTGAAGGATATCTTTGACGAACGCCTCGCCGTTGGCGAGCGCACGTTTTAATGGAGCGTTGAATCGTCGCTCGTAACCTAGGGTCGTGGTCGGCACAGCACCGAGCGATTTACCACAGGCGCTGCCTGCTCCGTGTCCAGGGAGGATCTGCAGGTACTCCGAATACGGCGCAAGCCGTTGTGCCAATGATGCTCGCAGAGTTCGCGCTGATGGTTCCATGACGTCCTTGACGCCGGCAGCCGATTCCAAAAGATCGGGCCTGCCTACATCGCCTACGAAGAGGAAGTCTCCGGTTGCAAGCGCCATCGGTTCGCCTACTCCTCCACCGAGGTCAGTGATGAGGAAGCTGATGTGCTCGGGGGTGTGTCCCGGGGTGTGCACCGCCTCGACACGAATTTTGCCGACCATGAAGGTGTCGCCGTGTTTCAGAAGGTGGGTGTTGGCGCGCCCTTTCGGCCACTGGTAGGCCCATCCGGAGCCGCCCTCATCGGAGAGGTACAGATGGACTCGGGGATCGGTCGCACATTCCTGCGCGCCACTGACGAAGTCGGCGTGAATATGTGTTTCTGCTACGGCGGTTATCTGGAGCCCGTTTTCGGTCGCGAGCGTGTGATACTGATCGATATCACGCTCGGGGTCTATGATCAGGGCCTCGCCGGTCTTCTGACACCCGATGAGGTATGCATATTGAGCGAGATAGGGGTCGAATATCTGTCTGAGAAGCATATCTCTCCTGGCCTTTAGTCAAGTTGCACAACAACGCCCCTTTCTGGAGGAAGAGCGGTTGTTCCACGGCATGCGGGCGAGAACGAGCCCCATACCACAGGTGTCGGTGACTCCGGCGAAGACCAGTCCGGCTCCAACGAAGGCGCAGAGCCCGATCCAGGCCGGATGCACCAAATACCCGAGCGCTGCACCAACGAAGGTGAGAGCACCGGCAGCGATGCGCACCTGCCGCTCGAGCGAGATAGTCTTTCGGCCTGCAATGACCGGCAAACCCGCCTGCTCCCACGCATGCATACCACCCTCCATCACTCCCAGGCTCGGGAGCGAGCTGCCTGCAAGTCTTTCGGCGGCCTGCCGCGCCCGACCACCGGAGCGGCATATCACCACCGCTCCCTGCTTACCTGTGCACAGGCGAACCACTTCGCTGGAGTCGAGTTCGGTAAGAGGGTGGAGCACGGCTCCTTCGATGTGCGATTCCTCGAATTCGGCCGGAGTACGCACGTCGAGCAGTAGCACGCTGTCTCCCTGAGCAGCTACCTCGTGGGGAGAGATAGTTCTGAATGACGAGGTGGGTTGTGTGGTGGTCATGGGTAGTCTGGGCTCCGCTTCTCTATTGACTGTGTAAGCATACAACTAAGAGTGCGTAACAAAAATGCTCCTCTGCTTCGGATGGCTGCAATCGGCAGC
>JBBAUR010000029.1:0-42825 GCA_040398075.1 Bdellovibrionota bacterium | reverse complement strand
CTGTAACAGGCTGTTAACGTGTGGGTGCCTAGGGGTTCAAACCAACCAAGGGCATTTGTTCTGTACGTAGGGATGGATCTACAAAGAGGGCGGGAGAGCCGCGAGGGGGGGGAAAGGAATAGGGAGCGTCATGGCCCTGGGCCGCGGAGCCTCCGGCTCCGCCTACCATCAGCCCCGCGATCCAAGCAGCCAGCGGACTAAAAAGTCCGCGGTCCAGTCGCCCCCGCCCGGTCGTTGGCCTGTTTGTTGTGTAGTCGCCTCAACCTAACTAACGAAAAAGCCTCAGAATCTCCAGCTTCGCTGCGGTCCCGCCGTTTACCGATGTGCCAGGTAGGGAAGGTTCGTCAGGTAAGGTGAACCTCATGATGTAGTAGGATTCGTGTTTACGGTAGGGACCAATATTCTATCTCTTAGGGTTCAACGCACGTTGAGTGATTCATCTCGCGTGCAGTCGGAGACCTCTGAGAAGCTCGCCTCGGGGCAGAGGATTAACAGGGCACAGGATGATGCCGCAGGTCTCGCAATCTCTATGGCACTGCGAGTCGATGCTCGCGTCTTCTCTCAAGGGATACGCAACCTCAACGATGGGATCTCCGCAGTAAACATCGCCGAGAGCGCCCTGGGTGCACTGACAGGGATCGGTGAACGGATCAAGGAGTTGGCTGCTCAATCGATGACCGGTACCTACACCGATCGTCAGCGCGCTAGTACGCAGATCGAGGTAGCGCAACTACAGGAAGAGTGGAACCGTATCGTCGAATCAACCAACTTCCAGGGTTCCAAGATTCTTCAGGGTGAGAATTCACGCGTGGTGTTGCAAGGTGGAAAGGGTGCCTCGGCCACTCTTCAGGTGAATTACGGGGCCGATCAGAAAAGCGGCGCTCGATCTGATTACGTTGAGAGATTGGACCAGGTTGCTCAGGCAACTATGGGGGCTGGCCAGCAGATGGTCAGCCAGATCTCTGCCCAGGGACGATACGTATCATTCTCGACGAATGCGACGAATATTATCAGTGGCGATACGAATGGAGTTCATGATGTCTTCGTATTGGATACGAATACGAGAACTGTTCAACGTTTGAGTACGAGTTCGGCTGGGGTACAAGGAAATGGAAACTCCCAATCAATGGGGGTCTCGATAAATGGTGAAGTGTTGTTCACAACCGAGGCGACAAATCTCGATTCGCAGGGTGTTGCAGGGCTGTTTGTTCGTAAGATCGGAGAGACAAGGCTCGAGCGAGTCGATCTTACCTCGAGTGGGCAGCTCTCGAATGGGTCTACATCTCAAGCCGCGATCGCAGCAGGTGGTCGGTTTGTTGCGTTCTCATCGAGTGCTACTAATTTGGCACCGAACGATACGAACGGAGTCAATGACGTATTTCTCAAGGATCGGGTCACCGGCTCTGTAGCACGGGTATCGGAGACAAAAAACGGAGTCCAAGGTAACGGGGCATCGACTGTCAAGTGGATATCTCCCGATGGAAAATTCGTTGCTTTCGAATCCACTGCCTCTAACTTCGCGACCAGTGATACTAATGGGCTCAGTGACGCATTCCTCAAAGATATGCAGACAGGAGAGCTCTTTGCCATCTCTTCTAACTCCAGTGGAGCGACCGCTAACGGATCCTCGTGGGTCACCTCTGCAAGCGTGGATGGCAGGTATGTTTCCTTCACTTCAGATGCAACAAATTTAGTGAGTGGGGATACTAATGGAGTAACTGATGTCTTCGTCAAGGATCTGGTAGCCGGTTCGATAACTCGGGTCAGCGTCGATTCCAATGGGCAGCAGGGTAATTCGGGGTCTTACGACGGGGAGCTGAGTGCTGACGGGCGTTATCTGGCGTTCTTCTCGTTTGCTTCGAACCTCGATGGGGGCGATGCAGCCCCTCGCGATGCATTTCACAAGGATCTCAAGACGGGTGCGGTGACCCGCCTCTCTATCGGTGATAACGGTGGCCAGATCGGTAGTTTGATGGTTGGTCTTGGCGTCGGTAGTACGAGTATCTCCGCTGATGGTCGCAAAGTGTTATTCGCGACGGATAACTGGAACTTTGTCACGGGCTCCGGCGCCGATGGATTTGCCATTTTTGACATCGGCTTTCAAACAGGCTTGTATACTAGAGACATGAGCCGCATCGGAGTTCAGCAGCTTGCGGGGATGATGGTCACTGACCGAGTGAGTGCAGCTATCACTTTTGACCTGGTCCAGAGAAGTATGGATGAGGTCTCTCTATACCGCTCGAACTTAGGAGCAAGCACCTCCCGGCTTACGACATTCATGAGCACCCTCTCGCAGAGCGAGCTCAACTATCGGGAAGCCGAATCGCGCATCACCGACGCCGATGTTGCAGAGCAGGCTGCTACAGTGGTGGTCGCCCAGATCCGGCAACAGGTTGCAGCCTCTCTGCTCGGACAGGCCAATCAAACTCCTCAGATCGGGCTGTCGCTGCTCCAAGCTGCGGGTAGAAACGGATAGTCAGACGCTGTCTATACTCTTTAGCTCAGGCTAGGCTGCCCTCGCCTGCCATCTGATGAAAATCGAAGCGGCTCCAACGCGCTTTGATAGCGGTGTAGAGTGATTCAAAGGTTCCCTCCTCGAAGGACCTGCGGATACGTGCCATGAGGTTAAGGTAGTGCGTCAAGTTGTGTATGCTGGCGAGTTGAGGCCCGAGCATCTCTCCGACCTTGAAGAGGTGCTGGATGTATGCGCGTGAGTGAAGTCTACACGCTACACACGAACAGCTCGGATCAATGGGAGAGGAATCATCTGCGTGTCGGGCGTTCTTGATGTTGAAGAACGGCTCATCCGCCTCGACAAAGACCCTTCCAAAGCGTCCCGAGCGGGTGGGCATGACACAATCGAACATATCTACCCCGCGTGATACTGCCTCGACGATGTCCTCCGGAGTTCCTACCCCCATCAGATAGTGCACTGCATCGGTGGGCAGTTGGTCTACGTGATAGCTCAACACGTGGTACATCGCATCCTTTGGCTCTCCAACACTCAAGCCCCCGATCGCGTATCCATCGAAGGGGAGCGCGCCGATCTGCTCTGCTGAGCGGGTGCGGAGATCTCTGTGGCAACCCCCTTGCGTGATACCGAACATGCACATCGAATCGTCGGAACGCGCGGCGAGGGAGCGCTTCGCCCAGCGGTGCGTCATCTCTAGCGATCGCTCGAAGGCATCGAAGGAGAGGTTGCTGGCTGGGCATTCGTCGAGCGCCATAGCGATGTCGACCCCTAAGCTCTGCTGGATCTCGATCGATTTTTCGGGGCTCAAGAACTGCTTCGAGCCGTCGATGTGCGAGCGGAACTCTATCCCCTCCTCGCTTATAGTCCGTATGCTCTTGAGGCTAAAGACCTGAAAGCCCCCTGAGTCGCTCAAGATCGGCCCTCTCCAGCCGGTAAAGGTGTGTATCCCTCCGAGTCGTTTCACCCGCTCGTGACCGGGACGGAGCCACAGATGGTATGTGTTCACCAACATCACCTCGGCACCACATTCAGCGAGCCGTTCGACGTCCACCCCTTTTACCGAGCCGCGGGTGCCTACCGGCATGAAGGTTGGGGTTTGAAAGGCTCCGCTGCGAGTTTCAAAGCTGCCGCGTCGAGCCGCTCCGATCCCACACTGCTTCACGAATCGCGAACTCATATGAGCACCATGCCGTCACCATAGCTCAGGAATCGGTAGCTGTTCTCCAGGGCAGCGGTGTAGGCTTGCGAAAGGAGTTCCCTTCCGAGCAACGCTTCGACCAGGAGTAGATGCGTAGTTCCAGGTTGATGAAAGTTCGTCACGAGGGCGGATACGAGCTCGAATGGGAATCCGGGTTGAATGAAAAGCTGGGTGTCTTGAAACCCGTGTGCTCCGCCGGTCCGCACGGCGCTTTCGAGCGCTCGCACTACGGTAGTTCCGACCGCAATCACTCGACCACCTCGCGCGCGCGTCTCGCGCAGACTCGAAATGGTCTCAGTGGGAACGGAGAACTGCTCGGTTCCAGGCGGCCGGAGTACCCCATCGACGAGAACGGGGAGAAAACTAGCGCTTCCTACGTGGAGCGTTATGCGAGACACAGAGGCTCTGACTCCGTCGGTTATTGCGCTCAACAGCTCGGGGGTGAAGTGCAACGATGCCGTCGGGGCGGCGACCGACCCTTCCTTGTGTGCAAAGATCGTCTGGTAATCTACTGTATCCTGCTCGTCTGCATGGCCATCACGGATGTAGGGAGGTATAGGCATCACTCCGTGCTCACGGATTAGTTGTGCCAGGGGCGTCGTGGAGTCGGTGTGAAAATCGATGATTACTCGGTCTGGAGACGGAGAGCCGGTGATGTGGGCGCAGAGCTTGTCGCTAAAAACGATCGAGGAGGCGCTGCGGATCTTTCGAAGTGGACGCCCAAGACACAGCCAGCGATGTGGGGCCTCCTCGTGTAAGAGTAACAGCTCCACCGTGCTCTCAGGCCTGCCCTCGATAGTGCCGAAGAAACGCGCCGGTATTACCCGTGTGTCGTTGAAGACCAGGTGATCGCCTGAACAGAGCAGGCTCGGTAATTCCCGGAAGGTGAGGTGCTGTATGCGACGCTGTGCACGCTCTATAACCATCAGGCGCGCCGTGTCGGCTGGATGCACCGGTCGCTGCGCTATCCGATCAGGTAGAAGCTCGTATGTAAACGCCGACGGAGCAGCATGTAGGAGAGGTGTTTCCATTTCAGAAGATCCCTTACAGCTTCGCGCTCGCTCAAGAATTCCCAGCTTTTTTGGCAAACGCTTCGAGCAGATTAATCGGCATAGGGAACAGCACAGTCGAGCTGTTCTCTACCGATATCTGCTTGAGAGTCTCGAGGTACCGCAGCTGAATGGCTCCAGATTCCTTGGACATGATCTCCGCAGCCGCGGTGAGCTTTTCTGCCGCTTGATATTCACCTTCGGCCTGGATGATCTTTGCACGACGTTCACGCTCGGCTTCTGCCTGCTTCGCCATGGCGCGGCGCATCTCTTGTGGTAGGTCGATATCCTTGATAGCAACCAGAGAAACCTTGATACCCCAGGGGTCGGTTTGCCGGTCGATGATCTCCTGGATGTGGTGATTAATTTCATCACGTTTCGAGAGCAGATCATCGAGCTCCGCTTCACCGCATACGCTGCGCAGAGTTGTCTGCGCGATCTGACTCGTTGCGTACAGGTAGTTCTCCACCGTGAGGATCGCTTTCGAGGGGTCGATGACTCTGAAGTTAAGGACCGCGTTGACCTTAATCGACACGTTGTCTTTTGTAATGATGTCCTGTGGCGGGATATCCATCGTGACCATACGTTGATCGACACGGGTCAACTCGTCGACGAAGGGGATGATGAATCGCAATCCTGGGCCCCGAATTCCGTGGAAGACTCCAAATCTCAAGACAACGGCACGTTCGTAGGCCCGGATGGCATACGTGCTGAAAAACGCAAGCGCTCCGAGCGCTATCACAAGAAGAACGATCGGTCCCGTAGTCATGCAAAATTCTCCATCTGTCTATCTCTGAGGCTATCGTAGCGTCTCTACCAAGAGCACCATCCCGTCGCGGTATCCTACGACCTTAACGGTCGCTCTGCTCTCGATGATGCCATGCGTAGCGGAGGCTTTCCACTCCTCTCCTCGCACAAATACCGTCCCGGACTCCGAAAAGGTCTCTAAGGCCGTTCCTTCCAGCCCGATCATCCCTGCTAAATCCCCGTCGCTCCCCTTTTCTCTGGGGCGAGACGAAGCGAGGAAACAGGCTACTACCGCCAGGACCAGGATGGCGATCCCGTAGAGCACCTTATGCTATCCTCCCGAGCACCGACTGTAGATGCCCCCAAAACGCGCGCTTGACGGAGGGCTCGCTAGCGATCGAGGTCAGGGAATGCGAGTATAGGACGTAAGCCCCAGCGCGCGGCTCCAAGCGCCCATCGGTAGGCTCGGCACCGAGGACGATAACTACCCCGTTGTGTGCAGCGCACTCATCCAAAGCAGCTTGCAGTTCAGAATCGGTCCTCACTATTCGTCGAGCTGTCTGGCTGGTTTCAATCTTGAGACCTCTATTTACAATCGAGTCCATAAGCGCATCGTATTCAGCGGGAAACACCTCGGATGACGTCATTACGATAAAAGAGACTAGAGGGGGTCGTGGTACCGAGTCTTCATCAATGGTAGGGGTGGCGATTGCCGTTTCAGGGATTCCGTAGGGGTAGGAGCCCCTGACTCGATCCAGATAGCGAGCCAGGTGTTGCGGACTATGTGGTCGTTGGACGCTCATGTGCTCTGGGACCCTAATACAGCTTTGCAATCGCATCGAAGATACGCATAGCGATCCTACTCTTGTAGGTCGTAGAGATCTCCTGCTCTCGCCCGACCCGACTGACCAACCATACGCGGTTGGTATCGAGGTCGAATGAATCGTGTGCAAGGTTTCCGATCATGAGGTCTGCGTTCTTCTGACTGAGCTTGCGTCTGACCTCGCCCAGTAACTCCTCTACCTCGCCCGTTTCGACTGCAAAACCGACCAGTGTTGGAAAACGAGAGGCTCCCTTGCGGGTACCCAGGTCGAGTAGGATGTCGGGATTAGAGGTGATATTGATAGCGGTCGGCGCAGCAGCCTTCTTCACTTTGTGCTCTTGGGCGGCCTCTGGTCTGTAATCAGCAACCGCTGCGGCCATGATGATGGTGTCATAGGGAGACTCGGGCCCCCCCGCAGGGAATGCACGCTGGAGCACTGCGCCGTGCATCTCTTGCGCCGAGACGACCGGAACACACTCGACATCTCGCGGTACCTTTATCGCTATCGGCAAGGGCCCGTGCACCAGAGTGACGTGCGCACCCCGCCGGAAGGCCTCAACGGCGAGAGCCATCCCCATCTTCCCAGAGGAGCGATTTGAGATGAAACGCACGGGGTCAATAGCCTCACGAGTCGGACCGGTCGCAATTAGAATCCTCCTTGCGGAGAAATCGTGCACCGTGAGCGCCCTGCGTACGTGAAAAAATATCTCCCTATGGTGCGCAAGACGCCCCTTCCCTTCCCATCCACACGCTAACGGGCCTGAATCCGGCTCTATGAACTGAACACCGCGCTGCCGAAGATGCTCGATATTAGCTTGGGTCTGTGCGTGGGAGAGCATATTTACATTCATCGCTGGCGCAACAACGAGCTGAGCCTTGGTTGCCAGCGCTGTTGCCAGGAGTGGAGAGTCGGCGAAACCGTGAGCCAGCTTCGCGAGAAAGTCGGCCGATGCCGGGGCGACTACGAATACATCCGCCCAATCAGCGAGCGCGATATGCCCGATCGCCCCTGGCTGTGTTTCGCTCCAGAAATCACTCGTGACCGGTTGTCCGGTAATCGACTCGAAGGTGAGTGGCGAGATGAACTGCCTGGCAGAATCGGTCATGACGACCCGTACTTCGTAGCCACGTGTGACCATGTACCGAGCAAGTTCGGCACTCTTGTACGCTGCTATCGAGCCGGTAACCCCGAGTACGACTCGCCTCTTCTCCATCGCATCACTCATAGCTCCTCACGTTAGAAAGGGATTATTCCTTCGCTCTTCACCTATGGTGGTGTCATCCCCGTGCCCACTCAAGACTCGCACATCGTCGTCCAGTGTCAGGATCTTCTCCCTGATACTGCTGATCAACGTCCTATGGTCAGCCCCGGGAAGATCAGTTCGGCCGATCGATCCCGCAAACAGGGTGTCTCCACTGACGAGTATCTTTTCACTCCTGAAATAGAAGCTTACATGGCCGGGAGAGTGTCCGGGTGTAAACAACACCTCTGCATGCAGCTTTCCGAGCGATAGCACCTCCCCTCCATGAATCGGTATCGAGGGTTCAGGGCAATCGAACCACTGAGCTACGGGCAACCCGTACATTTGCGCGATTCCACGGACGTGGCCGCGCATCGCCTGCTCCCCGGGATGAGCTACGAGCGGAACTCCTAGACTCTCGATTAGAGGTAGCACGCCACCGCAGTGGTCAAGGTGCGAGTGCGTGAGCCAGATCTGTGAGCACGCGAGGCCCCTGCCATGGAGCTCACTGAGAATTTTGTCTGAGTCTCCACCCGGATCAACTATTACTGTGGACTGTGTCTCTTCGCAGGTGAGGATGCGGGCGTTCTGCATGAACGGTGTGACTACTACGGTTGTGATCGATAACATACTAACTCTTCCTCGAGGCCCGCGGCGATTGCCGGGAGGCTTTGTCGGTGGCAGCTCCGGGACTCGTTGTGGTCACACCACCCGAGCCCGCTTGATCGAGAAACAAGGCGATACCATCGGCGATTGCACGTGCGACGATATCGCGAAATCCCTGCTTTGCAAGATACTGCGCATCCTGCTGATTATCTATGAAGAATAACTCCAGTAGAGAGCACGGCATATGAGCTCCGACGAGCACGAAGAAGGGCGCCTTCTTTATTCCGCGTGAACGCCCATCTGAGTACACCGGCAACACACCCCGCCGCAGTGCGCTGTCGACAACGCGGCTCAAGCGGATCGAATCTTCAATCTTACCGCTTTGGATCAGGTCGCTTACGATAAAGGAGAGGTCGTCCAGGTCCCCCCCTGAAGGCACGCTGTTCTCGCGCTCGGCGAGTCTACGGCTGGCTTGGTCGTCTGTGTTGTCCAGGTAGTAGGTCTCCAGTCCGTTCAATTGATGCAAGGGGCTTGCATTGGTATGCAGGCTTAGGAAGACCTTGGCACCACTGTTGTTAGCTATAGCGGTGCGGCGCGCAAGTGGCACGAATACATCGTCGGTACGCGTCAGGATGACCCGCGTTGCGTACTCGCGTTCGAGGATCTCGCGCACGCGAAGGGCAAGATCCAGAGTAACCTCCTTCTCGATGAGGTTATGCGCACCGACTGCACCCGAGTCGTCGCCGCCATGCCCCGGGTCGATCACGACAGTTCTACGTGGAGAGAAGCGACGCTCTGCCACCTGTCGTATCGGTCGCGGCTGCTCGATCTCGGGAGCAGGAACGAAGTGATCGAATGTTTCGAGACGGATGCCTTGAAGGCGTTGTGCTGCGCGCCGTGCTGTCGCAGCCTCTCCACCTAGTGCCTCCTGATACCACCGAGCTGCTTCCTGAAGTGACCGCGCAGAGCACACCTCTATATCTCCCTGTAGCAGGGCTGCCTCGAAATACGCTGGACTCTCTGACGACCCCGACAGTATCGGCTGGATCAGGGTTTTGGCTTCCTGGAGAGATCTTTCGTTGCGTCCCGCCCGCCACAACCGTAGGCTGATGTCGGCTCCATCGAGGCGGATGCGAGTGGTCTCGTGAAGCGTGGAGGCACGTGAGATGTACTCGCCCGTCGTGCGAGCAAGCGCCTCCCACTCGTCCCTGTGTACTGGATCATCGCTCTCCGGGTCGACGTTCCTAAGGCGCGTGTATTCGGCTCGTATCGCTGCCGCTGGTGATGACGCTGGGGAATCGCTCAGTGACAGCTGCGGGTATACGAGCGCTACAAGCGCCGCCGACGCCATCACAAAACGCTTCAATTCACGCCGATAAGAACACTCTCGTACCATCTTTCTACCTGGAGAGCATGTGCGTCTGCCCCGTGGGGAACCGGAGCATCCCCTCAACGGAGAGGATACCCCCTCAGATTACAAGCTGCAATCAGCCTATCTCGCCAATATCTCCGCTTTTGTGCGCCAAGATGGCCTTCAGATCATACAACGCTGCAAGGGCGTCTCTGGGCGTCATTGCATCAACTTCGAGCGCCTCGAGCAACGACAGTATCCGCTCGACTTTCGGGTCTTTTTTGGGCTGTCCAACGCTGAAAAGCCCGATCTGCCGCGCGGGCTCGACCTGGCGCGCGGAGGCTTTATCCTCTGGGGCTTGCGAAAGGAGTTCGAAGGCGCGTGCAATAACGTCGCGCGGAAGCCCCGAGAGCTTTGCTACTTCGAGACCGTAAGAGCGCGGAGCCGGTCCGGGCTGAATTTCGTGGGTGAATACGACCCGGTCCTGCTCTTCAATCGAGCCCACCGAGAGGTTGTGTATCTTGGCCCCGGGCACGTCCCCCAAGGTTGTGAGCTCGTGGTAGTGCGTGGCGAAAAGAGTCCTACAGCTGATGACGTTCACGAGCCACTCGACGATCGCTTGCGCTAGCGAGAGCCCATCTGTCGTTGCTGTTCCGCGACCAAGCTCGTCGATAAGGACAAGTGAGCGTTCCGATGCGTGAGCCAGGATCTGTGCTGCTTCGCGCATCTCCACCATAAAAGTGGACTCGCCTTCGTGTAGATCATCGGCAGCCCCCAAGCGTGCAAAGATACGATCAACGACCCCGACTGATGCGCTGTGTGCTGGTACGAAGGACCCCATCTGCGCGAGGATTACGATCAGCGCTGTTTGACGGAGATACGTGGACTTTCCGCCCATATTAGGCCCAGTCACTAGGTAACAGGTGGGACCATGAGCGGGGAAAGATATCGAGTTTGGTATGAAGGCCCCCTCCAAAAGCTCGGCTATGATCGGGTGTCGACCCTTGACGATCTCAAGGGTCGGGGTGTCAACGAGCGTTGGTTGTACCCAGCCACAGCGGTCTGCCACCGCTGCTAGGGAGGCTAGGACATCGAGTTGGGCTATTCCTGCCGCTATGACACGCAGGGCATCAACGTACTCGAACATCTTTTGGCGCACATCACCGAAGAGCTGCTGCTCGCGACGAATCTGCCTGTCGAGAGCAGTAACTACGGCGTCCTCGTGCTGCTTGAGTTCTGGGGTAGTAAAACGCTCGGCATTAGCGGTGCTCTGTCTGCGCTGATAGTGGGCGGGAATGGTGCTGGCGCGAGCGGTCGGTATCTCTATAAAGAAGCCGATCACGTTGTTTGATCTGACCTTTAGGGTAGCGATACCACTCGCGTGCCGCTCGCGATTCTCGAAGTTCGTACACCACTCGTCAGCGTGAGTTCGAAGTACCCGAATCTCGTCGAGCTCGCGGTCATATCCGGCACGGATGATACCTCCTTCGTTCGATTGATGGGGTGGATTGTCCACCAATGAGTCACGGAGTAGCGATACCGCCCCGTCCGGCGGCTCCAAAGCGTCATGGATGTCACGCAGTAGCGGGCTCGAGCAACGTGATAGGGTGATGCGCAGCTGTGGTAGACGCTCGAAGAGCTCTCTCACTGCGCCGAGATCTTTGGGAGAGGCGATACCCAGCTGAATTCGTGCTGCCAACCGCTCAAGGTCGCTCGAGCCCTCGAGCGACCGGCAGATCAACGAATACGAGCCAAGCAGCTCCCGTACGCACGTGTGTCGCCCCGAGATAGCTTCAATCGACGTAAGCGGCGCGAGCACCCAGTTCCGCAAGAGCCGAGCACCCCCAGGGGTCGCTGTGTGGTTGAGGAAACTGAAGAGCGAACCGCCCATTCCGCCATCGCGGGTATTCTGAACCAGCTCGAGGTTGCGGCGCGTAGCTGCATCGATAATGACGCTTCCTGTTGCTCGAAGAAGCGAGATCTCCCTAACAGGGATCGGGTTACCCAGTGAGATCTCGTCAAGGTAGCTCAGCAGGAGCCTGAGCGCACGCTTGGCGGTCGGGGCGAGGCTGCTGATCTCTGCTCGTGCACCGTCGCTCACGCAGTACTCCGAATCGGCGGAGGTGGCAGGCTCGAGCCTGAACTTTAGGGCCTGCGATGGTACCGAAGCTTCGATTCCACGCACCCACGAAGCGCGCCGATCAACCCGCTCTCCATGCGAGGAGCGCGGCAGGACCACCTCTCGTACCATGAGGTTTGCGAGCTCTCGCGCGATCGACCCAACTTCGATAGCATCCTTGAGACGTACCACGCCGGTCTGCGGATCGGTGCAAGCAATTGCTCCACTGGACGCGCCTGGATCGAGGGCCACAGCGGCGATTAAGCTCTCAGCTGCATCAGATGCTACGGAGTTAAAGAGGCGCATACCTGGAGTTACAAAGCGCTCCAAGGCGCGATCAACTCCCTGCCCCGAGCCGTTCTGCGTTACGATTGCAACGGAGAAGCCCTGTGGCAGAAGGCGATCGACATAGCTGTCAACGACTGAAAGAGGAACCCCGCACATCGGGATCGGGTTGGGGGCGTTCTTGTCGCGAGAGGTAAGGGTGAGATTGAGGGCTTTGGCAACCGTAACGGCGTCATCAAAGAACAGCTCGTAAAAATCCCCAACCTGGAAGAACAGGAGAGCATCGGGGTAGCGCTCCTTGTACTCCACATAGCGCTGCATCATCGGGGGGAGGTCTGTTTTGGCAACGGCGTGGCCCATGGCATAAGATAAAACCACGCTGCCGCGTCCGGGTAAATACGACCCTTAAAGAATCTCAAACTCTCCGCCGGTCCCGCCGCGAGCTGACCACCTGCCGGCCATGCCGGGTAACTAATGTGAAAAAAATCCTGTCCTTAGAGCGTAGATCCGGCCTTTGCGGCATCCCAAGTATATGGACAATCGCACCAACAGCTCTCAACCCTCCATAGCGGGCGCTTCGGGCTTGGAGGTCCTTGGTGGCCTTAAGGTAGTTCTCGTTGACGATGAACCGGGGGTCTTACGTGCGTTGACGCTTCTGCTACAGGCCCTAAAGTGTCACGTATCACCCTTTGGAAACCCAGGTGAAGCCCTCAGCTACCTCGTCACTAGGCCACCTGTGGACCTTGTTCTCTCAGATATGCGTATGCCGGAGTTCTCAGGCGCTCAACTGTTAGCCAAACTCCGGCAAAGCGACCCGGTAGTGCCCTTTATCTTGATGTCGGGGCATGCAAGCCACGAGGAGGTCTCTGAGGCACGGACGCTCGGTCTTCAGGGGTTCATCTCAAAACCCTTCACACCAGTGCAGTTAGCAGAGCTCGTCGCACGGGTCTTGGGCCCAGGTTTGGGCGTAGGGAGCGCTGCGGAGCAGAGAGAGAGAGCATAACTTGTTGTGGCACCTCCAGGTTTTGTGCAGGCACAACCGCAGATGTATCCGCTTCGATACATTGAGGATTTTTTCCCATCGTGAAAATTGAAGAGCAGCCTATGATCCGCCTTCGCAGCAGGGAGGGGTTGGCCTCGCTTCCCTAAGAGTCAGGCCAGCCAGCAGGTATCGTAGTAGGTTTTATAAGGTTCTCACCCTTGCTGCGCTCCCGCTCTCTGTGTCCCCGCTTTGTTTTTTGATAGCTCCGCCCAAGCGCTGAACCATACTACCCACTCGATCGGCTGAAGCACCGAAAAAGCTTGACTATGCGCGCTCGACTGATCATTCTTTTGGAGTATGGGCCATCAACTAGAGCCAACACCTTCTGTCCGGGTCCCCGCATAGCGGGTATTTGCGTTTCCTCCGCACGCCACCGATTTTTGATTCACACCCCTCTGGTAACTCAAATGGAGAACACACACACCATGTCTTCGGTCGCAATTCACAAGCTCTCCTCCCAGGTAGCATTCACGACTCGCGCTACTTCCGAGGAGGGGCCATCAAAGAACGCTCGCTTGCTCACCCGTGCAGGCTATGTGTCCCAGTGCGCAGCGGGAATCTACAATCTCCTACCACTGGGACTGCGAGTTATTGGCCGCATCGAGTCGATAGTTCGAGAAGAGATGCAGTCCCTCGGGGCCGCAGAGCTCCTCGTATCCGGACTTCAACCGCGCGATATCTGGGAGACTACGGGACGTTGGGATTCGGTCGACGTGCTCTATCGTGTAAACTCGAGGCACGGCGCCGAGTACTGCTTGAGCGCTACCGCTGAGGAGGTGGTCGTCGCTGCACTGTCGCCGACTATTCGATCGTATCGAGACTTGCCGCGTGCAGTGTTTCAAATATCGACGAAGTATCGCGATGAGCACCGAGCTCGCTCTGGACTTCTGCGTGGTAGGGAGTTTCGCATGAAAGACCTGTACTCGTTTCACCTCTATCAGGCACAGCTCGACGAGTACTACGAGCAGGTCTGTAGTGCGTATGCGCGAGTATTCGAACGCTGTGGGGTCGGAGAGAGAACCTTACGAACCTTCGCTTCGGGTGGAGTTTTTTCTCGATTCTCGGACGAATTTCAGCTGCTCCACGAGTCCGGAGAAGACACAGTATTCGTCACAGAGGATGGAAAAACGGCGATAAATCAGGAGATCGCAGAGGATCAGGAAGCTCTCTGCACGGTGTTTGGAGGACAATTACCGAAGCTATACGAGCAGCGCGCCATAGAGCTAGGAAACACCTTCAAGCTCGGTACACGCTTCACCGACGCTTTTGGGCTCCGGGTTCACGGGCGCTCCGGTGCATCGGAGCCGGTCCTGATGTGCAGCTATGGGATAGGTACCACGAGGCTCCTTGGCGCTATTGCAGAGGTACACGGAGATGACCGTGGGCTAGTGTGGGGTAAGGAGGTCGCACCGTATGACATCCACCTGATTCAGCTGCAGGATAGAGGAAATGACGGAGTTGTGCGCGAACAGGTGGAGGATCTGTGCAAAACAGAAGGGATCTCACTTCTCGTCGATGATCGAGAGCACGTCCGGGCTGGTGAGAAATTTGCAGACGCTGACCTCCTTGGTGTGCCGCTGCGCGTCGTAGTCGGCGGGAAATGCGCAGCAGCGGGAGCTCTCGAGCTTAAACGACGCTCAGAAGATAAAACCTTCGAGGTTCATTTGGGACGGCTGGCCCAAGCGGTACGTGAGGCTTGAAACCGATTGGTGTTGAGAGCGCGGTGTAGCAATCGTATCTCTCACCCTCTAGGTGCTACGAGCGGGCGCGTAAGGTGTGCGTACAAGCTAGAAAGAAAAATGGCCGGGGTTTCCCCCGGCCATCTCCCTTCGTACCAGTCTGCTCGACCGGTAGAGCTTAGTTTTTGTCCCTCATCTGTTCACGGATGAGATCTCCGAAGGTAACTCGTGGACCCTCTTCCTCACCCATGTACTGGGAGTCGAAGGAATCCTTGCGAGCACGCTCCTTAATGGCGCGCGCGCTGAGGCTGATCCGTCGCTCTTGGGTGTCGACGTTGGTAACCTCAGCTTCGACCTGCGAACCAACAGGGAATGTCGCGGCAACCTCCTGTCCCTTGTCGATACCGAGCTGGGAGTTGTGGATGAGGCCCTCAACGCCGTTCTCGATCTCTAAGAACACACCAAACTCGGTGATCGCAGTGACCGTACCCTTAACCTTCGTTCCGACTGGATGACGCTGAGCGATCGTCTCCCATGGATCTTCTGCCAGCTGCTTGATACCGAGGCTCAAGCGCTCATTGGCAACGTCGATATCGAGAACTACTGCTTCGACTTCGTCACCCTTTTTGAAGAGCTCCTGAATCTCCTTGGGATCCTTGATACGCTTCGTCCAAGAGAAGTCGGAGATGTGTACGAGGCCATCGATACCGTCCTCGATACCCACGAAGATACCGAACTCGGTGATCGAACGAACCTTGCCCTTGACACGAGATCCGATCGGGTGGATGCGCTGCAGATCGTCCCACGGATTTGGGAGGAGCTGCTTGAGACCCAAGCTGATACGCTGCTGCTCGGAATCGATACCGAGGATAACTGCCTCGACCGCTTCGCCCTCATTGACGATCTTCGATGGATGCCGAACCTTCTTGGTCCAGCTCATCTCGGAGACGTGAATGAGACCCTCGACGCCCTCTTCGAGCTCCACGAATGCACCGTAGTCAGTGACGCTCTTGACGCGACCCTTGACCCGACCACCGATCGGGAAGCGCTCGTGAGCCGTGACCCATGGATCCGGCGTGAGCTGCTTCATACCGAGGCTGACACGCTCCTTCTCGCCATCGTATTTGAGCACGACCACGGGAACCGTCTGACCGACCGAGAGCTTCTCGGATGGGTGATTGATGCGTCCCCAGGAGATGTCGGTGATGTGCAGCAGGCCGTCGATACCACCGAGGTCGATAAACGCACCGTAATCGGTGACGTTCTTGACCACGCCTTCCATGACGACACCCTCTTGAAGCACCTTGAGGGTGGCTGTCCTGAGCTCATCGCGCTCGCTCAGAAGTACAGCACGACGCGAAAGAACTATGTTCCCCTTGTCACGCGTAATCTTGAGCACCTTGAATTCGTATTCCTGGCCCAAGAACTTGTCGAGGTTACGGTGCGGTCGAATATCGATCTGCGACCCAGGCAGGAACGCTGGGATTCCGATATCAACCTGGAGGCCACCCTTGACCTTCTGAACGACAACGCCCTTGATGCGACCATCGCTCTTGTAGGTGTTCTCTACCTGCTCCCAGATCTTCTTCTGGTCGGCCTTCTCCTTGGAGAGAACCACCTGACCCATTTCGTTCTCGAGGGCGATGATGAAAACGTCGACCTTGTCACCGATCTTGGCAATTATCTTGCCCTCGGCGCCAACGAACTGTTCGGTGGGAACCACGCCTTCCGACTTGAAGCCAATGTCGACGGAGACCATCTCCTTTCCGACCTCGGTCACGACACCCGAGACGATCTTGCCAGGGCGCATATTGTCGAAACGCTCACGGAGAAGCGACTCGAACTCACTCGCAAAAGAGCCTTCTCCTTCGCCACCTTTGAAGCCCCCTACGGAGCCTGCTGAAATCGAACTAACCATGCAATTACTGTTGAACAGCCTATATCGGTTCTAGGTTGAATATTGATGTGACCAGAGGAGAGCTTGGGCAGTCGAACCGAAATAACGCTCTCAAGGGGCCCCCTCCGGAGTTCGGGAACCCCGAACGCTTTGACACCCTACACTCAAGGTGCGTGGTAGTCCTCCTGATACTACTATCGTTTATAGTCGAGGGTCAACTTGATCGGCCAGGCGCAAGCTCCAGAGCTCCGAATGTGTGGGAACATCCAAGGCTCTGAATATACACAGCTTGCACCGACTCACTACTCGAACATCGCACCGAGCTCGGGCTTCTCCACCTGTGTATCGTCTACCTCATGCTCCTCACGGTCGGCCCACGAAGCAAGCAGGAAGCTTACGAACACCGAGTAGTAGTCCCGTTCACCCGGAGTAAGACTTGGAGCCCTCGAGAGCGTAGTGGCCAGCGATTGCAGAGCGGCGTAATAGCTCCCCTTACCGGGATCCTGCTCGTAAAGTGAGACGCTCAACCTCGAGGTCAGGTCGAGCATGACTGTGGTCGGGTAGCGCTGGAGCGGTTTTGGGGTCGGCGTTGGCTCTGCTGCGGGTGCCTCCGATCCCTCCTCGCCCCCTTCATCACTCGTTGGCTCCTTTGGCTTCTCTTTATTCTTCTTTTTTTTGGCCTTGTCCTTGTCTTCGAGGATAGCTGAGTCCCGACACGCCCAGTAGATGCTCTTCCAGAGCGCTCGGCACGATGCACACTCAGCGTTCCCTTTGCGCTCGACCTCTGAGAGCTGCACGAGCTTCGTACGTCGACCGTCGGCTTCCATCTCGCGACAGATCTCTCGCAAAGGCGGCTCAAAGCGAGCAAACGAAAACACCTTGAGTTCACGCGGCTTCTTTTGGGTCTTCGTAGGCTGGGCATCCGGGTTTGCAAAGGGCGCATCTTCTGCCCATACAGTAGAGGCAGCAATCAGGCATATGAGCCCAGTAACGCTCAGCGTATGCGCCACGCTCAACAATCGGACGAACATCAGGGGGCACACTTTCAGCATAGCTACATTCATACCAGCGACTGTGACTGTCCGTGATACTACAGCCTTTGCTACAAGAGACAACCGACTATTGGCGCTTGGGTGTGTCCGCAATAAAAAGGCCCACCGGAGCCCGCACTGCTGCAGCTCCCGTGGGCCTTGAAGTCTCTCAGCCGAGCACCTCAACTTTGAGGGGTAACATCCCTCATAGTGAGACGGATCTTTCCTTGTCGATCTATCTCGAGCACCTTTACCCACACCTCATCACCCTCGGTCAGAACATCCTCAACACGACGGATCTTCTCTTCTGCGATCTGGGAGATGTGAACGAGCCCATCGGTACCAGGGAGGATCTCGACGAACGCGCCGAAATCAGCAATACGCTTGACGACACCCTTGTACACCTTACCAACCACAGCTTCCTGGGTGAGGCTCTCGATAATCGCGATAGCGCTCTTGACCTTCTGGTTGTCGTTGCTCGCAATATTGACGGTGCCATCGTCGGATACCTCCATCTTGACACCACACGACTCGGTGATCGACCGAATCGTCTTGCCACCTGGTCCGATGACGTCGCGGATTCGATCGGGATTGATCTTAATCGTCACGATCCGCGGAGCATACTTGCTGAGCTCTGAGCGCGATGCGGAGATCGCCTTGTTCATCTCCTTGAGGATGTGCAAACGACCATCACGGGCCTGAAGCATCGCTTTGTCCATGATGTCGCGGCGAAGCCCCTTGATCTTGATGTCCATCTGAAGAGCGGTTATGCCCTTCTCCGAGCCGCACACCTTGAAATCCATATCTCCGAGGTGATCTTCGTCTCCGAGGATGTCGGTCAAGACCGCATACTTGTCGTTCTCCATGATCAGCCCCATCGCCACTCCAGCGACTGGAGCCTTGATCGGCACGCCCGCATCCATGAGCGAGAGGCTCGCTCCGCACACGGTTGCCATCGAGCTCGAACCGTTACTCTCGGTGATCTCCGACACCACGCGAACAACGTACGGGAAGGTCTTGGTATCCGGCATCATGCCGCGAACGGCGCGCTCTGCGAGAGCACCGTGGCCTATTTCACGACGTCCCGGTCCACGCATTGGCTTGGTCTCGCCGACTGAAAAAGGCGGGAAGTTGTAGTGCAGCATGAACGTCTTGGTCTGCTCACCGATCAAATTGTCCATGCGTTGCGCTTCGGCTTCGGTTCCGAGGGTGCTCACGACTATTGACTGTGTCTCTCCACGAGTGAAGAGCACCGACCCGTGTGCACGCGGTAGAAGGCCAACTTCAATCGAGATCGGCCGTACTGTCGTGGTGTCGCGTCCGTCGAGACGAACACCGTCGGTGATGGCTAGATCGCGTACCAATTTGTAGTGCTGGTCCTCGAAGACCTTAGACGCAACCTTTGCGACCTCTCCTGCCTTCTCGTCACCTTCGACGACGAACTCAGCAACGAGGGCTTGCTTGGCGGCGCCGATAGCGTCTCTGCGCGCCAGCTTCTCCCGGACGCGGATAGCCTCTTTGATCTTCGGCGCCACGAAGTCCGACATCTTCTTGACGAGCGCAGTGTCATATTCCTTCGCTGCGAACTCCATTGTGGCTTTACCCACCTTGGCTTGCAGCTCTTTCTGCATCTCGTTGACGATCTGGAGTTGATCCTGGGCGTAGAAGAGTGCTTCGAGAACCTCGGCCTCAGGCACTTCGTTCGCTCCGCCCTCTACCATCACAATCGCATCCCGAGAGCCTGCCACGATAAAGTTCAGGTCTGAGGTTTGCAGCTGACTCTTCGTCGGATTGATAAGGAGTTTTCCTCCCACACGCCCGACGCGCACCCCTGAAATAGGACCCTCGAAGGGCAGTTCGGATATCGTCAGAGCAGCCGAGGCTCCACACATAGCGAGTACGTCGGTGTCGTTCTCGTCGTCTGCCGATAGAACGGTTGCGATGACCTGCACCTCACGGTGAAAACCCTCTGGGAACAGCGGCCGGCAGGGTCGATCGATGAGGCGTGAAACGAGTGTCTCTTTCTCGCTCAGTTTGCCCTCACGACGGAAAAAACCACCGGGTATCTTTCCCGCTGCATAGGTCTTCTCGATGTAATCAACGGTCAAGGGAAAGAAGTCAACATCCTTCTCTGCTCCGAAACAGGCAGTTACTAGCACCATGGACTCGCCATAGGTGACCAAGGCCGAACCTCCGGCCTGCTTTGCGATGCGACCGGACTCAATGCGGAGCGTCCGACCGTGAAAATCTTTTTCGACTACGTACATGTATATTTACCTCACTTGTAAAAATGGCGATGACTCACGAACGTGAGCATTAGTGGGAGTGGAGAAAGCACGACCAACACCCACCTCCGGACCGGAGTGGACCACACCAAGCTTGAGCCTCGAGGTGAGTGCTGTGCTGACCACGGCTAAACCGCTGTAAGATCTACTTACGGAGGCCAAGAGCCGCTATCGTATTGCGGTAACGGGTAACATCCTCGTTGCGCAGGTACTGCAACATACGCTTGCGCTGAGAGATAATGTTCATCATGCCCCTACGGGAGTGATGGTCCTTGGGATTCGAACCGAAATGCTTGCTCAAAGTTACAAGACGCTTCGTCAAGAGAGCTATCTGAACTTCCGGCGAACCGGTGTCCTGAGAATTACGCTGGAACTTGGAGATGACCTCTTGGGCCTCCAGTGAAACCAGATCGACTGCTCCCACTGTTACATCTTCTACATTCGAAGATTCCGTCATGGATTTTTACCTTACGAATAATATCAGGTAGATACAGCCAAAAAACAGCCGCTTCACTCTACCTTTTCACACTATGCTTGCGCACTCAATCCGGGGCACGATACCAACGATAATGGTAAAAGTCAAAGCACCGTCATGGCTTGCCAGGGTGCGCCGTATGAAGACAACAAACTCATCTGTGCTGAGCGTGTGAATTTTTTTTTGGCGCTTCCGGGTTTTTAAGTGGGTGACATGCGATGTTTTTCACAAGGAGCCTGGTGATCGGGCCTTTTGCGGGGAGTTGGGCCTGGCTCAAGCGCTTGAAGTGAACAAACAGGACAGAGAGGTAGCCGAGGGGGTATCATAAAGGTTTTCCTATGTCTCTCCCCCTCGCTGTGCTCCCGCTCTCTTTGTATCTCCCCCCCTCTTGTTTGCATAATCCGCCTAGGGGTTGGGACACACTACCCACTCGATTTCACGAAGCACCGTTTTTTTGCGCTTCAGGAGATCAAGTGGGTGGTGTAGCGCGGGGCTTGGGCAGGGTTATCCAAAGACAAAGGGGAGCACAAAGAGAACGGGAGTGCAGCGAGGATGTAAAGCATAGAAACGCCGATGTTGTATCCCCTCGAGCAGGTCAGGTGTTTATCAACTCCCCTGTTAATAGCCTCATCTCACCGACTCCGGCCGAGCTCCCCGGCCACTTTCCGATACATCGCTTCATACCGCTGTGCGCAGCTTGCCGCCGAGTACCTCTGTGCGATCTCGTTACGGTCTTTGATGAAGGCCTCGCGATTCCCGAGCACCTCCAGGATACAATCCGCCAAACTCCGTGCGTCACCGATCTCGGCGATCCTTCCCATCCCGGAGGTTAGGACAGGCTGGCGAACACCTGGAAGATTGGAGGCAACGACCGGTACGCCGTTCATCATCGCCTCGATCTGCACCAAACCAAACGATTCAGTCGAGTTGAGGCTCGGAACTACCAAGAGATCCGTGTTGGGGAATAGCTTTGCGATGCCCTGCGGCGGCAATATACCGAGCCACTTCCATCTGCCAGCTGCAACAATTGGTTCGATTCGGGGCAGTATCTTGCGTGCGTACGATTCCTCACTCAAGACATTTTGGTATTGCCCTGCAAATACAACGAGTGCACCCGGATACGCCTCGAAAACCCTCGGTAATGCATCCAGCAGAACCTCAACGCCCTTCTCAGCAGCCAGGCGCGCCGCCATAGCGATCACGGGACGATGCTGCTCAGGGTTGAACTCGATCCTGTAATCTTGGATCTCTTGCTCAGAAACGGCAGGCAGTTCAACCGGCGGCAAAGTTATCTCCAGCTTGCGCTTGAACCTCGATAGATAGGGCGAATGTTCGGCGTAGTCGGCGGTATAGGTCACTACTCTGTGAGCCGCGCGCGCAGCTACTTCGTTCATCAGGTGCACTACTTGGTTGACAAACTTATTGAACAGCGTCGGCACCAACTGCAGGTCGCAGTGGTAAGTAATCACACAGGGGATCTTCCAAAGTCGCGCTCGCAGAGCAACTCCAGCCGCATCGAATTGCGGAAGATGGAGGTGAACCACATCGGCTTGGCGCACGAGCTTGGTGGCGAGGAAGCCGAACTTCGGAGCGATACACCCTTTGCTTATGCGACATGCGATGTTGACCCGTACTATTTTCACTCCGTCGATGACCTCTTCCTCCGGAAGCGCTGAATCGTAGCGCATCGTGAGTACCGTCACCTCATGCCCCTGCTTGGCGAGCGCTCGCGCAAGACGTTCGGCGTAAATCGTAAGGCCGCTGGTGTGTGGTCGATAATAGGTGAGGACCGTAAGAACCTTCATATCTCGTCGCGAGCCTCAACTAAACAATTGCAGATTACCCTTTACCCACGCATGAAGCTTCGCAATCCCCTCTTCAACCGATACCTTGGGTGACCACGCCAATTCTTCCCTTGCACGTCGAATGTCGGAGACGTAGGTTCGTTGATCTCCAGGCCGCCACTCGGCAAAGTTAGCTTGCAGCTCGCGACCGAAGAGACGTTCGAGGATCGGTCGCAGCTCATGCCAGATGGATATGCTTCGCTCAGGCCCACCCCCAATGTTGTACACCCGACCTGCCACGGCATCCCGCCGCTCTGAGACCGCATCGAATGCATCCATGAGATCGTCTACGTGGAGGATATCACGGACCTGCTTGCCGTCGCCGTAGACCGTGAAAGGACGATTCAGAGCGGCGCAGATGATGAACCACGCCACCCAACCCTGGTCTTCGATTCCAAACTGCCGCGGACCGTAAATGCAGCTCTGACGCAACACAACCGTCGGGATGCCATATATCCGCGCATAGTCGTGGGTGTATTGATCAGCTGCACCCTTTGAACAACCGTACGGCGAGTGAAAATCGAGCGGCATGTCCTCGGGAACTCCGTGCGGAAGATCGGGACAGATGTAACGCCCTCCCCGCTCCTCTACTTTAGTGAACTCCAAACCTCCGTACACCTTGTTCGTTGACGAGTAGATCACAAGAGGCTTTGGTGACATCACCCGCGCCGCTTCGAGAACATTGAGCGAGCCGAGTGCATTGATATTGAAGTCGTCGCGCGGATAGTTGACCGAGGTCGTCACCGCTACCTGGCCTGCGAGGTGAACAACCACATCCACACCACTGACGGCCTCGAGCACCTTGAGCTGGTCGCGGACATCACCGGCGATGAACTCGAAGGAATCTCTCGGCAGGGTCTCTTTCAACCAGACTATGTTTTTTTGAGCGCCGAGCCGACTCAAGTTATCTAGTACGCGCACCCTCTCGCCACGTTGAACGAGCCGCTGTACATAGTTAGAGCCGATGAAGCCGGCTCCGCCGGTTACGAGAAAGGTTTTGGCCATGACGCAAGGATCCTCACAGTGTCTGCCCGGGGCGTATCACTACCGTAGATGATGCGAAATCATGAATCGTTGTACGCTGGGTCCGCGCGCTCACACGGACCAACAAACTACCCTCATGGCTACGCCCACCAGAAATACCCTATATACCCTAACTCCGACGGGTCCATCCATCCATATAAAGAACGGAGTGTAATAATATAAAGATCTTAGTCGCCGACCGACTCGCCCCCGTGTTGAGCAATCCCGCGTTGGGACTTATCTATGAACTCGACGAACGCCAGGCATTTGAGGTTCCCCTGAACTCGGACCCGCGTTGCTTCCACGCGCTCCTTGAAGCGCATACCCTTGGTCTCGGTGGAATCACCTACTACGATGTCTCGGTAAACTTTACGAAGCATCGCGATCTCTTCTTTGCTCACCCCACTGCGCTCGAGGCCTATGTAGTTGAGACCCTGCAGAGTGGCTCGGTCTCCAACTGCGATGCAGAACGGTGGAATATCGCGCGTTACCATCGCACCCCCGCCGATCATGACGAGATCCCCTATCTTCACAAATTGGTGAATACCGACGAGGCCACCGATTACGACGCCGTTTCCAAGGATCACGTGGCCTGCAAGGGCTGCGCTGTTCGCCATGATACAGCGGTCTCCCACCACCGAATCGTGACCAACGTGAGTATTAGCCATGAAAAGATTATTATCCCCGACCTTTGTGACCATCCCACCGCCACTCGTACCGGGCTGGAGCGTCACATACTCGCGGATGATGTTGTGGTTACCGATGTGCAACTCACTGGGCTCCCCGCGATACTTGAGGTCTTGCGGGCGCGCACCCACGGAGCAGAACTGAAACAGAGTATTGTCATCCCCGATCCGCGTATAACCTTCGATCACAACGTGCGGTCCGATGCGGTTATTGCGCCCGATCGAAACCCCGGCACTGATGATTGAGTATGGTCCTACGGTCGTACCCTCTCCGATAGTTGCCGCAGGGTCCACGATCGCCGTGGGATGAATAGCGGGTGGCTGAACTGACATCCTGACCTCTACGCAGCAGCCGCACTCAGGGTGCCCGATACGAGCACCTTGCCATCCACCGTGACCGTACCCTCCATGATCCAGAGAGGGTTGCGACGGCGCGCTACCTGCATGTGAATCGTCATCGTATCTCCCGGTACTACCGGCTTCTTCCATTTGAAGTTATCAACCCCGACGAGGTAGAAGATCTTGCCGCTTGATGCTGCCACCTCCGAATAGCGTGCCAGCACCGCAGCCGATTGTGCCATCGCTTCGATGATAAGAACTCCCGGCATTACCGGGGTGCCCGGAAAGTGGCCTTGGAAGAACTCTTCGTTAATCGTGACGTTTTTGGTTGCGGTTACGGATTGTCCGGGGCGGAGGTCCGTGATTCGATCGATGAGCAGGAACGGATATCGATGCGGGATCCATTTCTGGATCTCCACCACATCCATAGTAATTTTCTGCTCTGGCACTTCCTGCACTTCCATTCCAACACTCCTTGCTAGAGAGCTAACTTTTTCTTGTCGAGCGCCTCCACAACCTCGGGAGTAATGTCGATTCGACCGGACGAATACACAACCAACTGTCTATCTCTTTCGAACACAAAAGTGTAGCCCTTGGCTTTCGCTAGGTCCTTGACTATCACGCTTATCTGCTCGACGACCTTGCCTATCTCGGCTTCGTTCCGTCGGGCCAGATCCTCTTGGAGGTCCTGTACCGTCCGTTGCAGGTCCACCTGTTTCTTGGCGAGCGCCTCGCGCTTCTCCTCGAGCGCCTGCCCAGAAAGGATCGAGCTCTGTTTTTCGAGATCCGTACGCTGCTTTTCGAAGTCGGCTTTGAGTTGCGAGAGCTTTGCTTGCCCCTTCTTAATCTGCCCTTCGAGGTTACTGCGAGCAGCCTTTCCGATAATCGAATCGTTAATGACTTTTTGCGTGTCCACCACGGCGTACGTGGTGCGTTCCTGCGCCGTGCTCGGCTGGAAAACTAACATCGCCAGGAGCGCGATGAGGCTCCAAAACTGCGTTGAACTCTTCATGTACATCCTCTCTCTCCGACGGTCGCACTCGAGGGCCACGGGAGTACCGGGCATGTGCACAACATCCCTAGCAGACTAACCCCTGACGCCCCTTCCTGTCGAGGGTCTACGCGCTCAGCCGCCCTTTTTGAGTGGAGCTTTGCCGACACGCGTAAAGACCTTTCTTCCCCAGAATCTGACCCTGTAGAGCGCATGCAAGATTTGAATCGCTGCCGATGGTCAGTGAATCTGCCGAGCGATTCGCCTGGCGCGGCTGGTGCCCCTGAAGTGTCGGGGTCTCTCGGCTCGGGGCTTCCTTTCAAGGGCTACTGAGAGGGCCTCCAAGGCTTGAAACCCCAACCCTGGTGAAAAATCCCCCTCTGAAGCCGCTACAGCCTCTCCGGCATTCGCCACCGATGCGTCTTCCTTTGCCCCGTGCAGCCAGGTCGAGGCCGCCCGAACCCACTGGTTACGCTGCCCGGGTTGGCTTTTTGTTCGTGAGCTCATGAAGGCAGCTACCGCCAGGTAGTATTTGAGTTTCCAGCGTATGTGCGCGTGCTGGGTAGTAGAGAAGAACTCCAAAGCGCGTTGAAGAGCGCCGATTGACTCCTCGTACAGCCGTCCCCCTTTGACCTTGGCGACCTCGAGCATAGCGAGCCCGAGGAGAGCGTCTGCGAGCGCTACATCTCGATTGAGTCCACGCACCGCATACAGGTCCCGGGCTCTGCTGAGGTACTTGCAAGCATCGACCGGAGTCTGTGCGATCATACACAGCTGCGCATGGGTCTGAAGAACCTTGGCTCGAGCACGAACCGCCTCGACTGTATCTCCACATGCAGCAGCGGCACGCTCTGCGTCTGCGAGGAGCCTCTGAATTTTGGCCATCGAGTCTGCAGATATCGTCGACGAGACCGAGAACTCTTCCATAGCGATCGCCTGCGCAAGAGCAGCACGTTTGTCTGCTACTGCAAGCGGCGCCTCGCGCCGGATGTCCAGTGAGATCCCCCGTCGCCACACCGTCTGAGCCTTCTTCCATTGACCACTGAGCGCATGAGCTGAACCTAACATGAACCCAGTCTGACTCTCGAGCGCTGGCATCCCGCGCTCGCGAAAAAACCTCTCGCATCGCGCGGCCAGTTTGATCGCATCACTCAATCGTCCGGCGACCTGCATCGCCGCAATCGTGCCGAGGCCACAGGTCCCCATGGCGATATCCGATGACATCACATCGCGCATACGGTCGACGTAATGTGCTATCTCGTCAGAGCCTAGCGCTAAAGCCGATTGGAGTGCCCCGAGCGAGCCCAGCGCCCGACCGTAGCTACATCCACCCGCATCTGCGATCTGTGTCGCCTGTACGAACCAACGTAGCGCCGCTTCATTGGCCCTGTTGGTGATGGCCAGTGTCCCCTCCGTGTGGAGGATCTCGAAGATTCCGGATGCGTACCGATTCTCCTCGAAAAGTATGAGAGCTTTTTCACGCGACACCGCCCGACGCGCTTCGTGAACGTCGGCGCGACGCGAGATTGCAAGCTCCGCAAGCCCTCGACTGACCGCGCCGAGGGGGAGAGCCATGCGCCGTAAATCTGCTGCAGCGACATCGGCATCTTCCTCCCCCTGAGCATGGGGTAAAAGGTGGTACGCCAAACGTTGAATGTCGAATCGAAGTTCGGGATATACCCGATCATCGGCTGAAATGTCTCGAAGGTGGGATGTAAGAGCGCTTAGGACGACAACCTCTTGTGGCGAGCAGTGAACGTAGCTCTTGGCCAACTCCAAGCCCGTCAAACATGCAAGCTGCGCATCTCCATCGGTCATAGCCCGGGCAACCCCTTCGTTCAGGAGCGCTCGAGCCTTGAGCAGGTGAGACTCGCGCAGCGAACTCGTACTGGCACCCAGCAGCAAAGCACGCGCATACACCAACGCTGCGCGAACTTTGTCCGCCTGTGAGTGATTGCCGGTGGATATCTCGAGATAGCTCTCCGCCAGCCGTTCCAGGGGACCTGCAAAAACGCCGTTGATCATCACCTCACACAGCGCGCCGTAGGCGCGGAACAATCTCTCGCGTCCATCACCCTGTACCAGCTGGGCGACCATATCCGCCAAAACGTGAGCAGTCCGGTAGTGGCCTGCGTCCATGAGAAGCTCCAGGGCATCAACGGCGTTCCACGAACCCACCGAACTGCCCCCCTGCTCGGTAACAGCTGCAACGAGGTTGGGTATGAGGTCACGGCTCAAACCCGATGGTGATCGGCGCTCCGATTGTACGTTAATCTCGCTCATCCCGCCCGCTCCCTGGAATTTTTCTGAGGACACTTAGCCGGTGTCTCTTGAAAAGATAGGATCGTATCCGCGAATGCGTTAGCCTCCTCGCCAGCAGCCACAGCCGTCAGATCGACCTGCCAGGCCGTCGGAGCCAATATCGAGAGCTGCCGCAACTCTTCACGGATGAATCCCCCGGCGCGTCGGGTGCACACCACCAACAGCGGGCACCTGAAGCGATGCAGATACGAGCGCACATTGAAGCCTGTAGAGCCTAAGCGCAGCGGTAGACCGAAAGGTAATCGCGCCTCGAGCGCGTCGACGAAACGCTCCCAGCGCGTCGGGTGTGGCCGTGAAGCGGCATCAACAACCGCCATCGAGCGTACCGTCTTCGGTTCGCTGAGAGCGACGTTCTGCGCCAGGCTCGCCCCGGCTCCCATACCGATCAAACTAGCCTGACGAACCCCGAGGTTCGCGATCATGGCCAGCAGTTTTTCGGAGAGATCTCGCCATGACTCAGCAGTAATAGACCGACTCCTGATGACGACGCTGCGGGCTCTCGTCGAAAGGCGCTCGGTAACAGCCTGCGCTAGAGGCATATACGCCTCGTCGTCCAGAATCGTTATGAAGGTGCGACCGGAACCCCCATCAAAGAGGATCTCTAGACCGTCAAACGCCTTGTTAGAATTAGTTAGGGTACCCATCAGCTTTCAGAAAAGGGTAGCTGATGGCCGAGCGTTAGTCCACTCGAACACCACCATGTGCGGTGTCAAGAGGGGCCACGGGTCCGGATCTGGCGGGATCACGTGGGGAATCATCGGTCGACCTGCCCGCCCGCCTGCATCGTGTTGTTGGGTTTGCTCAGGTCGTCAAGATGTGTCACCTTCTGGGTGTAGAGCGGCATGCAGCAAGCCGCAGTCACCGAATCAGCTGTCGTAAAGACAGAGCTATGAGTGCAGATCCGCCGATTGGAAAGCCAGGCCCCTTCGAAGTCAAACTCCGCCACTTGGTGGCGGCGCCGCGCCGCGCCTCGACGCTGGACATCGGCAACTCTGCTGCTGACCTTGATATAGACGGCGAACCGCCAGGGCCGATGGTCGAGCCGCCGCGGCGCCGCTACGAGTGCGCGCACTATGATACGTGCCTCGATCTGGCTGCTGCTCTCAACTGGCACAGCTTTACCTGCCGCGGATGCTCAGGCTCGGTGAATGAGAGCCTCATGTGGCGTGCTCGCCAGAAGGCTCGCAAGGATTCAGTCGCCAAAGCTCTCTGCGATCTTCCTCCGATCGTTGCACATCGAACCAACTCAGAGCATGCCCCCCAACTCAACGAAGACGGGTTCACGGATTCGACAGACCCTCTGGAGTAGTGACTGCTGGTTGCATGTCAGCGGTTGGTGCACTCCGTAGCGTAAGCCATGCGATACCGCCCAAGGCTGCAAGCACATACGACTTCGCACGCAGCAGAAGCGCTAACGCGAGCGCCTGGGTGGTAGTGCACCCCAGTGAGCTCAAGAAAAACACAAAGGCTCCCTCTTGAATACCTAGTCCCTGTGGAGAGAGGGGTATCGCGCCAACCAAGAGGATGAGCGGCACGACTACAAAGAGCTCCCCTACCGGAATCGTCTCCCAACCTACTGCCCAGCCCGCTGCCGCGGTGTTTGCGACCGTGAGAGCGTGGAAGAGAAATGACAGCACTAGCGCACGGATGAGTAGCCCTCGGGCCTGCACGCCCTGCACAAGCCCGTCCTCCACTCGACGAACTACCGAGACGAAGCGTTCCGGAATTTTGAGCCGTTCGAGTAACCAGGTCGTCGATCGCGAGAAGATAAGCGCACTCCCCAGCATCGCTCCGATTGCGACAATCAGCACGAGCACCTTGATTACGTCAGTCACGTGTGGTGTCAACCATACCCCTACGAGTGCCAAGAGGAGCATCGCCACCAATCCGGTGTAACGCTCGAGTAACGCGGCAGAGATCGAGTGCGCTTTATCGGCGCCCTTGGCTACATAGAGGCTGCGCACAACGTCCCCTCCGAGTACCGAGGGCATCAATAGATTCACGAAGTATCCCACGAGGTACAGTGCAAACAAGCGTCTCAGCGTGGCGGATATACCGAGATGACGGAGAAACGCCTGCCATTTGACGACGCTCACTAGGATCAAGAGAAACGAAATCGCTGCCAAGAGACCGAGATCTACCAGCGAGATATCTCCGAAAGCAGACGCCAGCGAGGCCGGGTCGGTGTACACCACCAGCACCCCTAGTAACCCTAGTCCGAGGCAATAGCGCGCAAGCCTTCCGAGTATCAATCCTCTGCGACCCGTATCGTTGTCGTCGGCCAGGCTCATCGTCTTACCTGTGGGCATAAAATCGCAGTTCGGCGATCGACCAATCTACGATCGGATGCTGTCCGGTCTGAACAAGGCGCACACCGCGCACCTCGTGTTCGGGGAAGGTCATGGGAATAACCGTATTCTCCTGCATGAAATACCGGAGGCTTCGGAACTCGTCAGCGCTGAGGGTGGTTTGCGCTGAGCCATCGGGTTTTAGAAATTGAACCTCCAAGCCGCGTGGATAGTCATGCGACCACTCTCCAAGATCGTATTCGATCGCGACCAGACGCTGTTTCTCGCGGAAGAAAACCTCGAAGGTCATCCCCGGGTGTTGAGGCTCACCGGAGCCCCAGCGCGTGTGCGCTGAACCATCTACCGCCCCGTGAGCGGCCTGCGGACCCTGTGCGCGTGTTTCTGCAATAGCTGTGAGAGGAATGGCGATGAGATCTCGTTCATCTCGCTGTAGGTCGTAAAGGAGCGTATAGCCACTAGCATCAACCTCGCTGAAGGCGTAGCCCAGACGCTTCAACGCCGGCCGAATAAGAGCAGCTTCGGACCGAACTACGAGCAGAGGCAGCCGCGCTCGCTCAACATCTGCGAGCCCTGACTCGTAACCCTCGATGCGCACCTGGCGTGGTTCTCCCGAACAGAAAAAGGTGACCCGTTCGTTGGTTTCGAAGGCCAGCCGATATCCTATCCAATAGTTCGTCCTGACCTTCGTTATACCGAGACGCTCGAGAGCGCTGATGATCTCGGAGTGGTCGCGGGAAACTCGCTCCCCTGCAAATACAACGGGCTCTCCCGGGAGCGCCCGGCCCCCTGCATACGCTGAGGTAAGGTTGAGGGCTAGTAAACAGGAGATGCAGGCCATTCCGAGCGCCTTGGAACGCTGCAGCGCCAGCGCGCACGCATAGGCCGAGATGATAAAGAGCCCCACGTAGATCGGCAAGAGGTAGCGCGGAGCCTTCCACAGCCAGCCAAACGTACTAATCACGAATATCGAGCAGGCGCTCATCAGGAATAAAAAAACGATCTCTATCGGAGCGACTCGGTCGAACTCACCCCTCACAAGCATGCGCAGCTGCGTACGCCGCGCATAGAGCACGGCGAGGAAAATCGAGCCATAAACCCCGTAATAAAGGGTGGTAGAGCCTGGGAATATCTGGTCACTCTCCCAGAAGTGCTTGGCTCCGAGCAGGATGGGAATAGCAGTATCGAATAGACCGCCGAGGTTATGCCCGATATCTTCGAGTTTTGACCTGCCGAACATCCCTAACGACGGAAAGCCGCGTTCGAGATTGTAGAGCCAATACGGTGCACCGCCGAGGAAGAAGGCGGCGAGTCCACAAAGGGCAACCCGTATCCTCTCAGCGTACGAGCGAATATTGAAGCCCACTCCGCGCATGAGGTGTAGCGCTCCGAATAAGGCTATCGGCACCATAAAGAACAGGATCTGATTGTTGACCCACCATCCCAGACCGAGCACCAATCCGATCGAGATAGTGTGCATCGCGGAAACAGCAGGCCCCTTGAACCAGCGCAGCGCTACCAACACTGCCAGCGCGCCCAGCACCACCACCTCGATGAAACCACCGCGTGCCTTGCCGCTCCACACCACCAGAGCTACGGGTGGAATGGCCGTCAACAAGGCTGCTGTACGTCCTACCACGACCCCACCACACTCTCGACCGAGGAAGAACATCACCACAATCAGCACCAAAGACCACAGCAATGGAACGAGTTGAAGGGTGAATCCAGAGGGGCCAAAAAGCCAGAAGCTCGCGCTCGCCATGATCGC
Organism: Bdellovibrionota bacterium; assembly: GCA_040398075.1. GTDB lineage: Bacteria > Bdellovibrionota_C > UBA2361 > UBA2361 > OMII01 > OMII01. Next base: position 11,245 of record JBBAUR010000029.1, on the reverse strand, counting down.
CTCGAGCGACCCCATGTAGTGTTGGCCGTAGTAAAAGGTAGGGATGGGGGCGCCTTCCAAGATGTGCTTCGCCATCAACCCGACTATCGCCTCGTCACTGTCGATTGTGTAGTTGACCGCTTGGATGAAATCAAGGCGCACAAGTGCACCACACACTACGAACACGACCAGCAGAAATACGTCAAACCGAGCGATAGCAGTGAAGAAACCGGGGGCGTTTCCGCGCTGCTCCTGGCGCGCCCAATCTTTCATCACTACCACCTTTTTCGAGGATGGGATCTCGGAGTGCGTCGGTGTAACGCTTGTCATGACGAGCTCCGTTCGGTTACTACCCCGGTGTGCAGTTTGCGTAGTGAGTCGCCTGACTCCTTGCTTTGTGTCGAGAGATCTACCTGTATCCGTCGTGACCGACGTCCAAGCGCAAGCATATCCCCGGCCAATCGATAGGCTTCAACGGTCTTGCGGCCCGTCTCCGCCCACGTAAACTGTCGGGCACGCTCGCGTCCACGATCATGGAGGTATTGCCTCAGCCCATCATCCTCGAGCATCTGCACAACCGCCCGTGCGCCCTCATGAGGTGCCAGGGGGTCGAACGTCAGGCCACAGTCGCCCATAACCTCGGGCATTGAAGAGGTATGAGAGCTCACCACAGGCAAGCCAGCCGCAAGCGCCTCGAGCACCGGCAGTCCGAATCCTTCATAGAGACTCGGGAAGAGAAACACCGCGCTCTCCGCATACAACCACAGCAGCTCCTCATCCGAGACGTATCCAAGGACCACGGTATCGGACTCCATTTCATGCTTGCGAAGCGCGTCAGTCAGCCGCTGTCTCTCGGCATCCGAATGCACACGTCCTGCCAACACCAAAACCGGAGCGATACGACCTTGTCCGTGTCTGTTATTGATTGCATCTCTAGCGATCGCGACCAGGGTCGAGATGTTCTTACGCTCATCGTGTCCCCCCACGTACAGAAGGATCGGTCGATCGGCGGGGATGCCGAGTTTCTGCCGTACCCCTGCTTGAGTGCCGTTCATCCGGCTTCGGCGTAATTCCTCGACGCCGAAGAACCGCTGGTCAACCCCGAGTGGGGTGACGACTATGCGATCGCGCGGCACACCGAGCACGCGCACGATGTCGCTCGCTGTGGTCTCGCTGATCGCGAGCAGCACGAGCGCCTGGCGAATCGCCCGCAGCTCCAACCAGCGCGCGAACTTGAAACGCCACGTCGGTCGATGAGCACGATAAAGCTCTTCGAGAATGAGAGGAATGAGATCGAGCACCGTGAGCACAAAGGGCTTTGAGCTCCACGCTGGCGCATCCATGTGCGCTGGGAAGTGAAGAAACGAAAACTCCCGCATCTGGTCGGAATTCAGCTTGAGCGGGTAGAGTAACTGCTGCCTGAGAGTCGTACGGCCACACGGCATACAATTGATCGCGCGCGCCCCTAGCCCACCCTGCACAAGTGAGGTGTGGTCGAACCAGCGAACTGCCAGGTCAGGCTCGCAGAGCTCATCCAAAAAGCGCTTGAGCTCGAGCACATAACGCCCGATCCCGCGCTGTGCGTGAGACTTAAAGGTCGGATCGAGGCCGCTGACGTCAAAACCAACCGAGATCATACGGCGCAGACCCCCGCCTCCTGGCGCACCGAGAGCGCCGCAAGGAGCTCTGCGACGCGGCGAGCAAAACGTTCGAAGGTGAACTCAACTATGCGCGCCCTACCGCATTCTTCGAGATGCTTCCTGAGCCGCACGTCGGAGGCGACTTCAGCCATGAGCGCCGCTATCTCGGCGTGGCGCTTCTCGCGCACCAGTATACCACCGCTTCCAACCGTATCCGGGACAGCACCGGCAGCATAAGCGACCACCGGGAGGCCAAAATGCATCGCTTCGATGATCGGGAGACAGAAGCCTTCGTGTTCGCTCATACACACGTAGAGGGAACACGCCTCGTAGAGCGCGCGTACCTCTTCGTCGGCGAGACACCCGAGAAACTTTACCGACTCCTCAAGCCCCAGGCTAGCGGCGAGCCGTCTCAAACCAAACGAGTACAGCTCCGTGTCGGTATCGATGCCGACGAGCCACAGGGTGCTAAGCTTCTGCATATGACGGTGGAGGAAAAAGAAGCTCTTGATGATGTCTTCGACACACTTGTTAGGTGCCAGGCGGCCAACGTGAAGTACGTTAACACCCGGCGTGGCAGCCACCGCATCGAAGATCCCCGGGTTCCGTGGACGATCCCAACGAGCGGGGTCAATCGGCAGGTCGAGAACAGCAGCCGAATAGCCGCGAGTCTCTATCTCCGAGGCGTTGAAACGGGAGTCAGCCCATACCGCATCCGAGAGAGCACACAGAGCCGGGAGCTCCGAGAGACCGCGTGCTATATCCAGCGCAACCCGCTCGTTGACCCCCCTGAACCAGCGAGCCGGAGTAATGTTATGGTATACCAGAACCCGTCGACCTCGCTGCCAGCCCCGATACGCATCGTTGAGTGGCGACCCGAGCGAATAGTGCAGGATGACATCCGCGCGCTCCTCACTATCCAGCGCGGCCACGGGTTTGGTGCGACCCTGGAGCTTTGGGTGCTCGTGCAGGGCGTAGATAGAGCTCTCGATCCCCGCCTCGTGCATGCAGCGCTGAAGTGCCAAGACCTCAGTTGAGATCGCATCACCGTAGCTTAAGGTATGAACCAATTGATGTACCGGTCGTAAGCTACTCATAACGCTTCGGCAAACCGCTCCCTAAAATGTTCATGAATCAGCGCGCCGATCAGCCACGTCACAGCACTCAATGCAAGCAGGTATAGAAGCGAGGGCACCGACGGCACGCTGCCGTCTATGAGTAGCATCTGATACACCTCCGTAAGGAGCGCGAAGGGATTGAGGTCGAGCATGAAGCGAAATCGCTCCGGAACCGCTGAAGGTGGGTAGACGATTGGGCACAGAAAGAAAAGAAAGGTGAGCAGATTGCCAACGAGGTGCTGTACGTCTCGATAAAACACGTTGAGCGCACTCAGTGCCAGCACGAGACCATCGAGAAGCACAGCATGAATCGCCACAAGGAGTGGAACCAGTAACCAGGTCCAGGTAACCGGCACCGATGCTGCTACCATGAAGAGCGCTAGCATCGGAAGCGCCAGAAGGAAGTGCACCATCGAAGAGGTTACACTCACGAAGGGAAGGACGTGCGCAGGAAACATCGACTTTGTTATGAGATGCCCACTCGATACGAGTGAAGCCGTGCCCTCACCCAGCGCACTACTGGTCCAGATCCAGGGTAAGAGACCGGCAAACACCATCAGGTGGTAGTGTGGCCCACCGTCGAAGCGCATGTAGTAGCTGAAGACCAGGGTGTACACGGCCATGAGACACAAGGGATTCATGAACGACCAGAGGAACCCAAAAGCCGAACCGCGATAGCGAGTGGCGACGTGGCGTCGAACGAGGGCGTCAACGAGAGCCCTCGATCGCCACAGTTCAGAGACTACCCCGAGCATACGCACTCCTCTCCGTTGAGCATCCAACGGTGTGCTGGAGACGCCACACCAACCCGGCTGCGGTCCGATCGCACCGAAAAGTGCAGTGCGCTCTTGTGGAAATCGAAGGGATAGCCATCGGTGCGGTGACTTGCGACGTCGAGTGTATAGGCACCATCAATCAACCCGACGCGCTCCACCACGCACTCCACCGTACCCGTTGTCGTAAGATTCGAGAGCGAAACACGTTCGATATGAGTATTGGTTCCGAACACCACCAGCCCATCTGCTCGATTGATACCTACGCCGAAAACAACCTCCTCCTGCGCTGCGTGTATCGTGTACGATACTCGGATTCGCATGCAGTCATCGGGGTGAAACACGCGCCGTGGTGTTCCTTTACTATCGCACAACTCTACTGCCGTGACCTCTACCTCGCGACTACCCCAGCGGGCCGGTTGGAGTGGTTCCGCTCGGGTGCTCTCTACTTGAGAGCTCTCTACGAGCTGGGACTGCTCCTCTCTCAATATCTCAGCCTCTTCGCCGTGCTCGATGAACTGGCGATAGGCATCTATAACCCGCCGCGGATAGCCGCGATCCTTCACTACGCCGTTATCGAGCCACACCACCTCGTCGCACCAGCGCTCCACCGCATCGAGGTCGTGCGTAACCAACACGAGGGTTTTGCCTTCCTTGCGAAGCTCTGCAATGCGGTCTTTGCACTTGGCAACAAAACCAGCATCGCCGACAGCAAGCACCTCATCGACCAGGAGTATGTCGGGATCGGTGTGTATCGCGATGCTAAAGCCGAGGCGCATGAACATACCTGACGAATAGGTTCGAACCGGATCGTCTATGACGTGCTCCAGTTCGGCAAAGCGTACGATCTCATCGAAGCGTCTCAAGACCTCCTCTCGACTGAGACCGTGCATGACGCCAGCAAGCATCAGATTCTCCCTGCCCGTAAAGTCAGGGTGGAAGCCCGCACCGAGCTCAATCAACGCCGATACTCGCCCGTGCACTGAGATCCGTCCGAGGTCCGGTTTGTATATTCCGGTCACCAGCTTGAGAAACGTCGACTTGCCCGATCCGTTGCGCCCGATTAAACCTACCGAAGCGCCCTTAGGGATTCTGAGTGTGAGATCCTTAATGGCGTGTGTCAGATTTCCCTCACCATCACGCGACCCCTTGGCTGCGCTTCGAAGCAATCCCAGCAGGGACGATTTCAGAGTGGTATAGCCCTTTCGTCCACGTGTCTGTCGGCGGAAGCTCTTAGCGAGCCCGACGATGTCAACGACGTAGCTTGGGCTCGCCTTCGGCTCGGGAGCGCTGTTGTTCTCTGATATCAACACGGAGGAGGTTCGCATCTCGCCTACGCAGGTTTCATCCCATACACACTGGGGAGATTTCGCCACCTCTCCTTATCTTCGAGTCCGTAACCGACGAACCACTCCTTGCCGCCGTACTCGAACCCCACCCAGCACGGAACGAAGCTCGGCACCGGGAGGAGTCGGCGGACCAAAACGACCGATCGCACCTCGCGCGCGCCGCGCTCCGTGAGGATGCGCTCGAGCTCTTCCAGCGTCCGCCCTGAGTCACACACGTCGTCCACCACGAGCACCACCCGCCCCCGTACATCTAGACCATCGGCTATGACCGATACAGAACGGTGTTGCACATCGGTCAGGGTGTTATCGTAGGCACTGGCGCGGATAGGAGCCACCTCCACCGAGGTATCGATCGCACGGGTCAGATCGCTAAAAAAGTAGATCGCTCCCCTTAACACCGGGATCGCTACCACGTCCCTGCCGGTGCTATCGCGCACCGAACGGCACCATCTACCAACCTCCCCCCCGAGCTCTCTGACCCGACTGGCGATCGATTCCGCTGAGTAAAGAAGCTCAAAAGCCTCTGGAACTTGGTGATGAGAGCCGCTATCGTTTGAATACGACACAACACATGTCCTTCTAAGAAGATGAAACGTGCAAACAGTAGAGAGTCTATGGTCGCGGCGAACTATACTTGGTTTCGGCTAAAAGATGCAATCTTGACAACCGCTTGCACAGTGTTTTGTGTGCTCAGCCTAAAGGCTTGTGGTGGATCGGACCAGTCTGGCGGGCAGGTCCCAGATACAAGCGCGACTCCAAACAGCTATTCCCTTGATTCGGTTCTTGATTCCCTTGGAACGGGACTGCGTGGGGCCTCCTCCAGCGTGGGACCGCAAGCCGAGGCGCTACACTCGCGGACAAAAGAGGAATGGAGCAAGCTGTTCCGCTGGGAGTACCGCGTGCTCGACCTACCGGGAGATCTAAGTCCGTCTGACTTCGAGGGCAAGCTGGTAGAATTAGGCCAGGAAGGTTGGGAAGTCTTCAGCATCATCCCACGAGCGGAGGGGATTCGAATATCCTCCAAGCGACGTCCGCCGAGTGCATTAGCATATCTAAAGTATGTTCCAGGCCTTTAAGACCACTCCTCTTTTTGTGCGCCTGTGCGCCGCGTGCTGCGCTCTGGTTGGGGTCGCATGCGGACCGGCGCGGCCGGTGATCCCTCCTGGCGAGATCCCCTCGGCAACCTACCTCTCTCAGGAAGACGAGCAGTACGGCCAGCAGGTGTTGGCCGAATTGGCACGACAGTACCCGCTGGTTCGCAACGATGCGGACGTCAACCTGGCACGTAACGTAGTCATGAAACTCGCCCGGGCCGCGCGCGCCGATCAGGAGCCGTGGCACGTCTACGTGCTTCGCGGTGACGATGTAGTAAACGCCGCGGCCACACGCGGAAATCACGTGTTCGTCTGGACCGGTATGTTACGTGCGGCTCGCAGCGAAGCCGAACTGGCTACCGTGCTCGCACACGAACTGGGTCACGTCTTAGCTGGCCACACCCAGCCCACTGCGGCAGAGGAGGCGAGTCAGATTATCGCTCAGGTGAGTGGCCAGATCGCCAGCTCCTCGCTGCAGGGCCAGTACGGAGCCCTGGCCGGTATCGCTGGTGTACTCGTATCCCAGGCAGTTCAAGCGCTGGCAGTGAATCCCGAATCACAGCGCCAGGAACTGGAAGCTGACCATATCGGCTTTTTTCTGATGTCAGACGCTGGGTATGATCCGCGTGATGCCCTCTCGATCTGGGACCGCATGGCCAACGACCCGCGCACATCGGGCGCGCAGGCCTTACAGTTTCTCTCCACCCATCCGCCAACCGTCGAGCGGCTCGAAGCTTTGAAAGCCCTACTGCCCCAAGCCGAGGCACGCTACAGAGCAGCTGGCGGAAAGCGCAGCCCTGCTCTCCCCGAACGCTGGAACCGTGACGCCATCAACGAGCCGGATTCCTTCGTAATCGGCCGCGACGAACCGCAGCCCCTTCGCGCGCCCGAGGAGCGCTCGAGCCGACCAGTAACGGGAGACAAGTGGGTTGTCGTAGAGCCCTCAGCCGTTATCCGCAGCGCCCCGCGCGAAGATAGTGAGCGGATCGCCCACGTGCAGCGCGGCGAGGTCGTCGTGATTCAGGGGAGAGTCGGCCGCTGGTATAAGGTCGAGGCACCGGCACACGGATACATCGAAGGCATAAATTTATCCCCAAGATAAACAGCGCCAAGTGCCGCTCGGGGAGAAGCGGCGAAACTCCTCTCTGGAGCCCCCCAAAAAAAATCTCTTAAGTTTGATACGGGCGCGTCGATAGTAGCTAATAGGGAAGTAGTTTTCCCTCTACAAGGACGTAGAAGCAGTATGGATATCAAGGATGTATCTGATTTCCCCCCTCCCGTGGGCGATGTAGGGCAACCCTCTCGGGTGCAGAATCCCGGCAGCGCTTCGTCTCAAACAAACACAGCGAGCACCAAGCTTGCCGCCAATTACGACGAGCTAACCATCAGTGCCCCGAGGCGCGCTCCAGAGGACCTGCGTAAGCTCAACGATGCGATAGAGGCGACTAATTTAGCTACTGAGGCCGTCTCTAAGATGGGAACTGTGCTCGACGGGATCGAAGCAACACTCACTCCGTCCTCGAACTCTGAGGACTTCAATGACCTGACCGCAGCACTCGATCGGAAGGCTCGCGAGAAACGAGACAACCTGCTAACCAGAAGCGTCGCGGCAGAGATAACTCGCGGCGCAGCGGTGGTATCCGCCGACTCGATCCGACTCGAGCTCGAGGCGACCCTCGGAAAGACCCTCGAGATGATACTTCCCTCAGGTAGCACATCAGCCTCGGGGGTCGATGTGGCGAACCTTTCACCAAAGGATCTGATCCTAGACACGGTTGCAAAGGTAGAAGCTGCTCGTAAAGGGATCGAAGAGCTCCGTACCCGACTCGCGCTCGGCATCGGAATACTGGGAGCAGTCGCAAACCCACGCGCCGGATTCCCCGGGAGCACCAAGATGGGTTCGAGCAAGTTACGTGATGTTGAGCAGGTCTGGACCACCGCGCGCGAGGCGCGTAACGAGATCACAGGTCAACCAGAGCGGGCCCTTGGCGTCGTAGGCGATCTACAACGTAACGCCCCGGCTTTACTCCGTTAGACAGGTAAATTAACGCCCACAATTCGCGGCAAAACGGACGCTTTTTGACCCCTACTGTCTTGTGTAGAGACGTCGTCGCGACAGCCGTGTTTGATTCGACCCAAAACCGCTCTACTTGAGTGCTCTATCCCCAAATCTCCTTGACATCGGGGCGCCTTTTAGCGCATCCTTTGAAAGAGCCTTCTGCTCTATCGATAAGCCGGCCCTGTTATTCACAGTCCCTGTTTCCTCTTTAGACGTCAATTAGGATCCGATTCGACCATTGGGGTCGAGTCGAATGTGTGTGCCTTTTGTAAGGGACTTCATGAAATTATTTATTGGTAACATATCGTACAATACCAGCGAGGCGGGTCTTCGCGCCTTCTTCGAAGAGTTTGGACCGCTTCTCTCGGTTAAGATCGCTACTGACCGTGACACCGGTCGTTCCCGTGGCTTCGGCTTTATTGAGTTCGAAGATCGTGAGAAAGGCGAGCAGGCCATGAAAGCTCGTGATGGCGCCGATCTCGACGGTAAAAATCTCGTTGTGAACGAGGCTCGTCCGAAGGAGGCAGGTTCCGGTCCGCGCGGTGGAAATCGAACCGGCGGTGGAGGAAATCGCTTCGGTGGTAATAGCGGTGGACGCTCTTCGTCCTCACGTGGTGGCTACTCCGGCGGTCGCTGGTAAGCTCAGCGTGCCGTGCCGCGCTTGCGGCACGGCGCACCCAGTCCCCTCTGTCACCTGAGCCAGTTCGTGAAATCAACCTGTTACGTTCGCTCTCATCCCCACTAATTTCATCTTACAAGAACTGCACTTTCGTGCCGATACTGGGCACATGCGGCGAATCATCGGCAAAGTGATGCCTCTCGAGTGGATACTCCTCGCTTGTGGAGCAGTTATATCCATATTGTATGCAACGCTTGGGGTACCTTACCCCATGCCCGAACCACACTCGATATCCAGAACAGCTGAAGCGACTGCCAGCCAGGAGCTGCTGCGCCTATGCCTGAACCAGCTCCTTACGGCGCTCGACAACTACTGCCTGATCATACTTGGATTCGTAGCGTGGCAGGTCTTTCACTACATGAAGCGTACTAACTTTCGGTTGGTCGAACTCGCACACGGTGCATTCTGGAAGCACATCTCGACCCGTTTCTATCCTGAGCAGCTTCTCCAGGACCTTCGCTTCATCATCGCAATTCTCGTCATGTTCCTGGAGTTCGCGCTCCTGAAAAACCTCATCCCGCAGATAAATCCGCGCATCTATGACGACTGGTTCATGGCGGTCGACCGACTCGCATGTGCTGGCGTTTCGTGCTCCGAACTCCTGCACTCTGCGCTGGGGCGCACACCTGAGATGTTAGAGTCCATATCGGGCCATTACTTGGGATACTACAACTACATGTCGCTCGTGCTCTTCCTGTTCATCGCGTGTGCCCCACGCGCACGCACGCACGAGTTCCTGTGTGCCTTTGTCACGCTGTTTTTGTTCGGAACATTCGCCATCTACCTCGTTCCAACCTGGGGGCCGGTGTACCACCATCCGGAGCCCTTCGAATTCATGCGCGGCTCCCCGATCTTTGGCTTACAGCAAAACTTGTGGGAGATGAAGGTTCTCTTGGAGCAGAACCGCTCGAACACCAGCGCTACCTTCATGATCTCGGGCTTTCCGAGCCTTCACGTGGCTGTAGTGACTCTCGGGAGTATATATCTCCGACGCGTGCACCTCCTGTTTGCTCTGCTGAGCTGGGGCTTCTGTATATTGACGATCAACAGCACGCTGTATCTCGGATGGCACTACCTGCTCGATGATATCGGCGCGCTGGCTCTCGTGTGGGTGGCTGTGTTGCTCGCGCGTTTGAGTTCTCGCAGATGGGATAGGTTTACCCACTACCATCTGCATGGCCATGAGCCAGTAAACACGTGACGAAAAGCAGGCTTGGCACTGCCAGCATCGCCAGCGAAACAACGCGTTCGCGTTGTTTCGCTAGGAGCAAAGCTAAATTTTAGTCGGGAGCATGTTGGAATCGGGACCTTTGTTCCCGAATTTCCACTTGAGCCATTTCGCATGAACTCTCGAGATTGCTTTGGTGCTTTGAGTTGCGCGCCGCCCAAAATTGCCTGCGCTTTCTCGAACTCACCTTCCCGACCGATCTTCCCGTTGCTATTCAGCAAATGGCTCCACCACCCCAAGAACGAAGTTGCACACTCTAATGATCTGGGGGCGTACGTGCGCCCGGCCAGCTCCGCAGAAGCCTCTCTCGAACCGATTAGCAAAGACCCCTCCTCGCCCGCTAAAATAATCTTGGCAGCCCATCTGGCACCCGAAGACCGGGTAAAGATTGCAGATGAAAGTGCAAAGGTCCTCGGGGAAAGGGGTAGGCCCAAACTGGCATGCCTTAGTATTGCGGTCCCTCTGTTGTTGGGCCCATATGCGTAAATTGTTCAAACATGCCGCTTCGGCGTCGTTCACAATACGAAGTAAAGACCGGCAGATAGACGTAACACTTTCTTTCAGACATTGGGCAGGTTCTTCAGCTAAATCTCCGATAATTTCCGGGAGGCCGGTGAGACTGTCACTAGGCTCCTCCGCTTTGCAAGGTAAAACACTTACTACAAGGCACAAAGCAACCAAAACACCTGATCGACCAAAAAACAACCTGACCATAACCCTCCTTAGGAAACAAACCTTCCGTAGATCCTTCGATCTATTATTCTATAGTTGGTTATGGAGCGCTTTCACTTGGGCGTGACATTTGGAATCAGCTTTGTCCGTGAGGCTGGGTTATTGCACTTCTAATCCGCTCTCGAAAAGAGCCCTCGCGTGGTGAGTTCGTCTGCTGTGTAGGCGGCCAATAAACGACTGCCATGGTCGTTCAAGTGAACCTCGTCCCCCACATATCCGGCAACTCGCACTTCTTTTAGCCGCCCGGCAGCAAGCTGCTGCGCAATCTTAAAGCAATTTCGCTTGTCCGTCTTTATCGTGTCGCGCGATGAGACCTCTATCGAGGCAGGGTGAACCACAAGATATCAAATCCGCGCCGACTCAAGCTTCCGGTACAGCCAAAAGCCAGTGTACCCAACCTCAGACGCTACAAGAATAGTCGCGCTAGGAAATCCCTTCGTCGCCAGCGAGATCACCGCCTCACGACAGCTCCTTCACTGATGCAGCTTGCAACGAAACACTCTCGGTTGAACATCCAACCCGATATACACCTGCTTACCGTAAGCGTCCACTGAAGAACGTTATTCCCGAGAGAGATCAGATGTGAGCGGGCCC
>JBBAUR010000028.1:0-43221 GCA_040398075.1 Bdellovibrionota bacterium | reverse complement strand
GATGCAGTAGAAGTCCTTTGTATGAGGCGCGGGGAAACCCGCGCCTCATTTTTTTAGGAAGCCCATCAGGTAAAATCCCAGTATATGCCATTTACGTATCGCGGAAGATCGGGAGGATGCCGATGTTTTAAAATGTTGGCAAATTCGACCAAGCATGACCGCGCAGTCAAAATGACTACAGAGAAGATATTTCTGAAAAGAGCTTTTATCGGAGCAATGTCGCTCGTGCTTGTAGGTTGCTGCGACAAGGAAGCATTGCCTGAGATGAAGCAAAACCTCTACAGCCAAAATGCTGCCGAAAGAAACGAGGCCGCGCTCGCACTGGCCAGGTGCGGGGCCAAGGCAAAAGATGTGGTCCCGCGGCTTATCTCGATGTTGTACGATTCCAACGTCGGAGTTCAGAGTTCAGCTGCATATGCGTTGCGGGAGATAGATACACCGGATGCGCGACGTGCTCTCGAGCAGGCTCAAAAAGCCAGAGAAATGCGAAGGCAACGGAGATAAGCTGCTCGCTGGAAGAGATCGCTTTTACCGTTCGGCCGTTAAAAGTGGCCTCCACGTCCGAGAGGATAGTATCTGAGGGTCCAGATGGTGCAGTGCAAATCCTTGAAGAATAATTAGAACTACCAGCCAGAAGCGTGCGCTATCGGTCCGAAATCTAGTCGGTAAGAAGAGGGCGGCAATAAAAATTCCGATAGCGCCACCTGCGACCGCAAGAGTGATAGCCATCAGGTCCGCCGCCTGGAGCTTATAGCTGAAGGGAGCTCGTGAAAGAACCATGACGAAGAGGAAGCTCACAAAGTTTACCGAGACGATATAACTGTGAAGGTGTGGCCAGCGGAGATGATTCACCAATCCATACGTCGTGAAGCCCACCAGAAGGGGCGCGACGAGCGCGCCCAGCAGGTTGCCAGGTTTTAGAAACAGTCGCCTGGTGATGTGTACATTTACCGCGGCTGTTCCTTGGTCCGTATGGATAATATCAAAGAGTACTGCTCGACCTATCATCGTATGAAGTGGGGCACGCGTGTTGACGACGTTGCTCTCCACGAATACGACCCCTTGCGTCGAGGCCTCCGGTTGAATGATCCCCACCCGCAGCACCGGGTCGAAGGAAACTATGCGGCCTCTAATCGATACCATGCCAAGTCCACGCACGTCAGGGTTACTAAGAGCGAGAGAGTGTACTTGGGAGAGCTCAGTTCGGACAAGAGATGGTGTATCCGAGCAGGGATAGTAGATTGCTTGTACGGGGCTTCCTAACCCTGCCATATCGCTTGGAATCAAGCCCCAGCGTGATTATCTATGGGTGAGAAACGAGAGCGCAATGATGGGGCTGTTATTATCGTAACTATGGGATTAGAAAGTGAAATTTCGTGATTACTATGAGCTGCTGGGTGTCGATCGAAAGGCTTCAGCGGCGGATATTCAGAAGGCCTACAGAAAGCTGGCGCGGAAGTACCATCCTGACATTAACAAGACCAAGGAAGCCGAGGACCGTTTCAAGGAGATTAACGAAGCCAATGAAGTCTTGAGCGATCCGGAGAAGCGCAAGCGCTACGATGCACTCGGTGCTAATTGGAAGGAAGGGCAGGATTTTCAACCTCCGCCCGAATGGGAACAGCAATTCAATAACGTGCGTTTCAGCTTTGGGGAGCAAGGAGCCGGGGATCTCAACGGCTTCAGCGATTTCTTCTCCGCTCTTTTCGGCAATGCTGCCTTCGGAGGCCAAGGTTTCGGAGCAGCTGGATTCGGCGGTCGAGCGCCCTTTGGAGCAGGTCGTTTCGCAGGCGGTGCCGGAGAAGAAGCGAGGCGCGCTATGCAATCGCAGGAAGCGGAGCTCGGTATCTCAGTTGAGGATGCATTCTCTGGTGGTTTGCGGACCATTCAGCTGCGAGATCCGAGCGGAAAAACAAGAACGCTCAATGTGAAGATACCTGCCGGAAGTCTCGAAGGTAGCGCTATCCGGATACGTGGTAGCCAGGGAGAGCCTGATCTGGTGCTACGCATAAAACTGTTGGCGCATCCTCGCTATCTGGTCTCAGGAAGCGACCTGATCGTAAAGCTTCCGGTTGCTCCATGGGAAGCTGCCCTAGGTTCCAAGGTGGATGTCGTTTTGCCAGATGGGACCATCAAGATGTCGATCCCGGCAGGGGTACAAACTGGCGCGCGATTGCGTCTCCGGAAGAGAGGCTTCCCGTTGAAGAAGGAGCTGGGGCGAGGTGACGTATTCGTCGAGATAAGGATCGTCATTCCCGCGAAACTTTCAGACGCTGAACGAGAGGTCTACGAACGCTTGGCATCTGTGTCAACCTTCAACCCACGGGCAGCGGCGTAGGTAGCCCAAGGTCATTTTCCGGGGTGTTCAAAAATGACTCGATAAATCGACGCGGAGTGATTACTAATATCGAAGGGAAAAGAGGCGAAGGCCTCAATCTGTGTAGCGAGGGACGATGGATTTTCAAAGGTTCACCCAGAAATCTCAAGAAGCGATTCAAGATGCACAAGCACGAGCAGTGCGTCGAGGTAACACTGAGGTCGATGTCGAACACCTCGTGGCCAGCCTCTTGCAACAACAGGGAGGACTTATCCCACGTCTGTTTGCGAAGATGGATATACCCGCGGAGTCCTTCTACGCTGAGGTGGAGAAGGAGCTCGATAAGCGTCCCAAGGTCTCAGGCCCGGGAATTGAACCAGGCAAGGTATACTTGACGCAGCGCCTCGGGCAGCTCTTCGTGAGGGCAGAAGAGGAGGCCAAGCGGCTCAAAGACGAATACGTTTCGGTGGAGCACCTGATGCTCGCAGCTGTCGAGGAGGATGGAAAATCTCCACTTTCGAAAATCTGTAAAACCTTCTCTCTCTCACGCGACAAATTTTTAGCAGCGCTCAATGCTGTTCGTGGAAATCAGAGGGTTCAAAGCGCCAATCCAGAGGCAACATACGAAGCGCTCGAGCGGTATGGGCGTGATCTAGTGCAGGAGGCAAACAAGGGGAAGCTCGATCCGGTCATAGGACGAGACGGCGAGATACGGCGGGTCATCAGGATCCTTTCCCGTAAAACCAAGAACAATCCCGTACTAATCGGAGAGCCAGGGGTGGGCAAGACGGCGATCGTCGAGGGGCTTGCGCAACGAATCGTACGGGGGGACGTTCCCGAAGGTTTACGAGACAAGACCGTATTCGCGCTCGACATGGGTGCTCTGATTGCAGGAGCCAAGTATCGCGGCGAGTTCGAGGAGCGTCTGAAAGCCGTTCTCCAGGAGGTCAAGAAATCTGAGGGTCGGATCCTGCTTTTCATAGACGAACTACATACCATCGTAGGTGCTGGGAAAGCTGAAGGTGCGATGGATGCAGGTAATATGCTCAAGCCGATGCTTGCGCGTGGGGAGCTCCATTGTATTGGAGCTACGACACTCGACGAGTATCGACAACACTTGGAGAAAGATGCGGCCCTCGAGCGACGCTTCCAGCCGGTGATAGTCGATCAACCAACTGTCGAAGATACGATATCGATCTTGCGTGGTATCAAAGAGCGCTTTGAGGTGCACCACGGTGTGCGGATTCAGGATAATGCGCTGGTCGCAGCAGCAACGCTCTCGCATCGATACATCTCGGAACGTTTCTTGCCGGACAAGGCGATAGATCTCGTCGATGAGGCATGCGCTACGATTCGTACTGAGATCGATTCGATGCCAGCGGAGCTCGACGAGATAACGCGGCGCATCATGCAGCTCGAAATAGAGGAGGCGGCCCTCAAAAAAGAGTCTGATCGCGCGAGTCAGGAGCGGCTCAAAGCCTTGATGGATGAGCTCTCGGATGCTCGAACTCAGGCTGATGCGATGCGCTCTCAGTGGCAGCAGGAAAAGGGTTCAATCCACAAGCTACAGGCGTTGCGCGAGCAGATTGAACAGGTGCGTCGTGATATCGAGAAGGCCGAAAGACAGTACGATCTCAATAAAGCGGCAGAGTTGAGACACGGAACTTTGCCGACCCTCGAGAAACAGCTTCGTGAAGAGGAGGCATCGATCGAATCGGGTAAAGTGCGTCGGCTCCTTCGAGAAGAGGTAACAGATGGAGAGATAGCAGAGATCGTGGCGCGCTGGACCGGTATTCCTGTCACACGGCTGGTCGAAGGTGAAAAAGCAAAACTACTCAAACTCGATCAGATCTTGCATGAACGGGTGATAGGCCAAAATGAGGCCGTTCAATTCGTGGCAGATGCGGTGTTGCGGGCGCGCGCAGGGATCAAAGACCCACGCCGACCGATTGGGTCCTTCATCTTCCTGGGGCCCACTGGTGTGGGTAAAACAGAGCTTGCTAAGACCTTGGCGGAGACGCTCTTTGATTCGGAGCAGAATTTGATCCGAATCGACATGAGTGAGTACATGGAGAAATTCGCGGTATCGCGGCTGATAGGGGCGCCTCCAGGCTATGTGGGGTACGAGGAAGGGGGTCAGCTGACCGAAGCGGTGCGACGCAAGCCGTACAGTGTTGTTTTGTTCGACGAGATCGAGAAGGCGCATCCGGACGTGTTCAATGTGTTCCTTCAGATTCTCGATGACGGACGGGTCACGGATTCGCAGGGGAGAACTGTGGATTTCAAAAATACAGTCATCATCATGACCTCAAATATCGGCTCACAGCATCTGCTCGAGGGGATTACGTTCGAAGGCGAGATACGGCAAGCGGCTCGTGATTCGGTCATGGGTGAACTCAGAGGACACTTTAGGCCTGAGTTCCTGAATCGTGTCGACGAGATCGTCCTCTTCAAACCGTTGCTGCTCACCGAGATCAAAAAAATCGTGGATCTCCTGCTCGAAGATGTACGCAAGCGTCTCTCCGACCGCGGTATTGGTCTAGAGGTCAGTGAGGCCGCAAAGGAGAAGATCGCCAACTCCGGGTACGATCCGGTATACGGCGCGCGCCCTCTGAGGCGCTACATTCAACGCGAGCTAGAAACCAAGATCGGAAGAGCGCTCATTGCCGAGGAGTTACAAACGGGTGCGGTCATCGAGGTAGACATCACGGACGACATGCTGGAGGTGCGGGTAGCGCAAGCCAAGTCAGAGCAGGCGGCCTGATCCAGAGCACGTGCACGTCAATCGAAGTTTTCGCACCAGTTGCAGATGCTCGGCACAAGCCGGGCATCGATCAGAGTGCATCGATGATCTGTCCGGTCATCTTACCCTGAATCGCTTCGACGTATCTTTTCCCGACACTTATCGCGGGCACTCCGAGGGTCGGGTCCATCTTGAGCTGCACCAGAGTTTCGCGAACCCATCCTGGAGCGATCACATTCAAGCGGATATTGCGTGGCAGCTCGCGACTTGCAGCGCGCACGAATCCTTCTAGGCCCGCATTACACATACTGATGAGCGCTCCCCCCGACTCAAACGGCTGTCGGCTCGCGATACCTCCCGTGAGTGTAAACGAACCACGGTCAGCAACAGCAGCAACACCGTATCGCAGCAGGTTTACCTGCCCCATCAGTTTGTTGTGGAGGCCTCCCTCGAAGTCTGTGTCGGTCAGCTTGAAGAGTGGGCCGTACGCTGCAACACCAACGGCGCAAACGACTGCATCGAGATTCGAGAGCCCCGCGAACATGCGCTTGATACTTTCTGGGTCCCCGATGTCTACCGAGAGGGCCCCACCCGTTCGGCTCGCCGTGATGATCTCTACTTTGTTTCCCAACTGTTGAACTACCGCAGAGCCGATCGTTCCCGTCGCTCCAATAACCAATATCTTCATCTGTTCCCCTTCGTAGTACCGATAATTTCGTCGGGTGGAAGTGTGCTAGAACTAGAATCTTCCACGCGAGACTCTTTGAGATTTAGTGTGCGACATTATGGACCTCGCACGAGCGCTCGTCACCAGGGAATCAAGCAGTGTTGCCGCACAAGTAAGAGCAGAGTCTTATGAGTGCGTGGAGGGTCAGTTTCGAAACGCCTTTTTGCTGGTCCGTGGGCCTGCAGAGGCCCCTTATTGTAGCTCGTAGCGGTACACGAATCTAAATTGATTTCGAAGGCTTGGCTCGATTGAAGACCGCTGATGAAGGGGAGTCCGATACGAGTAACGAGCTGGATTTTTGGGGGCAAGGGCTACAGGAATGAGCCTTCCAAAGCGCATCTTGCCATAACACAGTGGAGTCGTTTTTGCAGATGTCTACCCTGTTGCAAATACCACCAGAGAAGCCTACGTCGCCGCGTAGGTTTCGTAGGCCAGCTATCCTCGGCGTAACCGCCTTGGTATGTGGGATTCTTTCGGTACTGGGGGCGGTCATTCACTCGCTATGGGGACCTTTTAGCCCAGCGCCCTCTTTGAGCGAGCAGATACTAGGCAATGTCTCTGGTGTCACACAGGCAGTCCTATCAAGCCTCACGGGAGCAACGCGTGCAGAACCGCCGCTGCGAGATGCCACAAATCTCGATACTGCGATCAAACAAGCAATCGTGCTCTTGAGCGTTGTTGGCATGTTGACGGCGATAGTGGCGTACATTCGTCGGGAAAACAGGCGCCTAGTTGGGAGTGCGCTTGTTATGAGCGGTATGGCCTTTGCGACGCAGTACCTACTCTTTCCTCTGGTTGGCATCGGAGTGGTAGCCTTGTTGATTCTTGTTGCAGCAGTGCTGTAGCAATAACGTGTGGCTCGCGCGTGTTCCCTCAGGATTTACAGCGGCACGACTGAGGTCGCCGCTGTTTGCAGTTCGAAACAGGAAGGGCTCATCGTGGAATCGAGTGGGTGGTGTGGCTGAAACCCTTGAGCGGATTATGAAAACAAAAAGGGGGGGGAAACAAAGAGATTGGGAGCACAGGGAGGATGAGGGGCGTAAGAAAATCGATATGATGTTCCTTCGCTCACCTCTTTGTTCACCTCAGGTGCTCGACGTTCCGATGGCTAATCGATGGGCTGTACCAGTTTCGCGGGCCTAGGTCGTAGAAACCTCCTACTCGTGAACAATAATTCAAAAACTCTTGCGAGCTTACGAGTTGAGTTGACACGTTATCAATGAGCGACGGCCTATTGTGAAGATTCAACCAGGCATCGCGCACACTTGCATTGAGTGGAAACAACCCTATAACTCACCGCAGACATGAGCATGAATGGGGAAAAAAAGAGGCTTCTGCTTCGGGCCGAAAATTCAGCTGCCGTTGCGATAAGCCCTGCGCGAGTTCAACGTGTTCCAGGGATTGGTAGGCCGGATGGATGACGAATCTGCTCATTGCAAACATCTGGCAGTCTAGTGCAGGAGGCCGGATGTCGCTGGACTTTTCTAAGGGGGGAGGATCAGAGTACTGACGAAGTTTGGGGGTCTTTGCTAGATTCAAGCCTGAAAATGACGTACCCTTACCCCTCAGTGATACGCGTTTGTACACCGTTCAGCGGGTGGTATTTCATGTACGCGTCAACTTCGAGAGGGCACAGCCATGAGATTTTCAACTATCGCCGTACATGCAGGTACAGAGCCAAATCAGCTTACCGGTGCGGTGGTGGAGCCGATCTACCAGTGCTCGGTTTATGCACAAAAGACCCCCGGTGAGTTCAAGTACGACTACGGGCGGTCTATGAACCCAAATTTCTACCACCTCGAGGAGGCTTTGGCCGCCCTCGAGAAGGGTGCATTTTCAACCGTTGTCTCCTCTGGGGTAGCGGCAATGACCGCGGTGATGACCTTAGTTCAAGCAGGGGAGACAGTTATCATACCAACTGACCTGTACGGGGGTACGTATCGCTTGTTCAAGCAGGTGTTGGAAAAATGGGGGCTCAAATACATCCAAATTGATTTGAATGAACTAGGTCAAGTCGAAGAAGCGCTCCGTGGAGGGGCAAAAATGGTCTATATCGAATCCCCGACCAATCCGCTCCTGACAATTTACGACCTCGCCGTACTAGGGGAGCTTGCAAAGAAATACGGGGCGATATCGGTAATCGACAACACCTTTGCCTCGCCTTATTTTCAAAACCCACTAGAGCATGGGATCGACATCGTTTTGCACAGTTGCTCGAAATATATCGGCGGACATTCGGACATCATCGGCGGGGTGGTGATTTCGAACAACGAACAGTGGTATCGGCAGATGGATTTTGCCCGAAAATCCATCGGTTTACACTGTGATCCATTCACCATGTTTCTCATGCGAAGGGGTATGAAGACCCTTGGAATCAGAATGACTCGCTGTCAGGAAAATGCCTTTGCTGTAGCGAGATACTTAGAGAAGCACCCTAAGGTGGAACGAGTCATCTATCCAGGATTAGAGAGCCACCCGCAGCACAAAATCGCGCGGAAGCAGATGAGTGGATACAGCGGAATGATAACGGCCTATTTCAATATGCCCAATGAGGACGCGAAGCGTTTGATAAGCTCGTTTCGAATCTTCACATTAGCCGAGAGCTTGGGAGCCGTAGAGTCTTTAGTGGAGCATCCTGCTAGTATGACGCATCAGAAGATACCGAAGGAAATTCGTGAAAAGCACGGCCTCACTGATGGGCTTATCCGTTTCTCAATAGGGATTGAGGATTCAGAGGATCTTTTAGAAGATCTGGAACAGGCGCTGAAGTAAAGATGCTCGTACGGTGCGACTAGTTGCAAAGCAGCAGTGTGGCTGTTAGCTGCAAAGCAGCTGTGTGGCTGTTAGCTGCAAAGCAGCTGTGTAGCTGTTAGTTGCCAAGCAACTGGGCAGCCCTGGCCAAGGGTTCGTCCACCTCGGAGTGTAAAGGGATGGAGCCATCCCCGCTCGAAGCTCTGCATCTTGCTGGTCGGAATTCCAAGTCCGTTGTCAGCAACCTCAATCGCAACTTTAACAAGCTGCGTATCTACTAACGTACGAAAAAGACGCAAACATGCGCAATTCCGGCACGAGGTGAATTAAAGCTCCAGATATGAGATATACGGCGCATGTCTGTTGATAACCGGCTTCCATGTTCCGTGCAGGCGATTGACCCTTGGTGTGGGGCTCGAGCACTCGA
Organism: Bdellovibrionota bacterium; assembly: GCA_040398075.1. GTDB lineage: Bacteria > Bdellovibrionota_C > UBA2361 > UBA2361 > OMII01 > OMII01. Next base: position 34,256 of record JBBAUR010000028.1, on the reverse strand, counting down.
ACTTACTACTCCTCACGGAGTTATCGAGACTCCTGTCTTCATGCCTGTCGCTACGCAAGCAGCGCTACGCTCAGTAGAGCTTACTGTTGCTGAATCGTTGAAATATCCCGTTCTGCTCGCCAATACCTATCACCTCTTGATCCGGCCAGGGCCCGATGTCTTACGTCAGGCAGGTGGGATTCACTCCTTTATGCGCTGGAACGGGGGTGTGCTCACGGACTCCGGGGGGTATCAGATCTTCTCTCTCAGTAAGCAGCTCGCCCTTTCGGAAGAGGGAGCGGTGTTTCGTAGCTACACCGATGGTCGTCGCATCAAGCTTACGCCTGAACTCAGTATCGAAGTGCAGGGGATAATCGGGAGCGATATCATGATGGTGCTCGATCACTGCATCCCGTCTACCTCCAGCGAGGCACAGACGCGGGCGGCTCTGGAGCTCACGACCCGTTGGGCGAAGCGTAGCCTCATAGCACGCGGAGAGTCGCCTCAGGCGCTCTTCGGTATCGTTCAAGGGGCATGTTATCAGCATTTGCGGCGAGAGAGCGCTGAACAGATAACAGCGCTCCCTTTTGACGGATATGCCCTGGGCGGTTTGGCCGTTGGCGAGTCCAAGGTCGAACGTGAGGATACGACTGAATACGCAGCAAAGCTCCTTCCTGCTGACAAGCCGCGATATTTGATGGGGGTTGGTACGCCGATAGATCTCCTCGAGGCTGTAAGGCGTGGCGTCGACATGTTCGATTGCATCCTTCCAACGGCTTTTGCAGTTCAGGGGGTGTGCTTCACATCGCGAGGGAAGATAGACCTCCGCCGCGGGGTGTATCGACTGTCACAGGAGCCGCTCGACCCGCTCTGCTCGTGTACTACGTGCACCCGTTTTACGCGCGCTTACCTGCAACACCTCGTGCAGGTAAAAGAGCCGGTCTCTGCGCAGCTTTTGAGCGTTCACAACCTGCATTTTTACCGCATGCTGATGCTCCGTATGCGAGAGGCGATCATGCAAGGCTCTTTCAGAGCGCTGTACGAGCACGAAGCACCGATCTTGAGCTCCGATGACGTTGATAATCCACCACGACCCCCGGTACGTCGAAGACGAATTCCGCAGCCTATGACCTTGGGGGACTATGAGGTGGTGGTCCGGAGTGAGGGCTACGGCGTCATTCGTCATACCGTCTCGGGTGAGACGATGCATTCGGTCAATGACCCCGCCGTTGAGGCGTATCGCTTGTACGTGGAGCAACCGGGTATTATCGAGGCGTTGAATGAACCCGAGAAGCCGCTCGTCATCTGGGATGTCGGTCTCGGGGCTGCCACCAACGCCATGGCGTGCATCAGGAGGATCGAGCAGCTTGGCGATGTCGCGCGTGAAGTGAGGATCATAAGCTTCGAACGCGACCTTAATCCACTGCGTCTCGTGACGACGTATCCGTATCTCTTCGAACAGGTAAGGCATCCGGCTCCACACGTCCTTTTACGCCACGGCGTGTGGCACAGTACATCGAAACCGCTCGAGTGGAGGCTGCAAGAGGGGGATTTCATGCAAACCCTCGCTGCTGCCCCTGCGCCTGATCTCATCTGGTATGATCCCTTTTCGTACAAGGTAGACATGCCGCTCTGGTCGGTAGCTGCCTTCCGTGCCGTCTTGGCAGCCACGCAGGGTAAGGCAACACGGCTGTATACCTACTCGGCTTCGACCGCGGTGCGTAGCACGCTGCTCGTTGCAGGTTGGTTCGTAGGGAAGGGGCTTGGGTCGGGTCCCAAGAGCGCGACCACAGTGGCATATTCACCTACAGCACGAGAGCTCGGGCTGGCTAAAGATTTGCTCAATCAGGCGTGGCTCAGTCGCTGGGAGCGGAGTGATGCACGGCAGCCGCTGGGCGTAAGCGGCGCGGATTACGCGGAGCACATAGTCGGACATCCGCAGTTCATGAGGTAGGACAAATCGAACTGCGCTCAACGCAGTCATGGCTGCTATTGCGAACGTGAGCACGCTCGCTCGACACACGTTCTTTAACAAGCTACGGAAAAATGGCTTCGTAGCGAGAAATTCGAGGTTTTGGTGATGGTTGAGGATGAGAGCGCGAAAAAAACCGCAGGTGTATCCACGACTCGACTAGAGCTCGCCGAAGTCTGCGATACATTGAGGATTTTTTTCGCGCTCTCATCTTCGGCCAGCGCCAAAAGATCGGATTTCGCAGCAGAAGAGCATTTTTCCGTAGCCTGTTAAGATTCCTCGAGAGCGCACTTTGGCGTAGCCCCACAGGTCTTTGCCGATCCGGAAAGGGTGTTCCCTTTTGGAGCAACCTGGAGCGCCGCGGTTCGTGCATACTACTACTCTCGATACTCCTGAGAACATTATCTTTGAGCCGCAATGTACGGATGAGTCGTGGCTTATCTCCCGGTGTATTCCCAAGCAATGTGCGAACCCGTACTTCACATCTGAATCAGCGGTAGCCAATTTATACCTCGGATAAACTGATCGAACGAGACTTATCTAGTTTCTGTCCGGAACCACCGAATTCTACGCGAACTCTCGCTTATATTCTGTGCGAAGCAAAAGGATCTTCATCGATAATTCCGGGTCGCTGCTCGAAAATTGAGGTTTTTCGCGTCTTCAAACAGAGTAAGCGAATGTCGCTGGTGAATATTGAATCATTTCGAGAGGCGAAAAAGGTCTTATTTTCTTTGGTTTCTGTCCTGGCGGACAGAAACTAGCTAGAGCTATCCTTCAGTTGGGCGTCACGCTGCAGCACATTCCGTCTCGAGGGGCTCATAACCTCTGTAGAGCGCTTACTTTGGGGTCAGCACGGCCCCAGGATGAGTGGAGAGGAGAGGTTTATGCAGTGGTTATTAAAGTCAGGGCAGAGGATTCACCGCACCTGGAGGTCAACACTCCCAGCAATCGTCATCGCCCTTGTAACCCTTACGCTACTAGCTGATCGATTCGGGATTTCGATCCATGTGCCAAGCGCCATTGCTTCACCCCTCATAGCCGCGGATGCGCTAGAGCTCTCCAACGAACTTGCAGGCTCTAGCGACGAAGTTTCAGATGATGTGGATACCGAGGAGCAGAATAACGATCAAAGCCCCCCAAAAGACCCTCGTGAGAAAACAAAAGGGAAGGCGGTTCTTAAAAATAGCACAGATCAAGCTAAAGTCGGAGCAGACGAGTTCGACCACGGCGAAGAAAATGAAGAGCCGAAGTTAGATGACGAAAAGAAAACGAAAAAGAAGAAGAAAAAGAAACCTGTCGATCCTCCAAAAGTAGAAAGCTCGGGAGATTCACTTGACCAGAAACTCGAACGAATCAGAAACCCCGAGAGTGACGAGGAGGCGTTCGAGTACGTCGCGGTAGAGACCAAGCGGAAGTTACTCAAGGAAGCAGCCGCAGAGGCGAGAAGGACGGGCAAAAAGGTCGACTTCCTGAGCAATCGCCGTTTCTCACCTGCTATGGAGAAAAGCTACGCCCGCCTTGAAAGAACAATTGAGAGAGGAATCCGGAACGGCTCGATGACTGAACGGGAGGGGTTACAGACTCTGCAGCAGGCTCGACTCGCTGGACGGCTCTTCACCGCCGGAGGCGAGTTTCTCAACGGGAAGGTTCCAGATAGATGGAACCCAGGTAGGCCAGATGTTCGCACGGGCATCGGCCCCACTACGAAAGGCTTTCAGCTAAACAAGGCGCAGCGCCAAATGTCAAAGCTCTACGACAACATGAACACCCTCCTTACGAGTTCACGTGCCACCCCAACGCTCACAAACGGCGTGACGAGGCTCGATGTAGCCCGTCAACAATCCCTGTTCGCCTTGGACCCTACCGCAATAGCTCAAGGACCCATGGGTACCTGCTGGACCTGTACAGCCGAGACTATGGGATGGTTCTGGGCGCCGGATCAGATGTCGGCCGCAAACAATCAGCTCATATTCAACCAAAGGTTTGTGTCTCCGTTCGGTGGAAAAGGCCGCTCGTACAGTGTTGCAGACTTGATGCCTACAGACTCAAACCGCAACTACGATATGAACCGTGCCGGAAGCGGAGAGCAGAGCTACGTAAATATGCTCGATCAGGTTCTCATCGGTAACATTGCGGGTAATTCAGCCCCGCAGAACGGAGGCGACCCGGCAGCAGCGTCAGGGGCTTTGTACTCTGTGACTGGGGTAAGTGGAACACCGACGCAATACGGTGTGGGAGGGATCCCAGGTCTCATTAGGGGCATAAACGAGGGCACATTACGCACCGTGCAATACATCCCCTTTCCAGGCCACTCGGCGTCTAACTCAGGCAGGCTGCTTCCAACCACTGACGGGGGCTACCTCGGATTTGGAATTAACGACAACAGCTGGGGTCAGTCTAATGAGCGCATGTTTTTAGCAACCCAAGAAAATGCGGACAAGTTCAAGTTCCCTGGTGGTATGGGATCCAATTTTGGGATGGGCGGTATGACGGGTGCTGTATCGGGAGTAATGGCTGGGCTACTCGGGAGCATGCAGGGCCAGCCGGTATCTGAAGCTGATAAACAAGCAGCGGAGAAAGCCACTACTCAGCAGCAAGACGAGGAGTACAACAAGCTCGATACCTATAGCAGGGTTTTGGTGCGTTCGGTGTGCGTACAAGCTGTCACCCCGAGCACCACATCTCTCCCGCAGGTCTGTAGGCGTGCACTCACTGACCAGTCCTTACCTAAGCTGATCTCTAGCTGGAACTCTGCGCCCGATCAGACGGCTTCGGATTCTGTGACTCGCTTTTAACATCAACGAATCTTGGAGGCTTTATGCATAGAACCCACACAACCATCGGCTCTTAAGTAACATCACTGTAAGGTAACAGTATATCAGTTATAGGATGCTATTTCGGAAAGGACTCGCAAAAGCACTAAAAAAACCTGGACTAAAGAAACGGATCTTCGATTTATGTTAAAGCAGAAGAAACAGGTGGCTCATTCCTATTCTTTGACACGCATAGCTCTTCGGATGAGTGCTAAGTTGTGTGCGGCAACAAGGTTGCACCGTATGTCTATACGTAGACAGCGCCGGTCAGGGCAGGTCAGTGGGCAGGTTTCGAGAGGATCAACGGAACGCATCCCTGCCGAGCGTGTTCGTTTGTCTGCATACCTCGGAGTGTCACCGTGCCGTGCACGTCGGGCGCTTCTCCTCGCCCTCGTGGCGTGCTTCTTTCTGGTGGTAGGTCTGGGGAGGGTTGAGGCTGAGGAGCAGGTGTATACAATCCATAGTATGTCTAATTGCCCGGGCTGCGCGAGGTTGGCGGGAGCATTAAATCTTCCCGTTGAGAACGGGGGTATCAGGCCAGATGTCTACGACAAAGGCAACGGCTTGAAGATCGAAGTTGTCAAAGACGGGCTTGGGCAAGGAGAAAGATACCCCGCAATAAAGGACCCATCAGGTAAGTGGCAGGAGGAGTCTCTGGCGTCGAGATATAGGCCAATTCAAGACAAGCTGGCGCAAGAGCTCAAACAAAAGGTAGACGCAGCCAAGAAAGGCGACGAAGACGAGGAAGAGGAACACAACACCCAGCAATGGTGTTGTGAAAAAGCCCATCCTGGGCCAAAAAATAAAATCTGCCAAGAGTGCAAGAGCGAAGAAGAAGATGACGAATCAAATAGCGAATCAAAGGACGACGAGGGCGACGAGACTGAAGAGAACAAGCATGATAAGCCATGCGACGAAGTCGACCCAGAGCCAGACCCAGAGCCAGACCCAGGTCCAGAGCCGGCGCCACCACCGCCTGACGGAGGCGGAGGAGGCGGTGGCGGTGGCCTGGAGAGCATGCTGCCGGCACTAATGCAGGCTATGAGTGGTATGAAAGGGGGGCAACAGCAACAGCAACCCGAACAAACTGCACAGCCTGACGACGGTTCTGCTATAATCTTGGCGAAAGCGGCACAAACGGCCGCGGCCGAGGCAACGGCGGCAGCCCAGACAACGGCGGCAGCTCGGACAACTGCGGTGCTACCGACATCAGTTGTTGTACGCACACCAGCAACGACGCAGGCGGTAGTGGGGGGAGGTACTCTTGCAAACTTTGAGGGTGCGATGTTCCCGCCTTTGAGCACCCCTGTACCAACAAGGATATTCCCGTGACGAGGCGGAGCAAAACCTACCCGTAGGGAGAACACCACCGTGGCGGTCCCCCGGTAGCGTGCTCGTCACCTACTGGGGGTCTCCTACGACACCCAGAAACAGCGGCGCCCGCATTCCATTGTGTACGATGGCGAATGCAAACGGATGGTTCGCAACGAGCTCCTTGATATCCTCCTGGCCAAACGGAGGAGCAGCACCCTCGGCGAATACCACCGCAGTTGCCGCAGCACCCTCGGTGCCGTTCTCATCGACCACAACGAACGACTCGTGCTGAACCGCGCTTATCTTCAGGGGCAGTGTGGTGATGCCCGAGAAGTCGCCCGTAGGCGAGAAGATCTCGGCGAGACCTAGCGCACGCAAACTCCTAGCAAGGTCCTGCGATTGACGTAAACTAAAACGCGGTAGGCGCAGGCTAACGCGCGCGATGCCGGTATTCTCGAACGCCTTACGCAAGAGGCCCTCGGAGAGCCCATCAACTACCTGCGCAGGTAGAAGCTTAGCCTTGGGTACGAGCAGGAGAAAGGAGTATGCGCCCCCGGAGTACGGAAGCTCGGCTGCCTGCCATGTGTCGTCCTCGTAGTACCGGATCTGGAGGAGGTGTTGCATCATCTGCACCTGTTTGGTGTTACCAGGTCCAACGGTAAACGTATCAGGCATCGTGCCATCCACGGAGAAAGGGGTGTGCCACGATCCTTTGAAGTGCAGCGCGTTGACGAGCGCTGCAACGGACTCCGGCGTGATCACTTTGGGTGGAAGCAGGCTGGGGATCTTACTGGCGGTTTGTTGAGAGACCCATGAGTTTATCTCAGTCCGGGCGCGCTCTGGATCGCTAAAGTCGATGTTGTGGGCTGATCCCGACAGGGATTCAGTAACGACCTTGGCGAACTCCTTTTTGAATTCGCCCTTGGTTGTAATCCAGATGGAGTTCGCAAGCGCGACTGACGTTTTATCCCCCTTGTGAAGCACCTGCTGATTGAGCGTTTTGTACGACTCAACGACTGCTGGAGAAAGAGCAGGGGTACCAAGGACCTTATCGAGCTCCCGACCGGTATCCCCGACGGCTCCCACACGAGCTAGCATGAGCCCTGCATGAATACTGTAGGGAGAGACCGCTCGGTTTGGCTCTACCGGCCCCTTTTTGAGCAGCGAAACCCCGAGGGCAAGCTGACTCGCCGTAATCGTTGAAGTTGGCAGGGTAGTATCAGCAGCTGCATTGTGGTTCATGGGGAGTCCTGCCAAAAAAGCGACAAACGACGCGAGGAACCTGCGAGCCGAAGCAGTAGTGCTGCGTTCTAGCGGTGTTTTAGCGATAGTCTTCATCGTGCTCCACACTGTATCTCGAAACACTGGGGAAGCAAGCTAAAACTCCTCCCAGCGGCGAAATAGGTCTTGGGTTGCTCTTTATAAACCCTGAGCGAGTGATTTTTGAAAAAAAATTCCTCGCAATCGCTGGGCGAGCGCAATCTTGGCTCGCCCAGCGATTCTCATTCATTTTTTTCAAAAATGAATGAGGCTGGGTTTATCGAAGCAGATACATCAGCGGTTTGTGCCCGTTACGAAAATCGAACATCAACCCAATCTAACCCTGCTCGCTACGGGTAGGTTTTGCCCCGCTTTTCCAGGATGACGAGCCGATCAGAATTTCAGCGTCAATCCTCCATAGACGTTGCGCGGCAGGGCGGGGTCGATACCGTTACTACGAATACGAGCATAGTACTGTTCATCAAAGATGTTGTTGATGCCCGCTACGACTGAGAGTCGCGCTGGTAGGATCTCAGCCTCCGCGGTTAAATCCCACACCCGATACGATGGAATGTACCGGTTCGCCGTGTTCGCATCATCGGCATAGTGGTCATCAACGAAGGTGCCAAGGAATGCGAGCTTGAAACGTCGTTCATAGTCATAGGTTATACCCGTTCGAATCACGTAATCTGGCGCATACTGGGGTGTCTTTCCATCCACGGGACCCGTGGTGAATTGAGCGTTCAGGAATTGGGCATTCCAGAAAAGATTCAGGTTGCCTGTGTAGTCGGCGAGATGCGAATCAGCCAGCGAGTCATACAACTGTACTGCTGCTACCTCAGTCATGAGGTCCAATCCGTACGTCTCGGAATTTCCGACGTTTTGAATGTTCGAACCAACCCTACCGAATTGGTCGGTGAAACTCGCAAAGAATACGCTCGAATCAAAGCGCATCCAGCGTGCGGGCGTTCCACGAAGACCCGTTTCGTACATCAACGAGTGCGCAGGATCGAGGTCGCTGCTGATGGTGTCTCCGCTATTGAGCGGTACTACATCAGCGTACGTTCGCGGTTTGTAGCCGGTAGTTGCGTTCAAATACGCTTCCACCTCATGCCGGAGATCGTAGGAAACTCCCAAGCCTGGGAGCAGAACCGTCGAAAAATCGTCCTCTTTGCGTAGGCCGACCTCCGCAGTTGTCGGGATATTTTCATTGATACCGAGATCAATCAGCTCGAGACGGGCGCCGGGTGTTATCTTCAAGCGACCGAAATTGAATCGGTGCTCCAGGAAAAACGCCCCTGTGCGTGTGGTGCGATCGATATCGCGCTGGAGCACCCCATCATCTGCCCAGGCGGTCTGACCCTGCTCCTGGGTGAAGGGTGAATTAACCCCGTAGAGTAGAAAGCCAGCGGCTAGGTTCTGCTCCTCTCCCCCCATTTTCCACCTGTGTGCTACACGGGTATCAAGCCCAATCGTCGAAAACTCTTGGTCAGCGATCGTGTTAGTCGTGCCGTTGTAGATTCCACCGAATGGATTTGCGGTTCCTGGGCTCTGTCGACGGCTGAAGCGGTCATAGTACCAGCCAAAAGCGCGAGTGACGACCGTCGTATCGCGGTCGAGCGCGTACTCTAACCCGACAGTTCCCGAATACCGCTCGATGCGGAGACGATCAAACAAAACCGATGATTGATAGCGACTCTGATTGTAGTTAGCCAATCCAGCACCGCTCTCCAGTGTGAGGCCACCTGCTTCCCCATGATCAGCGTCGTATGCATCAAATTCAACTGTCCACGTAGCTTTCGGAGAGGTCTCGATGGAGAACATGACGTGTCCGTTGTTGACACCATAATCCGAGTTGCTGTCACGGAAGCCATCGGATTGCCGACGATGAAAGAACCCCAGGTAACTAACGTTGCCGGAGGTTCCACTCACTTCGTTATACGTCGAGAAGAAATTCCTCTCTCCGAAAATCTCCTTCGAATACACCGTTGCCGGGGCGTTCGGATCCGGTCTGCGGGGGATAAAGTTTATCGCACCACCCACTTGGGGACCGTACATCAGGGAGGCCCCACCGCGTACGAACTGGATCGACCGAACTGAATCGAGGGGCGGTTGATAGTAATTTGCCGGATACCCATACATGTCTGCTGCAATAGGGATGCCGTCCCTCAACAGGTTCACGTTGAAAGACTCATGTGGGTCTCCCAGGCCGCGGTAACTGAAGCTGGCGAACGATTCGTTACTGACCTCCGAGGTTAGAAGGCCCGGTAGTTGCGTGAAGGCTTGGCGATAGTTGTTGGAGGCAACCGGAGGAATGGCTTCGAGGTCGGCCACGGTTGTTTTCTTGCCGGAGTTTATCTGCACCCCTGAGATCTCGGGAAGTGGCGCGGATAACGGGAGATCGTTGCGCTCCTCGCCCTCTACAACGACCGGCTGTAGCTGGTATGTGTCGCTATGCTTTGCAGAATTATCACCCTCTCCTTCGCCGTATGTGTTCAGCGGGGAGGAGTACGTAGAGAAGGCTACTATCGTCCAGAGAATCGTTCTAATTCGCGACGTTGTGAGGTACATTCGATATGCCTACGATAAAAACTCTATTCCTTGCGCAGGTATTACATACAGTGCGCGAGTTGTATCTTTCACATCGTAGTTATACCTGTCAAGCATCAGCAGCAAATATAAATTTGAGCCGTAGAAGACAACAAACTCCTCTATGCCGGGCGTGTGAAATCTCGAGCGCCATGAGAGCCACTCACTCTTAAAAGGTACCGTTTGATGCTTTCCTAACGAAGCTCAAGAAATGCACCTTTGAAAGCAGCAGGTCCCTCGCGCAGAGTTTATCGGGCAGAGTTTATCGGGCAGTCGCAAGGCGCGGCCGCCCAAAGTTTGAGTAAAGTCTCCTCTTGTTCTAACCTGCGCCGGGCGTGCTTTGGGAACACGCTCTCGAGAACTATCCTATCAAACAGGGGTTTGTATGCTTTCAAAGAAGATGTCGGCTTTGCTCAACAAGCAGATCGAAACTGAGGCCAATGCCTCTCATGTGTATCTGGCGATGGCCTCGTGGGTCGAAGTGAACGGCTACGAAGGTGCCGCTGCATTTCTATACGAGCACTCGGACGAGGAGCGTATGCATATGCTGAAGCTCCTGAGGTACGTCAACGAGCGTGGAGGACACGGGATTGTGCCTGTGATCAAGGCTCCCGCAGAGAAGTTCAGATCTCTCGAGGCGATCTTCGAGGACTTGCTCAAGCACGAGATCAAGGTATCTGCAGAGATCAACAAGATCGTTGATGCTGCGCTGTCGGAGAGGGATTACGCCACGCACAACTTTCTTCAATGGTACGTGCAGGAGCAGATGGAGGAGGAGCGCCTCGCCCGCACGGTCTTGGATAAGTTCAAACTCATAGGCGGTGACAAGGGCGGCCTGTACATGCTCGATCGGGAGCTGGCTGCTCTGAGTCAGGCTGAAGATAAAGAGAGCTGAGGAAAAGCGGGGAACAGCGGCGCAGCGAGCGAGAGGCTCCCTTCGAACCGCCGGTAACCCGAGCGAAGCGAGGCAAAAACTACCCGTAGCAAGAAAGTAGAGATCGGACTGATGTTCGATAACGAGGGGTGTTGCCTCGCTTCCCTAGGGCTCCTCGAAGGTGACGAGCAGCGCGCCGGTCGTAATCTCGTCTCCTTTCCCGACACTCACATGTTTTATGAGGCCACTGCGAGGTGCGCGGATGGGGTTCTCCATCTTCATCGCTTCGATTACGACCAGTGTCGCACCGCTCTCCACGCTCTGTCCGGCTGCGACTTTTACGTCCGACAGGATGCCCGGAATCGGAGCTCGTACCTCATTCGGTGTCCCGCGAATCTCCGCGCTGCTCGAGCGAGGTAGGGCAGGGGAAAACGAGGCAGCACTGCTGGGCCGAGGTGCACGGGAAGTTTGCGAGGGTAGCGCTTCGACGGAAACCGAGTAGCTGGTGCCGTCAATCGCAAAGGTGAGTGCCGTGCCGCGACGCGCTTTGACCTCCACTGTGTAGGTCGTATCGTGTACTGTGACGATGTAGGTGGTCATCGGGGATCCCTCGCAACTGCTTCGAGTCGCGCTGCTACAGACCATGCTGACTGTATGCCCGACTCATTGAATTCGAACCGTCCGTCTCCTGTGACGACAAAGTCTTCCGCTGGTAAGAGCTGATTGAGGGCCGTGGCGATCGCGGCAACGGTGCTCGGAGGCACAGCGGCCGGATGCCGAGCGCAGCCCTGCACGAAGGTGATCCCTGCGTGGTTCAGTGGTGGTGGGAGCGGGGGGCGAAGCTCGACGGTGCTCATACAAACTCCAAGGTGCTAGAGGGGGATGTTGCCGTGTTTTTTCTTGGGGTTACTCTGACGCTTATCCTTCAGCACGGTGAACGCCTCGATGACCTTCCGCCGGGTTTCACTCGGTCGGATGACTGCATCGATGAATCCAAGCTGCGCAGCTTCCCAAGGATTAGCGAACTTTTCGCGATATTCGCGCACGAGCTCCTCCCGTCGAGTCGATTCCTGCCCACTTTTCGCGGCTTCATCGAGCTCTTTGCGGAAGATTATATTGACAGCACCTTCCGAGCCCATGACCGCTATCTCCGCCGTGGGAAATGCAAAGTTGAAGTCAGCACGGATGTGTTTCGAACTCATCACGTCGTAGGCTCCACCGTATGCCTTGCGGGTAATGACGGTAACCTTCGGGACAGTAGCCTCGGCGAAGGCATACAGGAGCTTTGCGCCGTGACGAATGATGCCACCGTGTTCTTGCTGGATGCCGGGGAGAAAGCCCGGTACATCGACTAGCGTGAGCAGAGGGATGTTGAAAGCATCGCAGAAACGCACGAAACGCGCCGCTTTTGTGCTCGCGAGGGTGTCGAGACATCCCGCAAGCACCGATGGTTGATTGGCCACCACGCCGATCGACTGGCCGTTGAGGCGTACGAAACCGACCACGATGTTTTGCGCAAAGTTGGGTTGTATTTCGAAGAACTCCGCACCATCGGCGATGATGGTAATGAGGGTCTTCATGTCGTAGGGCAAGTTCGGTTGCTCGGGTATTAGGTTGTCGAGCTCGGTATTTTCACGATCCGCGAGATCTCCGCAGCGCATGATCGGGGTCGTATCGAGGTTGTTTTGTGGCAGGTACGAGAGTAGCTCTCGGCACATCAAGAGACACTCTTCGTCGTTGTCGGCCTCGAGATGAGCAACTCCGCTCATTCCGGTGTGCGTATCGGCTCCACCAAGTGTCTCCTTGGAGACCTCCTCCTTCGTCACGGTCTTGATGACATCAGGGCCGGTGATGAACATGTGGCTGGTGTTTCTCACCATCAGGATAAAATCGGTGATTGCGGGTGAGTACACTGCGCCGCCGGCACACGGCCCCATAATCAAAGAGATCTGAGGTATGACGCCCGAGAGTAGGGTATTGCGAAGAAAGATGTCAGCGTAACCGCCGAGGCTTTCAACGCCCTCCTGGATTCGCGCGCCGCCGGAATCGTTGAGTCCGATGACCGGGCATCCTATGCGCTCTGCAAGGTCCATGAGCTTCACTATCTTCCGAGCGTGCATGGCCGCTAGCGAGCCACCGAAGACGGTAAAATCCTGGGCGAAAACGCATACGGGCCTCCCTGCCACGGTGCCCGTGCCGGTGACAACTCCATCACCAAGGTAGCGCTTGTCCGCTAGTCCGAAGTTAGAGGACCTGTGAGTAACGAATTTATCGAGCTCCGAAAAGGAGTCCGGGTCGAGTAGGGTGAGGATCCGCTCTCGGGCAGTGAGCTTGCCACTCTCGTGTTGTCGAGCTATCCGCTCCTTTCCTCCCGCTTCCTCGGCAAGGGCGTCTCTTAGCGCTAATTCGTCGTGTGCTGTCATACGTGGCGAGATGTTAGCATGAGCGGAGATTCGGAAAAGGGTAAAAACCGGGTAAGGTCTACCGTCCAGGGGGTGTGTCTCGGCAGATGTCGAGGGTTTTCGCGGCGGTTTTAGGAAGGCGGCCACATGGGTAGGTGAATGTCGCGGAGCATTCTCGATTTTCGGATGTAATTAGTTTCTGTCCGCCAGGACAGAAACTAATTAAGGTCTATAAGATCGGCGCCTCACTGAGTTATCATAGAGGTGGCCTGCTGGTATTGAGGAGCAAGGTAGGGAATATCCGAGTCATATTGTGGAGCTGTTCCATGCGTCGATCTTTTCTAGCGCTCATGATGGTCTGCATGCTCGTGATGGGGTGTGCCGGGCGTGGCGGTAGCGCGCTGCGTGCCCCTGAATCGAATGAGGAGCGGGCTTTTCAGTTCCTGTCGGCCTTTTATTGCAAGGAGAAGCGTTGGCCCGCTGGATGGGACGAGTTTACGACATTTGCGCTTCCTCGTGACGGGGGAGGGGAGCTCATAGGTTCGTTTTCAAATGTGCAGCTTTCCTCTCCACGCGCTATTTTACTGACCCTCGATTACAACGATTCGAGCGGTACTTCGCGCAGGGTCTCCTTCATCGCGCCACCCCAGTGCAGCACGAATTCGGACCGGTCGGTGGTGTCGATGGCGGCTGGTCGGGTTTGGTTCAAACTCCCATATGGGTTCGCTGTTCTCGGAGGAAAGGAGATTGAGGAGCGTTGGAAACGCCCCCCATATCCGGATGCTGCATGGGAGGACTCGATTTCAGGGGTCGTAATCGCGGTGCGCTTCGGAGAGGTCGAACTACCGGCTGGTGGGATGTCCGCTATCAAGAGCAAGCTCGAAAAATCTTACGAAGCAGCTATCACGAATCTGTCCTGGCGCATTCGAAAGATCAAAATGCAGGGCTCCACGGAATTTCTTTTGCACGAATACGAGAGTGATTCCGTCAAGGGACGGTTGCTTACAGCGAGTCTTACCTTCGGTTTCGATGGAAAGCTCTTGACGATAAACGTCGTGGGCCCAGCAGATCAGCGCCACGCTGTAGAAACGGTTGCAGAGGCGGTACACGCCTCTTTTCGTCTGGAGTAGAGGAGTCATGGCCACGGACAAACAGCCGCCGCGTACCTCTTCAGGTATGCCGATTGAGGAGTTTTATACCGCTCGGAATCTCAGTTCCACGCCGCCCCCGGCTCCGGGTGAATATCCCTACACCCGAGGTATCCATCGCAGTATGTACCGCGGAAAGGTGTGGACCATGCGGCAATATGCGGGTTTCGGCTCCGCAGAAGATACGAATAAACGCTATCACTTTCTGCTCGCGCAGGGGATTACGGGTTTGAGTGTAGCCTTTGATCTTCCGACCCAGATGGGCAGAGACCCGGACCACGCCTTGGCACGTGGAGAAGTAGGCAGAGTTGGCGTTTCGATCGCGACGATTGACGATATGCAGCGCCTGCTCGAGGGTATACCGCTCGAGGATGTGTCGATCTCCATGACCATCAACGCAACAGCAGCTATCTTACTCGGATTTCTGTTGGTACTCGCTGAGCGAAGAGGCGTGCCATGGAACAGCTTACGAGGAACGATTCAGAACGATATCCTCAAGGAGTATATCGCACGGGGAACGTACATCTATCCGCCGCGTGCAGCCATGCGTATCGTAACCGATATCTTTTCATTTTGTGCCAAGAACGTGCCGCAGTGGAACACGATCAGTATCTCCGGATATCACATCCGAGAGGCAGGAAGTACCGCTGTAGAGGAGGTCGCTTTCACCGTGGCTGATGGTATCGCCTACGTCGAGGCAGCCCTCGCGCGTGGCCTACCGGTCGATGAATTTGCCCCGCGTCTGGCGTTCTTCTTCAACTGTCACAACAATTTTCTCGAAGAGATCGCAAAGTTCCGTGCGGCGCGACGTCTGTGGGCATCGATCATGAAGGAGCGATTCGGTGCCAGAGACGAGAGATCGATGATGATGAGATTTCACACGCAAACGGCGGGTAGCTCGCTCACAGCGCAACAGCCTCAAAACAACACAGTTCGCACGACAATTCAGGCATTGGCAGCAGTACTCGGAGGTACCCAGTCTTTGCATACGAACGGTTTCGATGAGGCTTTGGGGTTACCAACCGAGGAGAGTGCTCGATTGGCTCTCAGGACTCAGCAGATTATCGCCGAGGAGGCGGGTGTTACGGCAGCGGCTGACCCGTTCGGTGGAAGCTATCTGATTGAGGCTTGGACCGACGCTATCGAACGCGAAGCACGTGAGCGCATAGCTGCCATCGACGCCATGGGCGGCATGTTACCCGCTATCGAACAACGCTATCCCCAGGGCGAGATCGAAAATTCGGCATACGACGCACAGTGTGCAATCGAGAAGGGCGAATCAGTGGTGGTGGGGGTAAACAAATATGTCGATACGATGCCCGACACCACCCCGGTCCTCGCGATTGATCCCAAGGTCGAGCACGAGCAGAGTCTGCGTGTGCAAGCCTTTCGGGGCGCGCGAGACGCCGCTCGAGCTCAGTTGAGCTTGAGTGCGCTCGAGCTTGCTGCCAGAGGTGATGCGGATGTCATGGCACCGATAGTGGATTGCATCCGTGCACAGTGCACATTGGGTGAGATCTCGGATGTCTTGCGCGCAGTGTTCGGGGAATTCCACGGGGCTTGAGTGGTCACGGTTCGAAGCCTGACGCACGCGCAGTAAGGAGTAAGCGCCAGGTTTTGAGTCTCGGGTGGCCCCCGAGATGTTCTTGTAACTGTCTTCGAACCCCCAAGATTCACGCCTGCACGAACGTCAACCGATGCTGTGCTTGAGGTGATCAGCGAGCCGTAATGCCAGCGCAACCAGGGTCATGGTTGGGTTGAAGGCGCTGGAGGTCGGAAACACCGATGCTCCTGCAATGAAGAGGTTGCTCATGCCGTGCACTCGACAATCCGCATCGACCACACCGAAACGGGGGTCTGAGCTCATTCGGGTGGCTCCCATCTGATGCCATCCGCCCTCGAATCGCCCGCTTTCTCCGGCGGTCTTCCACTCGGCACCGTCTGCGAGTGACGACTCTGAGATTTCGAGCTTCACCCTTCCGAGCGAGGCGGCGCCGATCCCTTCTGCAAAGCGTCGATGGGTCTCGTAGACCGTTCGGCGCTCCAGCCCGGTGACCCTCCAGTCGATGCATACCTTGGGCATACCGAGGGGGTCGCGATCGGATGTCAGCGTGATGCGACTCAGCGGATTTGGAGATTGTTCACAGCGAGTGATGATGTCTAAAAAGGGTCTTTCGGGTGCGTAGGTATTTTTTAACCCGAATGCTTTTCGGAGGCGCCGGTAGGCCTTCCCGGGAAAATTCGTGATATCGTCCCACAGTGTGGTTGCCCCTTCTCCGACGTCTCGACTTGTTCCTGATACGGAGACGACTCGGTGGCTGGGCTTGAAATTTACGGCGCAGTTCATTATGCGTGCGCCGCGTTGGTATTCCTCCGTAGGACAGTAACCTGCCACCAACATCTTCGAGTACTGTGAATTGGTATCGTACAGGTTGGGATAGAGGGAGATGTCGTTGAGCACAACTAACCCGTTGGCGTGTAGATGTGGGTGATCCATGAAATAACGACCGACGACGTCGTGATCGTTACCGATTCCGTTCTTGTGAACAGCGGTGTTTGCGAGGAGTATGCGAGCATTCTGGATACCACCAGCAGCCAGGACGTAGCGACGAGCTCGAAAGGTGATACGTTTACCCTCGAGTGTCGATGCTGTTACGGAGCTTACCGTTTCTCCGTCCTCTGAGAGATTGATGTCGAGCACATGAGCGTCGAGGTATACCGATACGTTACGACTCGAAGAGAGCTCGAGCTCATGATCCCTTCCGAAGCACACCGGAGGTTTGTGAAACCGCCACAGCTTGGTCTCGATCTCGGGAATGGTGAGTGAGATCGGCGCATACGTGGGATCTGCGAGCCCAGATGCGGCCAGTTCAGGGTCGTAGGTTTTAGGGCCCAATTGAAGGAGCTCGTGAGCCTTGTCGTAATAAGGGGCCATATTCGCCGCAGTAACGGGCCACCCGCTATAGGGTACCCAGGGACGTTTTTCGAAATCCAAGTCGTTGAAAGGCCTGCACCATGATCCCCAATGCGTGGTGTTACCACCGAGGCATCTCACTGCTATAGTACTCGGGTGAAAATAGCGCCCTTCGACCACTTCCCCATCCGAGAGCTCCTGTGTGTGCGCCTCGGGGCACATGCCACCTCCGACGATCACAGCAACAGAGATCGGGGAGCGCAAAAACTCGCGCGCAATTGTGATTCCGGCCGCGCCACCGCCGATGATGCAGATGTCGCTCTCTTGGATCTCCAAGCTATCGAGTTGGCGTGAATCTACGAACACAGGTTAGCCCCCTTCTTTGTGCACAGTGCACACAACTCCACTTCGGTTAGCGACAAGATCCAACCCTCTAACTGCACCGTGGAGCTGTGTAGAAAGTCTGTCCTGATGAGCAGCTCGAGGCGCCTGTGGCTGACTGCATGTTTTCCCACCTGCTGCGTGAGACGTTCGAGGCAGCGCCGATGGTTGAAGTGTCGCCCTGCATCACTCGCTAAAAATATCTCTCCTATTTCCCGGACGTGCCTCTCGCTCGCGAGGGTATCGAGAAAGGATTGGAATGTGGAGCGTGAGGCTGGTGAGTACATCGCAGGTCGAGCGTACTCGAAACTTTCTGAAGCCAACATCCCGAGCGAGCCCAAGAGAAAGGATCTTCGAGTCACGTTATGTTGCCGATCATGCGGTGAGGCGAAGATGGTAAGAATATGATCGAGTTTCATGCGTGGTTCCAACCTCCATGCTAGGAGCTAATGTCGTTGAGTCCACTTCTACAGGGTACATCAAACACCTGTAGAGGAAGTGGAGAGTAGCTAGGCCAGTGTCCTCATCGCATGGCCTACGCGGGATGATACCGTCATGTGGAGAGGGCTGTGGATGACCTCGCTTGGGGTGCTTGCAGTCCCAATGGATTTCTTGTGCACCGTGGAGTGGAAACTAATTGAGGATTGCAGCTCGTACGAAGATGCCGCCTGAGATCAGAGATCTCGACGATTGGAGGAAGGCGACTCCCAGGCGAGCGATAGAGCCTAGTAGTATACTGATATGCGCCTGTGTTTTCTTCACACTCCTGTATCTCTCTCTCATCGTCTTCTTCGCGCTTCCATCGCAGGGCGGGCTATTATCCGGCAGTCGGTCGTATGGACTCTTGGCGGCTGATATTGCAACTACAGGTACCTTCAGCTCCACATATAGACCACCCCTGTATCCGCTCCTTTTGGCGGGATTGATGTTGGTTACCTCCGAATGGTCAGAAGCTGCCGTGTGGCTTCAAGGCGCTGTTGCGGTAGGAGTCGGTGTAGCGGCTGTTTGGTTGACCATATCGATCTCCAAGAGCACCCTCGCCGGCTGTCTAGCGGCGGCGTTGTACGCATCCCACGCATTGTTCCACATCGAGATGCTCACGGAGCGCGAAACTGCGCTATTTTCCCTTTTGAACATGGCTTTCCTCGCGCTGTGGCTGTTTGGGCACCCCTCGCGGAAGCGTCACCTGTGTATGGCGGTTGTTACGGCGCTCCTGTACCTCACGAGGCCGACAGGGATGCTCTTTGTGCCACTCCTGTGCACGCTGATCCTCATAGATCTGAGAGCTGAGGCCCTTTCGGTCACAATCCGGCGTGTAGCGCTGTGTGTGGGAGTGGTGGTGCTACTCGTGCTGCCCTGGCAGATTCATATCGCCCATAAAGTGGGGGAGCTACGCCTCTCGGCGTCAACGACCGGAGGAGTAAATCTTCTCAAGGGAAACAATCCGGACCTCGAGCGATTCTTTCCGATGGTCGATGTGGACCTGTACGAGCCCTTCATCAACGAGTACGCGGCGCAACGCGGAGTTTCAGGGCCAAAATCCGACGAAGTATTCAAGGAGTTTGCCGTTTCATACATCCTATCTGAGCCCCTAAGGGCGTTCGGAAGGTCGATTGCAAAGGGGTTTTTGTTGTTCTCACCGCTCCCGATTCCGCTGGGAAAGGGGCAGTTGCGTCGGGTCAATGGGGAGATCGCGGTGCATGATTTTTCGTGGAGGTCACCGTGGTTGCTCCTGTTTGCCGCGCTGCATGCGCTGTTGGTGTTCGGTGGAGTGGCGGCGTGTGTGAGGAGCGGCCAGGACTACCTAGCCAAGCGGCTGTTACTGGGGGTGTGTTTGGTATCGGGGCTCTTTATCTTGGCGCACGCGGCTACGTTTCCCGAGACCCGATTCAGG
The DNA here is from genome assembly GCA_040398075.1 of Bdellovibrionota bacterium. GTDB lineage: Bacteria > Bdellovibrionota_C > UBA2361 > UBA2361 > OMII01 > OMII01. The sequence goes on along the minus strand of JBBAUR010000028.1, from coordinate 14,716 downwards.
TTACCTCTGGACCCCTTGTTAATCGTTGTGGCGGCTTCCGGATATGCCGGGCTCTTTGGAGCCGCGCGCTGCAAGGTGTTCGAGGTGGGTGCAGGGGCACAGGATTCCGCGTGGGGACGCGGCGGCAGCGGCTCCCGCACGCCGTAGAGCTATCGCCCGCTGCGAAGGCTACGCGCCTCCCGGATGGGAGTTGTTCGGATGTAGGAGAGCGAAAACCCCGCCAAAGGTGTGCTAATCGTGTGGACATCTGAGGAAAATTTGAAGTATTTCCGAGCTCCTGTCGGTTTATGCTTGTTCCGACGGTTGCAGTCGTCTATCCTACAAGGCTGGCATAAACTGTTCTCAGAGGATACGAGGCGAAAGCTACGTGTGGCTCGAGTAAGGTGGAATTGGTGTAACGAGACTACCTGCCGGAGTTGGGCGCTGTATCGATAAGAGAGCAGTCACGCGCATTATAGCCATAACGTAGGTATGGCGTCCGGCGTTAAGTAAAGAGCCGTGAGCCATAGGGAAAGAGGTATGAAGAAGAAAGACCTTGATACATTGCGGGGGATGCTCGAAGAGGAGAAACGACGAATTCTGAGGCACCTCGAGGACCTAAGCGACTCTTCTGTGGCGGATCTCGACACTGCTTCCGGAGACTCGGTCGATATTGCGTCGCTCGAAATCAACCAGAACGCGCTGCAGAAGATCGGTAAGCGCGAAATGAATCACCTCAAGAAGATTGAGGTGGCTCTCAAGAAGATGGAAGAGGGGAACTACGGGGAGTGTGAGAACTGCGGCGAAGAGATCGCAGTTGCTCGGTTGATGGCGCGGCCCGTTGCGCAACTCTGCATCGATTGCAAGACCGAGCAGGAGAACGAAGAGCGCCGCTACTCCGATCGTACCGGGGAGGAGGAAGCCGACGGATTTCCCGAAGAGGCGGAAGAGATCTGAAGATCGTGCGCTTGTAGTGGGCAGAGGTCAGCGAGGCGTAGTAGTCTCGCTGACCTTTTTTGTTACTCTTTTAGAGGGCGGCTGCCAATTCCCTCGCAAGCTCGTCGAAGACCCCTGGGGCACTTACAATCAGGTTGTCAACGAAGAGGTCGCCCGGATATCTCTCGGTGCGTCGTTGTGTCGGCGAGTCATATGCATAGTGACCTATTCGCGCCCCTGCCTCCCGCGCGATGAGGCACGCAGCAGCACCATCCCACGGGTTGATCGTTTCTTCGTAATAGGCGTCCAGGCGTCCGCACGCTACCCAGCAGATGTCGAGTGAGGCCGCGCCGATTCGGCGAATATCTCGGCACCGACTCAGCATGGCCTGCAGGCGCTTACAGATGTTTGGTACGTTGGTCCGGTCGTAGGGAAAGCCCGTGGCTATGAGCGAGGCTTCGAGGCGATCCGTAGCAGAAACAGCGATCGGCTGGTCGTTCAGAGTGGCCCCATGACCGGCACAGGCCGTGAAGAGTTCCCCGAGAAATGGCGCAAACACCGCTCCTGCTACTACCTTAGCGTCGATCGCACAGGCGATAGAGACACCGACCTGAAAGTGTCCGTGAGCATAGTTGGTGGTGCCATCGATCGGATCGATAATCCACACTGCGCCGCGGCCAAATTGGAAGGGATCGGCGTTTTGTGAAGATTCCTCGGCTAAGATAGCGTGAGTTGGATAGTAGGAGTGGATGGTTTCAATCACTACTTTTTCCGCCGCTAGATCGGCTGTCGTGAGGAGGTCTCTGACACCTTTGAAAGATACCAAAACGCTTTGTGTCTCACGCTGCTGACGGATGACCTCACCTGCACGTCTAGAGGCCTCTACAGCAACCCCCAGAAGGTCGTGGGGCGAGGGTGGGATGGATGAAGGTGGTATCGTCATGGTATGAGCCTCACAGAGATAGTATTACACTCTCCGCAGGTACTTCCCAATAGGGGCATCGACCCAGGTAATGGCCGCACACCTAGCAGATAAATTGATAGCTCTCGCCGCCTCCACGAGTGGAGCGGTTATACCTGTTCGCGCCGCTGCCAAGGTCAATGTGCGGCTGAAGGTTCTGGGTCGTAGAGAAGACGGCTACCACCTCCTCAGTATGCTCAACTGTACGACCTCTCTGTGCGACGAGCTGGGGATCTCGTTCTCTTCAACAGCTGGTATCCGCCTGACCCTGGAGCCAGAGGGGGTGTTATCTGGGGAGTCTGTCGAGTCGAATCTGGCGGTGAGGGCCTTCAGGGCATTTTGGCGCGAGTTTGGGATCGAGGATGTGCCCCTTGGGTTCTCGTGTTTCTTGACGAAAAGGATCCCTATCGGCGGAGGATTGGGTGGCGGGAGTAGCGATGCAGGGGCGGTCTTACGCGTGCTCACTTCAGTCTTCGGTGGGTTTCTTCGAGCGGAGTTCGGTTTGTCCCAAGCTGAAGAGTACGAGCGAGTGAACCGAGCAGCGTTGAGGTGTGGTGCTGATGTTCCTTACGCGTACGTTGGCGGCCTGGCTTGGGTTTCTGGGGTTGGGGAGCGGGTGCTTCCGATACCTAATCGTGCGCTCCTACCCTCGCAGATCCTGATCTTAGTGCCCCCAACAGGTATTCATACGACGGCTTTCTACGAGCATTTTAGGACCCGCTATCCAAGTATATCGCCAAAGGAGGACCCTGACATGCAGCGATTCATGGAGCTGCGTGACGGCGCGCTGGGGTCGCTGATTGAAAACGACTTCGAAGCAGCGGTGTGTGAGGTGGCACCTGCAGTCGCTGAAGGTCTTGAATTGGCACGCCGATATTTCCCCGGTTTGACATCTGTGACGGGTTCTGGCTCTGCGTTTTTCGCGCTGGTGCCGGAGGGGCAGGAGTCGGCTATGAGCAAGCTCATTACCACAGCTCGAGAGCGAGGGTATTCGGCGTATCCGTGCACTCTGAGCGCGTAAAGCCTCGCAGTGAAGGTGGCGTCACCAATACTCCTAGAGAAGCAAGGCAATCTCTTCTTTCGCGGTAGGGAGGGGTTTTGCCTCGCTGCCCTAGGTTCGTAACGCACTGATTGTGCATATATTCTGTTTTTACCACTGAATATACGCCGAGCGCAGTAGCCGGGAACAACCTTCGTATGTGGGGTCATTTAGCGCTATCCGTGTACTTGCCAAAGCAGCGCAGTTGTTTTACTCACACTCTACATTGCCCGGTAGCCAAGTGGTAAGGCAGCGGATTTTGATTCCGCCATACGCAGGTTCGACCCCTGCCCGGGCAACCATGATGGAAGTTCAACGGCATCTTCCTGATAGTGTGAAGGTGTGGGTATCTCTTCTTCGAAGGAGCTCCGGTGTCTAGACCACTTCTTGTTTTCTCCGGTAGGTCGAATCCACGCTTCACTCAATCAGTGTGCGAGACTCTGGGTATCGAGTTGGGGCGGCTCGAAGTCGTTCGTTTTAGCGACGGAGAGCTCTCGGTCGAGATAGGTGACAATGTGCGTGGGGGAGATGTGTTCGTCGTCCAGAGTACGTGCACTCCTGGAAACGACCACCTCATGGAGCTCCTTATCATCATCGATGCGCTCAAGCGTTCATCAGCTGGGCGTGTTACTGCGGCGCTGCCGTATTTTGGGTACGCTCGGCAGGATCGTAAGGTCAAGCCACGCGTTCCAATAACGGCTAAGTTGGTAGCCGATATGATTACGACGGCGGGTGCAGACCGTGTTCTCACTATGGATCTGCATGCCGGTCAGACGATGGGCTTCTTTGATATACCGGTAGATAATCTTTACGCTCTTCCGATCCTAGTGCCGTATCTCAAGTCGAAGTATGGAGGTCCGGATATCACGATTATCTCGCCTGACGTTGGTGGTTTGGAGCGTGCCCGCCTGATGGCCACACGGCTGGACAATGCACCCATCGCAGTGATCGACAAGCGACGTTCAGGACCCAACCGGGTCGACGCCATGAATGTGGTCGGAGATGTCGAGGGGCAAAGCTGCATCATCTTTGACGACATTGCCGACACAGGCGGTACCTTGGTCAAAGCGGCGGAGACCTTGATAAAAGAGGGTGCCAAGCGAGTCATTGCGTGCTGCGTGCATCCGGTTTTGTCTGGTGAGGCACGAAAGCGCCTCAACGAATCTGCTGTCGAGGAGGTCATCTGTACGGACACTGTTCCGCATGCTCGAATCGAGGAGGGGGACAAGTTTACCTTCTTGTCGGTGGCATCAATATTCGCCGAAGCGATACGGCGTATTCATTCTGACGACTCGGTCAGCAGCTTGTTCCGTTGATCTGCTTCGGTAGGCTGGGGAATTGAAGCTAACTCATAGCTGGCTGGCAATTGCACCTAGTCGCGGTAGCTAACCTATCCCGTTGATTCTATATAGAATTGGTCTCAAAAGTAGCTTCGTAGCGAGGTTGGCGAGATGCGAGGCGAGACGAGGAAAACGAGCGAAAAAACCGGAGGTGTATCCACTGAGATACACTCAAGGATTTTTTCGCGAAGTTTGACGATGTCGCAGCCCGCATATCGCCAACCGCAGCAGAAGATACTTTTGAGACCAGTTCTAGTATTTGGTCCGCGGTAGTGGCGATCCGCGGTAGTCGCGCTCATCACAATCACCAGAAACCTCTGGAAGGCGATTGGGCAAAGGTCGAGAGTGTGAGTTTCCCGCTGCGCGTCAGGGTTTCAAGGGGTCAAGCAGAGCCTGGAGAAGTGCATTAAATTGTCAAAAACGGCACTTTGCATACACCCCTGCGATCCCGTCACCGAGAGAGCGGGTCTACAATTCATCAGGCGATGGTTCGACGTTACTCACCACGAGAGGCTCGAAGGAGTCGTACGAGGGTACTTCATCGACCGTTCGACAAGCTCACGGCAGGGGCTGTGTGGTGAGCCTGTCGAACCACCATGTGGAGTTGGCCGCGGGCGGAGGTTGCTGTGGCTGAGTAGGCTCGCACGCTCGTGCACTCGCTCGTCCAGGGGACAGCTCGAAAAGCAGCGTGCGATCGTGTGAGTCGTTGCAGGATACCAGAGCCCTGCGCGCTCAGCGTGAGCACTTCCCAAGACGACGCCGGGTTGGTACAAGGTGTCGGGTGACTCCAGTAGTAGTAGTACCTTTTGATAAATACGCCGCATACTCTGCCTCCGTTCAGTCGGCTCACTACGATGCCCGATTTTTGAGGCGCGTGTACCGCGAACTTACACAGCGTGAGCCGAACGTCTTGCGTGAGGATTTCTGCTCCACCTTCGAGCTGTGTTGCGAGTGGGTAAAGCTCGGCAGTGACAAAGAGGCTACTGGGCTCGATATTGATCCAGAGCCTCTCGAGTATGGACGGGAGCACTACCTGAATCAGCTTCCGGCGCCGGCTCGTGCTCGGGTTCAGGTTTTTCAGAGAGACGTGCTTGCGCCGCGCGCGCCGCGCGCAGATATAATCTGCGCGCTCAATTTTAGCTACTTTGCGCTTCGAGAGCGTCAAACCCTTCTGAAGTACTTTCAAAGCTGTCGACGCACGCTGAACCGGGGCGGAATATTCGCGGTGGATCTCTTCGGTGGTCCTCAGTATGGAGAACCGGCGCTTGATACGAAAAAGATTGCTGGGCTTCAGTACTTCTTCCAGCAAGAGTTCTTCGATCCGATCTCTAATCACACACGCTTTCACATTCACTTCAAGCCTGCGGGAAAACCGATTCAAAAGAAGGCTTTCACCTATGATTGGCGCATGTGGAGTATCCCAGAGGTCCGAGACGTCATGCTGGATGCTGGTTTCGACAACGTCGCTGTGTATTGGGAGGGTACTGGACGTAACGGTCGAGGTAGCGGCAAGTTCTATCGTCGTGAACGGGGCGAGTCGTGCAGTATATGGGTGGCATATGTCGTCGGGGTATCGTGACATGGGTCACGAGGCCTAGCTCGAGCGCCGGTTTTTTAAGGTACTGCAGCGGGATATAAAAATTTTTCAGGTTCATCGCGTTTTCGAGTGGGTGATAACGAGCATAGAGATCACGTAAGCGCTCGTTTTGACCGATAAATCACGTCTTTTCACGTGCACGAGCATGTTCACGTCATTATCAAACCGATTTCTACCCACTCGATTCCGCGAAGACCCAATTTTGATCTGTCCGTTTAAGTTGTTTTTAGTCGGTTTTAGAGTTGCATGCGAGCTCGAGTGGGGACCTCCTCGCCTAGCTCTGGTAGGGGTCAAAAGCCCCCAAGTCTCGGCCGGCTGCATAACTCGACCCAAACTCACGCGGCGATTCAAAAGGCTGCGCTATGACGCCGCACAGGCTTTAGTTTAACGAAATTTGTGGTAAGGAAGGATGGTTTTTACAGCCGTGTACGTGAGGTCTATCTCGTCATGAACTACCGATTTCTTCTGGCTTCATTAGCAGCTTTCTTTGTGTTCGTTCATCAGGCAGGGGCGCAGACCACTCAGTGCAATAATGGCATCGACGATGATGGAGACGGCGGGGTAGACGCCCTGATCGAGCTACCGGAGTACAACGGCGAGACCTATAGCTTCGCTGGCCCAGGGGGCGTTGGAGTTCCGCACGACCTGCGGGCTGAGGTAGAGCGGCTGATCCGTGAGAAAAAGCTGCAGCTGACGCTGCCCGTAGATTCTGGAGCGAGCTTAGTAAGGTCCGATAATTCGAATTGGGATTATGCGGGGACATTCGATACAGGTGTTCCTCACCTGCCATCGCTTCAACAGGTGTGTCGTATTTTCGGTTACAGGGATTATGTCGCCTCAACGTGTCGAGACGACGAACGCTCAGGTCGATACCCGCGTGGGAAGTGTAACTACCATTCCACACACGATAACTATCTCTGGCGTTTCACGGGAGTTGATTATGTGCTCGAGAGCTCTGCTCCCCAGCTCAAGAAGACTTGGATAGCTACCATCACCTGTCAGCACAAGCTGGCGGCATGTAACGATGGTTGGGACAACGACGGCGATGGAAAGGTCGACCTTCATGACCCGGACTGCTCGAGCAAGAACGACAACAGCGAGCGCCGCAAGGATCCGAAGTGTAAGTCGCCCGCTGGCCATACGGAGTTCGAGGAGTGTCGTAACTCCATCGATGATGACAGTGACGGAGCGATTGATGCTAGTGATCCAGGGTGCTGGAAGACACCGGGGGTTCCTTCATCCTACGACCCGAACAGGGACAATGAGGGTTTTGATATCGCGCAGTGCAAAGACGGTATCGATAACGATGGCGATGGGGCGGTGGATTCGGCGGATTTTAGCTGTTCGTCGCCGAACGACAACGACGAGTCGAACCCGAAGGCGCAGTGTCAGGACGGGTTCGACAATGATCACGACGGGAAGATCGATCTAGCCGATCCCGGATGCACGAACAATCAGGATAACGACGAGTTCAATCCGAAGAATCAGTGCCAGGACGGTATCGACAACGATGGCGACGGCGCAGTGGACATGGCGGATTTCAGCTGCTCATCGCCCGATGACAACGACGAGTCGAACCCGAAGGCGCAGTGTCAGGACGGGTTCGACAATGATCACGACGGGAAGATCGATCTAGCCGATCCCGGATGCACGAACAATCAGGATAACGACGAGTTCAATCCGAAGAATCAGTGCCAGGACGGTATCGACAACGATGGCGACGGTGCAGTGGACATGGCGGATTTCAGCTGCTCATCGCCCGACGACAACGACGAGGCGAATCCGAAGGCGCAGTGTCAGGATGGCTTGGATAATGATCACGACGGAAAGATCGATCTAGCCGATCCGGGATGCTCGAACGCACAGGACAACAATGAATATAACGCAAATAATCAGTGCCAGGACGGTATCGACAACGATGGCGACGGTGCAGTGGACATGGCGGATTTCAGCTGCTCATCGCCCGACGACAACGACGAGGCGAATCCGAAGGCGCAGTGTCAGGATGGCTTGGATAATGATCACGACGGAAAGATCGATCTAGCCGATCCGGGATGCTCGAACGCACAGGACAACAATGAATATAACGCAAATAATCAGTGCCAGGACGGTATTGATAACGATAGCGACGGCGCAGTGGACATGGCGGATTTCAGCTGTTCATCGCCCGACGACAACGACGAGGCGAATCCGAAGGCGCAGTGTCAGGACGGAGTTGACAATGACTACGACGGTAAGTGCGACTTAGCCGATCCCGGATGCTCGACTGCGCAGGACAACGACGAGTACGACAGCAAGACCCAGTGTAGCGACGGAATCGACAACGACGGTGACGGAGCGAGCGACTTGGCGGACTTCAGCTGCTCGAACGTTTGGGATAACGATGAATCCTCTCCGAGGTCTCAATGCCAGGACTGTATCGATAACGATGCAGACGGACTTATTGATCTCTCGGATTCTGGATGTTCGAATTCGCAGGATAACGACGAGTGTAACGACGCCCAGGCAGTAAGGCTCGGGCTCGACTGTGTACACAACAATCAGGACGGCACCTATACGGCGTACTTTGGGTACGAGTACCTGGGCAACGAGCCGCTTGGGGTGGTGACGAACCCGACGCTGGGTACGCAGAACGACATTCAACCAGCCCCTGCTAACAGGGGCCAGGTGATTATCTTCCAGCCCGGGGCATATCCAGGGTCGAGCGCCATACTGTTCGACGGATCGCCCATCACGTGGACCGTTCGAACTCGCGGCGGGGGGCTCTCCTCGGTGAGCGCTTCGAAGTCGTCGCCGAGCTGCAAGCCGATACAGCCTCGAGCTGAGTGTATTCAGGATTCAGGCAAGGTTGTTTTCGGATATTCCAATCCGAACCCCTTCAGCTTGCGTATCGATATCGGGTTCCTGAACTCGGTATATCCTGCGCCTATCAGTGGTGCTCAGCCGGTTACTTTCCTGTCTGGCTTCAACCCGGCTGTTTTCACGACCACTATCAAAGGTAGTGCCGAATGGAGTCTCGACGGTTCTTTGGCAAAGGTAACCTCGGCTACCCCTGGGTGTGGTACTGGTGGCTGCTCGACTCACAATACGGGGTTGCTACGAGATAATATCGTATACGCTGCAGTTCAGATGGGAGAGGTCACCAAGCAAGCGCTCCAGGCGGTGCACGGTTCTCCGAAGCAGGGTCGTCTCGCGAGAGCTAAGGCAGGAACAGCCCGTGTAGCCTCTTCCCAGATTCAGCGTGAAGCGAACCGAGCGGATGACCTCGTTCAGAAGGTTATCCGGCTCTCTTCGGGTATACCCGAATTGATGTACTCGTGCAGCGATCCGGCAGCGAGCTGTCGAACTATTGACCGAGGTGAAACGCTCAGATCCCTCGCGAATGTTTACTCTCTACAGCTGAAGCAGGTCTCGCGACTGATGAACGACAAGCGAGCACGGAGTGCTGGAGTTCGTAGTAAGCTGCAAACGTTGGTCTCCAAGGCTCAGGAGCTCAAAGCGCAAGGAGAGAGCAACCTTGCTCAATGTCCGCGGTTCGACAGGGAATGTCGCTAGGGTCAGGTACCCGAAAGTTCACCGTAGCTTTGCAACGGTGAACTTTCGGCAGGAAGGCTTACATTGTGCGGAGTCATTCTCCGTAAGGCAGCAGCGAGCGTCAGGCCGCTGAGAGCCCCATGCAGCGGCGCCACACACTCAGCTGTCCAAGGTGAACCTGTGGATGAGCGAGAAGGACGTATACGACGAAAGCTCCTACCGTCCCGAAACGCTCGCGGCGTGAGGGATTCTCGAGCTCCTTGGCGAGCATCGGCACCTCAATCTGTGGAAGCAGGCCGAGAAACGCACGGGTACCATCCAGGAACCGTTGAGACACCTCGGATAGCTGAGGGTAGATCTCACCGCTCGGGTCGTCGTGGCAGGGGGAGCCGATCTGAAACAGCCCGGGATAGTGCTCCGGAACAGTCACGTTGTCATTTGGCAGCTCAGTCAGCTCCGCGAGCAAAGCAGGATACAGCGAGAGGTGACCGAACAGGAACACCGGATGGTTGGTCTCAATTCGAGTGCCATTCACGAGTGGCTTCCTGGCTGCTAGCTCAGTCGATATCCCCACCAGTAGTTTCTCCGCGTACGTGAGGGCTGCTCGCGCTCCTGGAAGGACGTTTGAAATGAGGGTCTCTTTTGCATCCATGCGGTTCTCCGTGCACACCATACACACTACAGCGTGAGCATAGGGGTATAGCTTGTTCGTGAACAGTCGCTACTCGCCCTCTCGGATCTGATTGCGGTGTTGTTCTACCGCAGCTCGTGCTGCCTTTTGAAAGACTGCTCTGTCCAAAGGCCTATCCACCGGTGTCGAAGTCATCTTCAAAACAGCGTCGATTCCGTTCCGAAGAATCGGCACTAGCTTGACCCTTGTGCTTGGCCCGATGCCGGCAACCTGCAGCCCTTCGAGGTCTCCGTGCTCCAGGAAGTAGGCACGGATATCGACCTGCGCCTCACGGATAGCACGAGCCGTTCGGTCGAATACGCTCTTGTCATCCGAGACCAACGATACGAACTTTAGGTAGTCCTCACTAAGGAGAGCATTATTTTCGCGGATAGGGTCTGATGATAACATTACAGTACTCCTTTCTAGTGTCGAGGGGCTTGGACCGAGGTACAGAAACTACGTCCCATGCGTCGTATACGTTCTTTGTAAACCGAGCCAACGCCTCTTGTGTGCGGGGCATGCCCGGGAGACGCTGCGAGGAGAGAATAGCGTGTTGAGACCTACTATTCTAGTGTGCCGATATAACCCCCCAGAGTATCAGTATTTCAAACCGAGAAGCTCCAGATGCGAGCGGGTTAACTCTCTTGTCGTGTAGAAGCCATGTTAGGGCACCGAAAGACGCCGGAGGCGTCCACGGGGGATTGGTGGTAACAGGGGCCGCGTATGTGTTACTTCTGTGGTTCATGAGATACTTCCGGCTTTCGCTCCTTATCGTGGTCGTGCAGCTCTGCGTGATGCGAAGCGCGTGGTGTGAGCGGTTTGCTCTCGATGATCCCGCGGATTCGTTAGTTGGAGACCTTCGATTCGTACGGACGCGGGAGGATGAAACCTTGGTAGATATCGCGCGCGAGTTCGATCTTGGTTACGACCAGATTGTCAAAGCCAATCCACGTGTGAACCGCTGGATTCCAGGGCAGGGAACGCAGGTGATTATCCCGCATCAGTACGTACTACCAAGCGCAGCGCGCCGTGGTTTGGTGCTCAATATCGCCGAGCTCAGGTTGTATTACTATCCCCCGGCAGGGAAGGGGAGACCTCGCGAGGTGCTCACCTATCCGGTCAGCATCGGGAGAATGGATTGGCGTACTCCACTGGGAGAGACCAAGGTAGTGAAGAAGGAGCGAGATCCGGCCTGGCGACCGCCCCCTTCGATTCGTGAGGAGCATGCACGGGATGGAGAGAGCTTGCCGGAGGTCATTCCTGGCGGTGCTCCCGACAATCCTCTGGGGAGGTTCGCTCTACGCCTTGGGATCCCTTCGTACCTCATTCATGGGGTCGATGAGAGGAAAGCGTTCGGGATCGGGATGCGGGTTACTCACGGATGCATCCGGATGTATCCGGAAGATATCGAGTATCTCTTCGATCTCGTGCCCGCTGGGACACCGGTGTTGATTATCGATCAGCCGATAAAGCTAGGCCGGAAGGATGATCGAATTTTCCTCTCGGTGTATCAGCCACTCGATGACGGGGAAGACGACGATGCGCCTGCGCCCCCTCGGGTTGCGTTGGACCAGGTGATGGAGTTCGTGCGCAAACAGCTCGGTTCGGGTCTCTCCTTGAGCGTCGAAGATATCGTGCGAATTACTGAGGAGGGTGATGGGATACCGCACGAGATCGCCCGTTTGTCAGGCGCATATGAGGGGGGCGGAAAGAGACCTAGGTTAACACAGGCCGACTCCTCTAGCAGGGATCGTTCCCTCGACGAAGAGTATAACGAGGCTATGTCTCGCTACCTTGACAAGGCTCAGACAAGTACGCCGCGAGGAGCAACAGAGGTCAAAGAGCGGGGAGGGCGACCTCCACCCCTCGATGATGATACGGATGATGACGAGGTTCGCCGCTACCTCGAAGAGAGGTACTGATCGAGCTCTTGCTGCTTATTTGTACATCGCGCGCTTGAATCCGCGATTGAGCATCTCTTCGGAGCGGGCAGAGCGTGAGTCTGCCTCTTGAGCGAGGCGCCGAGCCTCACGAGCCATGACCAACGCCTCATCCGCCTTTCTACTCGCCTCTGCTGCGGCATCGAGAGCCTCATTTTTAGCGATTCTGACATCTGATGAGGTCGCACACCCCACCGATACACAAGCCAGTACGGACAAGACGATTACGTTGAAGCTCTTCATGGCTGATCCTCCTCTTTTCAAAAATATCCCTGATGTGGCCGCGGTGTCAGGTACAGCTTTAGTTGAGTGCTTTTCGCTTTGGTTAGCTTTTCAAAGCGAACTCATCAAGTACATTAACGTGACTTTATCGGGGGCACAATGTGTCCCGGTCCGCAGGGAGCACGGTAAGAGGCATGGGTAGTAAGCTCTGTGAGTGAGCTGCTCTCATTTGATCTCGACCTTCATTCCGCGCTCGAGGAGCTTGAAGAGCGTTCGTATTTGGTCGTTATCGACAGCGATACAGCCGGCGGTCCAGTTGGCGATACGATGAATCGCAAGCGGTCCCCTGCCTACCCCGTGGATCCCTATCCAACCCCCGAGCCGTGTGTCTTGTGGAGGTAGCTCGCCGCGGTCCAGTGCCGATACGATCCGCTCGTAGTTAAGTCGATCAATCGTTCCCTCGCGATACCCGCGCTCGGCATCAGCGCGCGAAGGGTAGGTGAGGCCTATGAAGTGCACGAATTTACTGCGCGGCTGTAACCACCCCACAGTATAGGTGCCGCGCGGGGTCACATCATCACCGACTCGACGCTTCTCTTTCACTCCGGCAGCACCCACGGCGATATTATCGAAGACCAGCGGTGGCGCTCCCTCCAGAAACACCGTCAGGCGATCCTTGGTGCTGTCTACCAACACCCACGTCTTTTCCCGTTGAATCGGCGTCCCGCGAGGAGCACGATCACTGGGTGCCGGCAAGTTGGGTCCCAAGCATGCAAGCAGGTGGGTGGACAGGAGGGCCAGTGTCGCAAAGCCGTGTTTCATATGCCTCTTCTTTGGCCCCTTTCTCTTTCTTTGGTACATGGTACTTCCAAAACAGACGGATTAGAACAGGTACAAGGTTAGCGCAACTTGTAGCGAGTTGTGTCGAATACACCCCCATGCCATGCACTAGGGAGGAGGGCGAGGGAGAGGGGGACAACAGCTATCAGGGGACTGGGAGGACAGGAAGGCATGTGGTGGCACCACAAACCTTCCACGTGCCATCGCCGTTTTTACTATACTTCACCGGATCTCCGGGATCCCTCCCGAATCCTTTCTCCCAAGCCGCCCTTACGATCTCTTGAGGCACCTGTTCCCCGGTCTCAGAATAAGCAGGAGGCAGAGGTGAATCGTTTAGCGTGGCAGGGCGAGTCAGAGCAGGTTGAGTTGAAGGGCTTGGGCCTCCGCTCCCGGGCGAGGGTGGCCCGGAAGGGGGATTAGCACCACCACCACCTGAACCCCCACCCCCACTACCACCACCGTTAACTGTCGAGCCGCCACTTGGGGATGAGGGGTTTAAGCGCCCTTGGTTGTTCGTGTAGCCTTGCGGAACCGGTTTAGAGGTGTATTCATTCGTACCGAATGGATCATACCTGCCTGTATTTTCAACCCACTCATTTGAGCTGTTGAAGAAACCGGTTGTTCCATCTGCTTTTTGGTAGATCGGTCGGAAGATCTCGGTTCCTTTGAGCTGTACCGCTCCGATCGGCTTCAGGCCGTCTCCATAATCTGGTTTCTTGAAGCTAAAACCTCCCGACTCATTTTTAGATACTCCGAAGAGATCCTTTTCAATGAGGTACGATTTGTCCCAGTCAACCCCTGGTGGTTTTACTCGGATGAGGTTGTCCCCCTGATTCGACTCAACAAATTGAGTCCCATCTTTCAAGCTAAACACCTGGTTGCCACCGAGCTTCTCGTCTATCCGCTCCGCTTGCTCTTCTTTCGGGTCATCTTTGTTCTTTTTTTCTTCCTCTTTTGATTTGCCATCTTGGGGCCCGCTGTGGGCCCCGTCTCCCTTGGTCGTAGCGGGTTTGTCTGACTTATTAGGAGTCTTTTCAGAGTCCGTCTGATTCCCCGAGTCAGAGCTCTGCGCTACCCCAGCCGTCGGCAGACCAGAGCACACAACCACAATAATCAGCGCCAGAAGACTGCGTGGAGGATATGACCAGGAATAATTTTTAGTTTGCAGCCCCATAATACAACCTCGACGCTCAACGATAAAAAACAGGCCTCACAGGGAAATCCAGCCTTAGCTGGTGAGTTAGCGCCGAAAGGAGGTCACTTAGCCTCGTCCCTGAAGCTCTTTTAAAAGGATATGCATCGCTGCATGACAGGTGTCGCCTAACTTCCTCTCTGCTCTCTCTCTGGTACAGGCTACTTCCAAAGCAGACGGATTAGGCCAGGTGAACATAGTTGCCGCAATTAGTAGCACGTGTTGCTTGGTTTCGTCGCATCAAGGGGGTTAGCAGATCTGAATCTGCATCGGAAACTAGGGCCTCTCGGCAGTTTGACCCTCGTGGTGATATTCTCGGCTTACAATGAGGTGGGGTAGAAAAATGCATCCGTTGTCTCGCTCTATGCGCGGGGGATGACGACGCGAGAGATAGAAGACCACCTACGCGAGATGTATGAGATTGAGGTTTCACCTCAATTTATCAGCCGCGCTACAGAGCGCC
>JBBAUR010000027.1:0-43226 GCA_040398075.1 Bdellovibrionota bacterium | reverse complement strand
CCCTGACGCCTACTTTTACTTTTGTACGATTAGGTATTTATGAGACCACTTCTACATAATTTTTTGACGAGCCAGCCCGATTTGAACTTCCATAACCCGGCTGTTCGGAGGGAGATCCTGCGATGCATGGAGTTCTGGCTCCAGCGAGGAGTAGACGGCTTCAGACTCGATGCGTGTAACTTTCATTTCTGTGACAAGAAGTTACGAGACAATCCTCCGACACGGGGAGGGCCTGTGTTTTCGGTTCCTCTCAGTAATCCGTACAGTCGACAGGAACACATCTACGACAAGAGTCAGCCCGAAAACCTCGCGTTCTTGAGGCAGGTACGTAAGTTGTTCGATCGTTACGGTGCCGTCAGTATGGGCGAGATAGGCGACGAGCGAGCGGTCGAGTTGATGGCGCAGTATACCAAGGGGCACGATCGGCTCCATATGGCGTACAGCTTCAATCTACTAACAGATGATTTTAGTGCAGCGTACATTCGTGACCAGGTAAGCCAATTCGAATCAAAGATGAGTGATGGCTGGGGTGCGTGGTCGGTTGGTAATCACGATGTCAAGCGCGTCCTTTCGCGCTGGGGTGTTGGTAGAGTCGGAGAGGGTCGCGCTCAGACAAACACCTTCGTACGCCTTATTATTACGCTCGTAGGAACCTTGCGCGGTAGTGTGTGCTGGTATCAGGGAGATGAGCTTGGTCTGATCGAGGGTGATGTCCCTTTCGATAAGATTCAGGATCCATATGGTAAGACGTTCTGGCCGAAATTCAAGGGCCGAGACGGTTGCCGAACCCCGATGCCGTGGGAATCGTCGAAGCGGCATGCTGGCTTCAGTGCGGTGGCAGGTCAGGAGCCATGGCTTCCAGTTGTCGAGCAACATACTCAAAATGCGGTCGAAGTTTGCGAGGGTGACTCGGATTCGCCGCTTCATTTCATGCGTAGTTTTTTACGCTGGAGAAAGAAGCAACCAGAGCTGATTGAGGGAGCTCTCCGCTGGATATCCCTAAAGGAGCCACTACTCGGATACGTGCGGTATCTGCCGAAGGATCCAGATGCGGGTATGCTGATTCTGCTCAATCTGGGAGCCAAGCGTATTAGTGCTGAGGTCCCGGGAGCTGCACTTGTTCCTATACTCGAGCACGGAATGCTGGTGAAGCAGTTTGGAAAGCTCTGTGGGCAAAAGATTACGATGCCCCCATTTGGTGTTTTCTTGGCGCGAGCTACGCTTTTTTAGTAAGTATCGATTTGTCGAGGAGGCTTATTGAGCTTCAAGTGCCTTGCTCCCGGCAGAGAGTGCCCAGCCGGCGATTATTCGGTTGATCAGGAACAGGGCAGTGAGCGATAGCCCCAAGATCAAAGCTCTATCCGTCGGATTATCCGCAAACTCTGGCACTATGATGTAGGCTCCGAACAACATCCCCAAGGGGATCATATTGAGCGCCAGAAAGATCATACTGACAACCATGAATACGAAGCTTCCCACATTCGTAGACACCTGACTTGCATGCTCCCAATCGAATTGGGAAAATATCGCACCCATGCCGATCGCTAGATTGACCAGTCCGTAACAAAGGATGACCGATGCGACACTCGTAGCCAGAAGGAGTGGGCCCTCAGCATTGAGAGCCATTGCACCTGATGCAAATATGACCACACCCATGATGGAGACCGGAACGAACCAGCTCCGACACTTTCCCCGTAGCATCTCAGCAAGCGATACCGGAGAGCTCTGTAAAACCCAGAATGCTTGACCCTCCAGGGAAACGGAGGGGAAGACGAATCGAGAACAGATCGAGGTCATGATCAAGTAGCTCAAGCAGATGTTGCATGTCATTAGAAATGCATGCCACCAGCGAAGGACAGTAGGTGAGGCATCTTTCGGGCCGGTGAGGATTCCAAAATTGTAGAGATAAACGAAACAGATACCGAGTAGCATCCCGAGCTGAACGGTGTGAGAGAGGTCTCTGGAGAAAAGTTTGATCTCTTTGGTGATGAGTGCGCGCTGAGGCGGGTCGCACAGAGGAAGGATCCACCTCGAGATACGTTGGGTGGCACGGCTGTTGATCCGGAACATCGGCTTGTCTGATTGAGCTCTGGAGTAGGCCCGCTGGTAACACAGAGCACTGAGGGCGAGTGCGACTAACCAAAGAAGACTAGCAACACAAAGGTGAAGGGCTGAGATAATCACGGCCGCACCGCGAGTTCCGTGTAGGAGCTTATACAGTGCTTGTGCACAGGAGCTCGTCGGCAGCCAAGGCTCTCTGACCCAAAGGGACATCTCCCTCAATTGCTGTGCCGAATCGACGCTGGTACTGGCCGGTCGACCTGATGTGGCGAGACCGATAGAGAGATATGCCCCAACTACTCCGATTACGAATAGGCCAAGCGCGACCTCTCTGCCCCGTTGAGGTGGAATGAGCCAGCCAAAGAGAAGAGCCGCAATGACCCCTGCAATTATTGCGATAGAGAAGAATACAAAGCACACTGCGGGTGCACCGATGAAAAAGTCTAGGCCTGCGCCATAAAAGTTTCCAAAAGCGAAGAGAAGCGGTGTTCCGAAGACCAGGAGCATCCAGCTGCTTGAAAATCCCACATCACATGTCCGCCCGAGAAGATACCTACTCCACGAAATGGGAGAGGAGAGTAGCAGATCGAGGTCCTTGGCCATAAAGAAGGAATTGAGAGCGCTTACACTTGCAGAGAGAAACAGCATGACAAAGAGGGTGGCGAGTATCATCGTCAAGGGTACGACTGGGTCGATCGGAAAGCTTTCGACGCGGCGAGTCATGTCTTTTAGCCCTGAAAGCGTGCTTACGTAGAGTCCGTACATCAGTAGTATGCATAGGACGAGTGAGGTGATCTCTTTGAGAGTTTGTTTTCCGCCGACGCACCAACGATTCTTCATGGTCAGGATTCGAGGCTTGATGAGAAGTGGAAGAGCTCGCATATCCTGTACGCTCCCGGCAGATCAGAGGTTCTTTGTTCCCCTGGAACCGACTGTGTTTGACATGTTAGTGTGCTCGTTCCGCCGAAGTCAGCTCTAGAAACATGTGTTCGAGCCCCTCGTCCTGTTTGCCAGTGAGGGCTCGGATGTCACTGAGGGTTCCGGTTGTGAGGATAGATCCCTTCTGAATTATCGCGAGATTATCCGCCAACTCCTCCGCGACGTTCAGAGAGTGGGTCGAGAGAAATATCGTGATGCCCTGCCGTGCGTAACGTTTGAAAGCATCCTTGAGATTCTTGGCACCGTGAGGGTCAAGGCCTACCATCGGTTCATCTACGATGAGAACCTTAGGGTCATGAACCAGAGCAGCGCAGGTCGCTAGTCGTTGTTTCATTCCGTGTGAGTAGCTTTCCACGAGCTCGTCTTGCCAATTAACCAAGGTGTACTCCTCCAGAACCTCATCGATCCGACGATCCGCTTGCTTGGCGGGGATTCGATAAATATCACATATGAAGTACAGAAACTCACGTCCTGTGAGCTTTGGATACAGATTTGGTCTATCAGGGATGTAGCCGGTGATGGCCTTTGCTTTGAGAGGTTCCGTGAGTAGGTTGTAGCCACCCAAGAAGATAGAACCGGACGACGGCCTGAGAATTCCGGTCATCATCCGGATAGTCGTTGTTTTTCCAGCGCCATTCACACCTAAGAAGGCGAAGATACCCCCAGACGGTATCTCGAGAGAAACGTCGTTGACTGCGACAAACGATCCGTACTTTTTTGTTACGTTTTTAAGTGTGATCATGCAGGCCTCTCACTCGTGGGCGAGGATAGGTTTCTCCCCCAGGATGTAAGATGCAAAACAGGAGCGGATCTGTTCACGTCTACTCTGAGGATTGACCCCGGAGTTTCAGATACTTATGTGAGGACAGGAGTGGGGCAAGCTCTTTGGTGCCTGGCTCCTTGTAGGCGGCGTTACGTGGCGGATTCCCGTTTTCCTGCCTCCACCATGCATAGGGGTTTGCCTTGTGATTTGAAGAGCTGCTCAAACTCGGTAGAGATATTCTCGTGTATCCACGGGCTCGACAGCAGGTCTGTCGTGTATCTCTTGACCTCCCACATATCTGCTCCAAGCAACGCACACGTGGAGCTGAAGTACTCGTGATGGTCGGTTTTATAGCGGACAAAGCCTCCAGACTGAAGACAGCGGTGCATGGTTGCAAGGAGTTCAGCATTTAGGAGACGATTTTTGAGCCATCGTCGTTTGTCCCAAGGGTCAGGATAGTTGACGAAAAACCCAGAAACAGTCCCCGGCTCAAAGAGTGCAGCGAGCTGCTTGGCATCGGTGCGGAAGATGAGAAGATTGTTGAGCCCAAGCTGCTCGGCCTTTTCCCCGGTTCTGAAGGCGCGCTTGAAACGAATTTCGAGACCAACGCACAAGTGCTTGGGCGACGACTGTGCGAGGTTAAGGAGATGCATTCCGGAGCCCGATCCAAGCTCCACGTAGCAGCCCTTGAGCTCGCACATCTTCGTGCGCAAAAGCGCGACAGAATCTCCAGATATTTCACAGTCTTGCTCGGCCCGAATGAGCTTCGGCTTGGTGGTTACAAGCTGCATATACTGATTTTGCCAGGTCATACCAGCAGGTATACGCGAAGTGACCTGCTAACTCAAATACGCGAGCTCGAGTAAAAGCCACCTGTGTACCTCTGGTACCACGGTGCTATTAAGTGCGGAGCATTTGTGGTCAGTGCTTCAACAGGCTGCGGAAAAATGGCTTCGTAGCGAGAAATTCGAGGTTTTAGTGATGGGTGAGGATGAGAGCGCGAAAAAACCGCAGGTGTATCCACGACTCGACTACAGCTCGCCGAAGTCTGCGATACATTGAGGATTTTTTCGCGCTCTCATCTTCGGCCAGCGCCGAAAGTTCGGATTTCGCAGCAGAAGAACATTTTTCCGCAGCCTGTTAACCATAAGGAGCCGAAACGCTCTCGGTCTCTCGGTAATCTAACCCTGGGGGCTTGCTTTGAACGCCTCTCCGTAAGCTCCTATAATCTTATGAGAACCTTTCTCGCTCCACGCAGCGGCGATGACTTCAGCTCGATGGGACGAGCCATAGAGGAACGCTACGCCCGATGTAAGGAGTGGTGGGAACCGCACCTCAGCTGCACCCGAGAGTTCATAGCGCACAATCTGGGAAGATGTTCACGCCTCGCTGTTCTCGGGGCGGGGCGACTTCTCGATCTCGACCTCTCTGCGTTGCTCGAGCGTGCGCGTGAGGTACACCTTTTTGATGCGGATCCCGAGTGTATATCTCGGTGGAGAGTCGCGGCTGGTGCAGACTTTCGACGACGAGTGATTCCTCATATTGAGGATGCCACTGGTGTTTTGGCGGCTTGGACGCAGCCTCTCAAGGCCGTTGCTAGGCGAGGCACCTTGGCAGAGTATCTCTGGGATCTCGAAGCGGTCGAGCCTCAGTGGGCACGCGGTGAATTTGACGCCATCATCTCTCTCAATATCGCAGGGCAGATTCCTCTGTACTGGCGGGATCGGGTGCTAGCTGTGAAGGCATCTCTTACAGCATCGGAATCTGCAGCGCTCGAGAGTAGCATGTCGGAGTTGCAGTGTGCGCATATGAGAGCGCTCGCCGCCGATGCACAGGCACTTCGCATCGTCGTGACCGATACGGAATACTATTACTACGATGTAGACCAACCAGAGTGGGAAGTAGAAGGGGCTCTGTATGGCGATAGTGCTGCGCTATTCAACGAGTTTTTCGAACGGGGCTCTTCTTCATGTTGGTTATGGCACCTAGCGCCGCAGTATATCGAGTCGGACAATGAGGGTGAGATACACCGAGTGGAAGCACGCGTGCGCCCCCCACGACTATGAGGCCCTGTAAAACCAAGGGCATCGACGTTGTTCAGTTAACATGCTAAGGATCCCCCGAGCAAAATCTTTTTCGAAAGCAAGAGTCGTATGGATTTCCTGTCAGTCGAGAACCTTTTCACCCTTCAAAACGGCATCGCACTTGTCACCTTGACGACGTTAGAGATCGTTCTGGGTATCGACAATATAGTCTTTATCGCTATTATCGCCGGCCGCCTGGAGCGCGAGCAGCGCAACAGTGCACGCCTGGTAGGGCTCTCCTTGGCAATCGTGACCCGACTGATGTTGCTTTTTACCCTCAGTTTTTTGGCTTCCCTAACAGAGCCTCTCTTCCAGGTTGCTGATCATCCTCTCAGTGGTCGAGATCTGATCCTCATCGCAGGAGGGGTGTTTCTCATATATAAAGCGACGAAGGAGATCCACGAAAAGGTCATCGGACACGAAAGCGAGCTCGATATCAAGCCGGGAGCAAAGATTACTTTTCGCTCGGTGATTGTGCAGATACTGATTATCGATGTCATTTTTTCTCTCGATTCGGTGATCACGGCGGTAGGAATGACGGATAATCTCCCAGTAATGGGAGCTGCGGTGATCGCTGCTGTCGTTGTCATGCTCATCTTTTCTGGTTCAATCGTCGAATTCATCGATGAGAACCCGACCGTCAAGATGCTGGCGATCTCCTTCCTTCTCATGGTGGGGTTGGTTCTTGTTGCAGATGGATTTGGTCAGCACATTCAGAAAGGCTATATATACTTCGCGATGGGCTTCTCGCTGTTCGTAGAGATGCTCAACTTGCGGGCGGCTCGGCGGTCCCAAGATAGTGAAGTAGCAAAATAAACTGTGTGCGGGTCGTTTTGAAAAGAATCACTCGCTGGGTTTTAAAGGGCGATGTAGGAAATCGAGTGGTTAGTGCGGCCTGGGGCTCGGGCTGACGGTAGCCGAAAAAACGGGCGAGGAACACAAAGAGAATGCGAGCGCAGCGAGGGTGAGAGGCATAGGAAACCGGGTATGATATGCTCTAGCTGACCTTACTGCTCTCTTTGTTCACTGCTCGTTACTACCAACTCGATTCATGCTGAGCATCTTATACACCCTGCGCGAGTGATTTATGAGGAAATCACTTGGAATAGTAGGACGAGCGTAATCTTGGCTGCATCAGGATCATTAGAGGCCAACTGGAGCAAGAGCTGCGGCTTTAAGCACTATGCGTGCTTCTTGAGTTGGTGTCTGACGACTACCAAGGGGGCGAATGTCGATTAAGCGAGGTTCAACAACGAAAGCTCGGCTTAACAGGCTGCGGAAAAATGCTCTTCTGCTGCGAAATCCGAACTTTCGGGCGCTGGCCGAAGATGAGAGCGCGAAAAAATCCTCAATGTATCGCAGACTTCGGCGAGCTGTAGTCGAGTCGTGGATACACCTGCGGTTTTTTCGCACTCTCATCCTCACCCATCACCAAAACCTCGGATTTCTCGCTACGAAGCCATTTTTCCGCAGCCTGTTAAACACTTGGAAGAAACACTCTATCAGACGGTTTCTCCAATCAGGGAACACATTCAGGCAAAGCTCGCTGAGCAAGATCTTATTGGCGCTTCCGGTTTTTGCGTGGGTAACACTGTGGCGTATTTCACAAGGAGTGTACTGATTGGCGCTTGAACGACGAGTTGGCGCTAGCTCGAGCACCTTAAGTGAACAAAGAGGGGCTCATCGTGGAATCGAGTGGGGCCGTTGCTGCCGAAAAAATTCGTGACACTTGGGAAAATCCCAGTGATCAGGCGGCTGCTCCACCGAGCGACCCTTACAGGGTTGCAGCGATAGCAGCAGCACCATAAAGCGCGGCGTAATCGTCCTTTACGACGAATACGGGGGTAGCTTCGACCCTCTCTCGCTGCTTGCCCTTCTTGAGATAGCCCTCAACGAAGGCTCCCTTGGTCAGCGTCGCTACTATCTTTGGAGGTATTCCACCCCCTAAGAAGACGCCCCCGGTCGCAAGGTAGGTCAGGACGATATTGCTACAGTGGGCACCGAGCATGTGGCAGAACATATCGAGCGCGGTCACACAGACATCCGATGTGCCCTGCAGCGCGAGCTTGGTTATCAGAGCGGCCTGCTCAACTGCGCTCTTTGTTTCCTTCATCTGAGAGGGCTCGGCACCCCTCTCACTGTCGATGAGGAAGGAATAGATGTTGACAAGTCCGGGTCCACACAGAACGCTTTCCACGCTTACGTGGGAAAGCTTCTTTTGCAGATACTTGAGCAGCTCAACCTCGAGGTCATTTGTCGGCGCGAAATTAGCATGGCCTCCCTCCGATGCGAGGAGCACGCTCCATCCAGCTTCGCGATGAATGAGTGAGTGGCCAAGACCGGTCCCCGGAGCGACGACCACGCACGAGCCAGCCCTATCAACATGGCCTGCTCCTTCGTAGATGGTTTGAAGACTGCTGGGGCTGAAGTTTGGGATCGCCGCAGCCGTGCTGACAAGGTCGTTTACGAGCTTTACTTTTTGCACCTTCACTGAGTGCGCTATCTCGCTCTGAACGACCTCCCAGGGGAGGTTGGTGACCTTGACCCGACCATTTACAACCGGACCCGGTACTCCGAAGCATGCAGCCTCCAAGCGCGACGATACTGCTGCACTGTGTTGTTCCAGGAAACGGTGGATGATCGACTCGAGGTTCGAGAACTCGCTACTCGCATACTGCTCGGACACCACGAGCTCCACCTTCTCGGCGCGGCGCTCGAATAGACCGATACGAGCCTTCGTTCCACCGATATCTCCAGCGATGATCATTGCGCACCCTCCTCGTGAGTTTAATCGCATTTCCGAGCACGAACTGCTAGCAACCATACTCTAGTATTTAGCGAGAAAAAAGAACTTCACTACGGCGCTTCCGAGTTTTTTGAGTCGGTAACAGGTAGTACACTTCACACGGCGGTTACTGATCGGGCCCTTAAACGGTGAGTGATCAATTGCTCAAGCGTCCAAGCGAACGGAGAGGACCACTACGTTAGCGAGGGGTATCGTACCGGGTTTTTTTATGCTTCTCATTCTCGCTGCACTCCCGTTCTCTTGTGCTCCCCCCCCCTTCTTTTTTAGATCACCCCGACCGGGCGCCGGGCCACACTACCCACTGGATTTTCTGAGGCGCTCTGTACTACGCGGTAGGGATAGTCTGGAGCTCAGCTCATCCCAACTACCCTAAATAGGCGATACCGCTCAGAGAACACGGATATCGCTGGCGCGCAGGGGCGCAGGTATCTTGATCGAGGCTGAGATGTCGAGAGGCTCGGATTCTTGCACCCCGTGTTCCACGAAAGCCCGTTCGGAGGCAAAGACTGAATCATGGACTTCCCCTTCTACGCTCCGTATACTCCTGACCTCTCGTCATCCGTTTCGTATGCGGAGTCTTGGGCGCACCCTCACAGGTGGATGTGGTTAACTTTTAAAGTACTCGCTGACACGTGCTCCGCGCGTGCCTCATATATGAAGATCCTCATGCTCGGGTGGGAATACCCACCCCACATAGCGGGAGGGCTGGGAACCGCTTGTCAAGGGTTGACCGGAGCACTCTCCGACCGTGGAGTAGCGATTCGCTTCGTTGTTCCCCACCTATATGGAGACGAACAGGCGTCCCATATGGTGCTCTCCGCTCCTACGGAGAGCGGTAATTTATTTGAGTCCAAGGCTAACGCTCCCCACAGTGATCAACCCACGTCTCCTGACGAAGAAAAAAGTGCCACTGTGGGCACTACGAGGATCCCCGCATTCCTCTCGCCATATTGGAGTCCTACGCGTTTCAAAGAGGCTTTATCGGCATTTGCTGAAAGATTCAACCACTCGTCATCCGAGGAGTGCCTTGTAGAACCAGCGCTTCTTGAGCCTTGTGTCAACGAGACGGATACGAGCAAGATGTTTGCTGTACAGCTCGACTCAGGGATAGCCCGTAGCCAGCAGAGTAGTACGCCGCAGCTGTACCCAGTTGGGAGCTCTATTTTCAGCGAAGTCGAGCGTTTCACCTCGAACACCATCGCAACGTGTTCGAGGCAAACATTCGATATCATCCACGCGCACGATTGGATGACCTTTTCGGCAGGAGTTGCGTTATCTCAGTTGACTGGCAAGCCGTTGATTGTGCACGTGCACAGTCTCGAACAGGACCGGAGTGGCTTGTTCGTCGACAAAGATGTCGAAAAGATAGAGAGGTTGGGGCTAGAAACAGCAGTGCGAGTGATCGCCGTTAGTCATTACACTCGACGAATGATAGAACGTTTTCATGGTATCCCCAGTTCAAAGATTCGAGTCATCCACAACGGTGTGTATCCACGCCAAGCCGTTCAGGATTATCAGATCAGGAAAACATGGCCCCGAAAAGTCGTACTATTTCTAGGACGCGTGACTTTTCAGAAGGGACCGGATTACTTCGTGGAAGTTGCAGCTCGAGTGATTCCTCAGGTGCCGGGGGTGTTGTTCGTGCTTGCTGGCAACGGAGATATGCTGCCAGCGGTCAAAAAGCAGGTTGAGGAGCTCGGGTTGAACGAGTACTTCATGTTTCCAGGGTTCGTGAGCGGCGAAGAGCTCGAAGAGATATTCTCAGTCGCCGATCTGTACGTGATGCCATCGATTTCAGAGCCGTTTGGCATCACTGCACTCGAGGCGATAAGTTTCGATACTCCCGTGATTATCTCGAGGCAATCAGGGGTATCGGAGGTGCTCGAGCATGCTCTTAAAGTAGATTTCTGGGATTTGGACAGGATGGCTAATCTTATCGTCAGCGTACTGCTTAACCCAGAGCTACGAGAAGAGCTCGTTCAGATGGTGAAAGAGGAAGTGAGGCACCTGCACTGGGATGCCGCAGCAGCCAAGACTATCGAGGTCTACGAGGAGCTTCTTACTGAAAACCTCACATCAGCGTGAACGCGACTAAGCTGTAGTCGTCCTGCGAGTTTTTTTGGTATCACGGTGAGGCCTTTCGAGAGCGATGCGTTCAAGACAGAGCGATACCAAAGAGGTCCATCCGGTCTGGTGGCTGGCCCCGATGCCTGCTCCCGAATCTCCATGAAAGTGTTCGTAGAAGAGCACCAACTCTCGCCAGTGCGGGTCGCTTGCATAGCGATTGTCCACACCGTGGCACGGACGAAAGCCGCGCGCATCTCTCAAGAAAAGAGAACTCAGTCGTCGTGAGAGGTCATCGGCGATCTGCTTGAGGGTGACTCGCTTACGAGAGCCAGTGGGATACTCGATCCGAAATCCATCTCCATAGAATGTATGATAGCGATCGAGAGCTTCGATCAGCAGCACATTTATAGGAAACCAAACCGGGCCCCGCCAATTTGAATTTCCCCCGAAAAAGTCCGTATTCGAATCACCGGGGCAATAGTCGATACCATAGTCGCGGTTCTCGAGGGTGAGCCGATACGGATACGCCGCGTGAATCTTGGACAATGATCGGATACCGTGAGGAGACAAAAATTCGTTCTCGTCCAGAACGTATTTGAGCATTCGAGTGAGACGCTCCTTGGAGGGGATAGCGAGTAGCCGAGAACCCTCACTCGAGTGTATGTCGCGCTTGCTCGCCTTCTCTGCGGCGGTGCGGTCGCTGTGAGCAATGTGCTTGGCGAGGTCACTCTGATTGGCCATGAACCATTCGAAGCGTTTACGGAATCCGGGTAATTTGTCGAGAGTCCGATTCTCGAGTACTTCGACCGCTAGAATCGGGATAATACCTACCAACGAGCGAACGCGGAGCGGAATGGCGGTTCCGTCGAGCTGAAGTTGGTCGTAGTAAAAACCGTCCAGTTGATCCCACAGGCCTGTTCCAGCGAAATGATTTATAGCTGATGATATCGAAATGAAGTGCTCGAAGAATTTCGAGGCAAGATCTTCGTATGTTTCATCGTGTTCTGCGAGCTCGAGTGCCATCGTGAGCATCGTCCCGCAGTAAAAGGCCATCCAAGCGGTAGCGTCTGCCTGTTGGAGAGTGCCTCCTTTGGGTAAGGGTGCGCTACGATCAAATACTCCGATATTGTCGAGCCCAAGAAATCCGCCAGAGAAAAGATTCTTGCCGTGAGTGTCTTTACGATTGACCCACCATGTGAAGTTGAGGAGGAGTTTGGCAAAGCAGCGTTTGAGGAAGAGCTGATCCTGCTGTCCGTTTTGAGCAGTCATCTTATACACCCGCCAACACGCCCAGGCATGTACAGGTGGGTTCACATTTGAAAATTCGAATTCGTATGCAGGGATCTGTCCGTTTGGGTGCATGTACCATTCACGGAGCATGAGAAGGAGCTGGTTCTTGGCAAACGAGGGGTCGATTCGGGCAAAGGCTACCATGTGGAAGGCAAGGTCCCACGCGGCATACCAGGGATATTCCCACTTATCTGGAACAGAGATGATGTCTCTGTTGTACAGGTGGTCCCACTCTGCGTTGCGTTGGTTGCGTCGAGAGGCGGCTGGAGTGGGTTGAGTAGGGTCACCCTCTAACCACTCTTTGACCGAATAATGATAGAACTGCTTGGTCCATAACAGACCAGCATACGATTGGATCATAACAGACCGCTCTTCGGCAGATGCATGAGGTGGTACGATCTCGTCGTAGAAAGCTAAGCACTCTTGTCGACGCGTTGTCAGGATGTCGTCAAAGTCTTCACCGAAGGATTCGTGAAGGGGTGCATGAGATTGTTTCAGGCGCAACTTCACCGTGACGGAATCTCCGGCTGGGACCAGTGTATCAAGGGCGAAACAAGCTTTAGTACCGGTGCAGGTTGGGTCAACTGCGGATGTCATGCCGTTGACGAGATATTCGTGGAACGCATCCTTGACGAAAGGAACTGTATTTTCTCCCCCGAAAAGTCGCTTCCTATTGGTCTCGTTGTCGGTGAACAGCGTAAGCGGCGATTCGGCAGCACTTTTTGGATCAAGTAGGAGGACGAAGGGATCAAGCTGCGGATGGACGAGGAGGAATCGGTCCTTTGCGAGCAGGGAAGCCCTGGGCTTTATCGTATATCCTTCGCCCGTACGTCCCCATGCCCATGTATTTCGGAACCAGACAGTGGGGGCAAGCACGAGGGGAGCAGCCTGCTTGGAACGATTGACAGCCTCAATCTTTATCAATAGGTCATTGGGGTCGGCTTTAGCGTACTCGATGAAAACATCGAAGTACTCGTTGTTGTCAAAGATGCCGGTATCGATGAGCTCGAACTCTTTATCGTGCCGACTTCGCCCACGGTTCTCGTTCACTAAGCGAGCGTAGGGGAATTCATTGTGGGGATATTTGTAGAGAGCCCGCATGTAGGAATGTGTGGGAGTGGAGTCCAGATAGTAGTAACATTCCTTGACATCCTCTCCATGATTACCTTCCGCACCGCTCAATCCGAAGAGGCGTTCCTTGAGAATCGAGTCTTTCTTGTTCCAAAGGGTAGGAGCAAAGCAGATACGACATTGGCGATCGGTGATACCGAGCAGACCATCCTCACCCCAGCGGTACGTTCTGCTACGTGCTTGGTCGTGGGTAAAGTATGACCACACCCACCCGTCGGCCGAGTAATCTTCCCGGACGGTGCCCCACTGACGCTCAGAAAGATATGGGCCCCACCGTTTCCAATTCTTTATTCGATTGTCGTCCTCTGCCAAGCGATGGCGCTCGGAATTTCGAGGGCTACTGCCTTGATTGTTCGAAGATGACGAAGACGCGCGTTGCTTCAAGTGGGATTCCTTCATGTCTCGTAGGAGGCAGTACCTACCTCTAGTAGCGCAGCAAGCGCCGACAGCCTCTGTAACTGTCGGCACTATTCGCAGCGGTCCTAAAGGTCCTCGTGGTAACGCCTAACTAGCTGTATTTTTGAGCTTAAATTGCTCTTGTGCAGTTCGCAATAAAGCTTTTTGGTCTAAAGGCACATCTTTCCGGCCGGTCTGCATATCACTGTAGACGTTCGGTTGAGGAAGTTTTGGATATGTCGCGATCGTTACTCACTCTCATCCTCGGGGCCTCAGTTGCACTTGGTGGCTGCGGGTTCCACGCGAAACCCCTCGCCATCGGCGCTGTCAGCGGCGGTCTGGCAGGTGCCGGAACAGGGGCAATTGTCGGAGCTGTGATTGCAAACGGAGACGTTGCTGCAAGTGCTCTTTTGGGCGGTGCTATCGGCATCCCCGCAGGTCTCGCGATAGCAGCGATATACGATTACAACAGCGAACTAAGTGTCAAGGAGCGCCAGCAGCAGTTGATCATGGAGAACCAGGAAGAGCTCTTCGCTCGTCAGCGCGAGATTGATCTCTTGCGGGAAAAGGTTCGCAACGAAGGTCCACGCGGCGACCCCGCAGAGGGGTTACGCGACTACCAGTACGATGGACACACCTACGGCAACTACTACCGCTGAGGCACGGATTAAACGCTCGCTTTAAGGCTCTCGATCTTATCTGTCCTTTCCCATGAGAAGCTGCCATCGCTTCCGGGGTCTCGTCCAAAGTGGCCGTATGTTGCCGTGGCTCGATATATCGGTTTCAGCAGATTGAGGCTGTGGATTATCCCTCGTGGGGTCAAGTCGAACACCTCCTGCACAGCTGCCGCAATCCGCTCCTCAGCAACTTTTCCCGTATCGAAGGTGTTTACATACACCGATACGGGTTTTGCCACGCCGATGGCGTAGGCTACCTGTACTTCGCACTTCTGGGCGAGACCCGCAGCTACCACGTTTTTGGCGATGTAGCGGGCAGCGTAGGCTGCCGAGCGATCCACCTTGGAGGGATCCTTTCCGGAGAAAGCACCACCCCCGTGTCGACTGTAGCCGCCGTACGTGTCGACGATTATTTTTCGACCAGTAAGACCGCAGTCTCCTACCGGGCCACCAATCACGAATCGACCCGTGGGATTAATTAAGTATTTGGTTTTATCCGTGAGGTACTGTCCAGGAACAACTTTTTTTACCACATTTTCTATGACGTACTCCTCGACTGCCTTGAGCGAAGCCTCTTCACTGTGTTGAGTGGAGATAACGACCGTATGAACCGCGTGCGGCCTCCCATCACGGTATTCGACCGTTACCTGACTCTTGGCATCCGGTTTGAGGAAAGAACTCGGATCACTCCTGCGCGCTTTCGCCAGAGCTCTCATCAGCTGATGAGATAACGAGATTGGTAGAGGCATGAGTTCGGGGGTCTCATCGCATGCGAAGCCAAACATGAGCCCCTGGTCACCGGCGCCTTGTTCTTTGAAAAGTCCTTCGTCTTCGTTTACTCCCATGCTTATGTCGGGAGACTGCTGACTGATGAAGGTCATTACCGAACAGCTTGCTGCATCGAAGCCCAAACGAGGATCGTTGTAGCCGATCTCCTTGACAACATCTCGAACCAGTCTTTCGTAATTGACGATCTTTTTGGAAGTGATCTCTCCCGCTAAGATCACTACATCATTCTTCACCAACGTTTCGCATGCAACCCGAGCCTGGGGGTCACTCCGGAGAAATTCATCCAACACAGCATCGCTTACTTGATCCGCTACTTTATCAGGGTGGCCCTCGGCAACCGATTCAGATGTAAACAGGTGCTCTTTTGTACTCACGGCGATGCTCTCCTTGCTGCTTTAAGGTCGCCCCAACATAATGCTGGGTTGCTGTCAAATGTGCCTCATTCGACGATCTCTAGTCAGGATCGTGTACTGCTCGACCATATTTGCCTTAGCATATGTCGTAACAGTTCGGGGGAACAATACAAAAATGCCTTGTCCTTACTGGTTTATAAGTCCCGATGTTTCACGCTGACAAGGTAATTGGAGGGATCAATCGTCCCGCTCAAGGCCTCGGCGATGGCTACGGATCGATGTTTGCCGCCTGTGCAGCCTATTCCGATATTCAAATATGCCTTTCCCTCGAATTGATACTTGGGGAGCAAGAATCGGAGTAGATCTGCGTAGCGTTGAACGAATTCCTGTGCATCGGGAGACTCGAAAACATAGCCTCTGACGAGGGGGTCGCGACCATCTTTTTCGCGTAACTCCTCGACGAAGTGTGGGTTACGCAGGAACCTCACATCGACGATCAGGTCACAGTCGAGCGGTATGCCGCGCTTGAAACCGAAGGATAGAAAATTCACTCTAATAGATCGCCCACCCTGAGTACCCAGGGTCGAGAGAAAACCTCGTAGCTCCCTTTTGAGAGCATGGACGTTGAAGGTTGAAGTATCCAAGACGAGGTTGGCTAGCTCCTTGATGGGTTGCAGCCGGAGGCGTTCTCGCTGGATGGTATCCTCGAGGGTTTTGTCCTTGGAGGGATCAAATCCTGGATGTGGACGGCGTGTTTCGCTGTACCGGCGAACGATTGCTGGTGTGTCCGCGTCGAGGAAAACCACCTTCACGTGCGCCGGGTGACCATCGAGAAGAGGCATGAGCTGGCCCCTGCTCTCTCGTGAATCCACGTCGAGTAGGAGCGCCGTATGCTTGAAACGCTCTCCTGATTGCATCGAGAAGGCGAGAAAGCTTTCCAACAGTGGCACTGGTAGGTTGTCCACTACGTAGTAACCACTGTCGGAAAGGAGGTCCATAGCGGTTGATTTCCCCGCTCCGGACATTCCGGTAACGATGATCAACGAAGCTATGTGGTCGAACGAGAGGACAGGGTTCAATGGTGACTCGTGGTCTTCTCTTTGTGCTTACGCAGTTGTTGTGTCAGAGAATCCACGAGCTTGTCGATGGATGCATAGAGGTCTTCGCTCTCTTCTTTAACGAAGAAATCGGCCCCTGAAAGGTGCATGGAAACCTCGGCAAGCTGGCGGGTCTTTTCTACTTTTAAAACAACGTGTGCTTCTGTGTCTTGGTGGGCGAATTTTTGCACACAGTGACGTATCTTATCGGTCGTATACTGCTTAATAGCGTCGGTAGCATCGATGTTGAGAAATGCGATGCTGACATTGATAACCCTGGATGTATCGGCCATGTAAGTCCCTCCTTCTAAAGCTCGTACGTACTCTTTGAATCGACCAATTGTGACGATGAGTATAGCATCGAATTCACCCGGTCAGAACATTTATCCCGCTCGAAATACAAATCTCCGGGAAACTCCTAAGGTGATGGTAGTTACTGAACGCTCTCGTTGCCACGCTACAAGGGTTTGCAGAGCACGCCTCCGGAACTTCCTCAGAAAGCTGCTTTGCGTTGCGAAGACGGTGGTATCCCGAGCGTCTCGCGGTACTTTGCAACGGTGCGCCGAGCAATATCGATCTTTTCTGTCTTGAGTATCTCCACGATCTGCTGATCACTAATAGGGCTTTTTGCGGATTCGGCCGCTACTATTGCTTTGATACGCTCTTTGACCGACGAAGACGAAATATCTCCCGTAGAGGTCTTGATTCCGGACGTGAAGAAGAATTTGAGTTCGAAGACGCCACGCGGGGTATGAACATACTTCTCGCTGGTAACACGACTCACGGTTGATTCATGCATACCGATGTCATCTGCAACCTCCTTGAGGACCAGCGGTTTCAAGCGGCTGATGCCACAGTCGAGAAATTCACGTTGGAATTTCATGATGCTTTCGGTGACCCGATAGATCGTCTGTTGGCGTTGCTGAATGCTTTTTATGAGCCAACTCGCTGCTCTGACGCGTTCGGTGAGATACGCCTTGTTGAGGGTCTCAGACGAACTACCTTCCTTGATCATACTGGTATAAATAGGATTCATCCTGAGTCGAGGTATACCTTCTTCGTTCATCGTAACAACGTAATCGTTTCCGACTTTGTGAACGTAGACATCTGGCACTATGTAGCGGGTTGTTTCCCCGGCGAATCGACGGCCTGGCTTCGGTTCCAGAGTTCGTATGGACGCGACGGCCCGCACAACTTCATCGATAGCTACGCCCTCGGCTTTCGCTATGGCATCCAAGCGCCTCTTTTCGAGCTTGTCCAAGTGGTGACACACAATTCGCGCTTCGAGTCGATCAGCGAGTCCTTTCGACTCGAGCTGTGTGAGGAGACACTCTTGGAGATTTCGTGTGCACACTCCAGGAGGATCAAAGAAGCGGATCGTGTCTGCGACCATCGCCACATCTTCGAGATCGGCGCTACAAGCGGCTGCTACTTCCTCGTACGAACAGACGAGGTATCCGTCGTCATCAAGGCTGCCGATGAGGTACTGTGCAAGATATCGCTCGGGTTCAGAGAAATCGTTGAGGCGTACCTGCTCGAGTAGGTGTTGCTCGAGGCTCTCGTTCACTACCGACACGACCTCTGGCATTTGGCGATCTTCGAAGTCGATAGCACCCTTTGCAGACGCAGAGCCTCTGTAGTCGGTGAAAGCGTCCACGTAGTCGTCCCAGTCTGCCTTCGGTTCCGACGCACTAACAGTGATGTTAGCATCGTATGCATCGGTTGTTAGGGAGCCGGTCAGGATGGTGGGCTCATTTGGAGTTGGCTCGGGCATCGGCATGCCACTGCTCAGGAACTCCTCTCGCACCTCCTCCAGTACAGGATTCTCGAGCAGTTCTCGCTCGATGGCATCCTTATACTCGAGTCGGCCAAGCTGCAGCAGCTTGATGGCCTGCTGTAGCTGGGGAGTCATCAGGAGAGACTGCCCCATCTTTTGCACAAGCTTGGTTTCTAAACCCATACACCCACACCACAACGACGTTTCGAAGTGCTATCGTAAAGCACTCCATCGTTTTATAGATGACCAAAGTGGGTGCAATGGTTACAACTGAAAATCGCCGCCAAGATAATATCGACGTGCCTTTTCCGAGGAGGCGATCTGCGTGGGGGTACCTTGTTCCAGTACCTTACCATCGACCAGAATGTAAGCAGTAGAACAAATGCCTAGTGTTTCTCGGACGTTATGATCGGTTATCAGCACGCCAATCCCCTTCTCCTGAAGCTTTGATATTATTCCCTGGATGTCTTTGATCGCCAGCGGGTCAATTCCCGCAAAGGGCTCATCCAGCAAGATAAATCTTGGATTGCGGGCCAAGCAGCGTGTGATTTCAACCCGGCGCCGCTCTCCGCCCGACAGGGAGCTGGCGAGGCTATCGCTAAGCCCACGTATACCGAGCTCCTCCAAGAGTTCTATTAGCCGCTGCTCACGTGCAGCGGCACTCGGGAAATCCATCGTCTCGAGTATCGACATGACGTTATCTCGCACGGAGAGCTTACGGAACACTGAGGCTTCTTGTGGGAGGTAGCCTATACCGAGGCGAGCGCGAGCGTACATCGGCTCGCGGGTGATATCGGTGTCATTCAGCGAGATTCGCCCGGTATCCGGGGCTGCCAGACCGACGCACATGTAGAATGTCGTCGTTTTTCCGGCACCATTGGGACCGAGCAACCCGACGATTTCGCCCGCCTGTACCGATATGGACACGCCGTCGACGACCTTTCTACCGCCGTACTTCTTGGTCACGTTGTGAGTTTCCAGAACGCTCATGAAATTACCGTCTTCGACGAGATCTTCTACGGTCCCCGGCTTCGTGGTGCTGAACGTGTTCTACGTCTTCGTCTTCGCCGTGCAGTAAAGGGCGTAGCATGTTAAGGCGCGCCGCGTCGTCGCGAGAAAGGGGCGTTACTTCGAGCAGCGTCAAGAGTTCGCGCAGCAGCGAAGAACGCTTGTAGGTGCCCGGTTTGAAGCTACGAACTGGCGTCGAACGTACGCGAGTCCACAAGGCCAGTAGCATTTGAATCTTTTCCCGCTCTTTACGGGGCACGGTGAGCCTGGTGAAGCAAGCATTCAAGCGCTCGGTCAAATCGGGCGCTTCTGGTAAGGAGTCGGCGAGGTCCCTCAACCAAATAGAATCTCCCGCTGTGAACATCGCTATGATCGTCAGTCCAACGGTCGGGGAGATATCTTCACCCTGAATCGCTAGATCGTCCAATCTCTCCAGACACCCGCTGAAATCACTCTCTGCCGAGAGCAGCTTGGAGTTATTCTCTAAAAGCTCGGGAAGCAAAAATTCCAGAAGTCCCGTTTCTCCCAAGAGGGACAGGATCGTGAGGAAGCAGCCAGAGGAGAAATCCTTCTTGAGCTCGTCGAACACGCGAACTTGCGAGCTCTGCGTGATAACTTCAGCATTTTGCACGATTGATTCCCAGCAGGGAGGGTCGATACGGAACCCGTTACGCGCCGAATGGCGGACGACTCGAATCATACGGACAGGGTCTTCCTTGAAGCGCACATCGGGATCTCCGATCACCCTAATTACGCCGTGCTTGAGGTCTTCCATTCCGCCCACGTAATCGAGTATCTCCATTGTGGAGACATCGAGAAACAGACCGTTGACGGTTATGTCCCTGCGAACAGCATCAGTAGCTTCGGTACCATACACGTTGTCTCGCGCCAAAGGACCTTGAAGACTCTCCTCTCCTTCTGAAGGCTCGGCGGGATCGACAACATCACGGAAGGTAGAAACCTCGAGAGCCTTGCCGTGGGCGAAATACACATGTGCTAGCTTGAAGCGTCGACCGATTATCCGGCAGTTTCTGAACAGTGCCTTTATCTCTCGAGGAGTTGCATCTGTGGAGATATCGAAATCCTTTGGCTGTTTGCCGAGCAGGAGATCCCTTACGCCACCGCCTACCACATACGCCTTGAAACCGGCACGCTGTAGCCGGTACACGACTTTCCGCGCATCATCATCAACCTCTTCTTTTCGAATCGAATGATCCTGCGGCCCGTACACAGTTGGCTCGGGAATCTCGACGAGGTGTTCTATGGTGGGTGGCTCTGGTGAGGGCATGAGGACG
Source organism: Bdellovibrionota bacterium (assembly GCA_040398075.1). Lineage (GTDB taxonomy): Bacteria > Bdellovibrionota_C > UBA2361 > UBA2361 > OMII01 > OMII01. Next base: position 22,693 of record JBBAUR010000027.1, on the reverse strand, counting down.
GGTTCTATACGGCTGTCACTGACTGTCACGACTTCAAATAGCCCAACGGGCATCTCAATCGACCCTTTACTTCGCACTTACTGCGCTCCGGGTCGACTAAACTAATCTATAAAATCAACATTTTGCGCCTTTTCGGTCTCATGAGGCAGTGTACGGGGCTTGGGCCGATTTCTCAAGCGCCCGAGAGGGTTAAACTACTCGATTGCGCCCCCGATACTGGTGAAAATGAGCAAGACAAACCCTGGTTACCTGCAAAAGTGCTCGAACCTACAGCCAGTACCGGCGGTAAAAGCGCGGCTGCTTAGTCAGATACCGGGTATTAAGTCTCATTATTTCAACTGATTAGGTGTCTAGCTGAGATCAAAACAGGGGATTTTGATGCTAAAGTTAAGCAGCTAGAGGTCCGACTTGTTCTTTGTGAGCAAGATGTAGAGATGGCTGCCAGGGACACGGTGGTCTCTGGATACATCTGTGAAGTGTGCGATGTGCCTGGATCCGAAAGCTGTTGATTACGGAGGATCAGAGGCTCTTTTCCGGCCTATTGATGTGCATACCGGAGAGCAAGATGACGTCGCTCGACTCCATTTTCGTTTCAATTGGTTTGCCGCTATTCGCGGCGGACAGGCTTTTACTCAAGGAGGAGTAATAGATGGCTAGACCTATTTATCCCCACGAGCTTTCGGATCCGGACTTCCAATGGCTCTTGAACTCGTATCGCGAAAGCCGAGGCCAGGTAGCTCTTGTTGATATGAGCTGCCTACCGCTCGTGATGGTACTGCTCGATACCAAAGATTCCTCATCAGAAACCGAGAAGGACTACACCCCTGCACTGGTGCACAGTGCTGAGTTGCCTGCCCATGAAGCGGAGGGAGATTCCGGGGAAAAGTAGCGGATTGAGTAGAGTAGGGCCTTCAAGCGGGCTCGACATAGAGCATCGCTGCAGCTTCGGGTCTCTTTTAATCAATCGCTTTCGAACTGCTACCCGGGGCATGGTACTTTCACTGCAAATCAAGGTACAAATTTATGTGCGGGTCGAGCTGTAGCGCTCGTAGACCCGGCGGACCTGTTTGGCGAAAGCCTGTGAGCGAGCTCGTGAATGAACCCTCTAGCGCAGTCAGCTCGGACTTCGGGATGACTCGCACGCTAGGTTAGGGTCAAACGTTCATTTGAGGGTATCTCGCTTTTATAGGCTGCTCGAGGAGGATACATGCCTAAGCGTGTTTCTGGTGGTCGTTCTCACAATCGCTTGATGATTTTTCTTTCGCTGTTGCTGCTCGCTATAGTGGGAGGCACAGCCGTGTTGGTAACCCAAGGTGGTGATGAACTACAGCAGCTTGTCAGCCCGAGGGCAGAATTCCTCACCGACGCGTCAGCGCTCCCGGCGAAGCAGTTTTCACTGTCGACAGTTCCGGGTTGGTTGTTTGCACACGTCGGGGTGATTGCTGCCTTGCAGGTCCTGGCATTGTGGTGGGCGGCTCGCCGAGCACTTCGGTATGATAAAACGAGAGAGGACGTAAAGCTTATCCAGTTCCTGGTAGAGATCCCGATGTACCTCGGGCTCTTTGGGACCTTGCTCGGTGTGTGTCTCACTCAATTCATAGCCGGCTCTCTTGTAGCTCCCCTCGCTTATGTGACCACGATGAGTGGTATACTTCTCCACGTAACTGGGAAGCTCGCTATCCTTTTACCTATGCCTGAATATCGAGGTACCTCTGAAGAATAGGGTGAGCCGATGCGGATGTTTCTTGTGGGCATGTGTGACATATTTTTGCTGTTGTACCTCACGGCGCTCGCAGAGGTCGAAGCGCGGCCCACCAGTACTCTAACGGTGCAGGATTTCATACAACTCAAGGAATCCAAAGAGCTTTTGGAGAAACAGGATCACAAGCGGTTAGCGGCACTCGAGGCGAGTAAGGTCGAGGAAGCGGAATTGCGCAAAAAGCTCGAGATATTGACGAGTGACAAGGAGCGTATCGAATCCGAAAAACGCACAACAGAGCTGAATTTCGATTCCGTTAAGAAACAGGGGGAGGCAGAGCTCGGCAGGGTAAAAGACGAGTTCGTCGAGCGCACGAGACAGCTCGAGAAGAAGCAGGAGGATGCACGTAAGGCTTTCGAAGAGAAAGAGGCTAAGCTTGCCAGTCAAATAACCGAGCGAGAAATCGAGCTCTCTAATCAGAGGCGCGCAGCAGAGCAGCGAGCAGCGCAGCTCGCAGCGCTCGAGCAGAGATCCCTGCAGTTAGCCTCTGAGGTGCAATATCAACGGTCGCTGGCTGATGACGCTCGTCGACAGGCCGAAGAGGCGCTCAGTGAGCGTGAAAAGGCGTTGGAGGATCGTCAAAAGGCGTTGGAGGAAGCTGAAAGCTCGCGACAGACGCGGGAGCAAGCACTGACGTATGCTTCGGAGGCGCTCTCACGGGCTGAGACAGGTAAGAAGATTGCAGATGCAGCACTACGCAGAGCACAAGACGCCGAGCTCGAACGGTCGGCAGTGCGGCAGAAGGTGCAGGAAATGACGCAGAGCGCCGCGGCAGCATTTGCGAGCAATATCGAGAGGAAGATAGTGCCAATCGAGGTTGAAGTTACGCGTCGTACGTTCTTGGGAGAGTCGAAAAGGCGAGCCGTTTTGTCGCTCCTACCGGTCGCATATCACCATGAGCGGGTGGTCTTTGCACCCATTTCGCAGCTCGAATTGGCGGACGTCGATGGTCCTGAGGACTTGAGGGCCTTAGACATCCGTATCGCGGGGCTGCCGGTAACTCACGTGTATCGGGTGGCGTCTCTCCCAGAGCTGATGGCTGTGGTTGTACCTCTCGAGACCGCCTCGGTATCACCAGTGAACGAGGCTAACGTGCGATCACTGATGCCCACCTTGATGTCTGTGCGCTCGGGTGCAGAACGAGGGTTAGGGGACAAAATTCGGGACCTCGCCGTGACACATTTTTTATTTCCCCGAGATCGTCTTACACAGGAGGGAGCGACCCTGCTGCGTTTCTCGGCGGCAGGATTTAGAGGTACCGGCGATTTCGGCGAGCAGATCTTGAAAGGTGATCAGGTGGTCGATCTCGAGGGTAATTTCGTCGGCATCGCACGTGCAACCAACGACATAGTTATGATTCCGAGCCTCGAAGGGTGGAGAGCCTTTGATATTCGTGTTGGTGGTGAGGGGCTGGCTTCCTTGCTTGAGACGTTTTGAAGTAGCTCTAGTCTGTGGTCTCGAAAGGCATGACGTACAACTCACCGTACGACTCATCCATCACCTGGCAATTGACCCGCGAGTTCAGAAGAGACACGGGGGATTTCTGGCAATGTGCGTAGTAGGCAGCCGGGTCCTTGGTGTTGAGGACGGGGGCCGGGGTACCTCGTTTGAAGCGAGCATTGAGCTGCTCCTGGACTTTGGCATTCTTGGTATCCTTCACCCAATTCAAAATCATCAATGAACCGGAGACGATTGCACACAGTACTACCACTATGCCAAACAACATCATCTCTGCTTCGCCTTTCTGTGAACGCTTGTCTCGGAACACCCCTGCCATAGAACCCTCGAATAACTCTCTTTCCGTTCTTCATCGTTATGGTTCGAAATAGATATTTTGTGCGCTTGGACCCTGGGGAATACGTAAGGCCCCTAGTTGACGGTCCTCTGACCAACCAAACCTGGAGCTAGACTTCACAGAGCCTTTTTGAGAACCCTCTTAAGATATTGATATTACCTGAGAACGCTTGAGGCCACAGTTCTCGTAGGCATTGTTGGCGTGGGTAAGAAGAATCCACGTCACATCCTTACTGAGCTGGTGGCCACTCATAAGCTCGATTACTCCCTCGGCTTGCTGGGCGGAGAGTCCAGCCAATGGTTCTTCAATGACGAGCACGGGGGGTCGAGACGCACGCGCTGAGAGGATACCGGTAGCGATTGCAGCTAGTCGACGTTCGGAGAAACTCAACAGAGATGTTGGCATACCGATAGGAAGGTGGTCGAGTTTCAACAAGGAGAGCAGGGAGAGAACTTTGTTAATCTTCGGAAGAGCGCGAAGAACCTCTGCCTCCTCGTGAAAGGGCGAATTCAGGATGCGCCACAACTCGCGCCCTCGAAAATCGATCTCCTTGATGGGTGCTTCGAATCTCATTCCTGAACAGACCAAACAGGGGTGCGCTTCGGGTCGTTCGAAGTCTGGTATAGCTTCGAGAGTTACCCCTAAGCCGGAGCATTCCGGGCAGATGTAATTCGGCTTGGAGCGAGTGCTCAAATTGAAATCCTTCGGGGTAAGTCCGCGCATGCGCGCTTCGATTGCTGATGCGTAGAGTTTGGTCAGAGGCTCATATAAGCCGAATTCCTGCGCTAGGACTCGCTTGGAATTGGAAAGTCGGAGGCGTATGTCTATGAGGTGCGCTTCACAAGGATGCAGTGAAGAGAAGGTCACATGCGGAGATGGTTTACCGGATACCGCGGCAGATATCTCGCTAGCAAGAGGGTTCCCCGCGGCATCTCCCGTCGGGACGATCAGGTAGCAGGATCCGCGCAGTAAATCAGTTTCTCTGTGTAAGCCATCGCCTCGTCCATGCAGCCGAAGTGTTCCCAAGCTCTCCCCAGGAGGCAAAGAGATACTGGTGCGCATGGTCGTGCGAGGATGCTCCTCGCCATGGTTCAGCACAATTACAGCTCTGCATCGTGTTGAATGCTCGAGGAGGGCATCCCCTCGCTTGGTGTCACCGTGTGACATCAGACCGGACGGCACATCGAGCACAGTAAAGGATTCTCTATTCGACTCATTGATCGCCGCGGTGACAAGCGCTACGCGGGCCAGAGCCGATGCTGAAAGCGTGTCAGCTGTTCTACCCAAGCTGAGACCCTGGAGATTCAGGGTCCACAGCGCGTCTTTGAGTTCCGGGGGGAGGATCTTGCATTCAAGTAAGCTTCTCTCGAGGACTACCAGAGGCGAAGTCAGTAGATCCATCAATGTTACGCCATGCACCTGTAATAAAAGCTCAGGATGGCTGGATTCCTCAATACCCCTCTGTAAAAGAACATCGAGTCTCCGGTGAGAGAGTGAAGGGGCTCGTTTGTCGCACCGCACACAGTAGCCTTGTGGGGCGTAGGCTGTTACGGATTGTCCGCTACGACACCTCACGTGCATATCGGGTACCGCCCAGGCTAAATCGAGAACTTTTCGGACTCGCTCGAAATTTCCAGCTTGTGCGAGTAACGAATCGAGCTCTATGAAGGAGCCCTCTTCAGGTGACTCCTGAGCTCGAAACCCAAGAGCCTCACTCCACAGAGCCAGAGCCTCTGCGGAAGCGCAGAGTCGAATATCGATCCCTTGGTCTCGGTGAAACGCCAGGATCTCCTCGGTAAGCTCCGCGGCGCTCGCGTACATCTTCAGTGAAGCCTTACACGTAGCGCAGGCGCGATGATTCGATGATTTCAGGAGATCGGAAAGGAGCTGCGCAAGTCCTAGCACCGACACGAGACTCCGACCAGAGAGCGCTATGTTGGTTGGCGAGAGATAACGTACCCTGACATGAGCAGGTAGTGAGCCCGCATGGGTAAGCGGTTTGGGTATTTCGCCACGTCGTAACGCATCAACAAAAGCTCGGGTTCGGGTGGCTTGTACAGCGAGCCCATCCACCCAGACTAGTGATCCAGACCCTTCCGACTGCGAGTGGACACGCACGATTCCCGTATGCGGGATTGAGACCGAGTGGCGAATAAAACCCGGTAGAGGGGCCAGGTGGAGGGAGGAGGAATAAAAGTTTCGTGCGGAGAAGACCGAAAGGGTTATGGACGTTTGGTGTTGCTCCGTCATGCTGATGAAATGAACCGGAGCGCGGCCAACAGTGTTGGCCACGCTCTTGCTGCGGCTATGAAAGCCGAGCTTTGATGTCTTCGATTCGGTCTAGTACCGTCTTCTTATAGCTCTCGAGAAGTTGCGGGGTTTCAGCTTCAAAGCGCATCACGAGTACGGGTTGGGTGTTCGATGCTCGTACAAGTCCCCAGCCCTGCGGGAATGTCACGCGTACCCCGTCGATTGTATCGACTTTGAACTCCTTGAATGCCGACTGAGCCTCTTGCGCTATCTTGAACTTAATCTGCTCTGGGCAGTCCACACGTATCTCGGGAGTGGAGACCATAGGGGCAAGTCCAGAGAGAAGCGACGAGATCGGGCCTGAGTGCTTACTAGCAATCTCCACAAGTCGACTCGAGGCGTAGAGCGCATCATCGAACCCGTAGTAGCGGTGCTTGAAAAAGATATGACCGCTCATCTCTCCGGCGAGGTCGCCATGCGTCTCTTTGAGCTTGCTTTTTATCAGCGAGTGGCCTGTCTTCCACATGATCGCATTCGCACCGCGAGTAGTAAGATCCGTGAAGAGCTGGCTCGAGCACTTGACATCACCGATGATGGTAGCGCCCGGCTTCTCCTCCAAGATGGCTCGGCCGTAGATGAGGAGCAGCATATCACCGAAAATGGGCTCTCCCTTTTCGTCAATTACTCCGATACGGTCGGCATCTCCGTCCCACCCAATGCCGAAATCGGCTTTATGCTCTTTGACCGCGGCAACGAGATCGACGATGTTCTTCAGTACTGTAGGGTCCGGATGGTGATTCGGAAAGCGGCCGTCTGGCTCACAGTACAATTCGATTACTTCGACGCCTAACCCCCTTAGGACGGCTGGTCCGATCATGCCTCCTACTCCGTTCCCCGCATCGACAACCACCTTGAGTTTTCGAGGCCCCATGTGGGAGTGGGAGTTCTCTATCAGGTTCTCGATATACGAATCGCACACGTCGAGAGTCGTAATCGTACCCCGATTCGCTGTAGGAGCTTTCGAAAGAACGCGTTCGCAGCGACTCTTCATGTCCTGGATATCCGCTCCCGAGAGTGTCTGCTTTCCCAAGAGTATCTTGAAGCCGTTCATGTCCGGAGGGTTGTGACTCCCTGTGACTTGAATGCCTCCCCCGAGGTCATTCGCAAATACTGCGTAGTAGAGCTGCGGAGTAGGGCCCATTCCTGTCATCACCACGTCGATTCCTTCGTCGGACATTCCCTCAGCAAGGGCTCGAGCGTACTCAGGCGAGCTCAATCGACAGTCGTGTCCTATCGCTATGCGATTCAGTTTGTGCTCGAGAGCGAGTGACGCATAGGCCCTGCCAAGAATACGCGCGAATTCCGGGCTGAGCTCTGTGCCAACCGTTCCACGAATGTCGTATTCTCTGAAGATTACCGGATTTATCAGCATACAATTACTCCTTGTCTAAAATCCTAGCAGGGCGCCAAATGCCTCAAACTCATGCGGTAGTCGACTACAGCTTTTTGTCTACTGCATGGTTTTTGTACAGCTCATTCGAGAAAAATGACGAGAGCTTCTCCTGGCTCTTTTGTTTCTGCAGGCTCTGTCTAACCTCGTCACGCACCGCCTGTGAAGCACCATCTTCGCCCTCTTCCGAGCCACCAAAGCGCTGTTCCACGAAAAATATCTGGATACCTGCCTCTGACTCTAGTGGAGCGCTCCATTCACCCGGATCGAGAGAGCTGATAGCGGCGGATATATCGCCGCTCAGGTCTTTCGCCGCAACAACCCCGATCAGCCCGCCGTCGGAGGCGTGAGGTCCCTCGGAAAGGCGAGTGGCTACGTCGGCGAACTTCTCACCATCTTCGAGAGCTTGGAGGATCTCCTCGGAGCGAGCTTTGAGAGCCGTTGAATCCCGTCCAAACGAGGAAACGAGAACCTGGCGTAGTTTGACAGTTTCGCCCGACTGGAGAAGTTCGGGGTGGCTTTCAAGGTACTCATCGACCTCCTTATCACTTATACTGACGCCCCCTCGAGTCATGGCGGATGCTAGTCGGGTACGCAATATGTCGAGCCGAACCTGTTGTTTGTATCCCGCGAGGGTTCGCCCTTCAGCAATCAAGGCCTTCTCGAAATCCTTCCTGGAGAGACCGTTGCGACTTGCAACTTCGTTGAGATATTCCTCTATGTCTGCCTCAGTCGTGCTTATGCGCTTGGCAACGGCTTCCTCTTCGATGAGTTTCTCGAAAATCAACGCGTCAAGAGCCTTGAGAGCTTCTTCATTCTTACCTACCTCGGCCAGGCTCAGCTTCCTAGGGGGTACCAGGCGCGCTCCCAATTCGCTCAGAGTGATGGGCTTGTCGTCTACCGTCGCGACTACGGCGTCGATTACTACCTCGACCTGTGGCGAGGCGAATGCAGGGATAGCCGATCCCGGCGTCAGGAGGATGGTGCCAAACAGTAAGCTCAGGTTAAACCGGCGGGATATACGCATACGGCCATGATGTTATTGGGTCGAGTCGGGGTTGGCAAGGGACGGAGGGGGTTGTACGCGGGGCTTGTCAAGGAGTACGTTCAGGAGGCGCGTACGGGGGGATACTTGCCAATCCGGAGAGCCTATCTCGCGTGCAGATACCCAAGCAGAGCGCTGTGTGCCGTAGTCGCGTTTAAACGTCAGCGCGCGTTCTCGATGATAACCTCAACACGCCTGTTCCGTCTCCGTCCTTGGTCAGTTCGGTTTGACGCAATCGGCTCGGTTTCACCCAGGGCGCGTGTCGTGATACGACGGGGGGCCACGCTGTTGCGTTCCAGCTCCGTCCCTACCGATCTGGCTCGCGAATCGGAGAGCCTATAGTTGTAGTCGATGGTGCCGATACTATCGGTGTGGCCTTCAACTGAAATCCTTCGAGCAGGCGCTTGATTGATTACATCGGCGATCTCTCTAACCGTTGAGCGCGCTTGTGGGGTCAGGTTAGCGTTGTTGAATGCAAACAGCACGTCGGGCAGATTGACTACAATCCCTCGATCGGAGTCTCGCACGTCGATGCCTCGCTGGCGGAGCTCCTCCAGGAGTTTGCGGTTCTCCGCAAGCATCCTGTCGTTCTCGGCAATTCGTCGGTCGTTGTTCTCTAGGGCTCGGTCCTGTCTTTCGATCTGTGAGCCGATCAAGGCACCGCCCAAAGCTCCTGCCGCTGATCCGATCGCGATGCCGCCGCCAGTATGGCCTGTTTGGTGTCCGATTATCGCGCCCAGTCCGGCGCCTGCGGCGGCCCCACCGAGGGCTCCCACGTCGGTCGCGCCGAACCGATAGTTGTCACACGCAGACAGCACGAGCATCATCGAAAGTACCAATCGTCGCATGTTAGTGCTCCTCCTCTGGGGCAGTTTGTACCGCTTCGTCAGAATTTGATGTTTTCGGGTGCAATACGGTCGAGACTCTGCTTCGCAGGCGCGTAGGACGGATCGAGATCGAGCGCTTGCTTGAATTCAAGCTCTGCATCGCTCTTTCTCTCCATGGATAGGTAAACCTTCCCCATTTCATGGTGCACCTGTGCGTTGTTCGGGCACAAGCGCAACGCACGTCGGAGGTGAAAGAGTTTATCGGAGCTATCCGCGGCGTTTTGGGCAGCTGTTCTATCTTGCTCAGCCTCTGCACACGAATCCGAGGAGTCGGAATTCATCGAAACCTGTTTTGCGGGTGCCTGCGCGTTACTACCTGGCACACTTTTGGGCTGGTTGGAAGTTGGACGGTTGAGTTTCTCGGTAGCGAGGACAGGTGCTGGCTTCACCTGCGAGGAGCTCAGAGGGCGCTCGCTTATTGACTGCGATCGCATATTGAGGCGAGCTAGCGGATCCGACGTACCTCGAGGCTGAGAACCGGTAGTGCTCGTATTTAAACTACGCGCACCGTAGGGAGAAGGGCCACGCTTCTGGAGAGCAAGGCGCTTCTGCTCCACCACGTCGGGGTTGAGGGTTCTGAGCTCGGCAATCTCCGTGCGCTGGGCCGCGATCATCCGCTCCTGACGTTCGATAGCTTCGTCTTGCGAACGAACCGTTTCCTGTTGAGCTTGAAGCGCATTGCCGATGAGCGCTCCAGTGGCAGCACCCGCGACTGCCCCAATTGCGAGACCGCTCCCGGCATCTCCGGTTTGGTTCCCGATGATAGCACCGAGGCCAGCTCCGATTGCGCCGCCGGTAGCAGCGCTTACCGCCGTGGTTTCTTTGGGCTTCGTACACCCCAAGACCGTGAGGAGTGCAAGGGTGCCGACGCAGATGATTCGGGCGGAACTATAAAGAGCCTGTTGCATTAGTAGCCTCCAAAACCGTCACGCGAGGGAGCTCCTTCGGAGGTTTCCTTCGGATATCGCGTACGAAGATAGTCATCATGAAATTTTTGTCTCTTGAGGTCCTCGATCTCTTTGGCCTGCTTCTCTAGCTCCTTCTTCTGGCGTTCGATAAAACGCTCCTCCTCCGTAATCTTCGGCTCGGCCAGCTCCGGAACGGTATCTGTGGGCCCACCTGCGAGGAGGCGATCCGGATTGCTCGGTGCGCTGCTCGAGCTACAGCCGATGCTCAAGAGTATTAGGATCGTACAGGTCAGTGAGCGTAGAGATTTAAGAGACATTGCCGATATTCCCTTCACATATATCGCAGAGCACAGCCGCGCGGCGGCCTGTTCCCGTTCTTTCGTTGATTGTAGAGGTAGGCGAGGGGTGGGGCAACGGGTAACCGCAGCCGGGGAAACGATCCAACACCTGAGCACCCTATAACTCCGGTCAGAGCGTGAGAACCTACACCTACGGCGCGGAGGTGTTTGCCGGTTCCGCAGTCGAGAAAAACGACATGATGAGTAGCGTTGTTACCCCGATGCAGATAGCGCTGTCTGCCACGTTGAATGCCGGCCAATGCGAGTTTCCGAGGTAAAAATCGAGGAAGTCGACCACCGAACCGTGTACGAAACGATCAATTATGTTACCGATCGCTCCGCCGAGGATGCCGGCCAAAGCTGCTTGAGCCACCCAGGTTCGATAGTGTGGTTGCCGCATGAAATATACTACCACGCCGAGGGCAAGCAGGTTGGTAAGGGCAAGCACGCCTTCTCGCACCCCACTTGGGAGGCCGGACCACAGGCCAAAGGCGGCCCCAAGATTGAAAGTCAACGTTAAATTGAAGAGGCCGGGAATAATCGACACAGTTTCGCCGGGCGAGAATGTGAGAAGGATCAGGTGCTTGGTGAGTTGATCAAGAGCTGCTGTTGTAAACGTAACGAGGGCAGCCAGGGTGGCGAATGAGGTAGGCTTTGCCGAAGTGCTGGGTGTGCTGGTGTCCATACAATCACGTCAACACATACCTCGTGCGGTCGTTTGCCGCAATCGATGCAAGGGAAGACGTCTGCATGCTTGGTTGTTGGGTCGAGAATTTCAATAGTCAGGATCCTGTATCTTGTCGGCAGTGTCTATACTTGGCACAGGGGTTGGAAGCGGTGTCTTGAGGTCGCTAATCTCTGCCACAGCTCCATCACTGGTCGTAACGAGCAGGTTACCACTTTTCAGAAAGATCACATCCTTTGCGTTCTCAATGCGCTGATGCGTCGATCGCACGAGCTTCCACGGGGTGGTATCCGGCGCACTTCCGAACATCGGGTCTCGCTTCAGAGTTACCACCGATACCATCATGTCGCGCCCAACTGAAGCGATACGCTCCCCGTTTGTGTCGAACGAAACCGACAGGACCCGCCCGGAGTGCAGCGCTTCTCGCGCAGCCTGAACAAAGCCCTTGACCTCCCATACTTCGACGTAGCCCTCCTCACTACCCAGGCCCAGACGTTCACCCGACGACGAGACGCTCATGGAGGAGATACCCCTGTCGGGCTTTCTCAAGGCTTGAACGAATGTGATTTTATCGGTGTAAAAACGCGCACCGAACAAGTTTCTGTCATAGGCGCCTCCATGCACATCAGCTGTGTACGGTAGCCAACCAAAAAGTGTGCCGTTCCAGTCTCCCGTGAAGAAAGCTCTACCGAACGGATGCGATGCAACGGCGCTCACGATATTCTGATGAGCTACGTAGCGCTCTAGGAGTTTCTCCTGTTCCAGGACAGTTGTAGCCTTATCCTCGTCCATGAATCGCCAGCGGTACACACGGCCATCAGCCCCCGCGATGAGTAACGCGGAATCCCCACCTTGGAACGTCAGGGCAGTGGGCCGAATCTTCAAACGGCTTAGCTTCCAGCTCCGGTGGCAGGAGTTGATACAGGTGATTGAGATACCATCAGAGTTGTACGAGGCGAGGAGCGGTTTGGTCTCACCGAGCGCCGCTATCGAGACAGGCGTCGGGAGTGAAGCGAGGCGGTGACCGGAGTAACTCTTCAGATCCCAGCCGAGGATTGAACCATCTGCTCCAATCGATACCACTTGCCCAGGGGCGCCGGGATTCTCCACTGCCGACAACACCGGACCTGAATGTTTGTTTGCCTCGGGAAGAGAGCGCAGAGTTATAGAAGACCATGCCGGGAGCTGGTCGGTCTGCCTCTGTGGCCCGGGCTGAGGAGAGCCAACCAGGTCGATTAGGTCGGTTGCTACCTGGCAACCTGCAACGCAGATGCCCATGAGGGCCAGGAATATAGAACTGCGAGTAATAATTTGTTTAGTGATAGCAATAAGTTGCATGTTTTTATGGTCTTGTTGCGGTATCAGGATGACGAAACTTCCGCTAATGTGGCTATATGGTATAGAATACATTCTTGGAATTGAGAACGATCGCCAGTGCGTTTCGTGGTAAGAGCCCGACTGAAGAGATGGTCCCACGACACTGTGTCGCTCTACGAATGCTCCCCTTCTCCTCACAAACTGAGAGGTGAGCACAAAGTCCAATGAATAAATGTACCTTATCGACCTGGCACAATTCTGTGCCCTGTTACGAATTTGGTGTAATGGAGAAGATACGCCGTACTCGGGAGCTTTGCATGCAGCCACATCTTTCGGAGTGGTGCGTGAGCGAAGAGGTCCTAGAGAGGCACTAACTGACAGTCAACCGTTTCAGAGTATCACGTTCGAGCGGTGCGAATGCGAGGGCGCTTTCGCAGTCCAACCCGAGATGTTTACGAAGGAATAGTACGCCAGTTGTCCACTTGAGATGCATGGGAGGATTAATGGGAGTAATGGGAGCGCGCAGTAGCGACGATTTCAAGCAGTTCGTCGAAGCGGCGAAAGCAAAACTTCAGGAAGGCGGCAGCAGGGATCTGTGCGAGGCCAAGATGGCTGCGTTGGATAATCTGTGTAAGGGAGTCGACATTCAGCTGTATGCGGCTGCCAGCTCGGAGCGAACTGTGACCTACGGTGCATGGTTATCGGCAGTAATAGGTAGGACGCTTGTGCTTTGCGGTTCAGTTGAAGAAGGCGAGAGGATCACCGAAACCTTGAAAGGGCTCGGAGTGAACGCAGTGCTCGTTTCGGATGCTGATGACCTGAAGGGCGCATGGACAGCCGAGGATGCCTGTGTGACTGCCCCGGTTTCCGCTGTCGCGGCGTTTTTGAAGTCAAAAACGGCGACAATCGTTGCGTCTCGATGTGTAGTCGATAGCGTCGAGTCGATCCTGTCTAGAGGCCCAATGTCCGAGCTCGAGGCGTCCCTGCTCGGGTTCCGTGATACCAATCCCGAGGCCCAGATCGTTTTAATCGGTTCAGAGCCGTCTCTTAACATCTCGGCATTGAGTAGGAGATTTCTCAGAGAACCACAGTCTTGTTCGATAAAAGGAGCTGCAGTGCAGAATATGGAGCACGTTTACTACGAAGTTGAAACCTCTCTTTTGGCAAAACCCCAAGCCCTCTGTGATCTAATAGAGTTGGAGGGTGGGAATTCGTGCATAGTCTTCTGTAACTCCCCATCGGATGCAGATTTCGCAGACGTTATTCTCAGAAAGCGTGGCATCGCCTCGATGAAGCTCATCGGCTATGTACCTCAACTCAAGTTGAGCAAGGCGATTCAGCAGCTCCAGAAGAAGGAGATTACAACGCTCGTTTTGACAGATGTGGCTGCACGCGGAGTGCCCCTGGAAGAGTTTGCGGTGGTTGTGAACTACTCCGTTCCAACCGACCCGGAGGTCTATTTCCATCGATATTCGCCTAGCGCAGAGAGTCAGACCAAGAAGGTCATTAGCTTGGTGGCAGCCATGGACATCTCGAACTTTCACTACCTCAAGAAGCTCGGCAAGCTCGAGTTCGTGCAGGGAGAGCTTCCGGCGCCAGAGCAGCTCTTCCTTGGCAAGTTCGGGCAACTACGCGATCAGGCGATCGAAAAGGCTCTCATCAACGACTCGGGAATCGCGGCAATGGTAGACAAGATCCTTTCCGACGAGAAGGCTCGCGATATCACGGCTCTCTTGGTGTACAACACTCTGTCGGTCATTCCGTCCCTGAAGTCCGCTGTTTCCACTTCGCGTGAAGAGGTGCAGGAATACGACGAGGAAGAGGATGATGAGGGCCAACAGCCTCAACCCGGGGACCGCCGGCGTGGTCGTGGTCCACAGGGTCGCGATCGTGACAGGGATTCGCGTGAGTCACGTGATTCGCGAGATTCTCGGGGTAACCGGGGTCGCCGTGGAGGACGTTCTCAGGATCGCTCGTACGACTCGTACAACCAAGATGGGGAGGGCTTTCATGCTCATCCCGAAGAGGGTGGACAGGGTCGTCGCAGCAGCCGTCGAGGCGGAGACGGTGAGCGTGGTGGAGAGTCGCGGGAGCGGCAGCCCAGGCAGCCACGCAAACCGATGGTGGTAGACAAGGAAGCTCGGCTCTACGTAGGTGTCGGAAAAACCCACGGCGTGTCTGATACCGGATTGACTCAGGATGTCGTCAGCCTATGCGGTGTCGAGGCTGCGGACGTTCATCGTGTTAGTGTCCGCGAGTTCTACTCTTTCATAGACGTGCCGGAGGCGGTTGCAAACCAGGTTATCGACAAACTCGGTGAGCACGAGGCGGCGGGTACCGGAGAGAAGTACTTTGTGAAGAAGGCCGTGACCCTGTCGATCCCTCGTGAGGGTTCGGCAGAGGAGTTGGCGGGTGCCCAAGATGGCGGTTCATACGAGGAACCAGAGATGGGGCATCCTGGGCACGACGATGCGGGCGAGGAAGGGCCAACTATGTTGGCGGTTGACGATCAGCCGTAGCCTTACTTTCGCATCGAATATCTGAATCCACGGTTCAGCATCTCCTCGGATCGCAAGGCTCTATCATTAGCCTGTTCTGATGCCGATTGTGCGTGTTGGGCCGTGGAAAGCGCATTTTGCGCTGTCGATAGCGCCATGTCTGCCGTGCGTTGAGCTTCACGTGCGTCGTTTTGTACCTTAGTCAGAGCTGCGTTGCTGGCACACCCTGAAGTTAGAGCAAGTATTAAAGATGCCGTGACGAGAGATGCTAGCGGTTTTCTTGTTTGCATAGTGGGTTTCCTAGAGTTGCGGTAAACCCGGTCACTATATCCGTAGGAGTCTCTTCCAAAACCTGTGGGTTATCAGCCTGTTGAAGGTCTGTTCAGGGTCATCGGTAGTACTTTGCTGAGCCTGATTCTGAATTTGCATCCGAAAATGAGGACCCCCTCTGTCCTGAATGGCTTCCAGTATAGTGCCCTCAATTCTTATCCGCCTAGGGAGGCTATACACTATGCAAAGGTCATTTGAATTACATTTTGCTGGAGACGAAAGCGTCGAATTGGTAGAGGCCTGCTTCTTGGACCCTCGATCTGGGATCGAGAGGCGTAGCGTTCGGGGAAAGACATCGGGTGCCTTTAAGAATGTCGGTTCATTCCAGTGGACTGCCGCTGTGAAGGCATTGGCTATTCTGACTCTCAAAGCCGGTTTGACGCAGCTAGAGGGCCCCGGTGCCGTTGAAAACCAGCTCGTTGGATACAAGGGAAGTCTGGCGGCATCGCTCGATTACGCCCTGAGTAAGCAGCCTGAGTGGCTCACCGAGCTGTTCGGCGTCGACTCGAGTGGAATCTGCACGGTACGACGACTCATCTTGCGGACCAATCCGGAGCGAAAGCGCCCTGGTCCAGTGGTGCTTTCCTTTAGTGGTGGGGCACTCGAGAATGTTCGGTTCGAGTTTTTCTTGAATGGTTCGAAGATAGGCTCAGCAGAGGCGATCAACAGTCTCCTGTGGCACCTAGCTGATGGTTTCAAGCTCTTTCAGGATGGCAGCCAGGTGGCAGCATATCCGAAGGAGCTTGCAGCCTGATACCTCAGCGGTTGACCCAGAGGCTGTTGGCACGAGCTCTGTTGACGTCCTGCTAGGGCGGAGATCTCGAGCCGATGTCGTGACGCACCTCATACAGACAACGGTAGGCTTATTTTAGGTTAGTTAAACTAATTTGGCCTCCAAGAGGTGGTTGTACGAACAAGCCACTTCAGGGGGTGTTTCAGTGAGTTGGTGCTATGAAATTATTGGGGTGGGCTGCGCAGGATTCCTCTGAAGAATATCGGCTATTTCTGCAGCAGGAGTACCGGCGGCTTCAAAGTCGGAAATCAGAGACGGATGCAGTGAGTGGCTTCGAGGAGGTCAAGTTGCGGCTTTTTCTCTCGCTTC
Source organism: Bdellovibrionota bacterium (assembly GCA_040398075.1). Lineage (GTDB taxonomy): Bacteria > Bdellovibrionota_C > UBA2361 > UBA2361 > OMII01 > OMII01. The sequence goes on along the minus strand of JBBAUR010000027.1, from coordinate 6,329 downwards.
TCGACAAACCCGAGAGGGGCAACGAAGCTCCCGAGAAACGCGCCGTCAACGAGTAATCCTCACTCTCGAGGCAACCAAAAGGGCGCATGCCGTGAGTGTTGCGCCGGAAAGAAAGGGGGCGGCTGAGCTCATGGCAAGCAGCGCCCCGGCCATCGTAGGTCCGATGATTCGGCCTAGCGCGGCAGCCGATTGATTCATCGCCAATCCCAGCCCTTGGTTCTCCTCGGAGCAACTACCCGATACCAGCCCTGCCATCGACGGGTTGAACAAACCGCTGCCGAGCGCGAGAGCAGCGCCTGAGAGTAAGAACAGATTAAAGTTTCCAAATGCTCCTAGGACAGGGACTAGAACGAGACTCAATATGAGGATCGTCAGACCGACACGCACGATCGTGAGCTCGCCAGTGGATTTCAACCAGCGACGAACCAGGAATCCTTGAACGAAGATCGCAGTAAGTCCGACCGTTACCAAGAAAGTACTCGTCAAGCGACTAGCCTCCTTGATCCTCTCAGCGGAATCTCGCGGAGCCCACTGCATTCCGATGTACAGGCTGATACTCTGCTCCATGATAGAGAAAGCAGTCATCGTGAGAAGGGTGGTGAAGATGAGCTTCCTGAGCTCTCCGGAGGCCGAAAATATCGCACGTAATCGGACTCGAGGTGCTGATTCGTCCCGACTAGAGACCCGCGTCTCTCGAAGCCCGACCGCAACAAATACGGTGTTCAGAGCCGCTAGGAGTGCAGCGAAGATAGCAGGGGCGCGGTAGTCGAGCTGGCTGAGGATACCCCCAAGGAGGGGACCAAGGATGAATCCGACCCCGAAGGCTACTCCGATCAGAGCCATCGCTCTGCTCCGCTCTGCTGGAGCATGAGTGTCCGAGAGAACGGCCTGCGCTGTGGCTATGTTGGCGGCACCAGTTCCGGCGAGCGCACGTGCCGCAAAGAGTGTTAGAAGCGAGTGAGATACAGCGAAAGCCAGGTGGCCAACCAAAGTAATCATGATGGTCGCAAGCAGTACGGGCTTACGACCGACCCGGTCCGAAAGTCCTCCCCACAGCGGCGCCCATGCCAACTGCATCAACGAATAGGTGGTACCCAGAAGGGTCACCACGGCGGTGGAGGCTCCGAAATGCTGCGCTAGGAAGGGCTGGACCGGAATAATCAGACCTACACCCATGATGTCCAACAGGACGATGAGAAAAACTGCCAAACGCGGAGAGATACGGGCTCTAATCATACGCAAAGGACACGCTTTACCCTAGGCGGGCTTTAGCCTAAATTCTACCGTTTAGGAGTCTAATCGGGAGCAACCCGATTGAACATCCGCTCGGTTGGAATTGCCGAGCATAAACGTAAACCTACTCGGATGTATACGGAGAGCTATGGGGGTCGACCTCTCACGAGCGCATATTTCGGAGCTTGGAGCTCGCTTTACCAAGGATCTCGGTGCAGTTGATCGACCCGAGGACCTCGAGGTTGTCAGGCGGGATTGGTTGGGTAAAGAGGGTGTCGTCAAAGAGCTCTTCAAGGGATTGCGAGATGTAACGCCCGAGGAGAAGCCGGCTGTGGCTGCCCTGTTGAACGAACTCAAGAATCAGGTCGAAGCGGGGATTGACGCCAAGGAGGCAGCATTCAAAAACGCTGCTCTGAAGCGCACGCTCAGCGAGCAGTTCCTCGATCTTTCCCTGCCGGAGTCGTCGCCTGGATTCGGCGCGATACACCCCGTGACGATCATTGAGGAGCGAATAACGGAGATCCTGCGCCCATTCGGCTTCCAAAATATCAGTGGTCCCGAGATAGAAACAGATTATCACTGCTTCGATTCGCTCAATATCCCGAAGCATCACCCCGCTCGGGATATGCAAGACACGTTTTACACCGAAACCGGACACGTACTTCGGACTCACACGACGTCGGTTCAGGCGCGTGTGCTTCAGGAGCGGCACCTCTTTGAAAACAACCGTCTACCCATAAAGGTAGCTTCACTCGGCCGCGCGTATCGTAATGAGACAGAGGATGCTTCGCATCAGGCGATGTTCCATCAGTACGAGTTGGTGTGGATTGAACCAGGACTTACCCTGGCGCATTTGATGGGCCTCATTACGCATATTTTGAAGGAGCTCTACGGGAAGCGGCGGAAGGTGCGGTTCGTACCGAAGTTCTACCCCTACACAGAGCCTAGTCTTGGTCCTCAGATAGATTGCTCAGTGTGCAAAGGTGAAGGCTGTGGGGCGTGCGGCGGAGCTGGTTGGGCGACTGTCGGTGGCTCAGGGATGGTTCATCGGAACGTGCTGACGGAGTTCAAATTCGACCCTGAAAAGGTTTCTGGCTTCGCGTTCGGGCTCGGGACCTCACGTCTTGCCGCACAGATGTACAACTTCCCGCACCTCCGGGCAGTGTACGAGAACGACCTTCGAGTTCTCAAGGAGATAGTATGAAGTTGTATGTACGCATGTTGGAGAAGTTGATCGAGCTTCCAGAGTGCCCAATCGAGACTGCCGCAAAATCACCCCTTCGGCACCTCCTTGACGATGTCGGACTAGAAGTAAAGGGGGTAGAGGTCAGTTCACAGGCGGGTGTTGTGTTCACGATCGAGAGCCTTGCTAATCGTGGAGATCACCTGTACGCACTGGGTGCAGCTCGGGAGATATCCGCGCGTACGCTCGCTCAGATTAAGATGCCAAGCGTTGCTGGACAACTTCCAGAGCGAAAAGCAGGGGTCCCTGTTCGTCGTGCAACGGATAAATGTCTGCGGTACGCGCTGCTCGAGATGACAGTGCCTTCCCCGATGTCCCTGCGAAACGACGTAGCCGCCTGTCTAGAAGAGCCGGGAAAGCACCATGCAATCGTCGATCTTCTGAATTACGTTCAGCAAGAGTTCGGTCAACCGATGCATGCGTTTGATGCCGACAAGGTGGATGGCGAGATAATCGTCGACCTGGCAACGCGAGTCGAGGAGATTGAGGCCCTCGACGGCAAGACTTACAAGGTCCCGGAGGGTTCGATACTCATTCGCGATCGAAAAAAGATCTTAGCAGTAGCAGGGGTAATAGGGTGCGCCAATAGCATGGTGACGGAGAGCACGAGCAAGGTCTTGGTGGAAGCGGCGATATTTGACCCCGTGAGTGTCCGTATTACCGCGCGTGCAATGGGCATCGGTACTGAAGCTTCTCACTTTTTCGAGCGTGGATGCGATCCGGAAGGAATACTGCCAGCACTAAAGCGTTTGGTGTACCTCGCAAGTGGCTCGGCTGGAGCTGTGAGCAGTGCAGATGTAGCGCATGTGCTCGGATTTACCTATTCGGAGGCGACGCCGCCCGAGAAGCGCAAGGTGTCAATCGCTCTGGGGACATTGCGTGCACAGGTGAATCTGCTGCGCTTGGAAGAGATAGAGGTAACCGCGCGCCTCAAGAACCTCGGATACGGTGTCGAGACATCCGCAGTGGGTAAGGACAAGGTGTTCACCCTGACCGTACCCTCATGGCGCTTGTGGGATGTTCGTAATCCCGATGATATTGTCGAGGATGTTGCGCGTTCACTGAGCTTTAGTCGCGTAAAAGTGGAGCTCCCACCCTTGGATTACGATGTGCCCGAGCGGGATCCGATCGAGCTTCTCACTGCTCGAGTCCGCCCGGCTTTACGCGGCAACGGCTTCACCGAGGTCATAACCAAGGGTTTCTATTCGCTTGCTGAAGTAGAGCTGCTCGAATCGCTGGAGAAGGGAAGCGCGGCGCGCCACATAGGTATCAAGAACGCGCTCGAGCAGAACAACTCGCACATGAAGATAACGAATGTGATTCATTTGATGCGAGTGCTAGCCGCGAATCGTAAGCGTGGGCTGCTGTCAGTCAAAGCTTTTGAGCTGTGTCACGTTTTTGCCAACCCCGAGCAGCTTCCTTCAGGAGAGCCACGACCACGTGAGGTGCTGGTGTACGATTACGAACGGGATGTTTTGACGATGGCTTTTGCGGGTCGTTGGAGCGAAGCTGATTGGCGTAAAGAGGAGTCGCTCGAGGAGCTGGCGCGATCTTTCAAAGGTTCGATTGCATCGGTGATTCGAAGTCTCGGTGTGGAGCTGTCGGTTGGAAAGAGCGAGTCGGCTTTTCTACATCCAGGCATGCAAGCGTCGGTCAAGGTCGGACGCTCGGTTCTCGGTTTTTTCGGGGTAATACATCCACTCATTCGCGAGGCGTGTGAGTTGAAAGATGCTGCGTTGTACTGTGAGCTCGATGTTTTGGCTCTCTACAAGGTCATCCGTCGTACCGATACGCCGAGCGTCAGTGATTTTCCCCCGATCTCTCGCGATATAACGCTGAAAGTCGGAGACAAGGAGCAGGCAGGTCGGATCGTCAGGCTCATTGAAGAAGCCAATCATGAGTCGCTGAGTGCAACCTCAATCGTGGATGATTTTAAGAAGCCAGAGGAAGGTTTCAGACGCGTTACCTACCGATTTACCTTCCAACGTCCCGATCGGACTCTGCGACACGATGAGATAGACTACGCGATGGCGGGGCTCACTGAGCTCTTGAAGTCAAAGCACGGTGTTGAAATGGCCCCGTAGAACCTGCAGTATGCTGGGATTGAATTAAGCAAGCCTTGTCTACAGGAATTCGGGATCGGGCCAGATCGGAGGTAATCCCAGGCTGCGTAGGGCATGGTGAGCGTTGAGGTCGAACGCGGGGGAGAGCGGGTTTTGGAAACTCTCCAGTTCGAATTCTGTGCATTCTACACTTGTGCCTCTCGGGGGTGTGTAGGTGCTAGGCCCCATGGAGTTTGGCCCCGGGACAAAGAACTCTCCTAGGGAGGTTTTGAATCTGAGATTCCCCGTGCCCCTTGCACCTAGCTCCGCAGACAAAACGTCAATCTCTTGCCATTTCTCTGCTTGGCCGTAGAAGCACCGAATGTTGGTGACCGGTAAAGCACTACGGATCAAAAACGGATGGCAGCCGAGTCTGTCGAAGGTGAAACAAACGTATCCGATAGTCGGGTAATGAAGGAACACCTTTGGAGTTGCTGGATAGGCAGCATAGCTCAGAGTAGATGTATCGATCGTGTCTGACTGGTAACGCCGGGTATATTCATAACCACTGGCCAGTTTGGTCTCGACTGTAACTATATCAAAGTCACGAGCGATCGTGATGCGTGAGCCTGGTACTGGCCCGTCACCGGTAACCTGGAAATAATTCAAAGAGGCCTGATCGTACGCTCCCGGGGGCATGAACAACTGAATAGCGCGGGAGTCTCGAGCGAGGAAAAACGGCTGACAGAGAGTATACCGTGATAAGCCACGGCGAGCGACACCGTTGTCCACGGACTGCTGAGCATCAAAGAGAAGAACCCGCCGGTCGCCTCCCTCTGCGCTAAAGGTCTTGGCGCGGAATCTCCGCATCAGGTGAGTAAAGTCTTCCGCCCTGCTGTTCGGAGGTGGAAGTGAGAGTGGGCCTTCCGTTGATACGTTCGGTAGCTGAGATTTATCGAACATAGATTCCCTGCATGTAGAGGTGGAGTAGAGCTATGGGAGGATATTCTCGAGTCCCACGACCATGTGTGAAAGCGTCGAGACGGTTTCGACACTGAGCCGGATACCTTCAACGAAGCTGTGTCTGGAAAAACTCTCGTGATCGATGATGAGTCGTTCGTGCTCGGTATTGATGTACACCTGTTGTTTTGCCAAAAACCCCGGAGAACGAATCGATGCTATCGTTTCAGGAGCGACCCCTACCAGGTTGGCAGTATGACTCGCAGTTCCCGACGGCTTATCCCTCTTCCGTGCGTGATGAAATTCCACGATCGAGATATCCTCGAAGTGTCGACTCATCATCACGGTCAACTTTGTCATGTATGCAATCCCAAGCGAGAAGTTCGGGATGATAAGCCCACCCAGGGCATGTTGTGCACAGTGTTGGCTCAGAGATTCTATCTGAACTTTGGTCAGTCCGCTGGCGCCGATGAGAGGCTTGACACCGTTATTGACGATAGTCCACGCGTTGTCGTCAACGCTCAGATGCGAAGTGAGCTCGAGGGCGATATCTGGCTTGGTGTGCTGGAGTACATGATTGAGGTCGTCGCCCGAGTAAACACGGATGATCTCTTTGACCGATGGCATCGCCGAGAGCGCTTCATCAGCCAGTGCCCCCATCTTTCCTTTTGCGCCGATTATAGCGACTCTCATGCTGTCTCCCTCTAACGGTCCAATACTTCTGACGGCCTACCATTATATCGCACCCATTAACCGGTAGTCGAGAGCGACTGCCTTTCTGGAGAGAAAGCTACTCGTTGCGCCGCAGAAGACAAAAACTCTAGCTGTAGAAAGAGACTATCACTAACTAC
>JBBAUR010000026.1:0-43752 GCA_040398075.1 Bdellovibrionota bacterium | reverse complement strand
AGCGCCGAAAGATCGGATTTCGCAGCAGAAGAGCATTTTTCCGCAGCCTGTTAAGCGCTTGAGCTAGCCCTAACTCCCCGCTCGAGCCTCATCACCAGGCTCCTCGTGAAAAACATCGCATGTCACCCACTTAAAAACCCGGAAGCGCCAATTAAAGAGGCTGTAGTTATCGTTGCAGCAAGGGGCGCCTTCTACTATCCTTTAGGCGGTAACGCCCGGCGCTCGGGCTAACAACGAGACAACTCTACCTGTAGAAGAGCCATCCTGTGGGACAGCACCGTCAAATCATCCTCGAGCACATTCACCAACCCGATCAACACACCCTGGCTGGATACGAGTCCCGGGGTGGATACGAAGCGGTACGGAAAGCCCTGTCGATGGACTCGACTGCGATCATCGAAGAGGTGAAGAAGTCAGGCCTCAGAGGGCGCGGCGGGGCGGGTTTTCCAGCCGGTCAGAAGTGGAGCTTTGTACCACGCAACACCGGTAAGCCGACATATATAGTGTGCAATGCGGACGAGAGCGAGCCAGGTACCTTCAAGGATAGGCTACTCCTCGAGAGAACGCCGCACTCGATCATCGAAGGCATGATGATCGCTGCCCTCGCAGTTCAGAGCAACTGGATGTGCGTCTACATCCGGGGAGAGTATGCATACCCCTATACGCGGCTAAAGGAAGCGGTGAAGGAGTGCTACTCGAAGGGCTATCTCGGCGAAAACATTTTCGGCAGTGGCTACTCGCTCAACCTCGTTGTACATCGCGGTGCTGGTGCCTACATCTGTGGTGAGGAGACCGGGCTTCTGGAGTCGCTCGAGGGTAAGAAGGGTCAACCGCGACTCAAGCCACCGTACTTTCCAGCAACGATGGGCTTGTACTACTCCCCTACTATTTTGAACAACGTGGAGACATTCGCTGCGGTACCGTGGATTATTCGGAACGGAGCAGATGCCTACGCAGCTATCGGCACCGAAAAGTCCAAAGGCACCAAGCTCATCTCCGCATCCGGCCACATCAACAAACCAGGCGTGTACGAAATCGAGATGGGGTATCCCTTCAAGCGTTTCCTCGAGGAAGAGTGTGGTGGCATGCTCGACGGTCGAAAGCTCAAAGCAGTGATTCCCGGTGGATCCTCGGTGCCTATCCTTCGAGCCGAAGATATCGAAGGGGCGACCATGGACTATGAGGGCTGGAACAAGCTCGGAACCTTCCTCGGTTCAGGAGGCGTGATAGTAATCGATGATTCGGTGGATATGGTCGACGCGATCTACAATCTCACCCACTTTTATGCGCACGAATCCTGCGGCCAGTGCACCCCGTGTCGTGAAGGTGGCCATTGGGTAGAAAAGACCTTCCGCCGAATCGCCAAGGGAGGTGGCTTGCCTGGAGATTTGGAACTGATCGATACCGTCGTCAATCAGATTGCGGGGCATACGATCTGTTTCCTAGGAGACTCCATCGCTATGCCGGTGCGAAGTTTCACCACGAAGTTCAAGGATGAATTTCGGCAGAAAATTCTCGAGGCAGCTGAGGGGAAAGCTCCTTCCGCAGAGCGGCTCAACGCTGAATTCGAGCCTCATGCCTAGCTTTCTTCGACTACGGACAGTCTTTGCGCTCCTGTGCGTGGGAGTGGCGGACATAGGCCAGGCCGCCTTTGCGCAGCGGCTTCCGGAGACCGTAGCGTGGCAGGAGATAAGTCCGGGTCTCGAGACCTCCCGATTCAATTTCAATGTAGGAGCCGTGTTCTCTTCTTCTATCGTTTTAGTCCGAGCAGAGCTCGACAAATACCGAGTCCAAGTGATTCGTGCCGCAGAGTTTGGCTGGAAACGCGCTCCCGTGCGCTCATTGTGTCGCCTCAGCGGGGCGCATGTTTGCATCAACAGCAATTTCTTCGATGAGCAGGGCAAGCCCCTTGGTGTTGTCATCAATCGGGGAATCCTGCACAGCAAGCCTCATCGTGGAGGAGGAACCCTAACGGCCGTTCTCTACGCAACGCCTAAGGAGCTTCGCATAGTCCACCGCGACAACTTTTCGACGCACGGCGTGATCGAGGCAACGCAAGCTGGTCCCCGCTTGCTCGCTGACGGACACGCAGTAGAGGGGCTCAGAACCTCGGTCTTGTCATCAAATCTTTCTGGGAGCTGCATCGACCGAACAGGAAAATTCATCATGTACAGAGTGGCATCGGGGATGTTCGGGTGCACCACTCGCCAGCTTCAAGAGCTGCTCACTCATCCGGCGATAGACTGCGTTGACGCTATTAATTTCGACGGCGGTGGCTCGTCCCAGCTTTTCATAGGCACACAGGAGCCCGGGGCATCAGTTCGCGACAAGGAGGAGAATTACCAAGGGGAGGACGATGTACCTGTTGCCATCGGTCTGTTCCAGAATTCAGAAGCTCCCTCGCCAAGCCCTGAAAAATCGCCGTAACTCTAACATCTAACTGAGTCCTCCTAGCCTCTGCCACCCTAAAAGAGTGAGAGCTTTCAGGCGTATGCAATTGCTGTTCTGTAAAAAGTAAGTCTCTGGTGCCTTTCAACCCCAACAGATTCCAGGTTGACACATAAGCTTCGCGCACAGTACCGTGCTTAAACCAACTTGTAGTACTTGTAGCTGTTGCAGTGTTGTAAACGGCTTTCTCGAGGCCAACGAATGACTGTTCACATGTTAGACCGAGAGTTCACCGCAAAAGAGGTGCAGCAGATTCTACGAACGTTAACGACTGGAAATGAAAAGATCGGCTTAGCGCTCCTTAATTACTACGCACGAACTAACCTGGTGCCAACAACCGGAAAATCAAAGAGCAGAGGACGCCCAAAGTACTCGTATGCGGATCTCATCCTTTTGTGCTGGCTCTTTCGCATGAAGAGAGAGGGATTGCCGGTTAATCGATTCCGACGAGGCATCGACTACCTCCGCAAAAAGCTGCCGAAACTGCACAAAAACCCGAGTGATATGGTGCTTCTTACCGACAGCAAGCAGCTGTTCATCAAGCACAGGGTACAAGACAAAGGGGAGATCGCCGAGGTTCTCACGGGCAAGAAAGCTGGCCAGTATGTGTGGGCGTATGCGATCGGGTCGCTCATCGAGGAGGTCGATAGAATTATTTCCGAACTCTCTGCGGGTGGGGCTGAGACGGAATCTTCGGGGAAAGTAGCAGCCTAATCGGGAACGAGCTGCCTCTCGACAAAGTGAAGGAGAGTGCTTTAATCTTAGAAGGCACCTTCACTCGGAGTTTCTTATGAGCAAAGCAAATACTATCAAGCAGATTTTTGAGCTTCTGATGGAGCGTAAGGCCTGGTGGCTCGTGCCCATGGTGACCGTTTTCATCCTGATTAGCATTCTGATTGTAGCGACTCAAGGCTCAGCACTGTCGCCTTTCATATACGCACTGTTCTAGTAGCTTGCTTGTGAGAGAAAAAAGGGGAGCGCGAGGCCGACCTCCGTGTCTGCTCTCACACTCCCATAAATACCCACTGCTCGAGCAGCTCAGCCCCAATGCTCCTGGTGGATCCCTGGCAAGTCCTCGGGGGCATCCGTGCATTAGAGCAGAGCACCGCCTTATGTCTGACTTTTACGGCCCTGCTATGGGCTCAATACCTACGCGTTGACCGCGTGCTCCAGCACGCTTACGACTCTTCTGAGGAGCACCACTTATCGCCTGTTCCTTTGCGCGCTTAAGTTCATGGGGCAACCTCCACCCTCCCGGCTTTGGCTGCTCTTCCACGCCGAATAGAAGCTGGTTCGATCTCTCGTAATCGACGAGGGCTTCGACAAAACTTCGGGTTGATCGCTGTGAGTACTCGGTCACGAAGAACTTCAGGGAACGATGAGAATGCGCCATGGCTCGACGCATATCTCGGTCAACGGGAACCATATTGTCCCCGTTATCGAGGAATGCCTGCCTGAAACGCTCGGCCAGCTCCTCGACTGTCGTGAGATCCTCCCACTCCATCAATTCGATGACCCGATGCGCGCGGGTTCTTTTTCCCTCACGTAACACGATAAAACGCGCCACGAACGCAGTTCGTCTCGCACGCAGGATAGCCTTCTCCATCTCCTGAAGGTCGGAGTGCTGGGTTTCGATTATTTCAGTTTCCATGTCGATACAACCTGACTACTTCTTACTGAACATCTGAAGAACAACTAAATGAACTTCCGTGTACTAGAAGGATCTTCGACCCCTAGCCCGTAAATCTTAAACGATATCTCAGCCGAGATGAGAACTGTATTGACATCAATAACTTAGAAAGAATTAACGCGCTCCTCGTAACAACTCCTATGACACGCTCCTGCCCCTGTGCCACACAGCCTCATGTACGATATCCACCTGCAAAAGTGACACTAGAGGAGAATTTTGATGTAATCGAGGAATGGCGGAGAAACCAAATTTTATACCTCTTTTTGCCAAGAATCGGTTGATAGTCTTGATTGATGATACCGGTACCAGTGCGAGGGCCGCTCTGATTGCACCAGCCATGAACTCACACAGCGCTGAGATAAATCGAGTCTTACAGCTCTCAGGTGGGCTCACCTTCGTTGCGCTGTCACCCGAGCGAGCTTCTGCGTTTTTACTGCACAACATGACCCGCCCCAGCGAGAGAGAAAAACACTCAACCCCCTCGGGTCTCATGCCCCAGTACACCTCCGTTGAAGCTCGCCAGGGAATAACGACCGGGATCAGCTCTGCCGACCGTGCTACTACCATTGCTGTCCTCGGAGCCGAGCATCCCCAGCCGCGCGCCTTGGTCAAGCCGGGACACATCTTTCCCGTAGAAACTCGCGAAGGCGGTGTGCTCGTCAAACTAGCTATTCCCGAGGGGGCAGTTGATCTCGCTCAGCTGGCGGGCTTCACGGATGCTGCTCTCTTCGTTGATCTTCTCGATGAACACGGTGATCTCATGGGATCAGACCAGGCTCGTGCATTCGGCGAAACACACGATATCCCGGTGACTTCGTTGACGGAGCTCATCACTCACCGCTTGGAACACGAACCTCTCATTACTAGGGTAGCTGAGGCGCGTCTTCCAACGACCCTTGCTGGAGAGGTAAGAGCCATCGTGTATCGCTCTCGTATTCACGACGTTGAGCACATGGCGCTCGTGAAAGGAGAGATCCAAGGAGAGCGCCCTGTTCTCGTTCGTGTACAAGCCGAAAGCACCGTCACCGATGTTTTTGGGGGTACCGCTGCGAGCTCGAGGTTGCACCTGCAAAATGCACTACGCGCGATAGGAGCGTGCAATCGGGGTATCTTTTTGTACTTGAGGCGTCCCTTCATCGATGACAAGAGCCATAACGTACAATCTCTGGATGTTTCCGACGCCGCCCCGGGAGCTGCTCCGGCAATGATGCGGGAATACGGAGTCGGGGCCCAGATTTTGCGGGATCTGGGAGCTACCAAGATCGAACTGTTGACCACGACGCCGCGCGCTCTTGCGGGTCTCGCCAGTTTCGGAATTCAAGTAATTTCTCAGCATTCAATCCCTGATCTATCTACATCTACAGGACACATCGTATGAGTGACATCTCCTTTGCCGATGTCGTCCATCAGTCGATCTCTTTCTCGACCATAGACCCAGCTGAGAAGCTGGTTTTGGACCTCATTGATAGCCGTTGGTTCCAACGACTCAGGGACATCAGCCAAACAGCTAATACCCGTCTCGTATACATGTTTTCGGAACATTCGCGTTTTGGTCACTGCCTTGGTGTGGCATACCTGGCGAAGATATCGCTTGGGAAACTTGCCGATCGCCACCCTCGCGAGGTCGAGCTCTGGAGGCCGGCTATTTTGGTCGCCGCGTTACTCCACGACATTGGTCACCTCGCCCCAGGGTCCCATACGGCATTCAAGACCTGGTTTCCTGGGCAGCCCGACTGCCATGAAGCTCTAGCGCACGTGGTCATAAACGAGGACCCTCAGATCCGCTCGTTACTGGACGACTACTCAAGCGACCTCAGACAGAGCGTGCTCGATATTCTCGATGAATCAGACAGTGTGCCTGCGTGGACGTGGCAACTCATTTCAGGCGGGGGATGGAACGTTGACAGAGGTAATTGGTCTGCTGTCGACAGCATCCTGGCTGGTGTCAGTTACGGCATGTACAACATCCCTGCCCTTGTTGAATCGATCCTCATCACAGAGGACAAACGCCTGGCTCTCATGGAGAACCGCCTCGACGCCATGATGCATTTCATGGTATCGCGGCATGCCATGTATCGCCAGATCTACCAACATCGAGTTCTGCTTGCGGCAGATATGCTCAACAAGGCCGTAGCGCGTCGAGCTCGGGATCTCGGCGGCGCGCTCGAGTTCGCAGATGACGTGATGAGAAAGGCTCTTTCGGCATCCAATGCAACCGAATTACCTCTCGACGTAATGTTTCAGATGCGTGAGTCGTGGTGGCGATACCATCTGATGCGCTGGGCCCATAGCTCTGATACCGTACTGCGTGATCTTAGCGACCGCGTCCTGCATCGCAGACTTTTCAAAACCATCCGTATCGACGAGCAACACAAGGGAGAGCTGTCGTACAAATCAGTCGAAGAGTGCCTTCAGAGACTGGGTTTTGACCTTCGATATTATCTGCACGAAATATCTACTGCCGATGTACATGCAGGTGATACCCGGCAGTCTATCATGGTACAGCTCGACACCGGAGAGATCGGTAGCTTGAGCGAGAGTGACCCCCTCTTTCAGGCTATGGTATCAGTCAGCAAGTTCTCGAAACGCTCGTGGTTGGCGTTGCCAAAAGAGGCAAAGATAGAGCTCGGTAGGCTCCGATAACCAGTAAGAAATCGGCATCTGCGGCACACTGATTGGTGTCACCCTGTCGTGCTCGTGTGAGGTGACTAGACCACTCACAATAGTGTATCCTCATCGAAGATAAATCTATATCCTCCTAAGAGGTTAACATGGCTGAAGCTCGACCAAAAAATATCCTTGTGACAACCGACCTCTCTCCTGACTCCGTAAAAGCATACCCGCATGCCCGAGCCCTTGCCGAAGCTTTTGGAGCAAAAATATCAGTTCTGTGCTGCATAGACACATCGATTCAATTCGGTGTCGGAGGTGCATTTGACATGCCGGTAACCTATGTTCCCGAGGCGCTCACAGCGGTCAAAGAGCGTACCGTCAACGAACTCAAGGCGCATATCTCCGAGCATTTTTCCCCTTTAGAGGTGGAGCAACGTGTCGAAGAAGCACCCCACCCCGTTCAGAGAACGATCGTCGATTTCATCAGAAAAAATCCGATCGACATGGTCGTGATAGCCTCGCATGGTCGCTCTGGGATTGCACGCGCGTTCCTAGGTAGCGTTGCAGAGCAGGTAATTCGAAACTCTCCCAAGCCGGTACTCGTAGTCCCGGTAGCCGCGAGCTAAAAAGCTGGATTAAAAGGATGCTAAAGCGAACCTAGCCTCGATTGGGCGGCTCTCATGTTTCACGTACATTCGTGGGCTTATTCGAAAGCTAAACTATCTACACCCATCTTGTACCCCGAAGAGCTATCGGATTTACCTATGACCTTGAGGGACAGAATACCCCCCGATGGAGAGAGTGGGACCTCTCCCAGCTCTATGCGCACTCTTTCTACCCGAGGCGCATACAAGCTGAATTCACCCAAATTCGATCCTTCAAAAGATATCCGCACATCGCCGTAGTCAGGCGCCTTCGTGACATACAGGGCGAGCTTGTCCCTTCGAGCTACATCACTCTGTAGGACGAATTCGAGCTCTCCACCCGTGTTCGTGGTTGGCACGAAAAGCTGATCGTCCATCAACCACGTCGCCCCGAACACACTCATCGTCTGGAACTGTAGCCCTGCTGACACACTGAATAACACGTTAGCAACCGTCAGATTCACCTCCCCCCGCGTACCTTGTATCAAAGTAGGCTTGAGCAATCCCTTCTCGCGAAGTTTTTCGAGCGACAACTGCCGAGAATCAGCGTTTACCGTCACCAGACGATACACCCAGCGGTCTGCACTGAGTGGAAATCGTTCGAACTGAATAGGAATCCGCTTCTTGATCGTATTGAAGAAGGTTTGATAGGGCGAACCGGTAGAGGTCACGAAGAAAGGCTTATCAAGGTAGTAAGCCCTCTCGACAAGTGTAGACAAACTGTCCGTGCTCAAGCCCCACCCCGAAAATCCCCATGAATTAACGAGCAGGAAGGACACATCTCGACGCTTTCCGTAGTAACGCTGAAAATAGTCCGCCAGGGGATAGTACGAACGGGAGTCATCGTCGAGAAAAAAAGAATTAGGCGGTAACTTCGCGAAGAGTAGATCGGCAAAAATCTCCACCTCTCGGTAGCTCCTTTTGTTGGGATTCGCTACGTACTCGGCCTGATTATAGAGGTTCGAAGAATATCCTCCGCTGTGAGTTCGATGCCATACACTGAGCGGATTGTGCGCCCAAGCCACGACATTACCGTACACAGTCGGTCCAACGAGAAGTGTGATGCATACCCAGACAGTAACCAAAGCTAGACCACGCGGCTTTCCCAACAGCCCGCTAAGTGAGCCCAATCCCAAACCGGCAAAGTAATGCAGTCCCACGAAGCCAGCCAACAGAAACGCAAATCTGTCCCAGGTCGCGTATCCAGCGAAAACAGCGAAGGTAAGAGCCAGGTGCGTAACCATCCCGAGCAACGGGGCAGACACACCAAAGCGACTGATATACCAAAAAATACCCAGGAGTGCGCCCAACACCATGACACCGAGCGGAGATTGCCACCACATCAGATACGAGACCTCGTAGACCGCTTTTCCCACGCTCTCTGAGAAGAATGTCTCTTTGAATTTACCAACAAACGCATCCTCGAGCGCACCGCGCAGCCCAAGAGACGAGGAGGCTTCTCGAGCTACCAGAAAAAACCACGGAAGAAGCCCGAGACAAGCGCACAGCAAACACGTCAAAAGCGCCTTGATGCGATCTACAGCGCGATAGAGCGCCGCGAATCCGGCAACTGCCACTCCGATACACAGAAAACCATTTTGTACGTGGTTGAAGATGCTCAATCCCGCAACAACACAGGTTGCGTACAAGAATCTTCGATCCGTTGAGATTTGAAAGAGCGTCAAAAGAAGATAACACCCCGCTATGAGGGCAGCTGAGACCGCATAATTCTCAACAATGGTGCTATGCCACCACAGAGAATGAGAGACTGCTGCAGCGGCCGCAGCCAAGACGGCGATGAGCCTCGACACTCCATGGACTCTGAAGGATGCAAACAGGAGAGAGACGGTGAGCGCTCCGAATATAACCGATAATAGATTGGCCCTGAAGGCGATCGAGCCAAACGGGAGTTGGGTCAAGAGATAGCCGAGCCCGACGCTCAACGGGTGATTGTTGACATGAGAGTCCAAGTGAGCGCGCATCATCGCATTGACGATCAATGCGGTGTCTCCGAATCCGATGGTCGGACACATGGTGACGAAGTAAAATCCCATGGTCACTACCAGCACCGTGACAACCTCTACGGCGAGCGCCCGACATTGTGGGCCTGTGCAGCGAGTCTCATCCATATGTGCGCACTTTCATAAGCGTATCACTGTTCCTCCACGCATCCCTGTAGTCGAGCACGGAGGCCACGATCTATGAGACATCCTAAACCGTAAGGTTTGGCAACGATAGCCTCTGTGTATCGGTTTCACTCCCGTTTCGCGTGTGATAGATAATCCATGATTGACATGGATGCGGACAACAAGCGGCTTCAGGCTCATCACACCTTCTACACCTTCTCCTGGGGCTTGGTTGCCTACACGGTAGCGATAGTACTGTGGGGGGCTTGGGTGCGGATATCGGGCTCTGGAGATGGCTGTGGAGATCATTGGCCTCTGTGCAACGGTGATATCGTTCCCTCGTCGGCGCCCGGCAAAACATGGGTGGAATTCTCTCACAGATTATCCACCGGTCTTTACGGAGCCTTCGTCCTCCTTCAACTAGTCATCGCCCGACGACGCTTCGACGCTCCTCATCCAGCTCGAACATGGAGTGCTCTAACTCTGCTGTTCACCGTTACCGAGGCGCTCATCGGCCGGCAGCTGGTAACGATGGGGCTGGTGAACGAAAGCCTGAACATCGCTCGTGTCGTAGTCATGCCGCTACACCTCGTCAATACTGCGCTCTTGCTCGGTTCTACGGTGATGACTGCAGAAGCGATCAGATATGGAGATATTCCGCGCGTCTCTCTCTCACCCTCGGTTCGTCGATTACTTGGCATCATCGGGGGAGTATTGGTAATCACGCTCACGACCGGAGCAGTGGCAGCTCTCGGAACTCACCTTTCGCCTTCGCACTCGCTCCTGTCTGGTCTGACCAAGGATCTCTCTGCCGATTCCCACCTTGCAGTTCGGTTACGCGTTCTTCATCCACTGGTCGCGTTACTCGGCCCGCTTGGCCTCTGGGCAGCTCTCGAAAAATTGAGAGACGTTGCCCCATCCCCATATTCGCGTACCCTCTTTGGACGACTGATTATAACGCTTTTCCTTGCAGTTCTGGTCGGGGTCTGTACGTTACTGAGTCTCGCCCCTATTTGGCTCAAAATTACGCACCTTTTTATGGCTAATATCCTTGTAGGAATGCTAACGCTTTGCATCTTCCACACGTTGCGCCCATCCTCGAGCGAAGCTCACTCTGAACAGAGCGCAGCACGTGCGGTGCGCGGATAATCGGTAAGTATCAAATCCACCCCGGCCTCTCGTAATGAAGACCAATGCTCCCGAGTATCCCCGGTCTCGTCGAGAGTTTTGACCATAACGAACACCCCGCCACGGCGCAGCTCGCCCAGCAACGGATGCGTCAACATAGCTTCATCGACCTGAACTCCCCACGGCGGGGTCTCGAGGAGCTGCTTGAAGTCACCCACCGAATGCACTCGAGCCATGATCCGAACGACCGATGTAAGCTCACGTATGAGAGCGCATTCTTCGAGGGGATCGCAGAAAAATATGACTTGCGTCTCGAGATCGCGATTTTTTACCTCTCTCACGAGCTGTTCGACAGCGTCTCGATTCGGGCAATCCTTTAGATCTATCTGCAGAGATCCCGTCGTAGCTCTCAACGAATCGAGTGCTTTTGAAAAGGGTAGAAGGCACCACTGTAGCGGTCCGGAGGTACAGATCTGCTCCAGATCTGCCGAGGATACGCTCGAAAATGAGCTACCTCTTAGCTGAATCGGAATATTCCAAGGAGCCCCCGTGAGACGCTTGTCGTGAAAGAGGAAAGGTTTGACATCCGCGCTCCAACGAATGTCGACCTCCACGATGTCGAGCCCGTCTGATAGAGCGGTTTCAATCGCACCGAGGGAATTATCAGGGACTCCTACCTCACGTGCTCCACCACGGTGCGCAACCATTTGGGGACACTTCAAAGCAGGGCCTTGCTTGTGCTCGACCTGAGAAGTGCTGCAGGCACCGAGCGCGCCTGTGACCAAAAACAAAAACTGCCAATTGATGTTGCGCGCCATGATGTCGTAGCCCTCCGGAGGGGCCATGCCACCATTGCGAGCCCCGCCTTCTGCTAGGCGGAGGTCATTGACCTAAGCCTTTCCACCACCATGCTCGCAAAGGCTTGTCCACGCAACGGGTCAATACTCTGCCTCTCTCATCGCTTGGAGCGACTACGAGCACTGGCTCTCGAATCGAGGGAGCTCCTCCGCCTTAGCTTTGTTCTCCTTGTGGAGCTTCTGGGCATTAGAGAGAAGTCGCTTGTCATCGCGCGCCAAGCTTCCTCGACGGGCTTTTTTCAGGGCATTCGCAGCTCGAGTGCTCAGTGCAAGGTGCTCTACCGAGCGCTGTACAACAGCATCGATGTTATCTTGTTGGTCAACCTGCGCACAGCCGACACCTTGGCAGAATACGGCCGTGGATGAAAACTTCGTCCATACCCCCTCCCACTGTAATCTATACAGTGCTGCGGATTGACGTTTCAGAGAGTCTGCGAGCGCCATCAGTGCCTTGTCATTCGGAGCATTACGCTTGATACGTCGAACAAACTGCTTCACATTTGCATCCTGCTTGAGGGCATTCGTATCGAGGAAGGTGAGGATTTCGCCGATCTGAGTCTCCTCGCATACCGGGCCCGAGCAGGGTTTGAAATTCTGCGAAACCTGAACTACCGCGTTACCAAGCAGCCACGACAACGAGGACCCGGCTGGAAATACAGCAGAGAATACGCTGTTGAACTGACCGGGATTGAAAGTCTTCGGTTGTCCCCGATCGATAGGCGCCGGAGAGAATCCGTTGAAGTTACCTACAGCTACATTGATCGGCAGAGTCCCGGTGTTGCGATAGCCGAAACGGGCCGTGTAACTACCGTCTAGGTTTTTGTCTATACACTCCGCTATCGGCGTGAGCGCTAGCGTCACCAGTTCAGGTGTCGGCGTAGCGGTTGCCTGTGGGCTCGGTGTCTTGGTGGGGGCCGGTGTCGGCGTCTTTGACGGAACCGGTGTCGGCGTCTTGGTCGGAACCAGCGTTGGCGTAGGGGTCGCGGTCCTGACTGGCGTGCACGTCGGCGTCGGTGTCGGCTGCGGACAGGCATCAAATACGAGCGGCGATACCCCTGTCGCGCGCGCAGGTAAGAAACCCTGACTCACGTAAGGATTCGGAGATGTGGCGTTGACGAACATATTGCGATCCATCGTCGTCGCCCATGTTGGGAGCTTCAAAGAGAGGTGCATACAGGTGGGGGCGCCGCATATTCCATTTGCTGGCGCTGCCAAATAAAACTGAGCCTGAGCGACGACCGGCCCGGTCTGGCTATCAATCCTCGCCGTCACAGAGTGCAACCCCTCTGTGTAGTCACAAACGTAAACGTTGAGCGTATCGCAACCCGCTTGCTCCATCCATCCTGAGAGGTACGGCCACGGATTGCTGCAACAGGAAGAGCAGAACGGCACGCCGACACGAAGTTGCGCACTCGCTGAACCTACTACACCCAACACAAGTGCTGCAGCGACAACCAAACAGAGGCGCTGAAATTGTCTACACATCGAATTCATCGTACCCACACGAACTCCATCACCAGCTTTAAGCATGCTTGCACTGCAGTCCTCCCGCAGGGCGTCATTCCGTCGATTATGACCTCTAAAACCGTTTATCTCTTGCAGAAGCAAGGAAACGCGCACGACCGTGCAACAGGTGAAAACCGAGCACAAGTGTAGCAAATAACCAAGCACTACTGAACAAAACCTTGCGTTTTTTTGAGTATTCTCGCGACTTCACCGCTTTGTTCAAAAGTTGTGAAGCTTGAGGGCTACTCTCTCTCAACTCCGTCTGTGTGTAGCTGTACGAATAGCGCTGATCCAGCTTTCTTCTTGGATATTCGCGTCAATTCTCAGCGGAAATAATCACCGATGAGAGATTCGAGCGCTCGTCTTGTGTTTGAATCGGATCGGATCAGATCGAATCAATTGAAACCAAGGCGCAACGCGACGACTATCTCCGCTCGCCTTGCAACCGGCAGTGGTCCGCGATGCCGGAGAACGCTCTTGAGGCCGACGCCGTAATGGCCACTTCGGTTCGCGCCGGCCCAGGCGCTTTACTCCGCTTGATGACCAGGAACGCGCTGCAACCCTCAGCCCCGCTTTGATAGAACATTGTTCGCAATCTTTCTAGGCCGGGCGAAGCTCTTGGCTCATCGAACGTGGAGAGCTCCACGGCAGAGCGTGCAAATGCATTTGTGTCCAAAGTGCTCCCGATGGCGAGACAGCTGTCGTATCTTCTGGTATAACCCGCTGAAATTTTTTGGGAGTTGCTGGGCTCCAGCTATGAACACCCCCTCGGCATCAACGACACTATCCTCTATCCTAATCCTGGCGCGTGCAACGTGGCATGCAACCGTGGGAGATAGGGTCCGGTTCTTCGGCTTTGTCTTTCTGTCCCTCTTTGCATACTCGGTTGAGCTTCTGATTCCCTGGGCGATCGGTTGGACGCTCGGGGTATTCGTAAAAAGTGGAATTACACCGGAGGCGTTCCAAGAGGCCCTAAAAGGAATTGGTGCCTACGTGGTCCTGCGAATGGTGTTCGCCACCTCTCACCACGTCGCTCGGTATCTGCAGGGAACAGCTGCCTATTCGGCACGCTTCAAGAAGCTCGAGGAGGTGTTTGGTGCACTCCTGAGCTTCCCGTTGAAGTGGCACGTCCATCACCATTCTGGGGAGAACTTAAGCCGTCTTCACCGTTCCGTAGGTGCAATAGAGCAGGTAATCAACAACTACATCTGGCAGATTATCGACGGTATCGTGAAGTTTCTCTTCGCAACTATCGCAATCTTTGCTTTGGACTTCGAGGTTGCCCTGACCGTGCTCCTGATGGGCTTTGTCACCGTCATGGTGATGATCCTCTTCAACGCGCGCCTCACGAAAAACATCCGCAAGAACAACCGGTTTTACGACAGGCTCAACCGCACCTGCGTAGACTATCTATCGAACATAATCACGGTAAAGACCCTGCGCCTGGAGAAACCCGCGAACGACTACCTGACTCAACAGCGCTCGGAGGGATTTCGCCTATGTCGCAAGATATGGAAATATCAAGAGCTCAAGTGGGGAACTATCGCTGTCGGATACAGCCTTGTGATGGGCGCCTCGCTCTTCATTTATTTCCAGAATCACACATCCCTGGGAGAAGCGTTCGAGGTTGCTCAAGTGTACGTGCTACTCAACTACCTTGACCGGATCTTCGGAGCCATCTCGTCTTTCACGGGCTACTACGGAGCGGTTATTGAGTCCTCCATTGCTTACGATGATGCTTCGTCATTCCTGTCTGAGTCGGCGGAACTGCGTGCTCCCACGCGAACGAGTAGGATCCCTCGCGAATGGGACACGCTCGAGTTGAAGGGGGTAGAATTCTCATACGGCGGTGAAACTCCGAATCTTCGATCCGTGGAGCTCGATATCCGTCGGGGAGAGAAGATCGCCTTGGTAGGTCCCAGCGGAGGCGGTAAGTCAACCCTACTCAAGGTCCTTGCCGGCATGCTAGCCGCACAAAAGGGGTTCGCACGCACAGTGCAAGGTGAGGAATTCACGATCGATGATGTGGCTGGGATCAGCATCCTTGTCCCGCAAGAACCCGAGATATTCTCTGAGACGGTACGTTACAATTTGAGTTTTGGTCAGAACTTTACGGGTGAGCAGCTGCAAAAAGCGATTGAGATCTGCCGAATCGACCACCTACTCGAGAAACTCTCAAACGGCTGGGACAGCAACCTCGAGGAGGCCGGATTGAACATCTCGGTCGGTGAACGGCAACGATTAGCGTTGGCGCGCGGAATATTGCGGGTACCTGGTAAGGATATCCTGCTCCTCGACGAACCTACATCTAGCCTCGATCCCCTGACCGAGAAGCAGATATTCGCAGGAATTCTCCACACATTCTCGGACCTCACGGTCATTACGGCGTGCCACCGCCTGGCGCTCGTGCCGATGTTCGATCGAATAATATACATCAAGGATGGACGTGTAGAAGAGGTCGGCTCGTTCCCGGAGCTTCGCGCTGCGGGCAGAGCCTTCGCGGCTGCATGGGCAGATTATGAACGCACTGTGGTAAGTGGTGACTCAACTGTATAGCGTATGGCGCAGATAGATCGGAACGTCATCAGGCGCTTTATCACCCTCGCCACCCCATTCTTCACCTCAGAGGCAAAGTGGCGGGTTTGGGGGCTGGTGGCTCTTCTGCTCGGACTTTCGCTCACCCTCAACAGTATCGGCGCGGGGATGAGCTATATAAGCCGCGATTTCATGACCGCTTTGAGCCTGAAGAACTCAGAGCAGTTTTTCGAAAAGATGTGGGTATATATTCTAGCCTTCATGTTGGCGATCCCCTTCGCCGTATCCTACATGTACACCGAGCAACGCCTCAGTCTGCTGTGGCGACGGTGGCTCAGCCACTACATACTGGAGCGCTATTTCTCCAACCGCGTCTATTATCATTTGAACCTACGAGGGGAGATCGACAACCCTGACCAACGTATCGAGGAGGACGTGCGCTCATTTTGTGCTCAAACCCTCATGTTCGCCCTGATTCTTTTCAACTCCTCAGTGCAGCTGTGCTTGTACATATACGTCTTGTGGTCGATTTCATGGATCCTGGTACTTGCCGCAGCGCTGTATGCATTTGTGGGTTCGATTGTAACTTACTTTCTTGGTCGTCCGTTGGTAGGACTCAACTTTCTCCAATTCAAGAAAGAAGCGGATTATCGTTACAAGCTCATCAACGTGCGTGATAGCGCCGAATCAATCGCATTCTACGGGCACGAGGGCCAGGAGTTTACCCGCACCCGGCAGCGTCTAAAAGCGGCTCTCGACAATGCCTTGAAGGTGATTAACTGGAACCGAAATCTGAAGTTTTTTACCGAGGGCTATAATTATCTCTTGCCGATCCTACCGACTATTTTGGTAGCTCCGCTATTTTTCAGGGGCGAGATCGAGCTTGGGGTCGTTTATCAAGCAGGCGGAGCTTTCGGTGTGGTGACGGCTGCGTTGTCAATCGTAGTGAACAAGTTCTTTGACCTGAGCGTTTTCGCGGCCGTTACCAATCGCCTTGGTTCCTTCTGTGAGGCGATTGACAGAAGCAGCGAGCCACTCTCGAGTGGAGAGCGGATTTCGGTAGTCAAAGGGGATCACTTGGAGCTCAAGGGGGTTACAATCTGGACGCCGCGACGGGAACAGGCCCTGATTCGTAACCTCACCTTCGCCTTTCACGGGGGCTCGCTTCTCCTTTCCGGACCAAGCGGCAGTGGCAAGAGCTCCATCTTGCGGGTTATCGCCGGACTGTGGGATACCGGTTCCGGTCGTATCGTTCGACCCGACCTCGGCGACGCGCTTTTCATTCCTCAACGACCCTACATGATTCTCGGCTCACTTCGCTCACAGCTCACCTACGGCGCGAAGCGCAAAGGCATTCTCGACCGTGAATTGCTCGACGTTCTCGAGAAGGTGAAGCTCACGGAGATGTCGCAGCGCGTCGGCGGTTTGGACGCAGTGCTTGATTGGCCAAACATCCTCGGAACGGGAGAACAGCAACGACTGGCATTCGCTCGTATACTGCTCGTCAAACCAAAGATCGTGTTTCTAGACGAGGCTACCACCGCTATCGATTCGTCGATTGAGCGCGAGCTGTATAGCCTCCTCCCCACGGTTGTGGAGCGTTATGTGAGCACTGGAAATGCTCACGACCTCGAGGCCTACCATGAACATGTTCTCGAACTTACCGGAGACGGCACATGGCGCTATCGTTGAGACTGCTTGCTGTTATCGGTCTATTCTACGCATCGCCTAGCCCTGCTGCCGCGCAAGAGAGGGTCAAGGAGGCGATCTTCGAGGAATGCGAGAGTGCCAAAGAGGAATTCGCTGCCCTGGATGAGGCGTCTCGAGCTACCCTATTTGACTACCTCACTCGCGTAGTTGCCCTCAACGCCCAGTCGCCTGACGTGGCTGAGGCGTTCGTGGTACTCCCTGGTGCCTCCAAGGGGGCCGATGCGATATCTCCGGGGGCGCCGAAAGGAACAGACCTGGCGGCGGGGGGCTTGTGGCAGGCGATCGATGCGAAGCGGGAGCTCAAGGCAAAGCGCTGCGCCCTCGAGATCCTCTCGATTGCGGGGAAAGCTGCACTCGGCTCTCTCCCCTCACTGGCGGCCGTGTACCATGATCAGAGCCTGAGCGACGAGATCGCAGTAGCGCTTGAGGAGACCATCGCGGATATCGCCGAGCAGGCGCACAAGAGCGGCTTGAGCCCCTCCGACAAAGATCTCGATTCGATAATACCACACCTAGTTGGTTCTCGTCCTTTAGTGGCCCGAAACATCCTCACTGAGTATCTGGTCATAGCACTGCCGAGAATACTTCAATACTTCTCTGCAGCCCCGGAATCGTCTCAGGAAGCGATTAACTATTTTTTGCGAGTCGTTGACCCCAATGGTGATCGAGCTATGAGAGCCTTCATCGAACGTGCGCCCTCTATCCCGCCGCACGATGCTGTCCGTGTAGCCTCCAAGCTCCCCTTTCCATCACGAGAGGCGCTACCGGCGTTGACGAAGGATCTGGCCACACTGGCAGTGGGAGTGGAAAGTTCGCAGATATTCGCCCCTCTTCTCGGTAAAGCTTGTGTAACGCTGGGGAGATTGAACCCGGAAGCTGCGCTTATCATCGCCCCCTCCTCGAGCTTGATACTCAGTGAGCACCTGGATCTCGCTTCTCTTCGATGCCTTGTTTCATCGACACAGGCTTTGGCCCGCGCCGTACCTGCGCTCATATTCTCGGGTCAACAAGCGCAGAACGAGCGGGGAATACAGCTCTTGTCGGACGCGCTTGCGCACCTCGACCAGGAGAATCGAAACTCGATATTTTCGCATTTACGGGGCCTTGCCGCCCGTGCTGGGCCCCATCAGATTGATTCAATCGCGCTCCTAGCTCTGTTCCACGAGAGAAGAGCCGAATCGCTTGCAACTTACGTACAGATCCTGTCAGGAGCTGCTGCAGCTTCGCCTGAGTTCACTTCGCTGCGTCACGAGGTGTTTGCCAACTTGGGTACCATGGAGCTTCCGAGGGACAACAGCAAGCTCACGGCTGCAACCCGTAGTGCTCTTGCGATTGAGCCGGAGAACGGAGATATCTTGAAGGTAGCAGAAAAGATCCAACTCGCCCCAACGGATCTCTTGGCTCTCGTCCCAGAAGAGCACCCTGAGCGTTCGCGCGGCGTCCTGCGGCTCATTGCAGCTCGCAAGGTAGCGGACAAGCGCTTGCTTGCGCCGCTGGTTGAACTCCTGAGCACACCCGATTTGTATCGCGACCTGCGTCCGATCCTGCTCTCGTACAAAACGGCCCTTGCGCCATCCGTACGAAAGATCCTCCCCAAACTCAGTGGCGATGCGCGCCTCTTAGCTCTCAGCTTGCTGGAGGCCAACGGATCGCTGTCGAAACAGGAGCTCGGAGAATTGCTGAGTCTCGTCACGTCCGATAGCTGCTCCCCTCTCAATATGATTCCTGACGGTGTGGTGGCGCTCTTTTCGCGGAGCGATATTCCGCAAGCACATCGGTCAGTGCTCGAGAGTAAGGTACGTACGTGTGCCTCGAAAGTTTCAAGTACATCTTTCAAGGTATTACTGGGTGCACTACCTCTTCTCGCGATTCCCAACGCTGACGATCTGCGGAGGGATTTGAGTGCGGGTCTTGTATCCCGCGAGACTCTCTCCGCACTGCTTGATTACATGAACGCTCACGACCTCTCAGCCGAAATACGCTCGATCCTCCTCGAATGGACCGTATCGTACGGAGATGCCTCCTTACGAGATCGCGCACTGAGCTTGGCCCGAAGCTCAGACTCTCCTGAAGTGTTCTCCCGCATTCGAGCACTCGCATCCGATCGCTCAGCGGGAACCTCTGTGCACATAGCTTCTCGACTCGCCTTGGCGCGCATCGGTGATTCGGAGTACGATTGGAGGAATTTCATCCGGTCGACTATCGACCGAGCTGGCGACGGCGACGACATCACCGAGGACTTGCCCGTGATACGGAGCCTCCCGGCAGAGGTTGTGCTCACGGAGGTTACTCCAGCTCTCGACAGCAGCTCCGCAAATAGAGCGGCAGGAGCGTGTCAGGTTGGTGCTGCGCTCGGTCCCCAGGCGATACCTATCGTTTCCAAGATCTGGCACTTACGAGAGAAGCGTACGCCATCGATCCGTTATGCTGCAGTCTTGGCGTTGCTCGAAATCAATCCTTTGACCCCCGATCTCCACAATCACCTCCGGCTTATCCTCGTAAACAGATATTTCAACCACGCCCTTTCCAGGCCCATCCAATGGCGCCGGACGGTGGCGGTTGTAGATCTACAGAAAGAGGCTTTTGGGACACTGAGAACAGTCCACTTGGAACGCCTCCTGTCGAGCCCGTTGACCCCCCTATCAGCCGATAAACCTTCATAATTATGTGATAAAAGCACTAACCTCTGGTGACGGCTGGTGCACCCCTTGTGTATAATTCGGAAGCTGCCGTCGTGTCTTCGAGCTCCTGTGATTCCTCGAGGCCCCACGTACGGGGTTTGTTGCACGTGTACCACCAAAGGCTTGGCAGAGTGACCTACCCTTTCCTCATGATACCCAAACGACTCCGCTCTACGATGCGTAAGGTTACGCAGTCGGTCTTTTCCCCATCCACCAAGAAGCTTCCGGAGGTTCCGTGGCGAGCAGAGGTGCTTTCGCGTGAGGCTCTCGGGGAACTTGCTCTGCGACTGGCCGAACAACATGATGGAACATTCGGAGTCAGTCGTAGCTCTAACCTTCTGGCGAATTACCGCAGCAACCGGGAAACACTGAAACGGGTATATCATCGCCTCGCTGAGGCTGCCCACAAGGGTGAGGCGCTTACAGCCGGAGCGGAATGGCTTCTCGACAACTACCACGTTGTCGAACGTCATGCGGCCGCAATCAAAAAGTATCTTCCTCCCGGATTCTATCGCACACTTCCCCAGTTTCTGGAGGGCCCGCTCGAGGGCTTTCCGCGAGTATATCATCTCGCATTAGAATTCATCGTACACACCGATGCCGCCGTCGATCCGAGTTTAGCTGCCTTCTTCATCTCCGCCTATCAGCAAAGACTCGAGCTCTCTTCAGGGGAGTTATGGGCTTTCCCCATCATGCTCCGCTTCGCATTGCTCGAAAATTTGAGACGCCTTACCAGAGAGGCAGAGAAAGAATTACTGGCTCGTAGAGATGTATTTTCCCTGGTGGACGAAGTTCTTGGCGACGAGTCCCGAACAGGTACTGAGATCATGGTCGAGTTAGCGCATCGTGTCAGCGAGCGCGAAAGCTTTTTACCGCACGGAGCGCTCGAACTCCTCAAGCGTCTTCGCGGTCGGGGTCGTAAGGCGTTCATGGCGCTTCAATTCCTCGAGGAAGCATTACGAGAGCGTGGTCTCGATCCCGAAGATCTCTTGCGCGCTGAAGATCACGCTCAAGCGGCTAGGCAGATCTCGGTCGGCAATACACTACTCTCTCTCAAAGCTATAGACCAAATGAACTGGCGGGAATGGTTCGAGGACGTGAGCTTAGCCGAGCGTGTCCTGCGCCGCGATCCTGCAGACCTGTATGCTCAGTGCGACTTTCCCACACGGGACAACATGCGTCATGAGATCGAAAAGCTCGCCAAGAGATTGCACAAAACTGATTCTCAGATTGCAGCTGCCGTCGTAACCTGTGCTTCACATCACTCGACCTCTCATCTTACGGACGAAAATCAATCGCTTGTCCAAAAACATGTCGGCTTCTTCTTGATCGGCAGGGGGAGGCTATTACTCGAGACTGACCTTGGTTACACGCCGCCTCTCCTCACTCGTATCAGTCGCTTTCTGGGAAGGCACGCTGTAGCCTCTTACTTGGGCGCTATCGCGACGATCTCTGCCATGTTGGTAGTATACGTCTATTTTCTTGCTGAATGGTCTCATGCAAGTGCTACTCTGATTCTGTTCACTCTCCTGCTTACCGCCTTACCAGTGTCCGAGCTTGCCTCGAGCATAGTGCAGTACCTCGTCACTCGTTGGATACCCGCACGCCCGCTCCCGAAGCTTTCGTACGAGGGACCCGTTGCACCTGAGAACAAAACCCTGATCGCAGTTCACACGATCTTCAACAGCGCGACATCTATACAGCGTGCCATCGATGGCCTCGAGGTGCGCTTCCTCAGTAATGATGACCCTGCATTCACATTCTCCCTCATGGCCGATCTCCCCGACACACGCTCCGAGCACAGCCCGGGAGATGCTCAGATCGTCCAAGCAGCCAAGGAGGGGATCGAGGCCTTAAATAGGCTCCATTGCCCCCATGGCCCGAAGCGTTTTGCCCTGTTTTTCCGCAAGCGCTTGTGGAATGCAGGCGAAGGCGTCTGGATGGCATGGGAGCGCAAGCGCGGTAAGATCGAAGAACTAAACCGATATCTCCTGGGACATGGAGAGACGACTTTACAACTGGTCGAAGGAGATCCGGAGCAACTGAAGGGTGTTCGCTACGTAATTACCCTCGACAGCGATTCACAGCTGTGCCGCGATGTCGCGAGAAAATTAGTCGCTACGATCGCTCACCCGATGAACCGCGCGGTCATTGATCCCAACACTCGCTGTGTAGTCGATGGGTATGCACTTATCCAGCCCCGGGTGACGATCTCGCTTACATCTGCAACGAGTTCGCGATTTTCCCAGCTTTTTTCCGGACAGGCAGGGCTCGATCCCTACACGAACGTGGTCTCCGATGTCTATCAAGACCTCTTCGCCGAGGGTTCATTCGTAGGCAAAGGGATCTACGACCTGCGAGCTTTCGCTGAGGCTCTAGAAGGACGAGTTCCGGACAACACTCTACTGAGTCACGACCTCTTTGAAGGCTCGTTTGCACGGGTTGGCCTCGCCTCGGACATCGAACTCTACGACGATTTTCCGTCGCGCTACATGGCCTACTCCAAACGTCTTCATCGTTGGGTACGTGGTGACTGGCAGCTTTTGCCGTGGCTGAGAACGACCGTTCCCACTACTACCGGTAAGGCTCACAATCCGCTCTCTACTCTCGCCCTGTGGAAGATGATCGACAATCTTCGTCGCAGCTTGTTACCACCGGCATGTTTCCTCTCCCTCGTGTGCGCGTGGTTCTTATTGCCTGGCGGCCCGCTGGCATGGACCGTAATCGTTCTGCTGGTAATCGCATTTCCGGTCTTCACCGGCCTAGCTAATGCATTTGCTCTACCTAGCATCGGCATCTCAATCGGTGGCTTCCTCGGAGATATAGGTAGAGACATGTGGCGTCACTCGATGCGCGCAGCATGCGCGGTGTGCTTCCTTCCACATCAGGCGACACTCATGATACACGCAATATGCGTTACCATTTACAGACTTGCATTCAGCCGTCGACACCTTCTGGAGTGGGAGCCCGCGGAGCGATCAGAGCGACGTGGGCGCAACGAGCAGCGTGACTATCTGAGACTCTTTGTTCCGATCATGGGTCTCACTATCGTAGCTGCTGCTTATGCCGGCTATCACGACCACAGCTCCCTCGCTTTTTCGATACCACTTCTCCTTGCATGGCTGTCCTCGCCATGGATAGCACGTCTAACTTCACAACCCCTTGAGGCGGTGGTTACAAACATCACCTCTTCGCAGGAGCGATACCTCCGAGGTGTAGCACTTGACACCTGGCATTTCTTCGATGACTTCATCAGAGAGGAATATCATTTCCTCATGCCAGACAACCTTCAGGTTCATCCTGGTTTCGTAGTTGCCGAGCGAACATCTCCGACGAATATCTCACTATCGATGTTGAGCATCGTGTCATCGTACGACTTGGGGTTTCTGCCTTTTAACGAAGCTCTGCTTCGTAACGCAAAAATAGTACGCACACTCTCCATCATGGAGAAGTATCGGGGCCACCTCTTCAATTGGTACAACATACGAACTCTCGAGCCACTGCATCCGCGCTACATATCCACGGTAGATAGCGGAAACTTGCTGGGGCATTTCTTTACCTTTCTGACCATTCTCGAACGAGCACCTCACACACAACTGCTGACGCGCCCTCACGTCACTGCTCTGTTGGACGAGCTTGAGAGTGCTCATTCGATTTTGACAGCATCAAACTCATCTGACCCAATCTGGGCCGAATTGGAGACGCTGCGCAACTTTCTGATCAAATGCTCTTCACCTAACATAGTCGAATGGGCTGCTTGCACCTCAGCTAGCAAGGCGCTCCTGGAGCGCTTCGACGGACTATCTTCGTGGACGGCAGAGGGCGCGGCGCCATCACTCCGTAGACTTCGTGGGCTCATCTTCGAGCTCGCCAAATTCGACGAGCTGTTCTCGTGGATTGAACCGCTCCGCAAGCTCTCCTCGCTAGAGTCACTTCAGCAGTCTCCCGATAATTCGGACTACGGTTCGATCTTTCGCGAGGGATTTGCGCGTGTAGCAGCGCTACCCCTTACGATCGACGGCCTCCGCACGTATATCGATGAGATGCTGCAGGCCATCGGTGCAGAGGAGTTTACGATGGTCGATAGTGAGATCACGCAAACATTCCACATGCTCCACGACACGCTGAACAGCGTGCACGATCAACTCACGCAACTGAGCGATATCGTCGAGTCGATGACCTCTCAGTGCCTCTCCATCATCGAAGAGATGGACTTCTCCTTCCTATATGATGGCGAACGAGCCCTTTTCACCATCGGGTTCAACACTGAGCACGCGCGTCGAGATGGTAGCTTCTATGATCTGCTCGCATCGGAAGCCCGGCTGCTGAGCTTCCTGGCTGTGGCGCGAGGTGAGGTGCCGCAAAAGCATTGGTTTTCTCTGGGACGCTCGATTACGAGCACTCCGGGAGGCAAAGCGCTCATTTCTTGGAGCGGCACCATGTTCGAGTATCTCATGCCCTTCATCGTGATGCGCGACTTTCCTACCACACTGCTCGGAAGAACGGGCCGAGCGATTGTGCAGACGCAGATAGCTTATGGTAAGCGGCAATCAATCCCCTGGGGAATTTCGGAGTCGGCGTACAGCGGCGTTGACTTCGAAAAAACCTACCAATATCGGGCTTTTGGCGTTCCTGGCCTTGGGCTCAAGCGCGGGCTATCGGAGGACCTAGTGGTGTCGCCGTATTCCACCTGCCTAGCTCTACCGTTCCTTGCGGAGATCGAGGTTGGAATTGCGAACCTCAAACGGCTCGAACACGAGGGGGCACGAGGCCGTTATGGATTCTTCGAAGCGATCGATTATACCCCGAGTCGGCATCTCCGTGCCGATGGTAAGCACATCGTACAGTCATTCTTCGCTCATCACCAGGGGATGTCACTTGTCGCGATGACGAATCTCTTGAGGGGAGATGTCATGTGCGAGCGATTTCACAGTCAGCCCATAATCAAATCTGCCGAGCTCCTGCTTCACGAGAGATTCCCCGAGCGTATTGCAACCATCGTGCCGCACGAGCCCGAGATGACGGTTGTGCGACGTGAGGCAGAGGAGGCCGAAGAGGCAGGTCTCGAAGTAGTTACTTCACCTCATACCAAGGCACCTCGCGTTCGATTGTTGTCCAACGGTCGCTATTCAGTGATGGTTGATTCCTCGGGAGGCGGATTCAGTGTCTTTGACCGCTCCGTAATGCTCACACGCTGGCGAGAAGACCCGACAACCACGAACACAGGGTCGTTCTTTTATGTCAGAGATCCTCGTCAGAATAAGACGTGGTCTGCTGCCTATCAGCCGAGCTGCGCTGAGCCAGACTCCTACCAAGCGATATTCAGCCCTGGGCGTGCGGAATTCAAGCGTTTTGATGACAAGATATTCGTACATACAGAGATCACGGTCGCCCCGGAAGACGACGTTGAGCTACGCCGCATCACTGTGACGAATCTCGGAGACACGGAACGAGAGCTCGAGATCACGAGTTACATCGAGCCGGCACTCAGCCCTCGGCGGGCAGATGCTGTTCATCCAGCCTTCAGCAAGCTATTCGTCCGGCCAGAAAAACTGACTGAGCACGACGCACTCCTCTTCTCTCGTCGGCCTCGAACCGAGGGGGAGCAAGAGGTGTACTTCTTTCATCGAGTGACGCTCCGCACAAGCTACGCGCCCGTACGATTTAATACCTCTAGAGCAGCTTTCATCGGGCGGGGTCGCACGCTCCAAGATCCGGCGGTGTTCTCAGCAACATTCTCGAGCGACGACACTGACAGTGGTATCGATCCGATCGCATCACTCGGGTGTACCGTTCGTCTTGAGCCCGGTGCAAGTGAGACGCTTGTTTTCGTATCGGGAGCGGCCCGTACACGGAAAGATGCCGTTGGATTGATTGAACGTTATCAGGAGCTGATGCACGTGAGTCGTGCCTTCGAATTGTCGTGGAGCCGTGCTCAGGTAGAGCTCCGCAACCATGCTTACTCTGCTAGTCAAGCGGACCTGTTCCACCGACTTGCCGGGTTCTTGGTATACAATGAGGATAGCGTACGGGGTGCGCCAGATGTCTTGGCCGCCAATCGTCTCAGCCAGTCAGGGCTATGGCGCTTCGGGATCTCTGGGGACCTACCGATCGTGTTGGCCAAGGTCAACGATGTCCGACAAGGGAAAGTCGTTCAGGAGCTACTCCTGGCGCATCACTTCCTTCGAGAACGGGGCATGGAGTTCGATCTTGTTATTTTGCACAAGAATCCCGGCACCTACATGCAACCTCTAGCAGAAGACCTAGAGTACATCATACGCCTCAGCCCTGCTGGACACCTCATAGACAGGCCCGGCGGTGTATTCTTGCGCTCTACGCTGCAGATTTCGGACGCGGAGTCAGCCCTGCTCGAATCAGTAGCGCGAGTGGTCATCGATGCCGAAGTTGGCGGCCTGACGGAATTACTCAAATCTGCCTCGCTAGAGCAGATTACGACTCCCCCCGCCCCTGCAAATCGAAAGAGGAGCACGAAGCGAAGTATTGTGACGGAGCCACTTCTCCTATCAAACGGAATAGGGGGCTTTGCAGCCAAACATCGTCGCTACGTCATGCCACGAATAGGTACTGTTCGCTCCCCTCTACCCTGGTCCAACGTCATCGCAAATCCATCATTTGGATTTCTCATTACGGAATCAGGTGGCGGATACACGTGGTCGGTCAATAGCCGTGAAAATCGTATCACCTCATGGAGTAACGATCCCGTGATGGATACGCCCAGTGAGGCTGTCTACGTGCGACGTGCCGATACGGGTGATTATTGGTCTCTCACGCCGCTCCCGGCAGGCGATGGCTTGGAGTATCATGTCGAGCACGGATTCGGGTTTTCGAGCTTCAGTACCAATAACTCTGGAGTCGAGTCTAAACTGCAGCTTTTTTGTTCGTCTACTGAATCAGCTAAGTGGTATGCCATCTCGCTGACCAACACGGAACAAACTGAGCAGAAGATCGAACTATACCTGTACGCCGATCTGGTGCTCGGGGTTCTTCGAGAGGATGCCTACCGATTCACGACTACCAGCTTCGACAGAACCGCGCAGACCTTATGCGCCGTGAACCACTACAACAACGAGTTTGCAGGGCGAGTCGTCTCCGTGGGTTCAAGCGAGCCTATCGTTAGCTACACATCTTCGAGACTGGAGTTTATCGGGAGAAATGGGGATCTCAAGCGACCCGCAGCCCTCGAGCGAGGAGCTCTCCAGCCCTTCTTTGCTCCGAAGCCCAAGTCAATCAAGTTGTCGGCGACAACCGACCTGGGCATAGACCCCTGCGCGGTCCTCCAAGTCAGTGTGTCACTGAAACCCAAGGAAGATAAACTTCTGCACTTTTTCCTCGCCGATTCACCTTCGTTCGATGCGATGAGGAAGGATACCGCGCGGTATCGGAGCCACCAAACCCAGAGATCCGAGTTCGCTGCTGGCACTGCGTGGTGGGAGGAGCTCATATCGTCAATTGAGGTTGAAACACCGAGCGAATCCTTCAATGCGATGATGAACGGATGGCTCCTGTACCAGACCGTATCGTGTCGACTCTTCGGGCGCTCAGGCTTCTACCAAAGTGGCGGAGCGCTCGGATTCCGCGATCAGCTTCAGGATTCGCTGGCATTGCTCACTATTCGGCCAGAGATGGTAAGGTCCCAGATACTTCTTCACTCTGCACATCAGTTCAAAGAGGGTGACGTGCAACACTGGTGGCACCCTCCAACGGGGCGCGGTGTCCGCACCCGGATTACCGACGATCTCCTGTGGCTGCCGTACGCAGTAAGCCGCTATGTGGAGGCCACGGGCGATTACTCCATTCTGAACGAACGGGTCCCCTTCCTGGATGGGCCGCAATTAGCAGAACACCAAATGGAGACCTACTTTGTCCCCGAACGTAGCACAGAGGAAGGTACGATCCTGGATCACTGCATGCGCACCTTCGCTATAACCTCCAAGACGGGAGAACACGGACTTCCACTCATCGGCTCCGGTGATTGGAACGACGGCATGAACGAAGTCGGTCGTCACGGTAAAGGTGAGAGCGTGTGGTTAGGTTGGTTTCAGATCCATGTCATGCGTGGATTCATTCCGCTCCTTCAGGCTCGCGGGGAGCTGGATGCTGCTGCCGCGCTCGAGACGCGTGCAGCTGCTCTCGTACACGGCCTCGAGGAGCACGGATGGGACGGGAACTGGTATCGGCGCGCATTTTACGATGATGGAACCCCGATCGGGAGTCATGTGAGCGACGAATGCCAGATCGATTCGCTATCACAAAGTTGGGCGGTGATAAGCTCTGCTGCTCGCGCACCTCGAGCTAGTCAAGCGATGCAATCCGTACGTGACCACCTCATAGATACGGAAGGTCGGATCATAAAACTCTTGACTCCACCGTTTGACCGAACCGAGAGGAATCCCGGATATATCAAGGGATATCCGCCGGGAATCCGGGAGAATGGAGGACAGTACACGCACGCTGCCTCGTGGGTGATAATCGCCACTGCCCTCATGGGACGAGGTACAGAGGCCGTTGAGCTGTTCGAATTGATTAATCCCATCAACGCCTCACTCGATGCGCCGAGGATACAGAGATATCGCGGCGAGCCGTACGTCACATGTGGTGATGTATACTCTGAGGGAAGCCTTCGGGGTCGCGCCGGATGGAGTTGGTACACCGGCTCTGCGGGATGGCTCTATCAGGCGGGGCTCGAATACATCCTGGGTCTCAAGGTGAAGGCGACGTATTTCATGATTGATCCAACAGTGCCTGCACACTGGCGACAGATATCGCTCAAGTACAGACGAGGAGAGAGGGAATTCGTGATAGCTATCGACAACCGGGCAGGAGTTGAGCGTGGAGTAGTCTCGGTTTCGGTCAATGGCCACGAAGTCACGGACAACAAAATCGCATTCGAATCACCTGATTACGGCCGCACAATCGCAGTCGAAGTGAGACTTGGCTAGCACGTTCGGATATTCGGGCGTGGTGTCCTTCACAACAAGCGTGGAGGGAGTGCACCATGAATTGGGATGAGTAGCGACGATGTACAAAGCGATTTTTTTTGATTTTGACGATACGCTCGTTGATACCAAAAGCTCAAAAGCCCCCGCGATTATCGAATACTGTAGCTCTGTACACGGCATCGATGTATCAGAGCACCAGATCGCTGGACTCTGGGGAATCCCATTCCTCCGCATGATGCGTCAGTTGACTGGTAGTACGGACATAAACATCGAGCGTTACCTGGCGATATCAGAGGGATATTCACTGGTGCCATTTCCTGAGTCATACGTAGCCTTGTCTACCCTATCTGAGCGCGTACCGATCGGCATCGTGACCTCTCTGGCACGACAGGTTCTCCTGCACAGCCTTACCGCACTCCGATGGCCTCGAGCCTGGTTCTCTGTACTGGTGACGGAGGACGATGTTGATGTTCACAAACCTGACCCCAGGGTATTTGACCCAGCCTTACGAGCGCTGGATATCGAGGTAGCTGCCCGACATCAGGTCATGTATGTCGGCGACTCTGAATCGGACGGGAAAGCAGCTATTGCAGCGGGGCTCACATTTGTAGGTATCGCGCGCGATGCGGAGCGCCAGCGCCTATTTGAAATCAAGGGATGGGAGTGCTGCTCGTCACTCGAGGCCCTCCTTCACACCATTCACGACTAAGGTGCTCCCTTACTTCCTATCGCTGATGTGCGGATCTGTCGTTTCGAGCAACAAGTCGTACTAACGAGAGAGAAGAAGCGAGAGGTTCGTACGCCGGGGAGTGACGATTCGCTGGATATCGAGAGGTGTGATAGCATCCTTACTTAGAAGAGAGAGCCATATGTTTCACCAGAATGCTGCCGAAATAGCTTCACGCCTCCTCGCTACCAATCTCCCGAAGGGGAGTGATGAAGTCATCCAAAGTTTTATCGCTAATCCAAACGATGGCGCGTTGAACCTTCTTGAAGCTGCTTTTCAGGTTCCCAGTCGATTAATAGTCGAGCTCAAACAGCTCCGAGATGATTTTAGCCCGCCTGTGTCTTCTGAGCTTCGCGCCAGATATAAGGAGGCTTTCGATAACTTAGTCGGATCAGTGCAATTCACACCAGAGAAAGTCCGAGCATATCTTCAGATCTGTCTTGAACTACTCTCAGCAGACCGAGGCGGAGAGATCTACACAGGGCTCGAACCGGTGATAGGGATGGGATTCAAGGCTGCCCGTCTCTCAATAATGCTAACCCAGAAGCAAGCGGCCAGGGATTTTTCCCTCAGTATAGGCGCAATAGGGAGCCTCGAGTCAGGCTGTGCGGGAGATATGATTTTTCAGAAGGCGCAGAATTACCTCAATTACATCCTTGCTCCCGGTGAAAATGTTAAGTGGAGGGCGGTTTCTTTCCTACTTGGCCAGTCGACGCAATATTGTAAGTTACATGAGTTTATGCGCAAGACCTACGGGGATTAGTTTTTGTCTCCGACTTCTGCGAAATCACCCGTCGGGAGTTAGTTTTTCATAGGCTCGATTAAGCTAACGTCCTAATCTCAGAAGCCAATTTGCGTTTTGTCATAGAGCTCATGGGCTTATCCTAGTCTTACTCCTGGTGCAGGGGCGCTACTCGTTGAGATCAAGAACTTCAAGCTTGAGAAGATACCGGCTTAGACGTATCGTCCTGCGGGTTATAGCTTCTAGATTCGACCGGTAACCGAGCACTTTTTTCTATGTCAGGATCACCGAGCTCTAGCTGTTGTTACTCGTGAGAGGGTAAAAAAGCGGTCTTTTTCTACCACCCTTGATCATCATGATGATTGTGCAACCTAACCCTGAGCATTCTTCTACACCCCCCTCCTTGGATCAGGTGCAGGCGCTGCTGTGTCAGGGCCTCGCACAAAACCTCGCCGCGAAATTAACTGATATCGAGCATCAAGAGATGTGGGTGCGGGAGCACTTACTGAGTCGGACAAACCCTGAAGCCTTAACGACGAAGGGGTGGCAAACGGTGGCGACCGTGTTGTCACTGCAACCGGTAACATGTCCCGAAAAAGTCAAGCAGATTTTGGGGATATTCACCGAGAATCTGCCTATGCCTCCGCATGAGGCGAGCCTTGATAGTATGTTCTATCTCTTCGCTCGACACCACCGATCTTTCGCGTGCTTCTCATTCGAGCAGCTCGCTAATCTTTCTAGGTTGGCCATGGAGCTCTACCGAGAACAAGGGACGAATGCCTTCCTCTCGCTCAAGAATATCCTGCAGCAGTGCGATACAACATTTCATGCCACACCAGCACTACGTATCTCCGGAGCCTATTTCGCCGCTGAGGAGCTGGTCGGACCGTCGCATCTGGAGTCCTTTCGGCGAAGGATCCGGATCGGCTTACTGACGCAGGAACGACTACGACCTGCGGAGCTTGCACTGCATACAGTGCAATACTCCTCTTTGAGTGAACAACAGAAGAGGACCATAGAATCTCGCTGGGAAACCTTCGAGGTTTTTTGTGCGGAACACCTCATGGACTTCGACCCGGCCGAGCTGAGTATGCCGTACAGAGTGGCGAAAGAAGTGGCAGCCCTCGAGAAGCTAAACTCGCTCGTGGCAGATTTACGAGAACGAGGATTCACGAGGTTCGGCAGGTTCGGCAACATCGAATCGGTGCGCCTATTCGGCCATTGTCATACGCTTCTCGAGAGCTATGTACTGCTCGAAAAGCTCCCCCAGACTGGCGAGCAAGACGTGCGGAGATTTTTTGAATTTCTGACAGACGCTCGAAGGAGCCGCATAGGTGTCGGGGTCTCTGCAGCTACACTCAGCAAACTCGTTCGGTTCTCAGAGAGCTACCGTGTTCCGTTACGGGCTATCCCCTCTGAGGTAGGGAAACTTCAGCCGGAGACTATCGAGCGCTATCGATGCAGAACACCACTATCACAGCCAGCAGACTCGATGAGATCAGCACCACGTGAGGTTCGTACGACAGAGGAGCTCATGGAGCTTTGTCGAGAGCTCGAAAGGTGCAGGCAGTATATGGTCTCGCTTTCACCGACTGAGCTGGACCTGATAGTCAAACTCTATGACCACATGCGCTCAGATCAACAAGACTGGGATTCCTGGGTCGGCACTGAGTTCGTCCGTCGATACATGCAGCGCGGAGATGGCACACTTCAACCTCAGGATGCAAGACAGTTACGCCTCGCCTTGGCACTCTTCAGACGACTACGAGATGTTGGCCACGAGCCCCGGCAGGCGGCTTCGATTGGCGTAGATTATGCGACAACCGATAAATTCAGAGGCCGGTGTAATCGAGCTATTTTGAGGAGTTTTCTCCAGCTTGATTCGGAACACTTCGTGTGTGAAGTCTTGATAGCGCAAGCGCGAGACCCGAGGATATCCGATCAAGTCTTTCTGCAGGCCTTCACCCTCGCCGGAGAGCTGTATAAAGAAACCTGGGGATCGCTGGCGTCAAAAATCGAGGCCCCAGATGCGCACACCTCTATTTCCCTGGATATCCTCCGTAAGGTCATAGCCGAAACACAAATCAGCTCTTTCGCACAGATATGGGACGCAGTAAACCATCTGCTCAGCATTCAGTACGAGCAGACAGTGCGTGAGCATTTGCTCTCCTACATCGCTACTTCGGACCCTGATGTTTCGCGAGTGAGTGCAGGTAGGGCCCTCATGAATCTCTACAATACGGACTCTGGTCCGTATCCATCGGCAGATAGTCATTCTAGGAATCAGACTAATCCTGAATATCTGAAGATGTGGAAGGAGGTCAGCGAGATCTACCGTGGCATTTTCGATCTTCATTATGGATTCGGACATTCGACTTTCGAATGCCGAACCCCTCCAACGGCGAAGGACTGGATGTTGTTACGCTTCGCATTCGACAGTGCGTTTCGCGTCAGCCGTTTGGTTTCGACCGACCCGAAGGTCTTTCCAGGTCCGGGTTGCCTCATTTCGGGGCTCAATGTAGGGCGCCTGTTGGCGGCTGACCCGAAAAACCCGGATGATCCATACGCGCTTTTCAAGAAAAATTGGTCGTGGCTAGCGCACGTCATCGAGGATCTCGGGGAGACATCGTTCTTGATGAGTCGTGGCATGAAGATGTTCATCGGTCCAGATAAGCCCACCTACCAGCTCGATGGTTGTCGGTACGGGCTCGTTGTCTGGAACCAGCACTTCGATAATCCACTGCTCTGCGCAGCGGCACTCATCCCAGTACAGGTGATCGAATTAGCCCTGCGCGGTAGATTCAAGCGGATGAGCGAATTGGGAGATAGACCTGAAGCTACAAGTGCAGGAGCATTGGGTCAGATAGGGCTCACATTCCATGAGCTCAGACGAGCCTGTGAAGAACGTAACCTGTCTTTCTTGAATCTAGGATGGGCTTCTAACGTAGGAGGGCTCTGTAACGCGTACGCTCCCTGTTCATCGCCGTATTTCGTCTGGGAACGAAATATCCAATCCGGAAGCAGAGACGGAGCAGGACACGTCCATAAGGCGTACATACGCGATGGGTTTTATCGGAGTCAAATCGACGCAGAGATGACCCAGTTGCTACTCCCTTTACGGCAGGCACACGATTCCGTTTATCGTGTAGCAGCGGCATGTCTTGGGTTGAGTGATCTGTTCAAGATCTCTCTCTCACTCTGGCACAAAGGACTCACCTTGACCGAACAGATTGAGGAGGCGTCCGAGCTAGAGATGGAACTCGAGATGGATACAGGAGAAGTGTCTCTTTCGACTGAACAGTACAAAATGCTGGAAGAGGCGTACCGCTGGAACAAGCTACGCAGGCAAAACATGGTAGAACGTGATGCATTTCCGGTCCTGTGTATCGCTCATACATTCCACAGTTTGAATAGAATCACGAGTCCAGTGACTCTGGACACCTACGATCTTACTCTGCGTCTTCCGAACGGGTCGATCATTTCA
The DNA here is from genome assembly GCA_040398075.1 of Bdellovibrionota bacterium. Lineage (GTDB taxonomy): Bacteria > Bdellovibrionota_C > UBA2361 > UBA2361 > OMII01 > OMII01. The sequence goes on along the minus strand of JBBAUR010000026.1, from coordinate 9,901 downwards.
CTCGATCAGGAAACGAGTCACGTTCCTGATTCCTTGATAGGTTTGTGGGCTACTCACGTAATGCCTCTGTATCGAGAACTGGTCGAATATGATCTGCGCTTCCTCCATCGAGACAGCGTTCGGTGGGAAAAGGGGGCGGATTCCGCGTGAGACATTCTGTAGAGCCTGTTCGCGTACACCTCAACGTCGGAGTAAATCATCTTGAATTGCTCTGATTTTATCGCGCAATTCAGCCGCTTTTTCGTACTCCCGTCGCGCTGCTGCATCGAACATCTCCCTCTTGAGGGATTCAACCAAGCGCTGCTGCTCTTTCGGATCAGCAGGAACGTGAATTCCGTACTGAGGGGCTGCCTCTTCAAGCAAGACCTCCTGTGCTGCATCACCGAGCGCTATCTGTTCAGCACGAGTCGCTGTCCTCGGAACTATGCCATGCTTGGCGTTGAACTCTGCTTGGATAGCTCTACGTCTATCCGTCTCAGCTATCGCTTCCTTCATGGATCGTGTCATGGAGTCAGCATATAGAATCACGCGGCCATTGAGGTTACGTGCTGCCCGACCCATAATCTGAATTAGTGACTTGGAAGAACGCAGGAAGCCCTCCTTGTCAGCGTCCAAAATAGCTACCAAACTGACCTCTACGAGATCCAGACCCTCGCGGAGAAGATTTATACCGATGAGGACGTCGAAATCTCCCTTCCTGAGACCTCGCAGGATCTCGACTCGTTCGATGGTAGTGATATCCGAGTGTAGGTATCTTGCTTGTATACCGATCTCTCGCAGATACGCCGACAGATCCTCTGACATCTTCTTGGTGAGCGTGATGGCCAGAATTCGTTCCCCAGCTTCGACAGTCTTTCTGATCTCCGTCAAAAGATCATCCACTTGATGAGTGGCTGGTCTGATCGTAACCTGCGGATCTAGAAGTCCTGTCGGCCTGTTCACCTGCTCAACGACGACTCCGTCACTTTTCGCGAGCTCGAAATCGGCAGGGGTTGCCGACACGAATACAGTTTGCCCTACCCGCTCCCAGAATTCATCGAGATTCAAAGGCCGGTTATCCAAAGCAGAGGGGAGTCTAAAACCGAAGTCCACCAGGGTTTGCTTGCGCGCGCGATCTCCCCGATACATCCCGCCCAACTGGGGTACTGTCACGTGACTTTCATCAATCACGAGCAGAAAATCATCGGGGAAATAGTCGAGCAAGGTTGTCGGCGGCTCTCCAGCCTCCCGTCCCGCCAAATGCCGGCTGTAGTTTTCGATCCCCGGGCAGAAGCCTATTTCGTCCAACAGCTCCAGGTCGTAGAGAGTCCGTTGCTCCAAGCGCTGCGATTCGAGCGGCTTACCCTCTCTCAGAAGCTCCTTCGTTCGCTGCTCCAACTCCGTCCGTATCGAAATCAACGCTCTATCGACTGCCTCGCGTCCAGTGACGAAGTGACTCACCGGATACACAGCGCTCGATGAAACCTTTCGAATAGTCGCCCCAGTAAGAGGATCAATCTCTCGAATCTCTTCGATCTCGTCACCGAAAAAAAGAAGCCTGGTCGCCGCAGCATCCTGATCCGAGGGAAAGATGTCGATATTTTCCCCACGCACGCGAAACGTCCCGCGAGTAAATTCGATATCGGTCCGTTTGTACTGCATATACACCAGCTGGCGGATCACATCTTCGCGAACAACACGATCCCCACGCTCGATATACAGCATCATCTTGAAGTAATCTTCAGGCGCTCCAAGGCCGTATATGCAACTCACACTCGCTACGACGATAGCATCGCGAGCCTCCAGGAGCGCTTTGGTTGCAGCATGCCGCATCTTGTCGATCTCATCGTTGATGGCCGAATCCTTTTCGATATAGGTATCCGTGGAAGGGATGTATGCTTCAGGCTGATAGTAGTCGTAGTAGCTTACGAAATAGCTCACCCTATTCTCAGGGAAAAACTCGCGAAACTCACCGTATAATTGAGCTGCCAGGGTCTTATTAGGCGCAATGACAAGCGTAGGGCGATTCTGCTTCGCGATGACATTTGCAATCGTGTACGTTTTACCCGAACCGGTTACTCCTAGTAGGGTCTGATACGGCACTTTCTTGCGAAGATTTTCGTCGAGACTGTGGATTGCTCGAGGCTGGTCACCAGCCGGTGCGAACTTCGTCGAAAGCTTGAATGGCTCTGAAGCTGGGTTGGGTCGAGCTGCTGCTGGCCTACGGCTCACTGAGATAAACGGCTCTTAGCCGCACGGATACGCTCTTTGGCAAGCTCGATAGCGACCTCTTCGGTGGCCTTACCCCGAAGCTTCGATTCATCCAAAACTCTGGCGGTCGTCGCGTAAATTGCCTCGACCTTCTCTTTGATCCACTGTTTATCAGGACCCCCTTCAGCGAGCTCTGCGCCCACACATATGACGCCACCTGAATTGATCGCGAAGTCAGGACAATAGAGGATCCCTTTTGATTCGAGAATGGCATACACCGATGGGTCGGAGAGCTGATTGTTGGCTGCGCCTGCAATTACTCGGCACTTCAGGCGCCCGAGCGTCGTAGGATTCACCGTTTGACCGATAGCGCACGGCGCAAAGATATCACACGGCTCATCATAGAGTGCTTCGGGGGCCACAACACGGACACCGAAGCGTTGCACGGCTTCTTCCACTGCACCCTTGTTGGTATCGCTCACAACAACTGAAGCACCCTCGCCGTGGAGCAACTCGAGGAGGAGCATGCCGACATGGCCAACTCCTTGGAGGGAGATCTTCTTCCCACGGAGGCTCGGAGCGGTAGTAAAGACGCGCTCAATCGCCGCGCGCATCGCTACGAACACCCCGCGTGCGGTCCAGGGCGAGGGATCTCCCGCCCCCCCGTCGTCAGGATCCGTACCTACCACGAATCGCGACTTGCTGCGTATCGCCATCATGTCATCCACACATGTGCCCATGTCCTCGGCCGTTACGTACCTCCCCATAAGAAAATTGAGGCACTCCCCGAACTTTTCGAAGAGCTCCTTCCTGCCCTGCTGCATGGCTGGGTCTGCAATGATACACGACTTACCGCCACCGAGAGGGAGACCTGCCAAGGAACTTTTGTAGGTCATCCCCTCTGAGAGTCGCATGACATCTTCGAGCGCCTGCTGTTCATCCCCGTACATACGGAGCCTGCAGCCCCCGAGCGCCGGACCTAGGGTAGTATCGTGGATGCTGACGATCGCTTTTAACCCGACCTCAGGGTAGTAAAAATACGAAACCTGCTCGTGACCACGCTTCACACACTCAGCGAGAACGGTAGCTACCATACGCTCTGTCTATAAAAGTCCAACCCCACCGGACATCTCTCGTCGAGCAGTAGATCGGAGGAAAATTCCTGTACCGAGGAATGAAGTGGTACTACTTGTGCGGGGCAATCGTACCAACCGGAGCAGGGTCAGTAATACCTGCATACGTGCGCCGCTTGCGTTCGCAACCAGAAAGCAAGCCGACTACGCAGATCGCTACAACTACCGCACTTACGAGAGTTTTTACTAAGTTCATAGCTCTATTTTATACCACCCCAATACGCTTGACCGTCCACCACCTGGGTCTTTGTCCCGGTGTGTGAGCGCATCCGTACTGCCTAAGCAAACCAGCGGAGATACTACTCCGAGTTGAACAACCCCTTCAACCTCTGCTTCTATACTACCTCCGCAAGGCTCGAAAAGTAGCCGCTTGATGGGCAGATAACTACAAAGCAGCGCCTTTGGATTGCCCTGGAGAGGACTTGAACCTCCACACCCTTACGGACACATGACCCTGAATCATGCCTGTCTACCAATTCCAGCACCAGGGCAAATAGTGGCTAGAGGAAGGCTTTTAACACACCATCGAAACAATGGGAACCCGCATCACCAGGCCAGCCGCTACCCGGCCCTCAACCAAAGACGATCCCCTGTGCCAGGGGCATCGCGTTTCCGAAATTTATATTGCAGGTCTGGCGCCGCATGTACTGTTTCCAGGCGTCAGAGCCTGCTTCGCGGCCCCCGCCGGTATCCTTCTCCCCACCGAAGGCCCCGCCAATCTCAGCCCCTGACGTGCCCATATTCACATTTGCGATACCGCAATCGCTGCCGTGGGCAGAGAGGAAACGCTCAACCGCTTGAAAGTCTCGGGTAAAGATCGCCGAACTCAGGCCTTGCGGAACATCGTTGTTGAGCGCGATGGCCTCCTCGATACCGCGGATCGGGACAACGTACAGGATCGGTGCGAACGTCTCCTCTTGCAGGATCGGCATCCCGCGCCTCGCCTTTACGAGCGTTGGCTCTACGTAGAGCGATGACGGCATCCCAGACAAGACCCGTCCTCCGTAGACAATCTCTCCGCCCTCGTTTCTGACTCGAGACACAGCCGCGTTGTAAGCATCAACTGCCCTCTGGTTGATCAAAGGTCCCATCAAAACACCTTTTTCGAGCGGATTACCGATCCGGACCTGCTGATATGCAGTCTTGAGCTTCTCGAGCACCGTCGAGCACACGCTCTCATCGACCAACACACGACGGATACTCGTGCACCGCTGCCCGGCGGTACCCACCGCCCCGAACAAGATACCCGGCACAACCAGCTGCATGTCCGCATCTGCTAACACCGTTACGGCGTTGTTACCCCCCAACTCGAGGATACAACGACCCAGCCTCTGCGCCACGGCCTGAGCAACTGAGCGCCCCATCGCGCAGGAGCCTGTGGCCGAAATACAGGGAATTCTTCGATCCGCGGCCAAACGCTTACCAAGCTCGGGACCAGACCCGACAAGCAGTGAGAAGACGCCCTCAAACCCAACGGAGCGGGCCACCTCTCGGCAGATATTGTTTATGGCCAACGCCGTTAGCGGTGCCTCTTCCGAGGGCTTCCACACTATGACGTCACCGCATACGGCGGCGATCATCGAATTCCACGCCCATACAGCAGCCGGAAAATTGAAGGCTGTTATTACTCCGACGACCCCAAGAGGGTGCCACTGCTCGTACATCCGATGGTTCCGACGTTCGGACTGCATCACGTTTCCGTACAGCTGCCGAGATAATCCAACGGCAAAATCGGCTATATCGATCGCCTCTTGAACCTCCCCCTCACCTTCAGCGGCTATCTTGCCCACCTCAGCGGAGACGAGCTTTCCGAGAAGCGCCTTTGAATCCCTGAGTGCGTCAGCGATTCTGCGCACCACATCACCACGTTCGGGAGCTGGTACCTTACGCCATTCGTTAAAAACCTCGGTGGCATCGCGTATCACGCGCTCATATGCAGCCTCATCTGCGCATACGATGCGCCCAAGCTCCTCACCGTTAATTGGGGAACGAGAGATTAACTCGCTCTCGGTGGTAGAGGTCACGACACCTTTACCAAAGGCACCAGGAGAGGTCGCTTGAAGACCAAGCGATGAAACAATTTCACGCATAAGATCACTCTGAGACAGCTACTTCTTCACCATTGTAGACCAGAATGAAGGCCCGAGGGCACCGAGAAAATATGCGATTACTGTAAAGAGCTGTGTAGTGGAGCGGGAGACGAGACTCGAACCCGCGACCCTCAGCTTGGAAGGCTGATGCTCTAGCCAACTGAGCTACTCCCGCTCAATTAAATTCTCTACACGAGAGAATTCAATTCATCAGGATTGCCCAGCCACGGTAGAGCTCCGCGAGTTGGCCGATTCAACACTATATCGCCTCAAAAGGCAATCGTGGAAGCGCTCTGTTGGCCCTCCTCCGACGGGGATAATGACCCCGGTTACCCACCTGGCCCGACCTACCTACCCGATCCGCCGATCAAACAACGTCCCCCTTGAAATACCCCCCCTGCAAGCCGCCTTAAAAGGTTGTAAGATATAGGAGTCTACTGAGAGGTTATCAATGAAGCGTTTCCACAAAGACATGACGATGGCTGATGTGCTGATTGCAACTCCGGTCGACCCTTACGGCAGCCTACAGCATTTACTCATTGAACGAAAACGGCCCCCATACCTCTTTGCTACTCTGGCAGCTCTGATTGTGGTGCTAGTCTTCCCTGTGATGATCTTTCAGTATCGTTACGAGTTGACTACCTGGAACGTTAACGTCACGTACGCGATGCTCACCACTTTAGCGACGACTGTCGCGCTGTTCGTCCCGTGTAGCGCGCTGGTACTCCGATTGCTGGCGTTGAAGATCAAACTCATACAACTCCTGGCGTTGGTGATTTATTCGTTCACGCCGCTGCTTCCCTTAGCTATCGGGTACTATATAGTAAACTACTACGCCATCGGAGAGGTTTCGGTCCTGACCTATTTTGCTACGGGCCGCCCCTCGCAAACTGACTGGTACATCCAGTTCTTGCCCTATTTCGTCATGTTGGGAATGTTTTGGTCATTCATGATATTTGCTCAAGGGATCCGTATACTCGGGAAAGCGTCGCTGACCACAGGGATACTGGCAACCATTATCTGTGTGGTGGTCCTGTTTGGCGCATACGTAGTCGGCCTGACCTTTTCCGAAGTGCTCTTCAAAGAGACCTCCTTTTACGTGAGTAAGTTCTTTGCATCTTTCTTCTCAGTGCCTAAAAGCCAGTAGGGATCAAGAAATCGATAATTCAACCAGTTTTACGCCCCGGAACTGACTGCTTGGATCGGTTCTAGCAATCGATTTGATTGGTCATCGCCATTCTCACATGTCTGATGCTCAATACCGATTACCGGTTTTAACAGCAGAGAATTCGCACGTCTTTGAGAAACATCTTTACTTAAAGTGCACTTTTAATGCACTTTGGTAGTATACTGAATTATTTCAACAACTGTCGCTACTATAGATACGGGGATACGCCTTGCTACTTACTCAAGCACAACAACTAAAAGAGCTTCTCGTAGGGCTCCTAGCAGAACGCCCGAACATGTCGGCAAGCGAATTGCAGTCCGAGGTTGCAACGCGTTCCAAGATATTTTCGCGACGGTCCATTTTTAAGGAGCTCAAGGCACTCGAGCAGCTCGGAGTGGTTGTTCGGGCGAACGGCCTTTATGCATTGCAGCTGATTTGGATTATTAATATGATCTCGCTTCTTCGGGGTGCATATGTCTCACACCTGAAAGGGTCTGTCGACCCGAGTTCCGCCGCACTGACGGGGCGCATGAAACTCAGATTTCACGACCTGGCGCGCCTCGACTACGCATGGATGCAGCTCATGCTTGTACTTCAGCAGGTGCATCCACATACGTGTACTCGAGTATGGAAGCCAGCTCAGTGGTTTCATCTGGTGCATGAGCATATTACAGAGAATTTCTTTTCAGCTCTCGGTCGGGTCGACACCAAGCAACACCACATCATCGGGCATGATTGCTACACGTGTCGATACGGCGCTGGGCTCATTCCACGCCGTTTCGCCAGAGTGAAGTTCGTAGCTGATGCGTTTGGGGTCGGCAATTCCACGTATCTTACCTTGATTGGAGACCATCTCATCACCGTTCGCCTTACTTCCTCGTTTTCACAACGTATGCATCGGTTGTTTGCAGCGATTCGAAACAAGGAAGAGATGCTGGCACCGCATGTACTCTCAGCGATGCGCGGACGCGTGCAATCTACCCTAGTTGTGGAGTATCGCCCTAAGGGACTCGCAGAGATCAGAGACCGCTTCGACCACGTATTTGAGGAAAGTAGGTCAAATAGGGGCAAGAATATGTCGCATCCGTAACACCCTGGAAAGGATGAAACTCAGAGTCGGAGAGATCGAGGCATCTGAGATGTAACGCTTTAATGAGTGGGCGCCTTTTTAATTGAATCATGATGAGCAGGCATTACAGTACAAGAGATCGAATCCAGAAGGAGAGTTTTGAAGCCATATTCGAGTATTTTTGTGGTCATCTCTGTGGCAAACTCTCGCTTCCCCAGGTTAACTTCCTCGCGTTCAGAGAGTGACATGCCACTTGGAAAGAGCTCATGGTTGGAAAGTCAGGTTTCTTCCCCCCGCAAACTCGTGTACTGCGGTGCAGGTAAAGGGAGCGCCGCTGAGCGTAGTAACACCGATCGAAATTCTGATCTTATTGAAGGTCATCCGCCGTACCCTCTTGCCGCTGCGTGTTCGCTGTACACACGAAGGCAACCCGCTAATTCCGCAAAACTTTACGGCAACATTGACACTCACAAATACATCCACTAGGCCGATTTGCATCTCCTGCTCGTACGCGAATCGCAGGGTACCGCGACGCACAACTGCATTCAGGCTGCTCAACTCATCCATTCAGGCTGCTCAACTCATCAGTTCCGACCGTTTCCACGTACGTCTGAGGATCCAAGCCGGGACACGAAAAGGTAAGTGTACTTCTGAACGCGCGCAGGAGACCTCCGTCTCCCGCCTTTCTACCTAGGGTAATGTAGGCGCCCTCCGGTGGCGTAGAACGTGACGGTGCCCCGTACAGGAACTCTCCACTATCGGCTTGCACGTCAGTTCGGAATATCGCAACAGTCAATAGGGCGACAAAGGAGAAAATAATCTTTTGCATCATGTTTGCATTCCTTCTGAAATTCGAGTCCGTCCACCAACTAGGTATGACGACAATCTCCTGCGGCAAATCAACCTACGGTATGACAACATCGCAAGGCCTACAACCATGACTTGCTTTCTGCTATCTCTCACGAAAAAAATCCAAAAGAGTCTGTAAAATTCGGCTCCTTCGATCGCCAAGGCTACGTCGAGTCTATCGCGCCGCTGCAAATCGTGAATAAATACACGGCAGGCATCTCGCTCTCAACACATTACCCGCACGGCACCACACACCAGGCGAGGCATCCGTCTCAAAGCCGCCCATCCGACGTATCGCATCGCTCGACGAGCTGCGAGGGCTCTCCATCCTGCTCGTGGTGATGTATCACGCATACTCGCGCTGGGCAGAACGCCTTCCGTGGGCCGGTGCTTTGCGGCACTTTGTTGTGTTCGAGCAGGGGACCTTGGGAGTAAATCTTTTCTTCCTCATTTCAGGCTTCGTTATCCTCCTAACCCTCCAGAGCTGCCGCAGCTTCGGTGAGTTCCTTTATCGACGGTGGTTACGGCTCTTTCCAGTAATGCTCTTGACCACCATAGTGATTTACACCACCTCAGGGTGGCTTCCTGAGCGACCAGTGGGGACGCTGTCTCTCGTCAACACCCTGCCCGGGCTCTGCTTCATCGACCCACTCCTTCTGGAGATCCTCTTCGGAATAGAAACTCACACCGTCGAGAGTGCCTTTTGGTCCATATTTGTGGAGGTGAAATTTTATCTACTATTCCGGCTTCTTTACTTCGTGACCAAGAAGAGAGCTCTCACCATCCTCTTGGTCTTATTCGTAGTAAGCCTCGTGGTCACAATCACAGCCGGCTACCCTCAATCTCTACGTGGTCAGTTCTTTGATGTAGTCCCTGGCGCTCAAACATTTCGGCTGGTTTATGATCGGTGCCTTCGTGTTCAAAGCTTTCTCGCAGAAAGATATGAAAGCCCTCGCTGTATCGATATGTGTGCTTCCACTTGCCATCTTCGCTAACTCAGAGTGGAGCATAGACGCCTTTATTGTTTCTGTTGCCCTGTACCTCATTTTCGTAGCCGCGCTGTTCAGGGAACGAGTAGCGGCGATCTGCGCATCCCCGATCTTCGTTTTTGGCGGGTTCATCAGTTATCCCCTCTACCTGATCCATCAGAACGCTTCGGTAGCGCTTACCATAAGGCTCCAACCTATGTGCCGAGTATTCCGGGAATGCTAATGCCTCTGCCCCCGATGGTCCTCATGGTGCTGCTAGCATACGTCATCGCCGCGTACGGAGGACCCGCCATACGGCGTTACCTGCCATCCAAGCGGGTTTAAGAAAACACGCTACGGCGGCAACTCCCCGAAGACGAACGGGTAGTCGGCTCGGAGTGATCCGTCACCACAGCGCATCTTACTCATTATCT
>JBBAUR010000025.1:0-43999 GCA_040398075.1 Bdellovibrionota bacterium | reverse complement strand
ACGTTCACGTTTACGAGCACGTTCACGCAGAAATACGTTATTTATCACTGAAAACCATGGGTTATGCCCCATCTGCAGTCATTGACACCCACTCGATTCCACGAAGAGCCCGATTTTATGAGCGATCAGAATGGCTTGAGAATGCTTGGGTACGCCCATAGAGCAGCCTGAAATAAAACCGATAAATACGACGTAAGATTTCAGTTGGTGTACACTGGTAATAAAGAGTGGGGCAAACCCTTACTTCACACGTACTATGGTATTCAAATTACTCAACTCGGTGCGCGGTACCGCTACGAATCAGAAAAGCGAGCAATTGGCCCCTCAAGGCCCTGATCCGGAAACGCTTGCGCGTGTGGCGCGGCAGAGGGCAGAGGATCGGCAGGCCGTCGATGTGGCTCGGCAGAGGTTGACTGACGCGTATCAGGCTTTTCTTGGGCAGCTCGATAGGGCGTACAAGACCAAGAATGCGGAGCAGCGTCTTCGAATCGAAGCGAACTATGCCGTGTGGGCAGCGTTGTTCGAAGTACTCAAGGCGAACTTCAAGGATCTATGGGCCTTTTTCGGAGTGGTGGATGCGGATGTAGAAGGTTGGTATCGCATCTCGCCCTCGGGTAGTCCGCTCGGTTTCATGGCTATAGGGAGGGAAGGCTATAGCTTTGCCGCAGGTATCGAACAGAACTCGAAGCGAGGCGTGCCTTTCCCGAAGAAATGGCTGACAGTTTCCTTGGCGCATACGACGGGGTATGCCAGCGGTATCGGAGATGAGCGCATGGTTGGGCGTGTCGAACCGATCGACGACAATCTGGTTGGTCTGGAAAGATGCACTGCCAAATCTGGGGACCATCAAGAGGAGGGTGCATTAGCCCTTAAAAACCGCTCAACGAGTTTTCCCCTCGTGTTTACGCTATCGAGTGAAACGCACGGGCAACATATGACTCAAGTTCCGGTCTCTGCCCTGGAGAAGTACACGTTAGCAGAGATGGTCCAACCACTCATCGTAGCCCTCACTCACGATGATCTGCGAAAAGCCACCGACCTTTTGCCGACGAGCCAACGCTTGATGCTCAAGTAAGAGGGTCAGAAAAAGCAGTCTTACGGAGACTCAAAAAGCGCCGCGCTAGTTACCGTTCTCTGCGCACGCCGCCTTGACCTGGGAATCCGACAAGCCAGAGCTCTTCATCGAGAGCACTTGCTCGATAGAGCAGGTGCCAAGCCCTTTTCTTCCAGGGCTCTGCTCTCGGGTAGCAGCCACTTTTACGCCTGAAGTGTCGGTTTTAATGGGTTGAGCGAGGGGCCTCTGACGCTCAGACTCTGCTAGCTGTCCAACATTCGAAGAGTTCACAGCAGCTCTGACCCGCGAGCTCGAGAAAAGCTGATCGAGCTTTTCCTTTTGTTTGGCTACGGCCACTCTCTCGGACTTACCGATCGGATTCCAGAAGCTCCCATCGAGCTTCTCATCCCCATTTACCCGCTCCTCTGCGATCTTGACGCCGTTGTTGAACACCTTGAGCGTCATGTCGTACGCAAAATGCACGTCTGTCATCGAATCAGTCTTCCAATTCGCGATCTGTAACAGGATAGCTGTCCCAGTTGACGGCATTAACCTCTCGACTGCTTCTACATTCGAGAGCTTATCCGGAATATCAATGGCTCTCGCGGCAACACCCGAGTGGCTAAAAGAGTTGACTATCGCCTGGGAGAACTCCCTTCTCAGAGGGGCGCCGGACTGAGTGTGAACGCCGTACGGAATGCCAAACCCCGAGCGCTGTAAGCCAACCCACTGAGGACTCTTCTCTCCCGAAAGAACGTATGGGCGAGCGTCCCACACGCCTACTGCGACGTCTCCTCTAGCCGGTGGGACAGCTAAAGCTGTTTTGTCGTAGCTCATCTTAGTGCCGAATGCACATCCGCTGAGGAAGGCAACGAGAAAGACCAAACTTGCAGAACGCGAAACGTGGGGCAGCGTTGTCATGTGACTTCTCCGTAGCATATTCGAAAACTCGCTAGTCCCCGGCACTATAGGGAAAGCGCACTGAAAATCAATCGCTCTTTTAAAGCAATGACTCCAGGGTGCGAAGATAGCGGGCCCGTTTCTATGCTTGACTTTCGGACCCCAACTCAAGTACGAGTTCCTTTGATTGCGAGCGCCAGGGAAGAACGGTGTAATTCCGTCGCGGTCCCGCCGCTGTAACTGGGAGGCGCCCCTCACACACCCACTGTTCCGTACTGTCGAGGGAATGGGAAGGGGAGGGGAGAATGCCCAGGAGCCAGAAGACCTTCTCGCATTGATGAGCCGCAAGTAGTTGGCAGTCATCCGGACTACACCCTCGTGGATTGGGGTGTGGTTCGACTATCTGAACATCACTGCCTACTCTTAAATGGAGCCCGTGTGCTTTCACGACCCCCTGCTCTTGGCCGAACCTTCGGTTTGGGTCTGCTCTTTATCTCAGCTCTTGTAGTACCTCAGCAAGGTCATGCCGAAGATGAAGCTGAGGGCGCAGTTACAGCGAGCCCGATAATTGTAACAGCTAGTCGTATCGAGACACGCCAAGTAAACGTAGCAAGCTCCGTCTCGACGGTTACTGAGGATGATATCGACGACGGGCAATACCGAAATGTTACGAATGCTATCGATCCGGTACCGGGCCTCGATGTTGTGCAGAGTGGTGGTCCAGGGGGCGTGGCGGTCGCCTTCATACGCGGCGCAAACAGCGAGCACACCTTGGTACTTCTCGATGGAATTGAGCTGAACAACCCAGCCTCTCCAAATCGAGCATTCAACCTCACGAACCTGACATTGGAAAACATCGAGAGGATCGAGGTTTTGCGAGGTCCGCAAAGCTCTCTCTACGGCTCAGATGCGATGGGAGGAGTCATCAACATCATCTCGAAAAGGTCTGATAAGGGGCTGCGTATGAACCTCCGCTCTGAAGCAGGTTCATACAACTCGTTTACGCAGGTAGGGAATCTCTCATACGGAAGTGACTGGCTGGAGGTTTCAAATGGTATAACTCGCCAGGATATAGGAAGCATCTCCTCGGCAAATAGTCGCGATGGAAACTTCGAGCATGATGGTTATGAAAACACCTCTCTTTCAAATCGGATAAAGGTTCTGCCCTCTGAGTTATTTGATGCTACGTTTACCACACGGTACGATCGCTCCAACGCTGCGCTCGATAACAGTGGGGGAGTTGGAGGCGACGATCCCAATCGTCGTTTCAACAATGAGGAATTTTTCACACGCGGAGAGATCACCGGACATCTACTCGACAAAACCCTTACGCCTACACTTTCCCTCTCGTATTCCCATCACACCCTAGACGATACGAATGACCCCGATTCGATATCCTCGGAGTTCCTCCGGTCGAATTACAAGGGTGATCTCCTCAAGCTACAGGGAGTTACGACGTGGAGCCCAGCTCAATACTTTTCCGCTGTACTTGGCGCAGAGACTGAACGAGAGCGGGCGGATTCTTTCTACCGATCGGACGGTACATTTGGCCCCTACGAAGATGTACTCGGTTGGCAGGATGCGCGAACAAATGCAATCTTCACTGAAGCGCGGCTTTCGTACGACAAGAGCTTGTATCTTGATCTTGGAGGACGAGTAGACGACCACTCGCGATTCGGCACGTACAAGACGTGGCGGGTAGCACCAGCATATCTCTTGGATGCGGACACAAAACTCAGAGGTTCTGTGGGTACCGGATTCAAGGCTCCGTCGCTCGTGCAATTATATTCAAGCTACGGTAATTCAGATTTGAGCCCTGAAGAGAACGTGGGATGGGATGTAGGAATCGACCGAGACCTGTTCAAAAACAGACTAGCCGTATCGGTTGGCCATTATCACAACTACTTCGACAACCTGATTGCATTCGACCCCAGCACCTTCATTTTGAACAATATCCGGAATGCAGAGACGAGTGGCTGTGAGGTATCAACTGATCTGAAAATAACACAGCGCCTCTCGCTTGGTGCCGCCTACACCTACACTGATTCACAGGATGATGATACAGGCGAGGCGCTGCTTCGGAGGCCAAAGAACAAGGCTACGGTAACGGTAGTATATCTCCCTACTTCGCGTATCAAAACGCAGCTTCAGTGGAGAGCATACAGTAGCCGTTTCGATACAGACTTCTCAGCAAGTGAGCCCAGGCGTACGAGTCTCGGTGGGTATGGTCTCGTAAATTTTACCATCTCATATCAGGTTTCCGAAAAAGTAGAGTTCTTTTCGCGGATCGACAATATCTTCGACAAGGAATACGAAGATGTGTTGGGCTTTGGTACGTTGGGGGCTGCGGCGTACGGTGGAATAAAGCTCACTGTGTACTGATGCGCCCTTCGATGAACATTGAATATCGGCGCAATCTCCAGTTTTTCACGGTCATTAGGGCCTACTTCACGTATCTCGTAGCTTCGATTATGTGGACACCCTCTTTTGACGCTACTGCAGAAGCGCGGGCTTGTACCCGTATAGTTTCTTTGGCGCCGAGTATCACCGAAGTTGTCTACGAGCTCGGCCTCGGAGATAGGCTTGTTGGGGTTACGCGCTTCTGTCGCTATCCCACGCAGGCCCAAGCAGTAGCGAAGGTTGGCGGACTCTTTGACCTCAACATCGAACAGCTCGTAAGCTTGAAACCCTCGCACGTCTTTGTGTTGAACGAGAACAGCGATGCACTACGACTTCTCCGCCGATTCGGAATTAACATAGTACAAATAGATCACCGAACGGTGGGGGGAATACACCAGAGCTTCTCCACAATTGGAGAGACATGTGGAGCGAGTGTTCGCGCACAGGCGGCCTTGCGAGATTTTGAACAACGCGAGCGCGACTTGAAGGAGAGGTTGAGAGGTGTGCCTCCTCTCCAAACCCTCGTCGTTGTAGGAAGGACACACGAGGGAAGTCGGCTGTCCGGAGTGTACGTCTCAGGAAATGACGGTTTCTACTCGGATATACTCTCGCTAGTAGGTTCAACGAACGTCAATAAGCAGCGCACGGTCGCAGTACCCACTATCTCTCCCGAAGGGCTTCTATCGCTCGGTGCCCAGGCGATAGTAGAAATAGTCAGTGAAAATGATGGGCCAGTAGATGAGGCGAAGCTTCAGAGCTTCTGGATGCAGTATCCGCGTAATCCAGCCGTGGCAGAAGGTCGAGTCGCCATATTGAGCGAGGATTACGCTAGTATTCCGGGACCGCGCTACATCCTCCTAGCCGAACGCCTTGCAAGGGTGCTTTATCCCGACCGATTCTGAATGTATCGAATGTGCGCCGATGAGCGCTGGGTATGATTGATTAATCCTCGCCGATGTAGCGACGCTTGAGTTGCGTGATGGGCATCTTATAGCCTTCCTTGGTTATGCGGGCTGCCTTGTAGTCGAGCTTGGCTTGTCGTACTCGCATATCAAATTCATCTTCGAGGCGGGTAACTACTTCTCGGTAGCGTTCTTTTGTAATTCGCCCGGCTCGGTAGGCCTGCTTCGCTTCGATGATAGTGGATGGCGAGTATACTTTCGGCGTAGATGGCTTACTCTCCTTGATCATTGCCTTTGCAATCGCGGCTTGTTGATCGGGGGTATTGGTTAGAGCTGGGTTTGCCAGCGCCGGGGAAGCAGCTTCCAGGGTAGTGGGGCTTGCTTGCGCTGCTGCGAGGCTGGTAGCTACAGCAACAGGCGTCATCTGGATACTTACCACAGGTGTAGGGAGGACCCCACTAGGGCCAGTCTGTGTGGGAACGGCCTCCTTGTTGGCGGCAACGGTAGGCGGTGTGTCGCTCTGTGAAGAGCCATTGAGCATCACATAAGTCCCTAGGCCGCAAGCTCCTAGACACACAGCCGTAGTAGCGATGTGCTTCCAGCTAAACCGAGTGATTCGGTGTGTTGTGGTAACCACCCTTTGGGTCCGGCCGATCCTGCCAGGTGCATACCTCCGAAGGGATATCCGAGCTGTGATTCCGTTGGTGTCGCAGCGTCGGAGTCCGGAACGAGACGTGTCTGTACAAAGCGCGGAATTGCGAAGATGCGAATAGGTTTAGAGATTCCTTTGAGCTCCTTGATGCCGACTTCAACTGCTGGAACCTCGGCCTTGTTCATGGCCAGGTACACTGCTTCACTGAAGTAGATCTCATCTGAGGGCGTTATGCCTTCGATCCGACTTGTTACGTTCACGGGCTCGCCGAAGATATCTGTCTTGGTGACTCGCACCTCTCCCAGGCTTGCAGCGATTCTGATGTGAATCTCCTCATCTTTGCGAACGGTGGTGTTGTATTCGTGTAGAACATCCTGCATGGCCATCGCACAACGCATGCCGTCAGTCGGAGACGTGAACGCCAGAAGTAAGGCGTCCCCGATACTTTTTATGTGGCGCCCCCTAAAACGCCTAACGATTGGAAGTAGAAGCTGGTTGTGCTTGTCGAGGACTCTCTGACTCTGCTCACGCGACATCTGAGCCGTGGCCTCCGTAAAACCTACGATGTCGGTGAATACAATTACTAGATTCTCGGTTTTCATCGAATAACTAGCCTTGTGCAGCTAGCTCGGAGAATGCAGGAGCTTCGCTGCGCGCCGCATGTGTAATCTTCATGAGTGACTCATAGCTGCGCTCCCACCAACATCTGGATATCACGTTCGAGTTTCGTGACCCAATTATTGTAGGTTCTGTGAATCATCGGTCCTTGACCCGTTCCGACTGG
The DNA here is from genome assembly GCA_040398075.1 of Bdellovibrionota bacterium. Classification (GTDB taxonomy): domain Bacteria; phylum Bdellovibrionota_C; class UBA2361; order UBA2361; family OMII01; genus OMII01. The sequence continues at coordinate 37,307 of JBBAUR010000025.1, read as the reverse complement.
TTGATAGTTGAGCCCAGAGCTATCGAGCAGTCGGATCGACACATTCGAACCCGCATGCTGGACTCTGATTCGGGCGGATATCTGCGGACCACGCTTGTACTCAGCTTCGAACGCAGAGGGTTCGTTTTTGATGATGACCCAAGATCGGCGCACGAGAGCCTCGCGAATGACCTCGTGGACTCGCTTGGGGTTGTTCATCGGTATGTTGAAGGACGGCGAAAGGAGCGGTTGCTGAGTACAGGCGCTCAGTGCCAAGCAGAGAAGAAAGATGAGGGGGATTAACGAACGCTTTGTACACATCACACTGACCTCCACAGAGAGTGAAATTACCACGTAGAGGGAACTTAGCAGTGAAGGGGGAAGGCAGAAAAGGCGGTTTTACGCGGTGGGGTTACCAATCAAGAGGATATCGGTGCAGATTTCGGGATTAAGTAAGGGGAAAATCGGTAGCGTCGACAACGGCTATTTCTTCAACATACTGATCTTCATGACAGTTCAGCGAGTTTAACGAAATCAGGGCCGGATTTCGGCCATCTGGCTTTTTTCTTTGAGGACATCTGTAGTAATTTAAAGGGAGTATTTGTCCAATTTCCCTGGAAACGCCCTGAGTCAGACATGAGTATGAAACACTCCCTCGACGCCTCTCTTTTGGCATGGGCCTACGCTCCTCAAGGAGCTCTGTTTGAGAGCTGGCCAGCGGAGGCTGGACGCCGCTTGGATTCACTCGTGTCGGGGGGGCTGAATCTTGACTTTGTTCCGGCAACACTGAGGCGTCGTTGCTCTGCCTTTTCTAAGGTAACGTTAGCCGTAGCGCACGCGGCCGCACAGAGTGTCGAGGAACACGGGCCCTTTCCGACGGTGTTCGCCTCTGCACACGGGGAATCAGATATCACTGCTGCCCTTCTGAGGGAGCTTGGTGAGGAGCTGCCGCTGTCGCCGATGGGCTTCAGCCTATCGGTGCACAATGCTGCCTCCGGTTTGTACTCGATAGCAACGGGAAATCGCGGACCAGCCACGGCTCTGGCAGCGGGCGATAGAACTTTTTTGATGGGGCTATGTGATGCGTTCCTTACCTTGTGCCAAGGGAGTGAGGAGCGGGTTCTCTACGTCTGCTCGGACGAGCGAGTCGCGGATATCTTTTTACCGGCTCAGAATGTGCAGCCCCAGCCATACGCCGTGGCACTCATGCTCGGAAGGGCAGATAAGCTCTCAGGTACTCACCTCTCTTTGCGCATGCAATTCGATGATAGTTATGCGGATGCATCGGATGGGTGGCAGCATGCTGTTACATTTGCCGGGTGGTTGGCTGGTAATCAGGGTGAGCTGTTACTGCGCGCCTCAGGGCTTCAATGCGAGTGTGCCCTTGTCGGCTCGCGGGAAGGGCTCTATCGCTCGGCAGTGTGTGGGTGAGAGATGCAGCCGACGCGTGAGGAGCTTGGAAGAGACCTTTGCGGGGCAGGAACCCATTCCGAAACATCTGGGACACTTTCTGGCGCCTTGCGATATTTCGTGGTTTTGGCCGTGTTTGCCGCGGGAGCAGTGTGCCTCTATCTCTTTGTACTCCTTCGAACCTCATGGGTGGAACCAAATAGGGCACAACTGATAGTCAGGCGCACAATTCACAATGGCACTCGACTACTCTTCTACACACTCGAGTGTTTATCGTTGGTGCATCTGAGTGAAGGGGCAAGAGATGGTCAGCGACTTAACCTTCAAGGCCCGAGTGTCGTAGTCGCAAATCATCCCTCGCTTCTCGATGCATTGCTTCTCTTGAGCTTGATCCCGAACGGGGTATGCGTCATGAAACGTGCACTGAGCACTATACCGGTAATCTCCGGCTTTGCACGGCGGGCTGGATACATCCCTTACTCTGAGGCATCCGAACTAATACAAGCGGCCACAGCAGCGTTGAGGGCAGGCGGGTTCGTTATCATATTTCCCGAGGGAACCCGCTCCCCAGACGGCGCATGTGGCCCGCTGCAACGTGGCGCCGTACGGATAGCCCTCGAGGCTGATGTGCCCTTGGAGGTTTTCGGAGTACGGATGCGGCCGGTGGTCTTAGGGCGAGGTCTACCGTGGTGGCGGCCGCCACCGACACCGATCCGGTATCAGCTTGTCCGATTAGACAAGATAAAGTTCGAAATTGACCGCTCTGAAGCCACTTTGGAGACGATTCGTTCCGAGAGCATCAAGGGCACCCAGTGGCTTGAAGAACGCCTCAAGAGTTGGGTATCGTAGGCCAGCGAAGCGAATCTATGATTTGGTGCCTCGGAGGTGGCTGTATAATTTCTCCGAGCGCATGTGAGCTTTGCAGGCAGGGAGAGTTATGACGGTACACGATCCAGTAGAGCAGGAAGTCAAAGAGTTCATCATCTCCACTTTGAAGCTCGAGGATATCACTCCTGACGATATAGCACCGGAGGCGCCTCTGTTTGGCGAAGGCCTTGGGTTGGATTCAGTGGATGCGCTCGAACTCGGGGTGGCTCTTCAGAAATCTTACAACATAAAAATTGACTCCAAATCAGATGAGTCGCGTGCTCATCTTGGTTCCGTACGTTCGTTGGCATCCCTTGTGCGTAAGCACCGTACATAAATTATAGTTAATGGATCGTAAGATGGACGTTACTCTGCAAAAGGAGATTCTGGCGGTATTACAGGAGCGTTTTGACGTAGACGCAGCATCTGTGACAAGTGAGAGCCGTCTACGCGAAGATCTTGATCTCGATAGCATCGACCTCTTCGATATCATTGGTCTTATCGAACAGCGCATGGGTGTCAGTGTCGAGCTCTCTGATTTTGTCCAGGCCAAAACATTTGGAGATTTAATTGCAGTCCTGGAGCGTGTGAGACTGAAGGCAGAGGTGGTATGACGACCCCCTTGCAGGAGATCATCTCTGATTCGTCGGGTGCAATTCGTCACGAGTGCTCATTTTCGGGTAAGCATCCAGTCATGAAGGAGCACTTCCCCGGTGACCCTCTGGTCCCCGCCTTTCTCCAGCTGGTGCGGGTGCGGGAGATGGTTTGTGCTGTTCTCGATACGAAACCTGGACAGGTGCGAGTGAAGAGTGTGAAATTTCTTGCCCCCTTGAAGCCTGAGCGTCCGGTGGCTTTGTCCATGGAGAAAAAAACCGGCAATATGGTGGTCTTCAGGCTTGAAAGTGACGGACAAACCATCAGTCAAGGTGAGCTCAGTGTCGCTTGAGCTCGAGAACTTCCGTCCCTGCATCGTCGTTCCGAACTACAACCACGGCTATGCTCTGGGAGGGATCATCCATGAGCTGGAGCGCTATGCTCTTACGACGATAGTCGTCAATGATGGGAGCACCGACGATACTGCGCAGGTTCTAGACGACCTCGCGCATCGATACCCGTGGGTGAAGGCAGTGCATCGGCGGGTAAACGGGGGCAAGGGTGCCGCTATCAGGGATGGTTTACAGTCGGCGCTTGCTAGAGGCTTTTCACATGCACTGTGTATCGACGGTGACGGGCAACATTCAACGAATGATATCGCGCATTTTCTCGACGAGGCGCATCGGCGTCCCGAAGCTCTCATCCTGGGTTGTCCACGCTTTGGTCCCGATGCCCCGTACGTCCGACGAATAGGTCGTGAGTTCTCGAATCTCTTGGTTGTTCTGAGCACGTGGAGTTTTCAGGTGCGCGATGTGCTGTGTGGCTTTCGAGTGTATCCGCTCTATCCGGTCTTAGAGAACAGCGGTCTGGATGGTCTCGAATCGCGCATGGGTTTTGATGTCCAGATAGTTATCAATCTTGTCTGGCAAGGAGTGCCGGTCGTCAATCTACCCACACGAGTGAGGTATGACCCAACAGGAGTTTCACATTTTCGCTACGGGCGTGACAACGTGAAGATGGTAAGACTCTTTATGATCGCTGTCACGAAGGGTCTATGGTACGGACCACGGCGACTGTTCCGTTCCTTCCGCAGACAAACTCCGGCCTCAGATATGTGGTATCACACCCGAGAGCGTGGCTCAGTGAGTGGATTGAGGCTTTTGTTGAAAGTTTTCGAATTTCTGGGGCGCACCCCCTTGCTTGCTATTTTAGTCCCTGTGGTCCTGTACCTATTCCTGCGCGGCGGAAAAGCTCGACGTTCAGCGGTCTCGTTTCAGAGGCGAATCATGCGCCTCACCGATAGGCCCGAGAGCCTTCTAGTGTCGTATTGGGGAGCCTTTCGACAGTTTTGGGAGTTTGGAGTGTCGATTGTCGACAAAGTGGTATCCTGGCGTACAGGGCTTCCCATTGAGCGTTTCACGTGGATGGGGCGAGATGAGGTCAAGGCTCTTCTGGCGCAGGGTCAGGGCGTTGTGCTCATGGGGGCACACGTTGGAAATCTGGAGGTTATTCGGGCTCTCGGATATTCACGCAATGTGGTCGTCAATGCGCTCATGTTCACTGGTAATTCGAAGGCCTTCAGAGCTTTTCTCGAGGAAGTAAATCGGACCTCATTCGTGCGCGTGCACGACCTTTCGGGCATGGATGCGAATCTGGTCTTCCAACTCCAGGAGAGCATCGCGCGCGGGGAGATCGTTGCCCTTCTGGCAGATAGGCTCCCCAAATATTCTGCTGCGCGCGCCGTTTCCGTACCGTTTCTCGGCCAACAGGCGCGTTTTCCGGAGGGACCCTGGATCTTGGCCAGTATGCTCGAAGCCCCGGTCTACTCGGTCTTCAGCTTAAGGGGGCTCGATGGTCGATACCACGTTGAGTTCGAGGAGATGGCGCACAGAGTGCGTCTCCCACGTGACGACCGCTCTGCAGCACTCGCAGCGTATGCCCGTCGCTTTGCCGACAAGCTTGGTTCAGTTGTTCTGCGGCGACCGGATCAATGGTTCAATTTCTACGACTACTGGCGTGAAGTAAGTCCAGTAGTCGAACCACAACGGCCTCAGCATCCTCAGCAGAATTCGCCATATACGAAATTTCGTCGTGAAAACTCTTATCCGAATTAATCGTAATTGTACGTACCCGTATACCAAATGCGTTGAACACGACGATCACGAGACTTTTCTCCGAGCACTCCAACGAAACTGATGTTGCCGAGCTCGAGCTCTCTCCGTTTTCTACCGGTATCCCGGCGTACGCGCACAGAGGGCGCGGATCGATATCAGATGTTATTCGACCCGAACGAACAGTCGGAGCCGGCAGACGTAGCGAGCAGCCACCTGCAAGCGTCAGTAGCAATATCATGATCGTGGCGAGGTGGTACCATGAGCCAGTATACAACAGGCACAGATAGCTTCTCATGCCTAAGATAAATCTGTTCGATACTCTATACACGATTACTTCGCTCCGGATAACCTTGACTCGTATCGTACATTACCGCCGTACTATCGACAGGCCTTGAGCAGCAAGTGCGGCCACGACGCAGCCTACTGAGAGAACAATTCCAAAACTCTGCAGCGCTGGAGTGCTGCTGAAACTCAGTAGTCCGAATGAGAGAGCAGTGGTCAAAGCCGAGAGCAGAACGGCTAAGCCAGTTGCGGCGTGCTGCTCAGTATCTTCGGCGAAAAAGATCGCGTAATCGATCGATACTCCAAGAAGCACTATCAATGCGAAAACCGAAAAGACATTGATCGGAACGCCACTCAATCCCAATGCTGCGAGCGCAGCAAGTGAGCCTACGATACTTGGCAGGAAAACCCGAAAAGAGCCGATTAGCCCGTATCTCGCGAAAAGAAGAACAAAGATGCCGAGGTAGACCAACCCTGTGTACTCAATCGCTGACGCTCGGTAGAGCCTGAGAGCATTCGATATGGCATCGGCTTGGTTGATCGCCGTTACACCCTCCTGGTTAAACATCTGCGAGTACTCACGAGAGGTAAGACCATTCAAGGCGATTATGCTCACAACCTTACCGTCGCCAGGGCCAATCCAGAGGTCGCGCACTGAATCACACGCCATCGAGGAGGTACACTGCGAGATGGTAAGCGGCGGAGGGACTTTGGAAGTCGATAGAGACGTCAGAATTTCGCGCGCTTGGAGCGGTAGGTGGAGCTCCTCAGAGGCCTCTCGCACCAGTTCCGGATTGGACCGTAACAAGTCCCCGAATCTTCGGTATCGCTGCTCTTGCAGCTGCTGCGAGGGAACAATTCGCGATATGGCCCGATACCCCTGGAGTTCGCCGCGAGCTGTTAGGCCTACCAAAATGGGATGAAGAGATTCCTCGAGCTGGAGCAGCTGTTCCTCGGTATCGCCCTGCATAATCAGTACTGTACTGCCATCGCTGAATCCTGCTAGCCGAGCGGCTTCACGCTGATTTTTCACGAGCTCCTGAGATGGATTATGGAGAACTCGGATATCATCCACGACTCTGACTCGGGGAAGGCCGACCAGGCATAGTGCTATTACAAAAGATACGATCGTTACTAGTACAAAACGAGAGCGAAGGAGGAGAGCGCTCTCTGCGAGCTTCACGAGAATGTGGTCATGCGACGGCCTTCCAGATAGGAGTGGGAGAAGTAACAATACAAACAGCAAAGCCAATGAAAGACCGATAACGCAAAATAGCGCCAACTGCCGGAGGCCTGGAAAGGGTGATAGCCCGATACTGAGGAATCCCACGGCAGTAGTGACAAAGCCGAGTGCCAAACCTGGCCTGACTCGAGAGAGTGGAGAGCCACGCGAAGACTCGGGGCAGGTCCGAAGCGCTATGAGATAGTGAAGGGCGTAATCGATCGACACGCCGAGCAGTGATGATCCAAATCCAATCGTTATCAAATGCAGAGAGGTTCCCGTGAGCCCCCTCCATACAAAATCACCGAGATAGACGGCGATGATGAAGCTCGAGCCGATACATAAAGCCGTAAGTGCCACCAGCCACAATGATCTGAAAACAGCCAATAAAACCGAGATCAAAAGCGCGAGAGTAACAAAAGTGATGGTGGTAACTTCACGCTTTGTACGAGAGGCAGACTCTTCGGCAAAAAAAATCAAACCCGCTGTATGCACTGAGGCCGAATCAAACTGTGGAAGGTTGCGGAAGAACCTCGAGACCGATTCGTCGCTCGGGTTCAAGATTTCGTGATTTCGAAGTGTTGCGAAGATGAGCACGTTCTCCCACTGAGCTTCAGAGATGTGAATAAAGCCGTTTCGGAGTGAGAATCCAGAGCCTATATCGAGAATGCTTTGCAGATAGCCTGGCAGAAGGAGCAGCGGGTCGCGGTCCGCGCTTTGGAGCCACACCACCCCTTCTGGCGAGAATGCCTGTTGACGCAGCTCTCCTATCAGTTCGCTGATATTTCCAGGGGGTGAAGCAAGCTGGAAAGGAAATCGTAGGAAGAGCTCCTTGAGAGCGGAGAATCTCTCACTTTTCGCCCGTTCCTCGACCTCCGCGAAGAGGCCACTCTCTCGCATGCGAGCTGCGACAACTAATGCAACCGTCTGGGCGTCGTGCGCATGCGAGCTACGGACGACTACCATTACCTTTGAGCTTACAGATTGTGCCTGTTTTCGAACCGATGCCTCGATCAAGGGGTTCCGGTAGATCTCTGGAAGCAGAGAGAGGATATTGCCCTCGAATTGAGGCCGATACGCAAGGAAGCTACAGCTCAATGCGAGCAGTGCGAGTAGTACGACCAAATAAGCAAACGACAGGGAGCGACTGATCCGGTGAGAGCGTTTGGGGAGAGGCAGAGAGCACATCCTAGCACCTCGGCGCATACATCTTTGCGCATGTCAGTAAGAACCCTACAGACATGATGTAGGCGGCAACTATACTATTCATCGGACGAACCTAGGGCCTCTCGAGCTTGCACTATCTCATCCGGCAAGAGCGCAATCGGAGCGGTAAAAGATGTAACGACTCTATCGCCGTTTGCATGCGCGATCTCGATTCGATCCGGGCGGTCCCTTCCAAAGACCGAGATGGTGCGAATCACGTCGGCAACCAAGGAGTCGCGTGGAGTCAGAACGATGCGCCACTCCTGTGGGATTCCTCCAGTCTCAATTTCGAAGTTACCTTCGGCTCGAGCAATATCACCGCTCATGAGAGACAGGAGCGCCTCGGACACCCCGGCATGATCGACTGTCAGATCTCCCTGCCTGCCCTCTTTGATATGACGAATACCTCGAGGTGTAATGAGCGATGTTCTGCGTACTGGAGCGGTAGTCTCCCACACCAATCCGAGCTGAGGCAGACAGCGTAACTCGCCGCGGGACTCCAGTGGAGCAGAAAGCACAGCTATAAAACGTTTCTCGGAAAATTGCGTCCGAAATGGTCCAGGTGGAGAGAGTTTCTTCTCGAGCAGTTGGATGGTAAGCGGTTGCGCGAAGGCACGTGGACAGCCTAGTGCCACGATCGTACCGCATAGCAGGACAGCCAGGCTGCCTCGTAGGGCAAACCTCTTCATGATGCGTTGTCTCACGAGGTACTCCGTTACAAAGATCGTCCCTGCGATACAATAACTGATGAGACCGTTGTAGAGGCTCCACCACTCGAGTGATCGAAAGACTGAATCGAGCGAAACAATCGAATTCAGGGTAAAGAAGGCGATCCACACCTGACATACCGTACGGCAGTGGCGCACTCCTTCCGGAGGAAGAGGCCCCTTCATCCTGACAGCAATACGCTCGATAATGGAGGGCGGATACACCAGCGAGAGGGAGAAAAATGAGAGTAGAAAAAGGTTGGTCAGGGTTGGAAGAAGCAGTGGTATGTACTCGACCAAGGAGCCTGAGACGGCAGCTACCAGGGCGGCACTTGAGGCAAGGGTAAGGGCTGCGGAACGGCTCATGTGCTCGCGAAGACTCATGTACGCACGAACGCCAATCACCAAGCCAAGAAGAATAATCACGACATACGTAGAGCCGTGACGTAAGGTGGTATACACCAGCAAGGGGTAGAGGGTTACGATGATGGTAAGTGAGAGCTTCATGCGATCTTCAAGCGATGATGCGAATGCGAGTTGCGAAGATGATCGAGCAAGCCGTTCAAAAGCCACAACTTGACCTTACTAGTAGGTGCCACACCGCTCAGTGCGAGGGCCAACTGCTGGTCCACACGGCGAACTATAAATCCGAATAATCGTGAGCGCGAGTACAGCCGGCGCAGTCTAAAAAGGGAGAACATTCGACCGTCGTAAAACGAATCGATTAAGGAACGCCATGCATCGAGCTTTTTTACCATCGCCGTCTCGTAGCGCGCCGCGTCCTTAGGGCCCCATCCAGCCACGATCGCTCGTTCAAGTTCAAAGGCGCCTTCGAGAGCCAAGAGTAAACCACTCGAAAATATCGGATCAATGAAGCCACCTGCATCACCCAGGAGGGCCCATGAGCGACCTGCCCAACGATGAGATGCCAACTGGTAGTTGGAATATTTCATGACCTCAGTGAGCCGCGTTCGGTCTTCGATGTACGAGCGCAAGATAGGCTCCTCTGCACACAGGCGTTCGTATTGCTCTTCCGCGGAGTGGCCGTACTGCGTGAGGGATTCCTGCGGGATCACTACCCCCAGTGATACCCGGCCGGGTAGTGGGATGCGCCATGACCACCCTTGTTTGAGTCTATTGATATGGATGTGCCCTTCGTGGGTCGTTTCGACCGCCCGTAGGTGGGCGAAAAGGGCCACGTCTCGACGCGTACCCTCCCAACTCTCGAGGTTGAGAAGCTTTGCAAGCGTACGGCTGCGACCCGATGCATCAACTACGAGATCTGGTGCCTGTGTACCCATGTGCGCCCGCCATGTCAGCAAGGTCGACTCGTCCAGAGAGACTGTGTCGTTAGAGCGGTCTGTTCTGAGACCAGCACGTTGATTGATGATGACCGCTCCTCCGCGCACGGCGGCATGTTTAACGATAGCATCGAAGGCTTCACGAGGCACGTTGTAGGAGTAGGGGGGACAGCTTCGTCCCGCGTTCCGAAAGAAGAAGGAGAACTCCTGCTCGGGGCTCGTGAAAAAGGTTGCTCCCGGCTTGTACGTGCTCACACTCGCGACGTCGGATTCGATACCGAGCTTCTGGAGTAGCGGAACCAGGGCGGGTACGAGAGACTCACCCACAATGAGCGATGGTCGGCGACCCGCTTCGAAGATCGCTACCTTGACTCCTCTCCGAGCCAGGAGGATACCGAGCGCTGAACCCGCAGGCCCTCCTCCGATAACTGCTACGCTGCGGATTCCGATGCCCTTGTACGTCACACACTCTCTCACGCTGTGGGGATCCTAGTAGTCTGATTGATACATGATTTTTCCGGAGCCAGTAATCGGCAGAGCTTCGACGATACGAAATTCCTTGGGAACTTTGTAGCTCGAAAGCTCCTGGTAGCACAGCGCTCGCCAAGTGTCGATAGCGGGTGCTGTAGGAGACGCTACCACCACTTCCGCGATTACCAGATCACCCAAGAGCGGATGCGGTTCGGCACTTACTCGGACAGCCTGGATATCTGGGGCTCGTAAGAGTACATCCTCAACCTCCTCGGGAAAGATCTTGTTTCCTCCACAATTAATCACGTTCTTGATTCGTCCGCGGTAGGTAATCATCCCAGCGCTATCGCGTGTTACGAGATCGCCTGTGTGGAACCAGTCATTTCGAGGATGCGATATACCCGCGCTCCTTCCGGTCAGATAACCTGAGAAGAGTCCCGGGCCGCGGATGACGAGCTCTCCGATCTCGCCAGGGAGAGCAGGAATTCCTGTTTCGCGCAGAACGCGACACTCATACGGTGCCAGGCACCTCCCGAGAAGGGTTGGTTCGAGGGCCGTCTGATCGTTCCACAAAGGTAGCCCGACTTCGATGATTCCGTACACTTGAGTCAGGCGAAGCTCGAAGCGCGAACTGAAAAGCTCCGCTGTATGTTTGGGTAACGCAGTAGACGTCGATACCGCGCTGCGCACCGTGGAGAGAGAGTTCGATGATGCAGATCGTGCAAGAAGCTCGTACTGCAGAGGCGAACCGTAGATCATTGTCGCCGCACTTTCCGAAGCCTGTTGCAACATCGCTGCGCCGTTCATGTTCAGACAATCGAGGATCGTGGCCCCTGCTCTCAAGAATGCCAGAGCTGATGCAACAAAGTGATATGCCAGGGGCAAGGGAGCCAAAACTACATCGGTATCGTCAACAGCAAGCAGGCGCTGAGATACTTCACTCCGTTCCATCACGGCTGTGTGAGATAATACGACTCCCTTTGACTTCCCAGTAGTACCAGAGGTGTACCGAATCACAGCGGCTTCGGCTAACAAGGGATTGCTATCAGGGTGCCCAGGTATTGGTTGAGCGTCGAGTTGTATCCGCCTATGTGGAAAAAGCTCGAGACCAGCCTCAGTTGCTGTCCCGTCTGAAAGTCGAAGAGGTCCGCAGAGAAGTGTAACGCCGGTTTCAGCGATCAGGCGGTTTTGCTCCGCGAGGGAAAGATTTGGAGCAACCGGGATGGCTATACAATCCGCATAGAGTATACCGAAGAGTGCAGAGAGAAAGTCGCGCGCATCGGGCAGAGATATACCAACTACAGATCGCGCAGGTACGCCACGTAACCGGATAGCACCGCAGATTGCGCGAGCAGCGCGCTCGAGCTCACGATAGGAACACGAGCCGTATGAATCCTTTACCGCAACCTTATCGCCCCATCGAGAGGCGCTGTGTGAAAGTATATCGTGCGCCCGCATCTGTTCGGTGAGCATGTTGAGTACTGGTATCCTCTGATATCGAGAGATTAACGTGTCGACCTGTAAAAAGGCTCGACTTGTTGCTCTCTCAGGTCGCCAATGATCTCTTCGTTGGTATCCCCGCGTACAAACCCTACTGCTGCTCTACCGGCTGCATAGCCCGTTGAGAGGCAGGTGCCCATCACCCGTGCGGATGCGATCGCATAATCGCAGGCCGAGATGCAGCGGCCTGCGAAGTATACGCCAGGAAGCTCAGCTGAGCACAGAGAGCCGAGCGGTATTTCATACGAACAGCCCTGTTCGGGGAAGGCCATTTCGGGTCGTAACGGTGAGCTCCATAACTCCACCGGCCACAGCCCAAGAGCAATCCCGGTGGGGGAGCGCTCAGAGAGTCTAACTGACCGTTCTGAAAGCCGCTCTCGTCCCTGCCCACGAAGGCCCGAGCGAACGCCCAGGCTAGGAGCGACGGCTCCACGAGCGATGCCGGAGAAAGAGGGTTCAGTGTCTCGTAGATACACCACGATAGCATCGATATCGCTGCGGGCTTGTTTCTCAATCCACGCAAGCGCTTTCTCCTGAATCGATTCGTCCGGCGCCTCCGTTGCTAGTTTGAAGAGGGCACGTTGGCCACTCAGTGACCCGGGGACGATCGAAACGTAAGTCATCCGTTCCGGTACCCTGTTAGCGAGGGCGCCTTCACGTAGTATCTTCCGAATAAGTAGTGATGCGAGCGATTCAGAAAGGGGTGGTAGCTCGCATACCTCGAACACAAGTGCTGCTGCTTGATAGACAGCCGGTCTCTCTGTCGACACTCCGAGCTGCGTGAGGGCAACTGCATCACCCGAGCAGTCGATGAGCGCATCACAGGTGAACTCCTCCCGTGCACTGCGGAACAGGAAACTGCTGGAGCTGGAGAGGTACTTCACACCGCTGAGAGGGGAACTGAGATTGACGGCGCTTGTCGGTAGTGATGCCCGCGACAGAAGTGAGTATGCTACGTATTCGAAATCATCCGGGCGGTACGGAAGATACGTGAGGCCAGCTTCGTTGTGAATGAGCTTCATCCCCGAGCGCTCAGCCAAGAGCGTCCCGAATTCACGTGCACATCCTGGATTGTCGAACTCTGGCTGCAGCGCGGTATCTTGCCCACAGCGTGAGAGACCACAGACTGTGCCAACGGATGAGTTGGTCGCGGTGCCTCCAATGCGTGAGTGGCTATCCAGAACAACAGCTCGTACACCATAGCGAGCAACTGCGAGCGCTGCTCCTATGCCGGCGGGCCCTGCTCCAATTATGCCAATCGTTCCTGTACTCATTGTAATCAGGTTACCTGTAAAAGTTCCTTTCGAAGTTGTGATTCGAAACGTGAGATACCATCTCGTCCAACGAGAGCAGTATCATAACACACGATAACCTCGAGCTGCTCATGATATCGAGACCATACTGTGGTCACCCCCGGAGGTGAGAGATGCGGAGGGTAGTGTAGAGCAGAGGTGACAGGAACTCCCCCAAACGAGCTGATGCGCGAGAGGCCCGCTCCGATATCCGAGAAATAGAGAGATGCAGGGTGCCCTTTCGTCGGCATCTCGATAACCCTCCACAGGAGTCGCAAGGGTAGGCGCCGGATGTAGCGTAGAAAGCACAGCATACCCCAAGGCAACTCTGCGTAGACCGAATCGTGCAGCTGCTCGACCACATGGTTGGTAGTGAGGCGCAGATCTGCATCGAGCCACGGGGAGAGTTTGAAGAAGAGAAAAGAGATGTGATTCGAAAGCATAGAACCTGATTGCATGAAGCGCCGCATATCGTGGGGAACGGGGACAAAGAGAGGGGGCCGCGTTCCTTCGATGTGGAATGGGAGGGTTGATGCCGCCCGAGCCGAGGCTGCAAGCAGCAGAGCCATGGGAAATATACCGTTGGTGATTTTGCGTGAGAGCTCGTCTATCTGGATAGTCTCTTCCGATGTGAAACGTATTCGAGCGTATCTACGACCGGTGGGAGCGGTCGCTGTGTCGCAACATCGAGCGATCGACTCGCACGTTTTGGCGAAAAGAGAGCGCTTGGCAGCCTGCGCAAGTTTGAGCGCTCGTAAGCCGCTTGGCAAGGACGAAGTCAGCGGTAGTGCTGGCGGAGTTGGGTCATTCTCTGCGAAGGCGCGCACGAGAGATTCGCCACCGCGTGCATCACACAGCGAGTGGTGCCAATAGAACAGTAGCGAGGGTCCTGCATAGTGAGTAGGAAGGAGTCCCACGCCGAATGGTGCCTCGCAGTACGGGTCCATTGAATGCTCGAGAACAAACGACTGCAGCTCGTCTTCGGTTGATATTGGAAGGGCAGCGATAGTGTTGGCCGGATACACCTGCCTGTGGACCTGCCAGCGAGGAATGCGAAACACAGGGGCGTGTAGCCTGAGTGATACTAGGTACGAGAAGAGAGGTAAGCGCTGTAACTTCACCGCGACTGCTTCCAAGTCCGCGCCGTTCTGTAAAGTTAGGAGCAGGTGACAGATGTTCCCAGGAGAACCACGTCGACGCATATCTGCGTCCATCGCCAGCATGAAGGTATCGCATCCGTTGAGCGAAAAGCCCTCCAATGGAGAATTCATCGTGATTTTCTTTGCAGAATAGGCTCTGCGGAAAGGAGGTGAGCTGTGAGCGCATCGATGGTGGTAAGGGGAGCGCTGAGCAAGTCGAGGGGAAGGGGGATCCTCAGCCGCTTTTCGATGAATATCACGAGCTCCAAGAAAGCTATTGAGTCCAAGCCTTTGGACTTCAAATCGTCGCACGACCTTATCTCCTGACCAAGCATAGTGGAGACAAAGTTGCAGAGCTCGGTTCGAAGCTCGTCTAGAGAGAAGGAATTCATACAGGCAACCACACGTAATCCGGCGAAATTCGTTTGAAATTAAATCCTATTTGAGGTCGGGTCAATCGGTTCAGGGTGGAGAGTGTGCTGTAGATATGCTACGAAAGAGGGTCTCTTTTCTCGGTATGGCATGAATTCAGACGTCGTCATCACAGCGCTAGGAGTAATCAATGCTCTCGGTGGCTCGATAACCGAGGTCTCTTGCCGCCTCTTTGCCGGCGATCAGTCTGGGATCTCATTGCGAGAAGATTTCATCCCGGGGCGTCAATGCTTCGTGGGGTCAGTGACGGCCCCTCTACCACCGTGTCCGAGGGGCTTCGAGTCGGTGTGGTCACGGAACGCAGCGCTCTCAGTTTCGGCGCTCGAGCAGATCCGAGATAGCACACAGGCAGCTATATCGCGCTACGGACCGAGCCGTATCGGAGTAATTGTTGGTTCCAGCACATCGGGGATCGACGAGGGGGAACGCGCCGTAGCCGAACGGATGGCTACTGGGACATTGCCTGCAGGGTATGATTATGTGAAACAGCAGATGGGGAGTGTTTCTGCAGTACTGGCTCGTATCTTGGGGGTGTGTGGTCCAAGCTACACTGTGTCTACGGCGTGCTCCTCGAGTGCCAAGGTGTTTCGAGCAGCTCTCAACCTCATTCACAGTGGAATGTGTGACTGCGTCGTCACCGGTGGTATTGATTCACTCTGCCAACTGACGCTGAATGGTTTCTCGGCCTTGGAGCTCGTGTCTGATGAGATAACAAATCCTTTCAGTCGGAATCGCCGAGGTATCTCCATAGGAGAGGGTGGAGCACTCTTTCTCTTGGAGCGAGCAGAGACATATGACAGCGACTTTCCGTGTGTAGCTGTGAGTGGAGTGGGAGAATCCTCGGATGCATACCATATATCATCACCGGATCCTACGGGTGCTGGGGCGGTAGCAGCTATTCGGCGAGCGCTCGAGGGTGCCGGACTGGATTCTGAAGAGGTCGACTATGTGAATCTGCACGGTACCGGCACGCTGCACAACGATTCGATGGAAGCACAGGCGATTCGCGCAGTGTTTACCGACAGCGTGCCGTGTAGCTCCACTAAACCACTCGTGGGGCATATGTTGGGAGCAAGCGGGGCCACCGAACTAGCTTTTTGTTGGATGGTCCTCACAGATCCCCAACATCGCCTGCCCCCACATCGTTTCGACGGTGTAATAGATCCGGCTCTACCCCCAGTGCGATTAGTAGAATGCGGAGCGCGATTGCCTACTGCACCTCGCTTTGTGCTGAGTAATTCCTTCGGGTTTGGCGGTAGTAACTGCGCAGTTGTATTGGGGAGAAAGTTCGATGTTGGGTGAAGGTATCTCTCCACGGCATGTACTTCCTCACGGGCCGGCGTTACAGCTCCTACGTGATACAGTACGTGAGGTCGATGGATGGCTCGAATGCGAGGTGGATCTGCAATCAACACTCTGCGTTGTGGAGAGTGATGGCGTCGTTGCCCCTGAGGTGGGACTCGAGATGATGGCACAAGCCTGTGGCGTTGTTTCGGCAGAGCCGGTGGGTGGAGCTCCTCAGCTGAAGCGAATTGGTTTTGTGGCGGCTGTACGTGGTTATGAGTATCGTCTCGAACCCTTCGTTGTGGGTCAGGTAATTCGTGCGCGGATTCGACCGGAGATATGCGAAGATTCTCTGGTAGTTTGTCAGGCGGAACTACTCATCGATGGGGAAGATGTTCCGCGGCAACGAGCAAGAATAACCCTGGTGTTGAGAGAGGGGTAAGGAGGCGGTATGAAGAGGGTGCTTATTACGGGAGCTTCTGGGGCGATCGGGTCGGCAGTTGCGCGAGACTTAGCTTCGCGGGGCTTCACCCTGACGCTGCACTACAGGTCGGGTGTTGCTGCGATCACAACGCTTGCTTCAGAGATAGAGAAGAGCGGGGGGCAGGTCGAAGTGCTCGCGTTCGACGTAACGGACAGAGCGGGCACATCCGAAGCGCTCCAGCGGACTATCGAGCAGAGAGGGCCATTTTACGGCCTTGTCTACAACGTTGGTCGGCACCGCGATGCTCCCCTGGTCGCAATGAGCGGCGAAGAGTGGGACGATGTCTTGGGTACGAACCTTACAGGTGTCTACAACGTACTTCATCCGCTGCTCATGCCGATGGTGCAAGCTCACCAAGGGGGTAGGATCGTTACGATCTCTTCGGTAGCGGGAATTACGGGGAATCGCGGACAAACCAATTACAGCGCAGCTAAGGCTGGTGTGATAGCTCTTACGAAGTCTTTGGCACAGGAGATGGCTAAGAGAAATATCTTGGTGAATTGTGTAGCACCGGGCTTTATAGAGAGCGAGATGATAGAAAATATACCGAAGGAGGAGATTCAACGCGTTGTCCCGTTGCGACGAGCCGGTACACCAACCGAAGTCGCAGGTGTCGTTGGATTCCTCTTTTCGGATGCAGCCGCTTACCTCACCGGACAGGTGATCTCACCGAACGGCGGGCTGATATGAAAAGAGTGGTCGTGACCGGCATAGGCGCCCTCACTCCGCTCGGGGATACGTTCGATTTGACATGGAACGCGCTGCTCGAGGGAAAGGGCGGTGTGAGAGAGATCGACGAATGGCGTGAGATAACCGGGCTGCGCTCATGTCTCGCTGCTCCGGTAGCACCTTTTGAGCTTCCTGAACACTACACGCGAAAAAGACTGAGAAGTATGGGACGAGCGGCCATAATGGGAGTCAGAGCATCCGAAATGGCGCTTGCAGATGCTGGTTTAGAGGGAGATCCGATCTTGAGTTCGGGAGAGGTGGGGGTAGGGTATGGTTCGTGCCTCTCGGGAACCGACATGCTTCTCGACATAGCCAAGCATTGTCTCGCAAAGGATGCGCGAGGTATGCAAGCGAGCGCCTTTACGCAGGCGATGAGCCACAGCTGCGCAGCTGGTATTTCAATCTTTTTCGGTTTGAGGGGTAGGTTGATTCCTACTTCGAGTGCTTGTACCTCGGCCAGCCAGGGGCTCGGATACGCTGCCGAGGCTATTCGAAGCGGAGCACAAAAAATAATGCTTGCAGGAGGTGCTGAAGAGTTGTCGATACCACTCGTGTTGCTCTTCGATTCGATGTATGCAACGGCGACTGCCAAAGGGGGAGTCGGAGTGAGCCCCCGGCCGTTCGATGTTGAACGTGATGGCCTGGTTGTGGCCGAGGCCGCCTGCTCCCTCGTATTGGAGGAGTATTCCCACGCCTGCGCGCGCGGGGCGAGGATATATGCCGAGCTCGTTGGGTTCGGTACTAACAGTGATGGAGTTCACATCACCGCACCAACAGCTGAGACCATGCGCGATGTTGTAACCCTCAGCTTGCACGATGCCGGTCTGGAGCCACGTGATATCGGATTTGTGCACGCCCACGCCACCGGTACTGTATTGGGAGATCTTACCGAGGCGCAGGCGATGCTGCCCCTCTTCGGTGGTGGCCCCCCTTTTGGCGCTCTTAAAAGCTATTTTGGACATACGCTCGGAGCGTGCGGAGCGCTCGAAGCTGCGCTGTCGATTCGAATGATGCGAGAAGAGTGCTTTTTGCCGGTCCGAAATCTGGAGCACGTAGCACCCGAGTGCCAATCTCTCGATATCATTCAGGGCCAGCCTCGGGTGAAGCGCTGTGAGTTTGTAATGTCCAACAATTTTGCTTTTGGCGGGGTGAATACCTCGTTAATATTCAAGGCAGCCCAGTAAGACGACCCCCCTTTCACCAAACGGTGATCGTCGAGGGTCAAAAAGCTAAGCATGTACAAAGAGGGGGAGTACCGAGTACGTGTTCATTTCGTAGTGCTCCGTAAGGTCGAGGATGAAGGACCGTAAGTTTATGCGTCGTCAGCAATGTAGCCTTACAGTGATCTTGAGAATTCTGTTTGTTCTTCTTCCGCTACTGCTCGTGGGGTGTGTATCGAATGCGCTCGATATCGGGCCATACCCGCAGAATGAGGGAGCTCCACCGACGGTGGCCTTAGAGCTACGTCGTATGATCGAAAAGTTGGCAGGCGATATTGGTGAGCGAAACCTGTATCGACCGGCAAATCTCGAGCGAGCTCAGGAATGGATTGAATCAGAGTTTCGACGGATAGGCTACAGGAACGTGCGCCGAATCCCTGTGCATGTCAAAGGACGGAACTTCGGCTTGGCCGAAGATGTCACAGCCTGGAATATAGAGGCGATCCTTCCAGGTAGCGACTCAGAGAGAGGAACGATCGTCATCGGCGCACACTACGACAGTAAGGTCGCTACGCCTGGATGGCACGATCATGGGCCACCCGTACCTCATAGGCTCGGAACGCCCGGCGCAAACGATAACGCCAGTGGGGTTGCTGCGATACTCAGTATTGCGGCACAGCTGAAGGACACACGGCTCAGGGAGTCTATTCGCTTCGTGGCATTCGTAAACGAAGAGCCGCCCTTCTATCAGACCGAGGCCATGGGGAGCTTCGTGTATGCGAAGATGCTGCGTGACGAAGGTGTCAGGAACGTGCGTATGATCACTCCGGAGACCTTGGGGTGCTACTCCCTTCGGCTGCGGGACAAGCGTTACGGGATAGTGTCTCTCTTCGGATTGCCGGACTATCCGAGCTACGTCGCTTTTCTCGGTAATCTCGACTCTGAGGGCTGGATTAAGCAGGTTGCAGAGCCCTTCTCTCGGCTCTCGAGGATAGAGGTGCGCACGCTCGTGCTACCTGAGTTATCGAACAAGGTCGCTTGGTCTGATGATTGGTCTTTCTGGCAGGCGGGATTTCCGGCTTTTGCGGTAACGGATACCGCATTTCTGAGGCACGATGACTATCACGAGCTCAATGATATCCCGGATAATATCGACTATAGCCCGATGGCAGAGGTCGTATGGGCACTTGGGCTGGTGGTTGAGAAACTGGCTAGTGGCGAAGAAGTTGGCTAACGCTGCCCTCCTTATCAGTAGAAAGCGCCTTGGGTTTCTTACTCTCGCTCCACAGATGAGCCGGCTCGCGACGAGAGCGACCTTGCTAGCTATCAATCCTCACGCGGCAAGGGGAGCGATCAGAGGAAGTTCCTTCAACAACGCGACGAGTTCTGCACTGGTACACCACCTGCCTCGGTGCTCGGTCATAATTGACATGAGCCGCTCATGCACACACGCCGTCAATTCGATATTTGCGCCTAGTTTCGCAATAAACGATTCCGTAGTGTGCGGATCGAGTAGGCCTCGATTGAGCTCAAGCAAGAAGGGGATATGTGCAATGTCCAACATCCCAGGAGCTACCGGTTCTTGGTCGAGTTGGTTTTGTATCCTGAAGCGCTCTTGCATCTGCTCATTGAGAGTGTAAACCCGAGAAACTGCATCCTCGAGCACCTTCAAGGTCGCCACATCACACAGGCGTCGCTGGCACACTAGAAAAGCTAGAAAGCCCCAGTACACCGTGTAGTCCCAGATCACCTTGAGAGACATGACCCTAGGATTTCCAAGCAGCCCGTACTGGCCGTGGAATGTCGCGAGGACTGCATTTGTGAGCTGCAGGTATATGTCGTTGTACACCTCGCACCGACCGATGAAGCGCTCGCCTGAAAGATCTCGGGCAATCGTGTCAGCGATAAAGAAATTTTGGATGGCAATGAAATCGCTTCCTGGGCTGTAGAGTGGATCGATGAAGACTCCCGCATCTCCTGTGACAGCCCAGCGGTCCGGAGAGATGACACGCGTACACTTGCGAGCATAGTGTTTGATAGCCAGGTAATCTGCCGGCTCCCGTCCAGACTCTCTGAGCATCTGCGCACATTGAGGTTCGTGTGTATCCAGCCAGGTTAGTGTATCGGCGTATGATCGAAACAGCGAGAGGGGGTGAATTTTGGGATCGCTGACTATTCCGATGCTCGTGTAGTCCGAAGCCAGGGGAATGAGCCACACCCAATATCCAGGACCTGTGAGGTGGTTAGTGCTGTACCAGCGTCCGTACACTCCGTCGTGACCCACACGCCAAGCAGGATCTGCACACCAGGTATCGACATCGATTCTGCCGGGCATTCGAAACCAGACAGCATTCGAATCGTGCTCGCTCTCTTGTCCGAGTCCAAGAGAACGCTTGAGCAGGGATGCTCGTCCTGTAGCGTCTATCACCCAGCGAGCCGTAAGAGCTTTCTGGTATCCTTCGTGTTCATAGCGAAGGGAATGCTGCGCACCGTCAATTGATATGTTCACTTCGAGCACCCTTGCGCCGGGTACGACGGTAGCCCCGAGGTCTTGTGCACGATCAGCCAGGAAATTTTCGAAACGTCCGCGATCGATCTGGTACGTAGGCACGTAAAAGTGCCGATCTGAACCCATCTCGGGACGACGCTCTATCTGCCTGTTGCCGTCGGCCGAGAAGAAGAGCCGGATGCCGAGCTTTCGCAGATGATCGTTTTTGAGATGATCCTCGAGGTTGAGTACTTCGGCAAAATAGTGCGCTGCGAGTTCAACGGTAGATTCACCTACCTTGTGAGTGGCTTCGGGGTATGGTAGCGACCTACGCTCGAGCACGCATATCGAGAGGGAGGGGATATCGTGCTTCAAATGCAGCGCCGCGGTCAGACCTGCGAGCCCTCCTCCCATGATAACGACGTCGATGTGTGGTGTCTCCGTAGTCATAACGAGGGAAACTGTAGCATGGCAGCTTTGGAGCTACAAAGGGATAGCGAAAAAGGCGCGGATATCCCCTGCAGGCCTAATAGCGCGGGGACCTGTTATTCGCTGGTTGGCAAAGGACTGTAATGGGCTATTCGCTTGCCTCTGCCAAGAGGCTTTGTCGGAGCCGCATGATAGGTTCTATCAGGAGGCCTGACATTTTGTCTGAATAATTCATGTTTTCGTCTACAGAGTCCCGACTCACCTGCTGCGGGTCTGTACTCTCGTCTTGAATGCTAGCTCGCAGAGTAATCGCCTTTTCGAGTAGCTCTTTCCGGCTTGCTTTATCAGAGGCGACTAGTTGGTTGATTGCGGTAAATTCGTACTGGGGACTTTGGAGTAGGACTGCCTGAATGAATTCGTATTCATCCCTTGCGATCGCCTGGAGAGAGCCGATGAGAGCGTCGAGGTGCAAACGAAGAGAAGCTATGACATCCTCGAAATTGTCGACGATCCAACGGGCCCGCGACTCGAGCTGATCGAGCGAACGCCCTTCATTCTGTTTGAGATACTCGAGAGTTTTTTCATGCGTTAGCCCAAGGCCAAGTTCTTCACTACCTTTTGAGATCTCCAGATGTGCTTCGGCATACTTCCGAACGCTCGTCGTAAGAGCGTCACATGTCTTGAGTAACTGATGAATTGAATCGGCCACGTTGGCTAACTCGCGACTGACCTGATAGCTGTTCGTATCACTCCCTTCTGCAGCTCCGCCTGCAGGGTTGCTGTCTATATCGAGAGAAGCTTGCCGGTAAGCCCCCGCCTCTAGAGCTGCCGCGAGAGACCCGAGTGCGAGGCTCTGATCCTGTATGTCCTTTACATGGCCGATAAGAGCCCGTCCCATCTGCTGGAGCTCGCCCAACGTGGATTTGAGCCTGTCCTGCATTTCAGCCGCGTACTCTTCTCCGAATGCGGCGGATATCTTCTTACCTTGCTTAGCTTCTTCTGCAGCAGTTGCATCAGGCGCCGCGAGCTGCTTTTTTTCTGCCCCTAAATTATCGCCGTTACTGGGGTCAAAGATCATCGGCCACCTCCCACCTGAGTTGGCCACAGCCTGTGTGGCCCAGGTAGCGATTGTGCAAATGTCCGCACTCCGCCAAGGAAGCTGAAAGTGGACTGAAGCTTTCGAGGCGGCGACTTCTCACGGAAAGCGCTGAGCGGCCAGCCGAGAGGCCTCGGGAAAGCAACACGGAGTAGACCACGCATGCCGCCGCTGTTAGAAAGCTTCTCTGTAGCAGCATCCAGATGTTCTAGGGGTTGTGTTTGAGCCTTGCCCCTGCTGGGTGGCTGGAGTTGATAAAGTAGAATAATAACCTCTAACTACGTATAAACGAAATCTCTACCACTGATTATAATTCGAGTTCGTTTCTTAACACAGCCCTTTTTGTCGCGCTTTTATCTTGCAAATTCGACCTACAGCGATCGAATCGGATACATTCTGACAGGATAGACCGAACATGCTATGCGGTGACTCATAAGCCTCTGAGTTGCCTCGAGTATTCCTCGGGCAGCACATTTTTGGGTTTCCTGACTGCGTGAGCTCGAAGCGCGTTGACCCCGGTAAGCCGTGGATGGGCGCCTCTCCGAGGTCTAACAGCACGTCACGAAGTACCTCGAGGGAGAGAGGCCAAAAGTGCCCCCTTTATTTCGACAGCCCGGACCATACATGTTACTTTCCGCCTCGTGACCTCTGAACTTCTCGTCATTCGAAATCTCGGTCTCGCCGAGGGAGCCCACCAACTTCTCAGGTCTATCTCACTCGAGCTGGAAGTTGGGGAGCCGTTGAGTGTAGTGGGCCCAAACGGAGCGGGCAAAACGACCCTTTTGAAGGTAATTGCAGGTCTTTCCAAGCGCTACTCAGGGTCGGTTCTCGTAGAACAGCGCGAGGTGCGGAAGGAAGGTTCCGAGTGGTTGTCACGCACCGTTGGATTAGTTCCACAGCGGCTCGAACACCTACCGTACTTCACCGTACGTGAATTTCTCGAGCTAAGCGGAGGCTTCCGCACTCAAGCCGTTGCTCGACTTACGGAGCATCTGACAACAAGATGTCTCCCGGAGCTGAGCGGTGGGGAGCTGCAACGAGTTCTTCTGGCAGGGGCGTTGGCCCAGGGAGTGCGGCTTCTGTTACTAGATGAGCCAACATCGAATCTAGATCCTACCGGTCAAGCAGAGGTCGAAAAGGTACTCGACGAGCTTAGGCGTGAGGATGTGACGCTTATGATGGTGACGCACGATGTCTCTCTCGCTGTGCGCTGCAGTACTCGACTGATGATCATGTCAGGCGGCGCCATCTCCTGGAGTGGAAGAAGCGATGATGATGAATTGGTTCCCGAACTCGAGAAGGCGTATCAGTGTCGCTTTGTGCGTGTCGAGCACAAAGATTTAGAAAGCTCGATACTCGTGGCGCAGTGATGAGAAGGCGGATTCTCGGATGATGCAGATCGATGCAAGTGCGGTAAGCCCAGAGGCGAAAACATTCAGGCGCGTGTTCTTGTGGGGAGTAGTTCTTTTACTGGCAGTGTCGGGGCTCGCACTTCTCGGAGGTGCGGCATTCTACACTCCAGGTGAGATTTTCAGCAATTCAGATGCCGCCACGATCGTATTAGCACTTCGTTTGCCACGCGTCGTCATGGCCATCTTGGTGGGTGGAGCGCTTGCTGTAATTGGTGCCACGTACCAAGCTCTGTTTCGTAATTCGTTGGCTAGTCCATTTTCGCTCGGGGTATCATCGGGCGCAGCGCTCGGTGCTTCGGTAGCCCTACTGGTAGGTGTCTCCACGACAACGTGTGCTATCTTGGCAGCTCTCGCGAGTATCGGCCTCATCATGGTGCTTAGTCGTGGAGGTCTTGCTCGAACCGGAGACTCGATACTGCTGGTAGGCGTCATATTCAGCTTTTTTTGCTCCAGCGTCCTTACCCTCGTTCAATATCTGAGCGATTACTCACAACTCTTTCGGATGAGTAGATGGATGATGGGAGGGATACCGGTTCCTGAGACCTCGGACCTCATACTCGGTGGTCTCATTATTACTGTCCTCGGTGTTTGGGTTTTCCTCAATCGTCATACCCTCGACCTCATGTGGTTTGGGGATGACCTCGCTACTCTCAAAGGAGTACATGTTGATGGAGTGTATCGTTCGGCGTTTCTTGTTACTTCAATAGTAGTCGGCTGGATCGTTGCCCAATGTGGAGTCGTTGGCTTCGTTGGTATCATCGTTCCAGCAGGTGTGAGGTTGTTGGTCGGTTTACGGCATCGATACGTGGCACCGCTCTCATTTTTGCTCGGAGCTCTGCTGGTGGTATCGTGTGATCTTTTGGGTCGAATCATCACACCCCCTTTCGAGGTGCCGGTTGGGGTCTTCACAGCGGTCGTTGGAGGCCCCGTGTTCATGGCGCTGCTCCTGACAGGACGGAGAAGGAGATGATGGGGGAGAGCCGACGCCTTATCGCGAATTAGCCTTTTGGACTGCGCTGCTGTACGATGCTCCATATGGATAGTTCCTCTCAATCCACCCAGTTCTTCTTCGAGCTTACGCCAGAGCGTGTACTCGATTCTGTGGAACTACTGGGGGTGCGATGCACCGGGCGTGTCATGGCACTCAACAGCATGGAGAATCGGGTCTATGAGGTCGAGCTGGACATGGACCTACCAGAGAAGGGTAGTCGTTGGGATACCTTTCGCATCGTGAAGTTTTATCGACCTGGTCGGTGGACCAAAGAACAGATAGCAGAGGAGCATGCATTCCTCCTCGACTGTAGAGAAGCCGAGATACCTGTCGTTACACCGCTGAATTTCCCTGACGGCACCACGCTTTCTGAGGTCCCGGGGACTGGGATCTGGTTTTCTGTATTTCCCAAGGTGGGGGGGCGGATCCTGGATGAAATGAGTGATGCTCAATTGCGTCAGATCGGACGCCTCATCGGGCGCATGCATGCTGTGGGTCGTCGTACTCGGTTTCAGTCCCGCATGAAGCTGACCGCAGATACATATGGGTTTTCTAATCTCAATTATCTCCGAGAAAACAAACTAGTCCCATCTTCGGTCGAGTCACACTACATGCATCTCGCTGAGCGGATCTTCAAGCTGTGCAGTGAGTGGTTGCAGACCGCTGCCACCCAACGTCTTCACGGTGATTGCCATATAGGTAATCTTCTGTGGGATGGTCAAGGTTGCTCTATCGTCGATTTCGATGATGCACTCGAGGGCCCATGCGTTCAGGATATCTGGCTTCTTACCCCCGGACGTGATGCGCAGTCAGAGCGCTACCGCGAACTGCTCCTGGAGGGCTACGAAATGATGAACCTGTTTGATCGAGCTTCGCTCAGATTAATCGAGCCGCTACGGGCTCTCAGGATGGTTCATTTTACGACGTGGATAGCCCGTCGCTTCGAAGACCCGGCATTCAAGAGAATCTTCGTAGATTACGGCTCGGAGCGCTACTGGCGTGAGCAGCTTATAGCGCTACAGGAGGTGGGCGAAGCACTGGGGATAGCATAATAGTCGTGTGAAAAATCCCGTTATCCGCTATAGTCCTTTCACCGTATGGCCGTAGGTGTCCTACTTGTAATACTCCTCATCTTGATAAATGCGTTCTTCGTGGCAGCGGAGTTCGCTATTGTCAAAGTACGCTACGCCGCTATAGAGGCGGATGCGGCGACTGGTCGAAAAATCGCCAATATCACCCGCGGAATGCTGGATCGGTTGGATGCGTACCTTTCGGCAGCTCAGATAGGAATTACCCTCGCCAGTCTTGGGCTCGGATGGATCGGGGAGCCGGTCTTCGCTGAGTTGATTGTCAATGGTATGGCTGTTTTTGGGGTGCCGATATCCCCGGAGCTCGCACACAAGATCGCAATACCGGTTGGTTTCATAGCTATCACGGTACTGCATCTCATATTCGGTGAGGCGGTCCCAAAGTATGCGGCGATCTATTATCCGCAGGAACTGACCTATTTCTGCGCGATCCCCCTTCGTTTCTTCGCCGCGGTCACAGCCCCGCTTGTTTGGATAATTAATAGTGGTACCTGGCTCGTGCTCGCGCCCTTCGGTATTCGTGTCGAGTCGGACCATGAGAGCCACACTGAAGAGGAGCTGCGCCTTCTTCTTGCCGAGAGTGCACGTAGTGGAGATCTAGGCTCGATTCAAAAGACCGAGCATGAATTGATCGAAAAGGTCTTTCGCTTCGACGAGCGGGTGGTAAGGCAGATTATGGTACCGCGAACGAAGATGGTAGCGATTAGTGTCGAATCCACTGCGCAAGAGGCATTCGATATCATCGCGCGAGAGGGGTATACGCGAATGCCGGTGTACTCCGGATCACGCGACTCCATAGTTGGAGTCGTGCACTCGAAGGAGCTTTTGCGGCGATTCATGGAGAAGAGTGATGCGCCGATATCAGAGATCATGAGGGCGCCGTATTTTGTGCCCGAGACCAAGAAAATCGGGGCGCTTCTGCGTGAGCTGCAGAGCACCAAGAATCACATGTCAGTGGTCGTCGATGAGTTCGGAGTGACGTGTGGATTAGTTACCTTGGAAGATATCGTGGAGGAGCTCGTCGGTGAGATTCAGGACGAGTACGATGATGAACGCCCAGTTGTCGAGAAAACCGCTGAGGGAGCCTACATAGTAAACGCGCATGCTTCGATCCTCGACGTTAACGGCTATCTCCCTGTTCATCTGGAAGAGGCGCCAGAGTACGCCACCGTTGCAGGCCTTCTGAATGTTCTGTTCAGCGGCATTCCGGATGTGGGACAGCGGGTGCGAGACGAGCACTACGAATACAAAGTTCTCAAGCGCTCTCAGGGAAGCGTTGACTCAGTGCAGTTGACCCCCTTAGTCAACGGAAAGCCGCATACACCCCACAATACGGGAGAGCAGAGGGGCTAGGGCGACATTAGAACGACGCCTAGACCCGTTTTCGGGGTGTTTTTTAACGGAGTGCCTCTTCACTTCGAACACCCACCTTTAAGGGGGCGTTGAGCGTGGCGTCGTATTGCGCTACGCTCTCGACAGTATTCTCAGGAGACGAAATTGTATGGAGCAGGTACTGTCTGTGAGTAAAGTTAGTTTGCGGGATTTCGAGAAATTCCATTCCTGTCGGCAGAGCCCGCAGCCCCAAGCGCCGTCGTTCAAGGAGCTCATCTTCACCGTGTTGACAGCCTTGGTGATGACGCCCTTCTTTTTCGTCACTTTTTTCGTCATTCCAATGATGGGGCAGGTAACGGTTGGCTTGGCTGGTTTAGTGACCATTGCTTATCTTTACTATCGTAGGTCCCTCCTCGTACTTATCGCAACGGTTGGAGGTGCATCGGTTTTCTCATTGGCTACATTTGCGACGATTCAAGCGATTAAGTATCGTTTAGAGATCCCTCTTTTCATCTTCCTTGCTCTGGGTATTCCGATGTCCTTTGCCTACTGCGTTTTCGTAGGGTATCGGATATGGGTGGTCCGCGGGGGAGCCGAATAACAGCTCCGTCCGCAGCGTCAATGAGAGGCAATAACTGAAAGGCCCACGTATGATATCGTATCGTTCACTCAAAATCTGTGTTTTGGCAGCTTTTGTGGCGCTGTCGGCGACAATTGCGAAAGCAGATGAGGCCTACACTTTCAAGGTCCAGGGTGTTGTAAAAGGGTTGCCGGGTCAGGGCCTTGGCAAGGATGAGATACTCATTAAGCACCAAGAGATCCCTGAGTACCGTGATGAGTCCGGCAAGGTCGTTGGTATGATGGCCATGACGATGCCGTTCTATCTCACTCCCGGTCTGACACTCGATGGTATTGCAGTCGGGGATCAAGTCGAGCTTCGAGTCGAGCAGCGCTTGAAACCAGAGTTCAGCGAGAAGGTAGTCGAGATAAAAAAAGCCGAGTAGGGCCTGATTAGAACGGCGTGTTTGAAACCCTTCTCAAGTCCACACGTGGTAGCTGCCGATAGCTGCCCCTAGTAGAGCGGTACTGTGTGTTCCCTGGCTACGTGTATCGAGTAATTATGCGCCCCTTCGCTCTTTGTTTTCTATTCGTGTCCGCGTGTGCGCTGTGCGCCAGTTGCGGGCCGAAACATGTACCTGCTCCGGCACCCGTTGATCAGGGCAGCTTTCTCGTTCATCGCGTGACGAGTCAAGGCGAGACTGTGAGGTCTGTCACCAGGTGGTATACCGGTTCGGAGAAGTTGGTAAGACAGATTGCTAAGGAGAGCAAAGTTGGGGAGGCTGCGCCACTCAAGGTTGGGCAGCGAGTATTGATCCCACTTGCCTATGTAAAAAAAACTACCCCTCCGCCCAAACAGAAACCGAGTACAAAGTCGCCTAAAGTCGTTAAAGGTGTAAAACAAGAGAAGAAGGAATCCCCGCTCATCGATGAGACGGGCAATGAATCCGGTCAAGTTTCGCTCGAGGCGAATCCTTCGGATCCAAGTGCTTGGACAGTGGTACCCACAGAGGTGGGCACGGAATCAACACAGGTCGACGAATCTACAGACCCTCATACCGTAGCGAGCCAAACCGACGTCGAATCAGCTGCGGCACCCGATGTTGTGACTACAAAACCAGTTGAAAGCTTCGAAGAGCTACTTCTCAAGGAACAGCTCGAGGTAGAGAGGCTCCGTCGCGAGATGCAAGCTGCGCCACCAGCCGAACAGGCAGTGGTGGAGGAGCGCTAAAGAGACAAGGCAAAGGCGATTGACTTGCTCGCTATGGGGAGGCTTTGCCTCGCTTCCTCGAGCACAGCAGCGAGCCTTTTTAACTCCCGCAACCCCGCGAAGCGTCCCCACAGGTGCATGCTCCCCCGTTGTTACAGCCTTCACAGGCACATGCAGCCTTAACTGCTTTCTTCCCGCAGGCACACCCCTCTCCCCCGGGAGATGCAGACTTGTGAGCACAGGCTGAGAACGCTAGAGCACAGACGGCAATCAAAAATACCTTACGTATCATGGACTTTCCCTTACTTGTATTTCACGATGAGCAGGGTCCTGGACCCTTGTCTCGTTTATCTTCTGTCGTGAGATGTGTCTGCGCAAGAGCTTCTTGTGTAACCATTCGGTTCTGCATATCTGGAGTGAGGACTTACCCCAAATGCTACTTCGACTCTGTCTCTTGATGCTGATTCTGTTGCCGACGTTTGCCGCAGCGGCTGATCGGCGTGAGCTCCTCAATGTGTCGTTCGACCCCACACGAGTGGTCTACGAGCGACTCAACCGGATCTTCATCGAACAGTGGAAAGCGAAGTCAGGAGGGGAGCTTATCGTGTATCAATCCCACGGAGGTTCTGGTAAGCAAGCTCGCTCGGTCATAGAAGGACTAGAAGCGGATGTTGTGACCTTGGCACTCTCCTACGACATCGATCACATAGCTCGACGTGGCCTTCTACCGTTGAATTGGAGCGAGCGACTACCCTACAAAGGTGTCCCATGCTCCTCAACGATCGTTTTTATGGTGCGTCGTGGAAATCCAAAGGAGATCCGTGATTGGAAGGATCTTGCATCGCCAGATGTTTCGGTAATTATGCCAAACCCAAAAACCTCAGGGGGCGCCCGCTGGAACTACCTTGCAGCCTGGGGCTACGGGATCAAATCAACCGGTGACCAGGGGCGTACTCGTGAGATGGTCTCGAGGATCTTGGCTAATGTGCCAGTTTTCGACACCGGCGCGCGCGGGTCTATGACCACTTTTGTGCACCGCGAGATAGGAGACGTCTTGGTAACTTGGGAGAGTGAGGCCCGTGATATGCTGCGGTTGAGCCCCGAAGGTGAATTCGAAATCGTAGTGCCGTCCATCAGCATCAAGGCCGAAACCCCCGTAGCGGTTGTGGATACGAACGTGAAAAGACACGAAACCGCAGAAGTTGCAAAAGCGTATGTGGATTTTCTTTTTACACCGGTCGCACAACGCATTTTTGCCGAATCCTTCTATCGACCATCGAACCCAGATATCGGACACGAATTCGCATCATCGTTCCCTGAAGTGCAGCTGCTCACAATCGATGGCGATTTTGGCGGTTGGGCGGAGGCGCAGCGGGTCCATTTCGACGACGGGGGTACCTTTGATCAGCTGTATAAGGTTCGTTAGACAATTTATTTCAAAAGCTCATCGTGGAATCGAGTAGGTGGCAGCGAGGTCAGGAATAACATAAGTCGTTGTTTTGGGCGATAAATCGTACTTTCCCACGTGAAGATGCTCGTGCGCGTTAACGTGAACGTACCCGAACGAGCACCTTTATCCCTTCGCTTCCTAAATAGAGCAGTATGCTCGACTATAGAAAAACTAGACATCTATCGAACTGCGCCCCCCTCGAGTTCGTCATCATTACGATTGAGATTGGTGATCGTCTGCGGAGAACTTGTTGATCAGTTCAAGCGCTAGACCTTATTTACAAATCGCTTTCCTGAAGGGCACATTTTTGTCGATGATCGCTGCCAAAGGCCAGGATTAGCCCTGCCTTCTTCGGAGCAGTCATGGCTAAGGGGTGAATTTTCCGTTTCGTTGTGCGATATAGAGAAACATGTCGCCCAAGTGTGCGTCCATAATGCCGGGGTTCGGTCTCTCTTTTGGTGTGTCTGTCGCCTATCTGTCTCTTATCGTGTTGCTGCCACTCTCCACGATTCTGCTGGGCACAAGCGATATATCATGGAGTGAATTTCTGGCAGTCGTATCCTCGAATCGAACCTTGTCGGCACTCAAGCTCAGCCTGCTGACCAGTTTCATAGCTGCCCTTGTCAACACTATCGCAG
The DNA here is from genome assembly GCA_040398075.1 of Bdellovibrionota bacterium. Classification (GTDB taxonomy): domain Bacteria; phylum Bdellovibrionota_C; class UBA2361; order UBA2361; family OMII01; genus OMII01. The sequence continues at coordinate 6,442 of JBBAUR010000025.1, read as the reverse complement.
GTGTCATCGTAGCCTGGGTTTTGGTGAGGTATGATTTCCCAGGGCGACGGATTCTGGACGCGCTGATCGACCTCCCCTTTGCACTTCCCACAGCAGTTGCAGGTATCGCGCTCACTACGTTGTATGCACCCAAAGGTATTATCGGTAAGCCACTCGCTGCGCTGGGGATTGAGGTGGCATTTGCGCCGCTGGGAATCATAGTAGCTCTGACATTCGTGGGGCTTCCCTTCGTAGTTCGAACTGTACAACCGGTCATGGAAGAGCTACAGCTCGAAGTGGAAGAGGCAGCGGCTACTCTGGGAGCAGATCGTTTGACGACGATTCGTGCCGTGGTGATGCCAGTGGTGCTACCCGCACTCGTAACGGGCTTCTCGCTTTCTTTGGCTCGCGGGATGGGAGAGTATGGTTCGGTGGTCTTTATATCGGGTAACCTCCCGCTGAAAACTGAGGTTTTGCCGCTGGTTATTATGGGACGCCTCGAACGCTTCGACTACCACGGGGCTATCGTCCTTGCTGGTATCATGCTTTCACTCTCCTTTCTCCTATTACTCGCGATTAACCTGCTCCAATCAAAAGTTGGGGCGATGCGGTCGCAAACAAGCTAGGGCGGTCGTTGTGGAACACTGGCACGGGAAAAATACAGCGATTCAGGAATCACGAGTGATACAAGTTTTGCTGATCGCATTCACGGCAGCTTTTCTGACGCTTTTCCTCATTTTCCCCCTCGCGATTGTTTTCCAGTACGCTTTCTCGTCCGGTATCGAAGCGTATTGGCAGGCCGTCACCCATCCACTGACAGTGTCAGCGATGCACCTCACGCTGATTGCATCTTTAAGTGCGGTAGTTTGTAACGCAATATTTGGAATAGCGCTGGCGTGGCTTGTCACTCATTTTCGATTTCGCGGTCGTCAACTACTCCTGACCCTCATGGATATCCCTCTTGCCGTCTCGCCTGTGGTAGCCGGTATGGTGTTCGTTCTTTTGCTCGGACATCATGGCTGGTTCGGCACCTGGCTCGATGCTTGGAATATGAAGATTATCTTCGCTACACCGGGTATCATTCTCGCCACGGTTTTCGTAACCGTTCCCTTCGTTGCGCGCGAGCTTATTCCAGTGATGGAGGAGAGGGGCGCAACGGAAGAAGAGGCAGCCTTGGTGCTCGGCGCTAGTGGATGGCAAACCCTCAGATTGGTAACCATACCCGCGATAAAGTGGGCACTTTTGTACGGCCTTGTTTTGTGTAACGCGCGAGCCATGGGGGAATTCGGAGCCGTCTCGGTCGTGTCGGGGCACATTCGTGGCCGAACGAACACTATGCCTCTACACATCGAGATCCTCTACAATGAGTATGAATTTGCCGCTGCATTCGCAGTCTCCTCGCTCTTGGCGTTGTTGGCGCTCGTCACCCTGGCAATAAAAAGGGTGGTTGAATTGAGGCATTTGACCGGAATCCGGCGAGGGAGTGCAGGGAGTTTATGACGATTGAACTGCGAGAGGTACTCAAAAAATTTGGCGAACAACTCGTCATCAACTCGGTGTCGCTCGCTGTTGAGGATGGCGAGCTCTTTGTTTTGCTCGGTAGCAGTGGTAGCGGAAAGAGTACAATCTTACGGGTAATAGCTGGGCTCGTGAGGCCAGATAGTGGCTGCGTTTTGCTCCGGGGTAGTGACGTGACGCAGTTTCCGCCTCAAAAGCGGGAAGTTGGAGTCGTATTCCAGAACTACGCGCTCTTCAAACATATGACGGTCGCCGAAAATATAGAGTTCGGCCTCAAAATTCGTAAGATGCCTGCTGCTCAGCGTCGACATCGCAGTGATGAGCTACTGGAGCTAGTCGGGTTGAGTGGCTTGGCCCGTCGCTACCCGGCACAGCTGTCCGGAGGGCAGTCACAACGCGTAGCGCTTGCTCGAGCGCTCGCGTATGAACCGTCAGTGTTGCTTCTTGACGAACCATTCGGCGCCCTCGATGTTAAAATTCGAGGCAAGTTGCGCCGAAGCCTGAAAGCTATTCAGAGGGAATTGGGGATAACGACGGTGCTTGTTACCCACGACCAAGAGGAAGCGTTTGAGCTAGCCGATAGAATCGCCGTTGTCGAGCGTGGCAGAATCGTGGAAATCGGGACGCCGCATCAGCTCTATCACAGCCCACAGACTGAGTTCGTAGCTAACTTCGTTGGCGGCGGAAATGTGCTATTCGGACGATACAACGAAGGGCGCGTGCGCCTCGGTAGTACATACCTGCCGTTCCCAGGGGATGCTCCTCCCCACGACGAAGGAGCGCCTGTCCGTATGCTGTTCCGACCCGAGTGGGTGATCTACAGCAGCGATGCAAGTCAAATCGAGCAAGGGAGTCTTCCGTTGGGCAAGGGCACGATGCGCGATCGTCTCTTTGGAGGAGCCACGGAGAAATTGCGCTTCGAACTGGATGATTTGCGAGGCTCTCAATCGATAGGATTGTCTCTCGAATACGGCCAGCGCGGTACCCTTGTGGATGGTGTGGCGAGCTCATTGGCTCCAGATATTCCAGCTATCGGAGAGACCCGATGGCTCTCGCTCAAGCGATGCCATGTTTTACAGCCTACTAGCCTGCGAATCCTCACGAAGCTCGAGGCTGTGCCAATACATGCTGGTTTGATGGAAACCGCGACACACCTGGGAGGTGCGTCACATGGACTACTTTCGCTGTTGTCTGTTGCTTCTACCAAAGATGAGATGAGTTCGTGCAAAGATCTCCTCGAAGATTCCAAAGCGGCTGTGCTTGGCGCTCGGAGAGATATTCGTTTGACTACGAGGGTTCGAATTGGGGATCCGGTAGTCGAAACCGTGCTGGAGTCTCAAGAGGGATATTTCGATCTTGTACTCCTGCAACGCAGCTCGAGGAATTCGGACACAGTTGGAAGCTTCCCGGGAATTGCGCGACATGTACTGGTCAGCGCGCATATTCCTGTCATTCTCGTATCTGAGATCGGGTCGGCTCTGAAACGTGTACTGATCTGCACAGCCGGAGGCGAGCCTGGCAAAAGCGATGTTCGTCTCGCGGCTCGGATCGCGCGTCATACCGGAGCATTCTCCCGAGTTTTTCACGTCAGACGCGGGGACATGAGTGCCAACGAAGTTGCCCGAGTTGACCGACATCTGTCGCGAGCGCAGGCAGTACTGACATCCTTCGGTGTAGAGAGTGACGTCTTGGTAGTAGAGGGAGAGCCGCTCAGAGAGCTTCAAAAGCAGATCGATGGAGGCGCCTGGGATCTAGTGGTCATAGGATCATCCTCACAGACTCTGCCCGATACTACTGCCAAGCCATCCTTCGATGCTCAGGTTGTTGCTACTACTAGTTTACCGGTATTGATCGTTCCGACACCCGAGTGAAGATAAAGCACGCACTTTCTCTGGACAATCGGCAGGTGCGCACTCTAGTGTGCGTCACTTGACGGAGTCATTTACCAGACCGTCACGCACTCAATTTCTTAGCAACGCTCTCGGGCAATTGCCTCCGAGTTTCGGTAAGGATGGAATGCCCCTGATGTGTCAGAGAGCGATACAGAAAAGAACTCCGATTGAGTGAAAAAGTGTCGATTTTCTGACCTCTTTTCTGTCAATCATAGAGCAATATAGAACAGTTACTTCGAAACTCGCGTATCAGAAATCCAATTTGAATCATGAGAAAAGCTGAGTTATACGATGTTCGCGCGTGGTACGAACCTGCTGAGAGCACTCTGCAAAATCGAATGCCCAGCACTTTTCCTGCGAACTTTTTGCGATGCCGACTCGGTCTGCTTTTGCCTAGACCCACTCATTTTTGAATATCTCCATGTGATCTTTGACATCGCCGCGTCGTCGCGCAAGCAACGCTTCGGTTCAATACGTGTAGGTGCGTAGTACCTGTGCCCTCTTTCGTGCCGAGGTTGTATCGGCAGAAGAGAGGATCAGGAGGAAGAGAGTTAAAAATGTTTTTCGAGCTTCCTCGAAGAAAACAAACGCTACAGCCGACTCTGCGCTCCCTCATCGGTCTTTTGGGGTCAATGAGGGAGCGCGGATCGGCTGCGCGTGTTGTTTTCGTGAAGGAGGTTGTCATGAAGGTTAATGTGTCTATCAGAGCTGCTCGGGCTGCAAAAAAGGCAGTTGAGACGTTCATGGGTCGAGAGGGTCCGGCTTTCGAGGGGTGGTTAAGGAACCTATGGAAGAAAAATCAACAGACTATTTTGGTGGAGAACCCACCGAATCACATCTGGGATTTTGCAGACGGCACGATGGCCGTCACGTTTGGCAAACGTAACGTCAAGCGAAGTCTTGCCCACCACCAAGGATGCCAAGGTACCGTCTACCAATATCCAGTGGTAGCTACGGGAACCTTTCGGGAGGTCATTAAGACCATTCCGCGTCTGCTGCCGAGAGAGCAGCAAGAGGCGGCGATGGCTTACTACGTCGAGTTCTGTCACCTGTATGTGACGAATTCGCCGGAATATCAGAAGTTGGCGGAATCTTTCCGAAGCCTTCCAACAGGTCTCGATAATCCTTTTTATAAAGGGGTCTGCGACGCGATTCTGATGAGGTTCAAGGAGTTCGGATGGCTCTAGAGCTCTTCGAGCTTCCTAGTTCCAACTAACCAAAGAGGTCAGGAGAAACCAAAACTCTCTTCCCCTGATCTCTTCCTTCTCGTTACGGGTAGGATTTGCCTCGCTTCCCTAGTGGGGTCTTTGCGGTGTAGCATTCGATGAAACCGGATTATCTGTCAGGAGCACCTACACATGCTACCCACAAAATCGTATGCCGCTCTCGATGCCACGGCACCTCTTGCCCCATTTGAGTTCAATCGTCGCGAGGTTGGCGAACGTGATGTATTGGTCGAGATACTGTACTGTGGAGTATGCCATTCCGATATTCATCAGGCTCGAGGTGAGTGGGGGAATTCGCTGTTTCCCATGGTTCCGGGTCACGAGATCGTCGGTCGCGTATCGCGCGTAGGGGTTAAGGTCACCAAATTCAAGCAGGGCGATATAGCGGGCGTTGGATGCTTCGTCGACTCGTGTCGGACGTGCTCCAGCTGTAAGGAGGGTCTAGAGCAGTATTGCGAAGGGCATGTGGCCTTCACCTACAACGGTACTGAGCATGACGGAACAACCCCGACCTATGGAGGCTACTCATCACAGATCGTAGTCGACGAGGGTTATCTGCTGCGCGTTTCCCCTACACTGGATCTTAGTGGCGTCGCGCCCCTGCTGTGTGCAGGGATCACGACGTACTCGCCTTTACGCCACTGGAAGATCGGTAAGGGTCACAAGATCGGAATAGTAGGGCTCGGTGGATTAGGGCACATGGGGGTCAAATTCGGTGTAGCCTTCGGAGCGGAGGTAACGGTGATAAGTACCTCTGCTGCCAAGAAAGCGGATGCCGAGCGGCTAGGGGCGCATGCATTCCTCCTTTCAACGGATGCGAATGCAGTGCAGAGCTCTGCAGGACGCTTCGATTTTATCTTGGATACCGTATCGGCAGAGCACGATCTCAACCAGGTCCTCAATCTACTCACTCGAGATGGAACGCTGTGCCTAGTCGGAGTGCCACCGCAAGCCCCTCATATTCATCCCTTCTCACTCATCCCGCGTCGCCGACAGCTAGCCGGGTCTATGATAGGCGGAATCCGAGAAACCCAGGAGATGCTTGATTTTTGCGCTGAGCGCCGGATCGTTTCTGATGTCGAGGTAATTGACGTGGCGAGCATCAATAGCGCTTACGAGCGAATGATCAAAGGCGATGTTAGATATCGCTTCGTCATTGATCTGAAGACCTTGTAACACTGGAGAATACTAACCGAACCGAATCGAGCCGATGCATCCTCTCCGTACCTTCGTAGTGCTTGTGACGTGTGTGGTCGTGATTGCGCTCCTATTTGGGCGTGGTTGGGTGCAGCAGCTCGTCGAGAGTAACAAGCGCTGTGTTATTCCGTTGTCGCCACGAATCGTGGGGATGGAACCAAATGATTCAGCGGATTTCGCCTTGTACGCGCTTCAGTATATCGCTCGCGGGGATCCTGTTAGCCAGTCCTACGTTTGCTGGGCACGTTTCCTGGCTGTCACAAAGCCCGCTCCTCAACTGTCTCTTGGAAGCCGAGTTGCCGCGTCGATGTACAACTATCTGCCGACGAACGCCTCGAGGGCTTCGGTTCGTGACGAGGTATTACGGGCGCTGGTCGCCGATGAGGGAACTTCCTTGGTATCGACCAAGTCGGGAACTCTCGAAGGGTATGCTGATGATGGCACGGAAGTGGTCGCTTTCAACCTCGATGATGGGCGGACGTTGCGCGTCAGCCTACTAGCGGAGGATGGGCTACGTTACGTTACCGCTCTGGAGTTTCGGTATGCTGATGGCTCAACTAGCTAGTTTCTGTCCAGAAACACCGATTTCTATGCGAACTCTCGCTTATATTCCCTGCGAAGCAAAAGGAC
>JBBAUR010000024.1:0-44314 GCA_040398075.1 Bdellovibrionota bacterium | reverse complement strand
GGAACTCACGACGATAATCACTCTCTGGTTCTTCAGTGGGAGGAGGGGAGAGCTTGGCCCGCTTACCTCTGCGTCTGCATGAGTACCTTCCATAATACCTGGTAAGAGACTCGTAGTTTTTAGGAATATGAGCGGAGAGCGCTGCAAGAAACTCCAGAGCATCAAACTCGTGGGCTGCACCGTCCTTGGTGGTATAGGTAACGATATCGTCCTGTATTGAGAGCTTCTCTAGAGATAGGGGAGCGCGCTCAATGTAGCGGGCGACGAATTGCTCACTGTCTTTGTCGTGAAAGTGGTCACCCAACCAGACGCCAAAGCCTGTGTGATCCTGAGAGAGGATCTGCGCCACATCATCGTCAGTAATAAGCTCCTGCTTGTGAAGGTGCGCGAGCACTCGTTCAGCGAAGGCTTCCTCGATTGCTTTAAGGTCTACCTCCCCGAAGCTGGTGAAGACGCCGTCCTGCTGGCAGCATCTTAAGGCGATCAAAGCCTATTGCAAGCTCCCCGAGCATGCGAAACATCTGCCACGAATCCTGCGTGGTCCGATTTATTTCGAACAGTTTTTCATCGGACGTTTCCATATGAGTACCCCAATTCACACTAGCCGATCACCTACGAGATCTGAATAGATCAACCTGTTGTCGGGCACCGAGAACTCCGAGGATATCGCCCTGCACAATTGCGAAATCGGGCGAAGGGGTAGGGATAAACTGACCATCTCGAAAGGCTGCGACGACTGAGATCCCAAAGCGTTGACGTAATCCCGAGTTCTCTAGGGTAACACCGATTAGATCCGAGTCGACCTTGACCTCAAACCACAAGAACTCAAGCAACCGCGTTGCGCGTAGTAGCCACAGTTCAGAACCGAAGCCCCCTTTCGGCTCGTAGCGCTCCGCTCGGAGCTGTCCAAGAAGCGGGATGATCTGACTCTCGTCAACATGTAACGCCAGGAGGGATTGCCGCACCATCTCGAGCCCTACCTCAAGCTGCGGTTGTACCACCTCATCGATCCGCAACAATGAAAGGTTCCTCGTTTCCTCGACATCCTCGACACGTACTACTATCGGTACATCAAGGCGCAGAGAGCGTACCTCCCCTACCAGTGCAGGGAGCATGCTATCCTGTTTCGTTGTGACAACGACGAGGCTAGCGCCCGCGAGGCCGGCTGCCTCCAGGATTGTTCGTTGTGTTGCGTCTCCGAAGATCACCCGCTCATTGCGGTCTCGCATCGACATGACCACCTTGTGATCCGATTCAATTACGACGTAGGGTCGTTCAAGGGTGGCCAAAACTCTAGCCACATACTGCCCAACGAGACCTCCACCAACGATAACAACGTGTTCTGAAAGCCGCTGCATGCCATCCGGAAGCGAGGGAAGTCCTTGCGGACCGCGAGCCACGAGCAGGGCCAGCCGGTCTCCAACCCAGAAGAGTCCGGGGGTCAAGATCATGGTGACAACGGTGACGGCTATCATGAGGGAGAAGGTGGTGTTTGACAGGGTCCCAGAAGCTACCCCTTCTTTAAGTAAGACGAAGGCGAACTCTCCGATCTGCGACAGCCCAAGAGCGGCGAGTACCGAGGTCGGAGCTTCATATCCAACCAGCCTCACTGCTCCACCAACGATCAATACCTTACAGATCAGCACGGTACCCACTAACAGCATAATCATCCCGAAGTTCTCTATGAAGAACTGCGGATCAAACAGCATCCCTACAGAGACGAAGAAGATCAGTGCAAAGAGATCTCGTAAGCTCGACACATCGCTTAACGCTTGATGGTTGAAGTCTGTCTCACTCAGAAGCATACCTGCCACAAATGCGCCGAGCGCAAATGACAGACCAAGTTCATGTGACAGGACGCCTGCGCCGAAGGCAGCTGCCAAGGTCGACAGGAAGAGCAACTCGCGTGAGCCAAAAGCCGCTATCAAACCGAAGATGCGTGGAATAAGACGGGTGCCCGCCACATACATAACCAGCAGAAACAGTAACGACTTGAGCGCCGCGAGCGCGATCGCCTGGATGTTGACTACATCACCAGCAAGTTGTGGCAGGAGGAGCATTAAAGGGACCACGGCTAGGTCCTGAGCAATCAGGATGCCGAGCATAACCCGACCTGCTGGCGAGTCTACCGCATTCCGGGCCGAGAGCGTCTTAAGCACGACCATGGTACTCGATAGGGTGATCGCTCCACCGAACCAGATGGCAACTGAGCTTGGAACTCCAAGCAGTACGGCTAAACCATACCCAGCTGAGAGGCAGACCGCGATCTGTAGGGGTGCAGCCACAAAAGCGATACGAGCAAGCCGCTTGAGCTCGCTAAACGAAAACTCCAGCCCCAGTGTAAAAAGCAGCAGGGCAACACCGATCTCTGCTAACCGCTCAATCTCTTGAATGTTGCGCACCGTAACCCCAACTGTGTGCGGACCTACGAGAATGCCTGCCAAGATGTAGCCAAAGATGAGCGGTTGTCTGAGAAGATGGGCCACGAGACCACCCAGTAAAGCGGCGATCACGATGGCGATGATATCGGAGGCGATTCCCATCCCTGAACCTTAACGGTTCGAGATCCTCAACTCAAGATACCTACTACGTTGGGTTCATTAAGGGCGTTGGGAAGATTTATCAGCAGACGTTCGTTGATACGTATTCGCAGGTGGCCTGTGCCAAGGTGTACATGCAGAAGGTGCCGATCACAGCGGCTGACATCCTCAATGACCGAGTGCTGCCGCTTTTTGAGAAGCACGAGGTGCCCCTGCTTCGTATTCTCACCGATCGGGGAACAGAGTACTGCGGACGCGAGGACTCTCACGACTATCAGCTCTTCTTGGCGCTCAATGATATTGAGCACACGAGAACCAAGGCAAATCATCCGCAGACCAACGGTATTTGCGAACGTCTTAATCGTACAATCCAGGACGAGTTCTACCGCGTCGCTTTCCGAAAGAAGCTCTATCGAACCATCGAAGAACTTCAGGTTGATTCGGATGCCTGGCTAGTGCGATATAACACTGAGCGAACAAACCAAGGGAAACACTGCAAGGGAAGGACTCCTATGCAGACATTTCTTGAAGACCGTTGTCTGGTGAATGAAAAAGATTTGAGTCGGCTGACAGTTCCGTTAGCTGCTTAAAAAACAGCTCTCTTGGAGTGGAGGTTGTCAGATCAGGTCTAGACCAGTGCATCATGGGCAGGTTCAATAACTTAACACACCACCTCAGTGCGCGCTCGCAGCGATTGATAAGAAGGCATAGCGACATGAGCAAATTGGCTCTCGCTAGTGCATGGCACTTCCGATCAGTACTAAATCCGACAATGCGCACGTAGGGTGCTCCCCAATCACACGTTCTGGGTGGGCGGATCTGTTGCTTTGAGAAGTACGATGAACTAGGCAGGGGGAGAGCGCTACAACTCAGAGCGCCGATAACGGTATGTGTAGCACATTAGGAGTCAACCAGAAGCAATCCTCCTGCGCCGAGATAACTACGCCGGGGCCTTTTACCCCATGGATCTGAAGGAACCGCTGAATGCCTTGAGCGTCCGCTGCAGAAGGCTGTCCAGTTAATTTGCACTCAATTGGGATCGTCATGTCCGAGGTTAGCTCAACTACGAAATCAACCTCATCGCGCTCACCAGAGCGCCAGTGATACACAGGCGGTCGAATCCCTTCGCGACTAAGCAGCGCAAACAGGGCGTGTGCACAAAGAGTTTCAAAGGCCGCGCCAAAAGTGGGAGACTCACGCGCCAAATCACTTGCGCGAAAGCCAAGGAGATGTAGTTGCAGCCCACTATCACACAGGATCAATTTAGGTCGCTTAACCTCGCGCTTGGTTACTTGCCGTGAATATCCCGGGATTCGGCGTATCACGAAAGCCGCCTCGAGCACCGACAGCCAATCGTGAATCGTACTCTGAGGTATACCTGAATCGCGAGCCAATGCTTCTACGTTTAACAATCGCGCAGATGTATTAGCCACGAAACGCAAGAACCGTTCAAAGCGCCCGAGATCCGATATCTCGGCCAGGTCGCGCAGATCTCGAGTTAGGAATGTTTGAATATAATCGCTTAGACGTTGAGCTACCGTGGCATCATCAGGGCTGTGCTCAGCAAGCACCATGCGCGGAAATCCACCTCTAAACACCATATCTGCTGGCGGGAGCGGCCACGGGAAGCGACGACCGACCGGTGGACTGTGCAACCACTCCGCGAGTGAGTTCGGAGTCTGTTCATCAGCACGAAGCTCGCTGGGAGTCATACCTGAAAGCTCCAAGATCCCAACTCTGCCAGCTAGCGACTCGGACACCTCCTTCATCATCTGTAGGGGCTGCGAACCGGTGAGGATGATCTCGCCCCGCCCAGGATTATTTTGGTCAATAAGATCTTTAAGCTCCAGAAAGAGCTCCGGCACTCGCTGAACCTCGTCAAAGATGCAGGGGGGCGGATGGTTGCGTAGGAACAGCGCTGGATCGCTTCTAGCTTCGGAGACAATTCCCGCCCGGTCGAGCAGAACCCACTCGTGCCCCGGGAAGGAGTGTCGCACCAGTTCGGTCTTGCCCGCCTGGCGAATACCGGTCACCAGAACGCAGCTATACACCCCTGCAAGTGCGCGCAGCCTAGGCTCCAGAGTTCGCTTGTAGTACATGTATCAAGGCTAAATCATTAATCCTTTCAGCGCAATGCAAAAACCACGGCAACGCCGTGGATTTTGCAAGTAGCTGAGATTTCGCCTGTACCGTTCGCCTGTACCGTGGCTAGTGCGCTGTAATAATGAGCAATTTTAAAGCACGTGTAAGCACCTTCTATGCTCCCCCAATCAAGCACACGCCTTACTCAGAGATCGTAGCACTATCTATGGGTATCGCATCACCAGCGAAGATAATCGAAACCTCTTTTACGTCTCGGGGAGGTGCAGTGACTCGCGCCCAAAATGTGGCGCTTTCTCCGGCATTGAAACTACCCTCGTGGGAGGAGCCAACTGGCTTACCATCAACTGTAATCTGCTCGAACTGTCGCTTTGACTTGAGGTCTTGAAGCCGCACATCAATAGTACGGTAGTTCCCTAGGATTTTGCTGCCGTACCACGAGAGGTTCTCGCTGGATGTGTTCTTGATCGAGCCTTTGATCAGGACGGTCTCATCGGTGGTACGCTTGATCGAATTGACAGTTATCTCCCCTTGTCCGAATTCGGTCTTATATGGCTGCGCGTGTGCTGAAGCGGAACACAGCAGGAAAGAGGTGGCGAGCAAAAGTATCTTTACAGTTCTCATCAAAGTCTCCGGATCAATCTTTCACACCTTGGACTCCATTACTATCGGCTAAGACTCGAAACGAGCGAAGGTAAAAACGAGGCGTGTGGTTACGTACGTAGTCATGAGGTTCAAACAGAGGCTTCATTTCGATGCTGCCAGCCGAGTGGTTGATACGCTGAGAGCCTCGAAGATCACCGGTGTCTTATTGACCCCTGAAACGTCTGACCTCATAGTCGAGAAGAGCGGCGCTGCGAAGGGGATAGAGGGAACTATTGGTTGAAACTATGCACAAAGCCTCACTAAAGATAATTCTGCTGGTTCTTGTAGTAATTCAAAGCGCCCTGGCAAATGAGAAGGCGATAAAAGTCGGAGTGCTCGCGTCTCTCACGGGGAATTGGGCAGAGATAGGCCGCAACCTCGAGCAAGGCGTGACCTTGGGAATGGAAGAGGTTAACGCTCGTGGTGGAGTGCTTGGCAAGAAGCTCGCATTCGACATTCAGGATACGGATGAGGAAAAGTCAGGAGCTAAGGTAGTCAGTGCGTACCGCTACCTTCGAAACAGAGGTACTACCTTCTTCGTCGGTCCGACCGGGGTACCAGGAATCATGGCACTTACGCCCCTTGCGGCCAAAGATGACATGATTCTTATCGCCCCCACATCGACGAACTCCTTCTACAAAAGCTCGCCGCAATTTTTCAATGCAAGTGGTGATAATTATACAACTACCAAAGCCGCGGCAGCTCGTGCGTATGAGCGTGGGTACAGGAGAATCGCTATTTTTGGTAGCTTGCAGCCATGGGAGAACGATCAAGCACAGATCTTCAAGAGAGAGTTCTCGGCGCTCGGGGGTTCAATCATATCGGAGGAATATCCGGCCGCTGACCAATCTGATCTGAGAATGGAGGCACTGCGAATTGCGAAAGTGAAACCAGACGCAGTGTTTTTCGCGATTTTCAACCAAGCCGCGATAGCTGCAAAGGCACTTATGCAGCATGGATTTCGAGGTGGAAAGCTCGCGGCGATAATGGATAATTCGCATGTCGATGCCAGTAACGGCACCTTAGACGGCACAGAGTTGTATCTCTTTAATCCTCCCTCCCAAGCTTTTGTCGAGGGGTTCAAAATACGCTTCGGAAATGAGCCTGGTGTTTTTGCAGATTCGGCGTACGATTCGGTCATTTCGCTGGGAGCGGCAATCAATGCCGCTGGTACGCTAGACAGAAAACGAGTCATTGAGTCCCTTCATCAAATCAGGTTCACGGGAAGTAGTGGGCAGCAAGTCAGCTACGATAAAGATGGGCTACTATCGCGAGACATCACGCTCTACGAAGTAAGGGAAGGTCGCTTGCAGAGAAAGATTCAGTAGCGTGATTATTCGCCTGGAAGTTCCCGAAGAATAACCCTGCACCAATAATCGAACCTATGAGCAAGAAAATCGTCGTTGCAACTCTTTCAGTTGCTTTGCTTGCGACCTCGCTTGTAGTGCACGCGCAAGAACCTAGGGTACGAGTAGGTGTCACCTTAGGATTTACCGGGCCGGCCGATCGGTGGAGTAAGTTTCAACGGATGGGTATTGAACTTGCTGCCGAGGATCTCCAAAAAGAAGGGCACAAGATAGATTTAATTTTCGAGGATTCGCAAAGTAAGCCGAGGCAAAGCCTCTCTATCTTCAATAAATTTGTTGCGGTCGACAAGGTGAATGGAGAGGATTAGCAAGGAGCAAAAGCCCCTCTTCAAGACTAAACGTGCAGAACAATACGCTCCCGTGAGGGTGATATTTCATCGCCTTTGCCATGAACATTATTATCGGTGAAGAGCGATGGAAGTTGTGTGCTTATTCGGAAATGGTAGCCCCGCTACAGGGAGAAAAAATGGTAGCCCCGCTACAGGGAGAAAAATGGTAGCCCCGCTACAGGGAGAAAAGCTCCGCTAGAAGTTCGAGCCTGTGACGACTGCGAGCGTTAAGGCGGAGCTAGAAGCTCCGCGCTCCTGCAGCCGCGTTTTGGGCAATCGCCACTAGTAGTCGCTCCTGCAGCCGCGTTTTGGGCAATCGCCACCAGTAGTCGCACACCGGAGCGCGGAGCTTCCAGCTCCGCTAGAAGTTCGAGCCTGTGACGACTGCGAGCGTTAAGGCGGAGCTAGAAGCTCCGCGCTCCTGCAGCCGCGTTTTGGGCAATCGCCACTAGTAGTCGCTCCTGCAGCCGCAGTTTAAGCGAATCGCCACCAGTAGTCGCACACCGGAGCGCGGAGCTTCCAGCTCCGCCAGACGTTCGAGCCCGTGACAACTGCAAGCGTTAAGATCGATTTTCTTAGCAATAAATATGGAGGGCGCGTCTGCGGCGCGCCGTGTTGAGAAAAGTACTCTGGACATAACTCCACATATTCTGTAGAATTATGGAACATGATCCACAGACTATGCAAGCCGCTGTTATCTAACAGCTTTTTTCTGTTCGGGGCGCGCGGTACCGGCAAGACGCGACTTGTTCAGTCCCTTTTTAATGGGCGTGATATCAAGGGATATGACCTGCTGGAAGATTCTTTGGCAATCTCATTCAATCGGCGGCCTGAGCTATTACGTAGCGGATTTCTTGCCGAGCCACCTTCCGAGCGCTGGGTAGTCCTCGATGAGGTCCAGCGCTGCCCCGGGTTATTGAACATTGCCCACAAGATGATTGAGCAGGATGATGTTCATTTTGCGCTCACCGGCTCATCGGCGCGAAAGCTTAAGCGCGGCGGTGCAAATCTCTTAGCCGGACGAGCATTTGTCTATCACCTCTTTCCACTGACCTCATTTGAGTTGGGATATCGTTTTGATCTCTCTGACGCACTGACATTCGGCACGCTGCCCAAGCTTCTCTCTCTTCCCACTAATGCTGAAAGGAAGAAGTACCTTGAAAGCTATGCTCTCACGTATATCAAGGAAGAAATTGTGGCGGAGCAGGTAGTGCGAAAGCTTACGCCCTTTAGGAGCTTTCTCCAGGTATCGGCGCAGATGAGTGGTAAGTGCGTCAACCATTCAGCGATAGGTAGAGATGTCGGGGCTGATACAAAAACCGTGATCTCCTATTTTGATATCCTAGAGGAGACCCATATGGGATTTCGTCTTGAGCCATTTCATACGTCGGTACGGAAGGCACAAAGAATGGCCCCTAAATTCTACTGGTTTGATTCAGGGGTGCGAAGGGCGCTCGAGAATACGCTCGATTTTGCGCCGGCTCCTGGAACGTCGTATTATAGCGATCTCTTCGAAGAGTTTGTGGTGAATGAGATCCATCGACTGAATAGCTACTGTGAAACGGGATACCGTCTGTCGTATCTCTCAACTCACAACAGTAGTACCGAAATCGATGTCATCTTAAGTAAAGGCGGCAGTCGCGAAATTATCGCAATAGAGATCAAAAGCGCCGCATCAGCACCAGCAGAGAAAGAGGTGTCCCGTCTCAGGAACGCGGCTGATAGCTGTGGAGCAAAACGGATCTTTTATGTTTCGTTACATTCGCAACCTTATCTGATAGCAGGTGTTCGTTGTTTGTTCTGGCAAGATGCCCTGCGGGAGATCTTCTTTAATCTAAAAAGATCAGCTAACGCGGGCCAGGATGAAGCAGTTGGCTAAAAGCACAAAGGCCGCACTGATGTTACTAATTTCCCAGCGGCATGCCGGACACTGGAAAATTAGTATTCTTGTTTTTAGCCCGCCTCCGCGGGCTATTACTAATCTTCCACTTGGCCGTTTGTCTGGTATCCGAGTGGAAGATTAGTAATTTGTTAAAAACGAGGTAGCTCGTATGCCGACACAGTTGTTTTTCCCAGCGACTCGTACATGGTAGATTTAAATCTCTAGGTTTGGCACTGCTGCGTCCTGACCTGCTAGTCTGAACACAAACGGAGCTTTAACATGAGGTATTGGACATGCATGAAAAGGTTACATTGCGTAATGCGTCGGACGAACTGCGCCAGAACTATGTAATGGTTACGGCATTGAAAGATGCCACGATGTGCCCTTCACACGTTGCCATCAAGCACTGCAATGTAACGCGCTTGATGAATCAGGGTGTAACTCAAGTTGAAAGGTCCGGGAAGCAACTCGGAGTTGATATCCACATTGACCCTACGACATTCACTGGCGCGTTAAGCTGGATGGCAAACATTCTTGAGTGTGAAATGATGCGGCGAAGTCCGAATCCGGCCGCGATGCTGTTTGGAAAGGATCCCGCCGATATCGTGGCAGTTCATTCGAATGCATTATCGATGCAGGGTATCAGCGTTGGTCCGATCCGTCGCGAATTCCGCCTTGATGCGCCGACCGCCGGCCGTCTGTTTGCACAGGCACTGGTGGAGAATACTGCAGAGCTGTCGCCTGAAAAAACCCTGCATCCATCACATGCCGATATCGAGCAGGCCTGCCTGGTTACGGTTGCCAAGATAATCAAGGGGGACAGGCCGGTCTTTGTCGATCCGGATAGTCCCGACAGCAGACTTCCTTTCAGCAAACTGTCCGTCTGGTCTGATAGAGGTGTATCAAGCTGGTTGGGAGTAATGGTCTTCCACGCGCTTGAATACTTTCGCGGAAAACCTGCTAAACAGAAACCCGATTCGGAAGATCAGGAAATTGATGTTGACGGGCATGAGCTTTTTATCGCCATCGAGAAAGACCTGGCCGCAACTTCCCTTCCCTACGGAGTTCCCCGCGAAGTGTGGGGACCGCTTCTGGGATCTAACCCGTACGATAAATCCAGGCGCTGTAATACTCTTGATGCACCCGGTGTGCAACGGTTACTGACGCTGGCATGGGTTGTCCATCTTGTAGACCCACATCCTGACATAGCAATCGTCCATGAACGACTGGAACTTGCGCGTAACCGAATTAATTTCGACATACGAGAACTTGGTGGCTCGAGCGATGAGTATTCACCAGTGGTCGAACAGTGGGAAAGAGAACTCGATGACGTGATGGACAAGGAACATCAAAAACTGATTGAGCAACGTGAAGAATTGGATGTGCCTCACGAGCAGATCGAAGACGTACTGAGTGCATTTACAGCTGAGAGGAATGAGGACCAGGGCTCCTTTCTTTCAGAAGACCACGAATCGTCACACAATGACGGACCGGAATCCCATGAAGTCAAAGCGCTTGAGGAGCTCGCATATATCAGGCAGGGACTGTTGACGCATTATGACTGGATTGCAGAGCAGCTTCGCGACGGACTCCGCACCCTGATTCCTCTCACGTTTCCGGATTTATCCTCGCTGGAAATAAAGCCTGAATCCAGCTAGCTTACCAAGCGATGGAGGTTAGGAGACTTCTCGGTTTCTTACCCTCCGGGACTTCATGCTCCGGGTATGCCACGGCTTGCTAACGTGATGTCGTAACCCCGTAGGAGAGCAAAACTGCCGCTACGCTGCCTGCAACAAGCTGCTCGCAATTAGCGGCTCTTGATTAGCTTGGCCTAGCAGAGCGGATGCTGTCTGTTAGCGAATTTACTTGTGTCCGAATTACACTCTCCCATCTAAGCCTGCAGCTCATTTTTTTAAGTCAAAATACTCACAAGTCCTACCAGTATAGGCTAACAAAGGAAGCTTAAGAAGTTTAGTGTTTGCAGATAAGATAAGATTGCGCTCGAGGACCGTGAAACAATAGCATCGAGTACTCGCTCGAAGGAGAGACGACAAGCCCCGGGGTCATCGGTGAATTTCACGGAAGAGACGTATAATAACGGGGACTTGGAGATTCGAAGGCCAGAAGACTCAAGCGGAACGCCTCAAGCCTAAGACTGAGTACTGAGATCATAAGCCTCGCACAAAAGTGATAAGTCGCTACATGCGCAGAAGTAGTGCGGGGCCAAAAATATGGGTAGCGCTTTACTCACAAGTAGGTGTTCCTTGTGGATCCTCTTGAGTGCCTCAAGTGTAAGGCTCAGATGAGAATCGTCGCCTTCATCCAAGACGCCCACTGCACCTCGCCGTAGCAAAGCGACGGCGGGCATTCAAGGACATCATGAAGGCTCAAGGGATCCCAGACTTTCAAGCGCCGCCACCTATCCCAAAGTTCATCGACACCGAAGAGGCGATCGATGAACTCCGCTCTTACGAATCCTTCGAACCTCTCGTGGTGAGCAACGTCGAACCATCCCCTGATGACTTCTAAACCTCCCTTCCTCGGTGACGGAACGGGAGGAGTGTATGTGAAATACTACTTTTCGCGACTTAGCAGAACATCTTCAGCTCTGCTGGGACAGCCGAAACCTTACCCGGGAGCTACAGACCTTGAACTGCGGGACTAATCTGATCAATCTCGGCAGCACCATTAGCACCGTTGGTCGAGCCGCTACCACAGCTCCAGTGCTTACAAAAAAGCGATTGGTTTGCCTATCGATATGGCATCCGATATCGATAAGGAGCTCACTCCTCAAGCTTGGAAAGCAGCGCGGCAAAATATCAATTAGGCGCTACAGTGCCTCTTGCACGAAGGAAAGGATGGGGATTAAAGGACACTTACCTTTGTCTTGCTTGCTCAAGCCTGTGCTGTAAACCCGTGGCTTCAGGAAAAGCTTCTTAGTATAGTGCGGAGAAACCCCCTGGTCTAGTTGGTGTGGCCTCAAGTCAAGAGATATTCTGATATGGTATCCCTCTCTATTCGGTGCAGTGTGTTGGTGGTGTTGACCTGTATTCTATCGAGCTGTGTTGATACAGCGTCGAGACCCCCCACGCGATTTCCCGATTATTCCTCGCGAGACCCGGAATCAATCGAGTTAGCCAAACTCATGCCGTGGGAGGTGTGGGCGTTGTTCCAGGATATGAGGGGAGAGCGACTCTCCAACAAGGATCTCTTGCTCGGTGATGAGCTCGTTCAAGCGGGAAAACGGCGCTCAGCTCTGGACGCATACTTACGCGCCAAGGCTCAGCCGCTTCTGCCGCGAGAGGCAGAGGCTGCAACACTGCGGGTGGCAAGTCAGTTCTTGGCCCTCGATCAGCCCGCGAAGGCTCTCTCCACGGTCAGCAGCTATTTCAAGAAGAGAGGGCTCAGCGAGGCCCAAGTAGAGCTACCATTCTCACTGCTGCTTGCTTTTGCGTATGGCCGTCAAGGAGATATCGACCAGGCCCTTGCGTGGTTTTCTCGTTCGCAACGGCTGTCTCTCGGGCGAGGTTTCGGTTCTGAGGTGGCTACGAAAGGCTCTCAGCTGCTGTTGCGAACCGTTGAGGGGGTGAACTTCGAGACGCTCGCGGTCAAATGGCGAGCCGATCAATTCGTGAATGAACAGCTCGGTCGTGAGCGGCTGCGCAGAGCAAGTGCGGGATATGATGCAAGCGATGAGAGCTCTACGCGGCCATTTTGGTTGGCATATGGTGATGTAACCAGTGCCACAGGTTCGCTTCCAATCGGACCTCGAATTGGAGAGGAGCCAGTGGTCGGGGTTATCTTGGGGCTCTCTGACAAATTTGGCCCGCTCGGGAGAGATACGCGACAAGGTATAGATCTGGCAGTAGAGGCCGACCCTGATGTGCCCAAGATGAAGGTTGAGGTGCGCGATGTCGGTGCAGATACGATCGCCGCCTCTGCTGCTGTGCGAGAGCTTGCAACGGGCCCGAGGGCATCAGTTATCGTGGGCCCGCTCTTGACTGAGGCGGCTGTTGCTGCAGCCAGTACGGCGCGTGAAGTGGGTGTTCCGCTCGTGTCCTTCTCGAAGAGTGAGTCCTTCCAAACTGGTAACGGTGTCTATCGCCTCGGAGCAACGACGACCAGCCAAGTTGATTCCCTCGTCAATGTAGCTTACGGTGATTACAAACTCACTCGCTATGCAATCGTGTATCCAGAGAGTGCCGCAGGTACCGAGTTCCTGCATGCATTTCGCAGTAAACTCGGATCCTTGAATCTCCCCCTCGTACTCGAGGTCGGATATGCCTCGGGGAATGACGCATCGATGTTGAGTGCTGCGGCGCAGCTGGAGTCTTCGACAGCGGAAGCGTTCCTCATCCCTGATAGTATTGAACTTAGTTCACGGTTGCTCTCTTCGATGTCGTCGTCAGCTCGTCGCAAGATGCGACCACTTGGGACAGCTCTTTGGGACAACCCGACCAGGATTGCAAACTCGCAGGCTGTCTTCGAAGGCTCGTTGTTCGTGACCCCTTTCTTTCTGCACAGCACACGTCCCGTAGTGCAACAGTTCGTACAGTCGTTTCGAGGTAAGTATCAGACGGCGCCGAACTTTCTGGCTGCTCAGGGTTTTGACGTGGGGACCATCGTGCGAAATGCTCTCCGCGATGCCCAGCGAAGTGGTAAGAGCTTTGCCAACGCGCTCTCCAGCCTACCTCCTTATGACGGAGTAACAGGCGTTATAACAGTTGATTCTTCTGGCGGAATTCACCGGGTGTTCAACGTTGTGGAGGTCACAGCAGATCAGTTCCTGGAGAAGACTCCCAACGGCGAGCCGGGGGCTTTCGATGGGACGATCACCTATCGTGGTAATCAACGCCTGAGTCCGGAAGGTAGCGAACCCATCCGCGATCCCTACGATACCGTGGATAGTGGATATTGAGCCGAGTAGGGCGAGGTCTGCAGCGCGGCTCACGACAATGCTATCGATTAGCTGTCAATCGCCCGGGGGAACTGGAGGTTATGCCCTAGGTGCTTCTCTGAGCTCGCTTTCCGGAGCCATAGCTATAGTTCGTATCGATAATCTCTGAATTTCCCTCCATTATCAGGGCACTTAACCCTTGTTTCGACAGATTTGATGTGTTGCCGGGAGGTTGGGGCAGGTATAGTTTCAGGAGTGACAGAGGTTCGCTTCCTTACGGACCTGTGCAAACAGTACGAAGGTACATAAGAGAGCGGAACTGGTTCGTTATACACCATGGCAAGAAAGACAGCTAAGAAGCGCGGACAGGAATCACAACCTCTGGAGGACACGATTAGCCCCGACCCGATTCCTATTCCGGGTTTTTTACCGATGTTGCCTGCTAAAGATATGGTGCCGTTCCCAGCGGTGATGATGTCACTCTATCTGAGTCGGCCGGCCAGCATCAAAGCGATGGAGGTTGCGATGGAAAAGGATCGCCTCGCTTTTGTTGTATCTCAGTCAAACGTCGATGCAGAGGATCCGACGCCGAAGGATCTCTACAAAGTAGGGGTTGTTGCACACATCGTCAGAACTCTTCAGGTTCCTGATGGAAGGTACAAAGTGCTCTTACAAGGGCTCGTGCGCGCACGGGTCAAGAAATACGAGCAGAAGTTTCGTTATATGGGCGCTCGAATCGAACCGCTCCCGCCTACTCCGGTTCGTAAACTCTCGGCAGAGGGCCAGGCGTTGATCAATCGAATTCGCGAGAATCTGCAGGTGCTCGTAGAGTATGAGCATTTACCGGAGGAGATGCTCATCGTGACCGAGGAGGTCCAGGATCCCAACATCCTCACCGATGTGGTGCTTGCGCACTACAAGTTGGAACTATCGCATGCGCAAAAGGCCCTCGAGGAGCTCAATCCGCTCAAGCGCCTGCGAATGGCGGACACTACTATAACCGACGACCTCAACAAGTTCATCCTGACCGAGAAGATAAAGGACAAGGCTCGCGACGAGATGAGCAAAGGGCAACGGGAATATTATCTGCGAGAGCAGATTCGCCAAATTCAGCGCGAGTTAGGAGAATCCGATGTAGGCTCCGATGATCTCCAGATTCTACGGCGACAGTTGACGGCCCTCAAGCTCCCGATGCCGGTGCGAGAGGAATCCTTCAAGCAGCTCAAGCGTCTCGAACGGATGAGTCCGGAATCGAGTGAGTTCGCTCTCTTGAGGACATACCTGGAATGGATCAACGATCTTCCATGGTCAAAGCGCACTCTCGACCAATTGGATCTCGTGAAAGCCAAGCGGATCCTCGACGAGGATCACTTCGGTCTCGATAAAGTCAAAGATAGAATTCTCGAGTACTTGAGCGTCAGGGCTCTTAACCCCGAGTCAAAAGGGCCGATCTTGTGCTTCGTGGGGCCACCGGGTGTAGGCAAAACCTCGCTCGGTAAGTCGATAGCTCGGGCATTAGGACGTAGTTTTCAACGTATCTCGTTGGGAGGCATTCGAGATGAGGCCGAAATACGAGGACATCGACGCACCTATGTCGGAGCGCTCCCAGGTCGAATTATTCAGGGGCTCAAACAGAGTCAGAGTCGGAATCCGGTTTTTCTGCTCGACGAGCTGGACAAGATAGGCGCCGATTTCAGGGGCGATCCAGCTGCGGCGCTCTTGGAGGTGCTCGATCCTCATCAAAACCACGACTTCCGTGATCACTATCTGAATGTGCCTTTTGACCTTTCAGATGTGCTGTTCGTAGCCACGGCGAATACCATGGACACTATTCCGGAGGCCTTGATTGATCGCCTCGAGGTGCTCTCGATCCCTGGCTACACCCTGCAGGAGAAGCAGAAGATCGCCACGAAGTACATCATTCCTCGTCAATTGGAGGAGAATGGGCTCAAAGGACAAAAGATCACCTTCGATGATGCAGCGATTGAATGGGTAATCGATCGATATACCCGTGAAGCAGGGGTGAGAAATCTAGAGCGAGAGGTAGGCGCTCTGTGTCGTAAGCTCGCGCGAGATTATGCCGAAAAGAAGAAGCTCGTGAAGCGTATGGATGTGCCGAGAGTCACTAAACTGCTTGGCCCTACGAGATTTGACCCAGAGATGACTGAGCAGCGTGAAGCCGTAGGATTGGCCCGCGGGCTTGCCTGGACGATACATGGTGGTGAGGTCATGCCGGTAGAAGTTTCTCTAGCCAAGGGAAACGGAGCGCTCACCTTGACCGGGCAGCTCGGGAGTATCATGCAAGAGTCTGCTCAGGCAGCGCTGTTTTATGCCCGAGCGAATTCTGCTGTGCTTGGCCTCGAGGCGGATTTCCATGCCAAGTACGACATCCACATCCATGTACCGAGTGGTGCTACCCCTAAGGATGGTCCTTCCGCGGGGATAACGATAGCTACGGCGCTGGTGTCGGCGCTCTCGAGTCGAAAAGTATCACGCGATGTCGCAATGACCGGTGAAATGACCCTTCGGGGGAACATTTTGGCGGTGGGTGGGCTACGTGAGAAGGCCTTGGCTGCGCTGCAGTATGGTATCACCAAGGTGATTATTCCCTTCGAAAATCTCAAAGATCTGGAAGAGATCCCCGAAGAGCAGCGCAAACAGATTCAGTTTGTTCCTGTGAAGCATGTGAGTGAAGTGCTCGAATTGGCTCTGCTCGGTAATCGCAAGAAGATCGCAGGTGCCCGCCGCCGAGGTTCTGTTCGTGGCAAGCGGCGCGAGATCCCGCTGGGAAGGGCGTGAGATCGGCAGTGTTTGATTCGCAGGTATACTGACTTGTCGTAGGAGCTCGAGGAGGGGTGTATGCGGGTGCACGCAGCTGCTGTTTCATTCGTTGCATGGCTGGGATTTGCTCTACAGACCGGTATTCTTGCGGTGCAAGTCGCGCATGCCGACGGTTCGTGTGTTTACCTCGATGAAAGCGGCGCTATTGTTTCGGTTAAGTCAGCAGCTGCAGCGCCAGCGCGGTATCGTAAGGCTGTGTATTGCAACAGTGGGCAGAATGCCACTATAGCAAGTCCAGAAGAGGTGAAGTTACAGGGGCCAGCTGGCCGAGCCTCGTTCGTTACGGACCTCGGTCCGATGGAGGTGCGTTGGCCGCGGTCAGTAGAGCAGTGTTTTGGTAGGAGTCCGGCGCGTGCCGCCGCTGATGCCGCAGCAGCTGTCAACAGAGCGCTCAAATCAGCACGCTTCTCGACCGAGGTAAAGTACACGCGACAGGAGTGGTCGTTGGTGTTTACTGACCGTGCGACGGCCATCAGGGAGTTTCCGACATCTCTGACCCTCGGTGGGCACCCGGGTTTCATGATTCCACCGAGTCAGATTTACATTATTTCGGATTTCATATCGCCAGACTGTGCGCCCGGTGGTGTCGCCGATGCGGTCTTAACACAAGTTTTACTCCACGAGATGGGGCATGTAGTTGAGTACGTGCTTCTTGCCGGTGGTCAGATGGATGGTGACCGTCAGCGCGCAGAGGGTTTTGCATCTTGGTTCGAGCAATATAGCGCGGATTTCGCCAGCATCATCCCGCGAGGAAGTGTCAAGGGCTTCTATCGAGGTCTTGCGGCGCAAGGGTTGGCCTCTCCTTCAAAGGAATTCACCGGAACTGCCCAGGATTATGCGGTAGCAGCGCTGGCCTTTCAGGCGATAGTCGACCGGAAAGGGGTGCACGGTTTGATGAAGGTCTATTCCGAAATGGTAGCTCAGGGGATTCCGCTCATGGCGGCAGTTGAGCGAGAGTTTGGTTGGGACAACTCGACCTTCGAGCGAGAGATGCGCTCGGCAGCTACTCGATGAGGTTGCCACCAACCCCAGTGAATACGTGATTCATCGAGCTTCACACACCAAAGCCAGGTAGTTTATTTCTTTGGACCGCCAATCGCACCCTTTAAGAGTTGTCCAAAAGTAGTAGAGCTGTCGGATTGCGAAGTTCGCCAAGCTTTTTCAGCGCAATCTCGTTTACACACGGAACAATGCTCAGAAGTATCGCGGGTCGGATGCCAGAAGGGGTTGATAGCCAAGATCAGGGCTTCTTGAAGAGGATCTTCGAGATCAATGTGGTCGCCTTCGTAAAAAAGAACACCCGGGTCATCGATCGGGTCTTCCGGAGCCGCAGCATCGCTGGAAGTTTGAAGCAGCCAATCGACTGAGGCGGATATCTCATGCCTGACTGCGTCGGCGCAGGTTGAGCAGTCTTGACTACACAATCCGGCAACAAGCCCCTTTACGATAACCCCACCTTGCGTCCTTGTGAGGGTTAGGTCGGCCATTGGAGGCTCGACAAAGGTGACCTGAGTGGTCTGTGCCCCCTCCTTGATCCGAGCGTTCAAGGACTCCATAGAGATAGGGGCATCTATTTTCATGCCTGTGAACGGTATGGTAGCGACGTAAATTCTCATAATTTGGCCGTTGTACGCACGGAGTAAGGGGGGAATTATAGCGCGGATGGGGGACAAATGGGAATTCCCAGCCGGACGTTGATATTGGCCGCTCGAGCGTGGCTTCTGGCAGTCGGTACCGAATCCCCGCACACCGAGTAGGGTTGTAGGAAGCACTCGTCTCCGCGAACACGCCTCCCGAGGGGCGGGCGGAGAAAAGCTCAATTAGCGCCCAAACAACCCTTTGAGTCGACTCAAAAGTGGGATATAAAACCGGTTTCCACGCAACTAGTGAGGGAGTAAGCCGATTATCCCTGCGCATAGTTTGGAGGCGAGTATATGGCTATCAATAAAGTGTTTCTATTGGGCAATCTAGGTAAGGATCCTGAGATGAGGGTGACCCCTCAGCAGATGGCTATATGCCGATTCTCCCTTGCCACTGGTGAGCGCAAGAAAGATCAGAGCGGACAGTGGGTAGACCACACCGAGTGGCACAACATCGTTGTGTTCGGTAAGGCTGCCGAGAATTGTGGACGTTTTCTGAAAAAGGGGTCACAGGCTTTTATCGAGGGTAGGATCCGCACCAACAAGTGGCAGGACAAGGAGGGAAAGGATCGATATACCACTGAGATCCTCGCTGATAATGTTCAGTTCGTCGGAGCTCGTCGTGGGGAGGTGTCCGACTCGGATTTCGGTGGACACAGCGCCAACGATAACGTGCTCGCTGCTATCCCCACAGCTGATTCGCTTCCACGAGCAGCAAATGGAGGTGGGCGTACCTCTGCAGCGGTTTCGGATGAGCCCGTGACCTTCGACGATGATGACATCCCCTTCTAACCTGCTGGCGGTCGCTTCGATCCCGGTTATATCTGCGTTTATCGGCTATGTAACCAATTACATAGCCGTTAAGATGCTTTTCCGGCCGCACTCCCCGAGGCGCATCTTTGGCTTCCGGGTCCAGGGGCTTGTTCCGCAGCGTCAGCGAGAGATCGCAGCAAGCCTCGGGAAGATGATTGAGAGAGATTTAATATCTCATGCCGATATTCAGGAGGCTCTGAGGAGTAAGGAGACCTTGCAGGAGGCTGCCGTATTTCTAAATGAACAGGTAGATCACTTCGTGCAACGGCTGGCCTCACAGAACCCAATGGTGGGGGCGTTTCTCCAAGGGCCGCTTTTGGAACAGGTAAAGGGGGTCTTGAGCGCTCAGATGGCAGAGCGGTTTCCTGTGTTCATGGAGCGTATCGTTGAGCGGGTTGAAGGGAGGCTCGACATAAAAGCGATTGTTCAAAGCAAGGTGGAGGCTTTTGACCTTACCAAACTAGAGGCTATTATCTACGAAGTTACAGCACGGGAGCTGAAGACTATAGAGCTCTTGGGAGGCGTCTTGGGCCTCCTCATAGGTCTGATGCAGGTAGCCATCATGGTGGCGTTTCCGTAGTCTGCTTGTTTTGTCGAGAGGCGCCGAGAGTAAGCGATGCGTTGGATAAGGGACCGTTATGGCTCTGTTGCCCTCGTTACGGGTGCTAGCTCGGGAATAGGAGCGGCCTTCTGTAAAAAATTCGCTGCCTCTGGGCTGAACGTCGTCGCGGTAGCTCGACGGAGCGAGAGACTCACAGCTTTGAAGGAGGAGCTCGAGGCTCTTTACCCGATTACGGTTACCCCTATAGCCCTCGACATGCAAGATCCGCACGCGGTGGATCAATTATCGGCGCATGTGACGCAGCAGGCGATCGAGATCGACATCGTGGTCAACAACGCCGGATTCGGCGTACTGGGGCTCGTTGAGTCGGTTTCGCGCGATAAAAATCTCGGGATGGTAGATCTAAACTGCAGGGCTGTGGTTGATCTGACAGCGCAATTCCTTCCGGCGATGAAGGCCCGAAAACGGGGAGCAGTGATAATCGTGTCGAGTGTGGTTGGTACGATAGCTGCCCCATGGTTTGCTACCTATAGTGCAACGAAGGCATTTGATCTGTATTTCGGCGAGGCTCTTTATGGAGAGTGTCGAGGGAGCGGGGTCGATGTTTTGACGGTACTGCCAGGTCTCACTCGGACCGAATTTCAAGCAGGGGCAGGCTTGCGAGAATATCACTCTCCATATCGGAGTGCTGAGCAGGTCGTTGAAACGGCGTGCGGTGCCCTCGGCCGCAAAGCGATAGTAGTGGATGGATGGTTGAACAAGGTGATGTCTCACGGTGCTCGATTCCTTCCACGTTCGGTCGCTTTGAACTTAAGTCGTTTCGTCATGAAACGTGAATTGGGGCTGTGATTGGGGCAGAGTTGAGGAGTAATCCATCGCAGTAGGGAGGGGTTTTGACGTGCCTCCCGGAAAACCAAGAGCGTGGCCGGGGCCGTCGCTCAACAGACAAATCTTAGCGCTCCCCTCGCCATGACTTTGTGAAAAGTAGTGAGCGCTTGACCACCTGAAGGTGCTCTACGAGGTATGTATAGGGTGTGGAAGGAGTCCCCTTTTGGTGCGCTGCTCACCAACCTCTTCACTCAAAAACTCCCGCACCAGGCTCTCCCACTCTACTTCGAGGGGACCTAGGAACTCCTTGCGTTGTGCGAGTTTGTACCAGTATCGCGCATTCCACAGGTCTCCTTCCTTGCGATGAAGGTAAGCATGAGTGGCTGCGCTCCGTAGGTCATGCTCATGTTGGATCTCCTCGTGCGCTCTATCCCAAGCGCCGTTTCGATCAAACCACAAGGCTCGAAGCGCAGGAAATAGATCGACGGGCGGTGCTGACTCAGAGAGTGAATTTACAAAGCATGCAAATTTCATATCCCTCACGATACCAAGGAGGACACCGTTCGTCTAATTCCCATTCGGTTAGAAGGGTGTTCAAATCCCAAGAGCTGCACTACCCTTTAAATCCGGTGGGTTTAGGACTCCAATGGCCTTGACTGGGTAGCGCTCTACTTGAGGCTGCTGATGACACTGTACGTGTTTTCGATCTTTGCAACGAGCTCCGACAAGGATATGCCTGCAACTTCCCTCGAGAGAGAAGTAACGAGGTTAGGTATATCACCGGCCACCGCTCGTTGAGTTTTGAGCAAGGCTTTAGCGGATGCAGCCTTGATCTTGATGGACTTCGTTTTTTTGCAGGTTGAATCGTCGCTACGACACGTGGCAGCTGGTTCGGGTATCATAGAGATCCCTGAAAAAGATGTGAGTGTCTGCTTGAGATGTTGCTCTACCTTAGCCTTCTCTCGAATTACTGCTCGGTTGCCAGAGGCCTGTTGTAGAAGCTCGTTGACGAGTTTGGTGTAGATCGGATTAAGCCGTGACATTCCGAAGGTCGCATAGAACAAGCGCATCGAGTTATCCAATTCGTCGCGAGACTCTTGAAAGAGTTTGGAATTGTTGAGGCTAGTCGCCACTGAGGCGCGGGCGTTCGAGAGGGTTTGTAACGCGCTCTCGACCCGAGCTTGTGCCGCCGTAATGAGCTGTGGAGCCCGAGTACTCTCGCGTGCAAGGAAATCTACCTTGGCTCTCGAAGCTGCCTCGTAAATCGATAACGCCTCGGTCAAGAGGATCTCTGCATCAGCGATCCCCGATCCCATAACCCCAAGGCTCTCCTCTGCCGACTCGAGTTGAGAGATGAATCGCTCGAGACCGTCTTTGCGGATTATCTCAATGTTGCTGGCCGTCAGGGCTAACCGAGATTGAATCTCCTTCCAATTTTGCAACCCTGAGAGAGCGCTCATCTCCTTCTGCGCTTCGTCCAGTAAAGCCACCGCGGCGGAGAGTAGGCCAGGAAACGTGACAGCTACGTCGTTGAGATTCTTGCTGTGAGCCTGAATCGTTTTACGCCAGGCGTCCGGATGAGAAATGAGGCTATCGGCGGTTGCCTGAAGAGCGGTAGATTTCAGTATCAGGCCGAGTTGTAGACGGCGGTGAGCAACTACGGATGCTTGCGCCTCTAAGACAGTTTTCTCGAAATCCAACTGTGCACGCTGAAGGTCGAGGTTAATTGCAAGCTCCTTCTCGCCGCGCTGTAGGGCTCTATTGATATCGGCGGTGAGAATCTGCATGTTGTTGCTCTTCGAATTCACGCAGGAAGCCCAGGTCTTTGTATATCCTGCCTGCCCGGTCTTGTTGTCTCCATCATAGGCCAGTAGGGCACCTTCGTTCATAACTCGTACCCACGGGAATGCATTCGGGTCCGTTGATGTGTAAGTCCTAGGAGTCGCTGCCCATTGTTCAACGACCTCGAGGTCACCCGAGAAGGAACGGAACGGAGCGG
This sequence comes from Bdellovibrionota bacterium, assembly GCA_040398075.1. Lineage (GTDB taxonomy): Bacteria > Bdellovibrionota_C > UBA2361 > UBA2361 > OMII01 > OMII01. Next base: position 21,871 of record JBBAUR010000024.1, on the reverse strand, counting down.
ATGTTCCGCTCGAGCACTCGAATTTCGGTTGTTGGGTAGCTCCTTCGATATTTTTGCCGTTGAAGAAAGCCGAAACCTTCATCAGCTGTGAGCGTCGTGCCTCTAGGCGTAGTTGAGAAATAGTAAGATAGTGGCCGAAACCGAACTGTAGAGATCGATCATCGCCCTGGTTAGACAGGTTTTGAAGCTCGGACTTTAGATTGGCCATCCAGGCTGAAGTCGATTTGAGGAGCGTAGCTACCTGTCCGACATATTCTTTCTCAGAGAGGATTATCTGGGACATCGCCCCACGACGCCCGCTCGGAGTGTTTCCGGATATAAAGTTGGGAGATGTGCTGTTGAGTACCTGTTCACGAAAGGCTTGCACTTGCTCGGCGAGCTTCGTGTTGAGATTGAGGATTGCAGTAGTGGTAAGGCCGGATACCTTTGCACCGTACAACGCCGTGAGCGCCGCGCCGTGCTCCTTATTCGACTGTTCAAACGAAAGTGACGATGCACGCTCCTTTTCTTGTAGCGCCTTGGAGATCCCTGCTAGTTCACTACTTTTTTTCTTCACGCTCTCAACGCGCGCATATGCTGCGCTTATGGTCTTTCGTGCGTCGAGGAGTAGCGGCTCAACAGCAGCTTTGATCTGAATGGGTAGGGGAGGCTCTGCAGCTTTAGGGGTAGCGCGCGCTGGTATAGGTGCCAAGGCACACAATACCGTTAGCATTATCGCGGATGTAGGACATCTTTCCCTAGAACCAAAAGCCATGAACAACCCCACTGCAAACCTACGCCTCTCCACCGTGTAACTGTCAACATTATGAGAGAAGTTCGGAAATGTGTGAGGTAGCGCTATGACGGTTTTCAGCGCCTCGGCAGGTATAGCCAGAGCGGTACTACAGGTGCTTAGGGGGTTAGATCCTCACACCGTGTAGCGATCTCTAAAGCCTTCTCAATCAAGCTCAAAGTGTGCCCGCGCGGAAAGTCGTATACGATGCCGATTAATTCACCAGCTCTTCTGATGTGATAATTTCCGAAGTGCTCCCGGTCGAGATGGGTTCCCCGATTAATTATCTGGAGCTTGGGCTCTCGCACCGCCCAACGATCAGGGTTTGGCGCGAAACTAACCTGGTCGAGAGAAGCCATACCTTCGAGCGCTGCCTTGAAAGTCGGGCTCTCTATGACTGCGAGATCTGCTTCCCTGGTCATGGCGAATCCACCATAGGGTATGATCGAGGCGCACAACACCCACCTCGTCTCGCCCTTTTTTATGTACACTTCGATCACACCGAGTATCGAAGCGCTACTGAGCTAACAAAGCTGCTTTAGCACTGACGATTCCGCCCGAAATTACCTTTCCTTCTAATGTTGGATAGCGCTTCACCGTTTGCGAGAGGAGTGTAATCATCTGGGGCGGTGTCAGGTTGCTCTTGACCCCGAAAACTATTGCCGCAACGCCAGATACGTGAGGAGCAGCCATCGAGGTTCCACTAATCGAGTGGTACGCTCTGAATGGGTCAACATGAGGTGCCCAGGTACTGAAGATGTCCTGGCCAGGAGCCGCCACATGAACCTCTTTTGCTGAATAGTTGGAGAACGACGCAAGCTCGGCTTTGCTCGTTGATGCAGCTACTGCAAGAGCGCCTGGACAGTCAGCGGGACTGGCCCCACTGGTATCGAGGTTCTTGGCTGAATTACCTGCAGAGGCGACGAAGAGTATCCCGGCTGTGGTTGCCGTATTTACGACAGTTTTGAGTGAGTTACTGCAGGAGGAATCAGAGCCCCACGAGTTGTTGAGGACTCGAATATTAATCCCTTTCGTACGCAGGTCGATGGCATATTCGATAACTTTAAGAGCATCACTCGTAGAGCCAGCACCATCGTAATTGAGGAACCGAAGAGGCAAGATCTTCACGTTGCGAGCAACACCTATCACGCCAAATCCATTCGCTGCAGCAGCTATCGTACCTGCTACGTGAGTGCCATGGCCATTTTGATCCATTGTGTCGGTGCCGATGATTCGGGTTCCTAAACATCCAAATCCCGACGGGCCCTCGCATACGCGGGTTATACCCGAGATGTCATCGATATAACCGTTACCGTCATCGTCCAATCCGTTCATCGGATCGAGGGGGTTTTGAAATATATTGGCGCGAAGATCGGGGTGATTGTAGTCGACACCGCTATCGATTACTCCTACGACTACTTCGTCACTTGGGCCCGAGATCTCCCATGCTTCAGGAGCATCCACGTCGGCATCTACTACCCCGTCATCTTGCCCGTCGTTCCTGAGGCCGTACAGGAGCTCTGACAGATCCTTCGGCTCTTCGTTGGCACGCACGATCCTGTCCGGCTCGACGTATTCGATCGCCTCGCATAACTCCTCTGGAGTGGTGTCGGGATTCAGAAAAGTTTTCAGATCAAGGTTGTCGAGCAATTGCGTGACGTAGAGTCCAGTAGCAGGAAGATGCTCGCTACGAGCGTAGGCATCGCCGGAAACGGCATACCCCAGAGCCGTCGCTGAATCACGTCTGGAAGGGAGTTGGCTAATACCTCCCAAGGCTCGAATTGCAGATCCTTCATGAGCAGGATTGATCTTTAAAATTAAGCTGTTACGAAGCGATTGAGGATCATCCAGCTGTCGAAGAAATCCAGCTCTGAGCTGCGCGCAGGAGCGGCCCTGTGCGAGAGCCTCAGGCGATGCGCCATATTGCATGGAGCACACCATAATAGTTCCGATTATTGCGTTTCGTAGCTTCATAAGGCCTCCGGCCACTCGATTAGCTCAGGCTCAAATTACTTTGAATAGGGCCTGAAAACAGCGCTATTGTAGGGGCGTTTTGTAGACTAGTAAACAAAATCATGGTCGGTCGTTTCACTGCTTCCTTCTACGCTTTTCTTCTGTGTGTAATGTCGGCCGTCGCCGCGGCTGTGCTCTTGTGCGACACGAGCTTCGCTCAAATTGAGCGACTGACGACGAATGCTGATGGTGAGGAAAGCAACGGTTACTCGTTCTCTGCGGATGTGAGTGAGGATGGAAAATTTCTCGTTTTCGATTCTTATTCGACGAATCTTTCCAGTGGGACCGAGCGACGTACCCGTAATATCTTCCTCAAGGACCTCTCAAATAGCCGGGTTACACTAGTCTCGAGGGGTATCGACGGACAGCCTGCAAATGGAGCTAGTGAGCGCCCTCAGATATCAGCCGACGGTCGATTTGTCGTATTCGATTCGAGAGCATCGAATCTCGTACAGAATGATACCAATCGATTTCGTGACATTTTTCTTTTTGATCGAGAGTCAGGGGTGATCGAAAAGATAAGCACTGGGGTCGGCGGAAACGCTTTGAATCAAGATAGCTGGGAATCGGATGTTTCTGATGATGGATCCTTGGTGGTGTTTTCGTCCTTCGCGACCAACGTCGTGGTAAATGACACCAACACATACCGTGATGTATTTCTCCTGGATCGTCGCGATGGAGCCATCTCGCGCATCAATTTGAGTACGACAGGGGAGGAGAGTAAGGGGGGGCGGTCACGGTTGCCTCGCATCAGCGGCGACGGTAAGTTCATTACATTCGTTTCGCAGGCTTCGAATCTCCCCGGGTCCTCGAGCTCGGGAGAGAATGTCTTCCTGTACGAAGTTTCGAAGAAAAGTCTGATTCGAGTCAGTACCTCGGCACGCATCAACACGACTCCAATCCTCAATAACGATGGCCGATTCCTGGTCTATCTGTCGCAAGTTAAGACAACACCCCCGTTGGATCCGCCTCAGATAGTCTTTTTCGACCGCCTGGCAGCGACCAATAAATTGGTACGAATAGACGTGACAGCTGACAAGAAAGCGGGAACTGGACGGTCAATCTCGCCAACGATCAGTCGCTCAGGTCGGTACGCTGGCTTTGTTTCGTATTCCAAGGAGCTTGCGGAGCAGGTGGGGAGTAACCCGGGCATTTTCGTGTATGACCAGCAGTCGAAGATGACAGGTTTCGTTGCCGTGGGTTCTGCCGGTTCAATCGCTGGAGAGGTTGGGCCGCTCGTATTCTCTCACGCAGATACTCGTATCGTCTTCCTATCTGATGCGCTGAATTTGGTCGAGAAGGATACTAATGCACGCCCGGACATCTTCTCTGTTCCCAACGTGGCCGATTATTGCTCCAAAGACCCCGCTAAGATTGAACCGGGTGTGTGTGGTTGCGGCGTTGTCGATCGGGATTCGGATCAGGACGGGGTTCTTGATTGTAAAGATGGTTGTCCGAGTGATGGTAACAAGACAGCAGGCGGCATATGTGGCTGTGGAGTAGCCGATACGGACTCCGACCAGGATGGTGTCGTGGATTGCAAGGATAGCTGTCCTAGCGACCCGAACAAGCGGCTCCCTGGGATGTGTGGATGCGGAGTAGTCGACATCGATAGTGATAACGACGGATTTTTTGACTGCAGAGAGCAGTGCCCTAACGACCCCCTCAAGCGGCTGCCAGGTGTCTGTGGGTGTGGCGTTTCGGATCGCGATAGTGATTTTGACACCCACGCAGATTGTATCGATGGGTGTCCTTTGGACTACTCGAAGCGTGAGCCCGGTGCGTGCGGTTGCGGAGTGAGTGACTTCGATTCCGATGCGGATGGAACCCCTAATTGCAAAGATGGTTGTCCATGGAACGCGAAGAAAACCGAGCCAGGGGTTTGTGGTTGTTATCGAGAAGACGATGCTGATAAAGATGGACGTATCGATTGTGTTCCGACGCCGACTCCGACACCCACACAGACTCGGACTGTGACGCCCACCCCCATCAATCAGATGACGGCTACGCCAACGCCAGGACCATTTTCCACCCCTGCGCCCTCTCCAACGGCGATAGCGGCGCCTAGTACCCCCACCCCAGTACCAACTGGTGAAACTCAAATAAACGAAGAGCCCCTTCCAAAGCCGTCAGTGCGCTTGGCTCGTCGTTACATCTGGCTGACCTTTGCTCTGGCCCAGCCTCCGCGGGAGATCACCGTACTACTCTCTCGAGGAACCACGGTGCTGCGGCGGAAGAAAGGCACAAAGTCAGAGATATTCGTGCGCAAGCCGGCCAACGGGACATACACCCTCTCGTACACCGTCGTTTTTGCCGACGGCAAGATTGGGTCAGGTGCGGTTGTGCTTAAGGTGTCCAGGGGGGTGTCGGTCCGCGCCATTACGCGTCGATCGTGATTGACATGGAAAGCGTAAACTTCACATTCAATTCTAACTGATAGATAATCCACGGAGTATTCTTTCTGGTCTACTCTTGTCCTAGAGTGACTGCAGGGCAAGTAAGACCACGCCAACCTCTTGAGGAGCTTTTTGTGTCGAGGTAGGCAGGTCTTACACGACCATTCACGAGAGACCTTTTAGGTTGCAGCAGAGCATCCTGATTCACGCTGGTCCTATTATTTGGGAAAAGTTCAATGATTACTTCCGCTCGTAGGCACATCGAGAGGGGCAGGGATACAGATCTTCGAACCATTAGTGTAGCAAAAGAGCACGACGTTAGTACCCTGCACGAATTTATATGTTCTCTGAAAAAAACAGATCAAACCCTCCGCAGTCCCCAGGGGACGGTGACACTTGGTCGGTTCTCGCACCTGGATCCGGAGCTCTCTAAGCCGAACTGCGTGAGAGTTGCCATAGGACGAGCATTTCGCACTGTAGCAGTATTGGAGATACCGCACGTAAGGCTCGGAATAAACAGTCTGTCGCAGCTAACAGGCCCTGATCAGAGCATGCAACGTTCGTGTACGGTACAAGACGCGTTGATACAAGTGGTAGTAACCACGCTCAGCCCGTATGCACAGCGTGCAATAACAGAGGAGCGACGCGCTACCTTCCTGAATTCCGAGAAGGACGTAAGGCAGGTCGGAGAACTGCTGGCATCAGAGGCTGGTTTGAAGCATGAGCATGTTCCACTTGTTACCAGTACGCTTCAAGGATGTACATTCATGGAGCCAGGTGTAGCAATCATGCGCGCGCAGATGCGTCAGCCCATGTCGAGCCTAGCGGCTCTGTTGGCGGCAAAGAGGCTACCCGTGCTCATAGTTGAGTCAGAGTCAGTACCTGTCGGACATTTTGGAGGGTTACAGATATTCCTGCACGAGGAGGTTGTGCAGGGGAACTGCAAAGAGGTCCTGAAGAATTTAGTTGATCGAATAGAACCGATCATCAGATTGCACATGGAGGTCTTGTCTCCACAGAGAATTGCTGAAGTCAAAAGGGAGCGCGCGGTCACGGAGGTTGTGCGCTCCATTCGTAACGAGGAGGTTAGGATGCGCACTATGCCACGGCCATCGACCGCAGCACAGCTCCCTAGTGCTAAAGTTCTGAGTAGCCTGGATGGTAGCTTCCAGGACTTGACCATGCCTGGGGTCAGTACGCCTGTGCCACCACACCCGGCAGGGCCTATGCCTCAGCGGATAGCTGAGCTACAAGCTGCCCTTACGAAGCAGGGGTATCAATTTTGAGCTCGTTGTGGCTATGTTTTTATCGAAGCAACATGCTGTTGGCTCCGCGCTTCTCCAAGACTCACAGAGTTTTCATCAGCTGTTGAAACGAGCCGTGGCGTATGAACTCTTGGTCTACGGCTAGGATCCGTTTCGAGAGAAGCTCATCTCCACATACCCATGCAAGGCCGAGTACGTCATCCCCGTTACCATCCAGGCAGATCTCTCCGTTGATACGCTCCACCCGATAGTAGATATGAATAAGCTGCTCGGATGGATATTCGGGATTCTGCTGAAACTCTCGTGAACAAAAGAGTAACTCTTGAGGGTGGATTTCGATGCGGGTCTCCTCTCGGAACTCTCGCGCGAGTGCTTCAAGGGGTGCCTCACCCAGCTCGAGACCCCCCCCTGGAAAGTTCATAATTGTGCCGGACGGGACCTTGGTATCGGTCAAAAGGACCCTGCCGTTTTCCACGAGTACGCCGTAAATCGCCACTCGAAATTTACGTAAGTCTTCTCTGCGCATCGATTTTATACATCCTTACATGCCGGGAGAAATTGCCCAACCCTTCCTCTTTGGACTACAGTAAAGCGTATTTGGATTCAACCGCCTAGCAGGGAGCTTCTCATGGGATTAAGAACTGTCATCCGCTCAGTGGCGCACTTCGTCCCTGATCGCTGCGTGACCAACGAAGAGCTGGCTACCCTGATGGAAACGAGTGACTCTTGGATCACGGAACGAACGGGTATCAAGGAGCGGCGCTTCATCGAGAGGGAGGGGACAAGCACTGCTGATCTCGGTGAGCGCGCGGCACGCCAGGCGTTGGAGAAAACTGGTTGGCAGCCCGAGGAGATCGATCTTATCGTCGTGGCAACCCTATCGCCCGATTACTATTTTCCAGGGGTAGGCGTCATGCTCCAGCAGAGGCTTGGCTGTCGTACTATCCCAGCCCTGGACCTGCGTGCTCAGTGTAGCGGATTCGTGTACGGTCTCTCGTGTATCGACGGTTATGTGAAAAGCCGACAAGCTTCGAAGATCCTTTTCGTGTGTGCCGAGGTTCAATCGCCGGTTTTGGATCTCACTACTCGGGGTCGTGACATGGCTGTGCTTTTTGGGGATGGGGCTGGCGCGGTGACTCTTGAGGCCGTCCAAGAGCAGGGAGACGCCAACATCTTTATGCCCGGTGTTGTCGACTCATACCTCGGAAGTGATGGGACCGGGGCCGATATTTTGTGTATGAAGGTACCCGGAACTGCCACCCCTGGCTTCATATCAGCAGCTGCCGTTGACGAGCACGTCGTACACCCGCATATGGAGGGTAAACTTGTGTTCAAGAACGCGGTAGGCCGCTTACTCGAAACCGCTCAGACACTTCTCGCACGGAACGGGCTGCAGGCGCACGACGTGGACTTAATCGTTCCTCATCAGGCTAATTTGCGTATCAACGAGATGGTGCGTGAACAGCTGGGGTTACCGAGCGAAAAGGTCTTCAACAATATTCAGAGATACGGAAATACAACAGCAGCGACGATCCCCATCTGCTTGTCCGAGGCGCTGCAGGAAGGCCGCTTGAGAACGGGAGCCCTAGTGATGACCTTGGCGTTTGGTGCGGGATTTACCTGGGGCGGAAATCTAGTTCGGTGGGCATAGCTCGACTGGAAAGTCTATAGAGCCCTCTTAAACACAGGGCACGGAGCACGTTTTGCAGCTAGGCGGTTGTGCCTCACTTACCCTTCTTGGTGTTCGATTGAGCGATCTTACTTTTTGAGGTGCCGCTCGGCGTGCCTTTGGGCTGGCTCTTTGTATTTCCAGTCTTTGCGCTACCTTTGACCTCGGTTTTTTTTACCTGTTCCTCTGGGGCGTTTTTTTGCTGGTCTTCTGCCTCAGGTGTACTCTTTACAACTGTTGCTGCGGTGGTTTCCCGTGTCGGGCGCGCATCGTCCTTGCCCATATTGATAAAAGAGGGTGCCCCTGCATCTTTACCCTTTACTAACGTAACTCTGACTGCGCCTTCTGCCTGACTGCGATTCTCCTTGAGGAATACCTTGATCCGATCTGCGGTAAGAAGGCTCTCGCCCTGTTTTAATTGTGGATTGTCGCTCAGAACCATAGTTGCCGATGCCGCATCATAGAGCGCCTGTTGACCAGTTGCCTCAATCTCCTGTTTGGTGATCCTCACATTTCCCTTAGCAATGAGCCTCTGAATCTGATTATCCTCACCGTAGCTACCCTCGAGGGTCTTGGAGGTTAGCTTCATGTCCCCCTGCTCTACCGTCACGTTTCCCTTGTACACGAATGTGCGCTGCTTGGAGTTTAGCGTAAGAGACTCTGCAGATATGTTGGTGGGAAGTTTGGAGAAGCTGTCGTCAAAAGCCTGCTCGTCGAGGAGTGAACTACTCGAGGCTGCGCTTGAGGGGTCGGTCTGTTGAGCGTAGGCGATTAAGCCGTCGTGCACTGTTGCACAGACTGCGATGATAAGTACGAATCGGGCCGTGATTCCAAGAAGCGATCTCATAGGACTTACTTCACCTCTCTCGGTTTGATAACAGTTTTTACACCCTTGGTGATTTTGAATTCCTGCGTCGTGAGATCTGCGTCGAGGGCATTACCCGTGATGGAAAGTAGCGTGCTATCGATCTCTACCTGTGCGGGTATCCGCACTGAATTGGTTTTCTGGTCGAAGGTGGCACGAGATGTGCGAAGCGTTGTGTTATCTTTGTAGGTCACCACGACGTTCTCGAAGAGTTCGGCCCCGGCTAATTCAGTGCCATCCAGGCTGAGTATAGCCCTGCTCGCTGAAAGGGTCGCATTGCCGTCGTCTGCTCGACTGACGGTAAGTCGCGGCTCGTCGATTTCGGCCACATTTCCAAGGGGGTTGTAGCGGCCACGGTTTCCATACACCTCCCACACCGTCTTGCCGTCCCTGACCAGGCTTCTATGGAATTCGTTCAAGACGAAGCCGGCTGCAGGAGCCGGGGTCGCGTTGGATTCCAGTCGGTTTTCGACTACTGAGGTCGTGGTGCCTTCAATCTCTTCTTTGGTGAGTGGGCTGTTACCCGGAATACGTGCAGAGCTACGGCTGATAATTATACCGATACTGAGAGCAAAGAAGGCTCCTAATAGCCCGAGTCCGAGGGTGATGCTCTGTTTGCGGGTCACACGAAGTGGCACGAGGAATCCTTACTGAAGAACCTCTCGAATTCGACACAGGCTCGTCACGAATTGTACTACCTGAGTCAATGGTAGCATGCACGGCCCATCCGAAGGGGCGTTATCTGGGTCGTCATGGCACTCGAAAAATACTCCATCCACGCCGGTAGCAACAGCAGCTCGAGCGAGGGTTTGAACAAATTGACGTGAGCCACCGGAGCTTCCAGTGTTGCCTCCCATCTGCTGAACGCTGTGAGTGGCGTCGAAGACCACCGGATACCCTGTTGAGCGCATGATGACCAGGCTGCGGGGATCTACTACCAGGTCCCGGTAGCCGAAACAGGTTCCGCGCTCGCAGAGTAGGATACGCGAGTTGCCAGTGCTCGCTATCTTCTCTGCCACGAACTGCATGTCTGCAGGATGCAAAAACTGACCCTTCTTCACGTGAACTGCTCTTCCGGTTTGGCCCGCGGCGAGGAGGATGTCAGTTTGTCGGCAGAGAAATGCAGGTATCTGGAGCACATCTACTACTTGCCCCACGGTGCGCGCCTGCTCTTCACTATGGATATCGGTGAGAACCGGGGCAGCTATTGCGCCTCTGACCTCTTCTAGGATTCGGAGACCTGCATCAATCCCGATGCCGCGCTTGCCGCTTACGCTGGTGCGATTTGCCTTGTCGAAGGAGGATTTGAAAACCAGAGACACTGGAAACTCGGCAAGCTCACGTCGCAGGAACTCGGCTACACGCAGCGTGTGATCCCTCGATTCAATCTGACACGGACCAGCTATCAGTAGCAGGTTCTGGTTATCCCCAACCTTTACGGTGGGCGAGATCTCTACGAGCACTGTTCGCTCCCCAGTGTGGGCACAGCTGCTGGAGAGCTCTTGAGGGCTGTTTGTTTGCCACTTCCGTTCACCGATGAAACTGCTTTCTCAATCTTGGTGCCGACTCCGGAGGTCTGTGCCTTGTGAGCCTTGGCTGCTGCTACGAACGAGGTGAAGAGCGGATGTGGCACCTTGGGTGTCGATTGAAATTCGGGGTGGAACTGAACAGCCACGAACCATGGATGGTCGGCGAGCTCAATGATCTCTACCAGTACAGAGTCCGGCGATGTTCCCGAAAATACGAGTCCAGCTTTCTCGAGCTGATCCCTAAAAGCGTTGTTCACTTCAAAGCGATGGCGATGACGTTCGCTTATCTGTGATTTGCCGTAGATCTCGCGAGCTTTTGAGCCCTCCTTGAGCACGCATGGATACGCGCCAAGCCGCATCGAAGCACCTTTGGAGTTCACGCCTTTCTGGCTGTCCATGATGTCGATGACCTTCACGCTTGAGTTGTCGTCGAACTCACCGCTCGTGGCCTCTGCGATGTTGGCCATGTTGCGAGCAAATTCGATAGTGGCGATCTGAAGCCCAAGGCATATGCCAAAGTAAGGGACCCGTTGTTCTCGAGCATAGCGAGCCGCGGCGATCTTCCCTTCGCTTCCTCGTACGCCGAAACCTCCGGGGATGAGGATAGCGTCTACGAGATCGCCATCGTTGGCTTCTCGAATGCCCTTTTCGACTCCCCTGGTTTCTAACCCCTCGCTGTCGACATAGACGATCTTGATGCGACAGTCGTTTGCTACGCCGCTGTGAATGAGAGCCTCGCTCAAGCTCTTGTAGCTCTCGGTGAGGTCGACGTATTTACCGACCATTGCGATTGTAATCGTTTGACGGTCTTCATCGGTCAGACACTGAGCTATCTTGCGCCATGGATCGAGTTTTGGAGCACCAGTCCAGATGTTCAGGTATTCGACGATGCGCTGATCGAGGCCTTCATTGTGAAGTGATATCGGGAGCTCGTAGATCGTTCGAACGTCAGGTGCGTTGATGACGCAATTTGAGCTGACGTTACAGAAGAGGCTAATCTTATTCTTGAGTTTCTCGTCGAGCGGCTGTTGAGAACGGCAGATGATTATACTCGGAACGATACCATACCCCGTAATCTCCTTGATCGAGTGCTGGGTTGGTTTGGTTTTGAATTCGTGCGCTGTTGCAATCAAGGGAACCAACGTCACATGGATGTAAAGCGTGTTCTGTACCCCGACGTCAGCCCTCATTTGGCGGATCGCTTCGAGGAACGGTAAGCTTTCGATATCTCCTACGGTTCCTCCGACCTCGACCAAGCAGATATCGAAACCCTCTGCTGCCAACTTGATTCTACGTTTAATCTCGTCTGTGATGTGCGGGATAACCTGAACAGTGCCGCCCAGGTAGTCCCCGCGGCGTTCGTTTGCGATGACCGTTTCGTAGACCTTACCTGAGGTAAAGTTATTGAGCTTCGACATCCGGGTTCCCATGAAGCGCTCATAGTGACCGAGATCAAGGTCGGTCTCAGCGCCGTCATCGGTCACGAATACCTCGCCGTGTTGAAAGGGACTCATGGTACCGGGGTCTACGTTGATGTACGGATCGAGCTTTACCGCCGTCACTCGCAACCCGCGTGCTTCGAGGAGGGCGCCGATGCAGGCAGTCGTGAGACCCTTGCCAATTGACGAGACCACACCACCGGTCACAAAGATGTATTTGGTTGGGCGAGATTCCATAGAGTCCAATAATAATCGGAAGATATGACGCCCCTCAGTATCGCCTGTCTGGGGATCTAAGACAATTAAATATACCCCGTGATGGCCGCAAAATCTCCTTTCGACAGGTATGCTCCCCAAAATGTAGGGAGGTGTTGGCGGTTGGGAGGCTTCCTGTAGCGGAGAGTATGGTGGGTGTTTTAGTTAAGGCCCTGAAACATGGTGGGCAGATATCGGGAATAACGGGATGTCGTAGGGCTCCTAAACTGCCGTGAGGAGCCGTGTGTTTGCAGTCATGGTTCAAAGATACGGGCTGGGGGATGCTACGTCGTCACTACAATTCAAATCCGAGGATGGTAGCTATGTTTTCAGAGTTCGCTTCGTTTCGTTCTGCTCTTTCCCACCCCATTAAACGTGTCGCGCTGGCAGCGCTGCTGACGACCCTGATTCAGGGTAGTGCTGCTGCCGATAGGAAGGGGGCGCGAACTCATGTTCAGGGAGGCGGGGAGTGGGATACGCATTCGATTAGTCAGGTTGAGGTTCCCGCGATTCGAGCGACTGAGGAGACTACGCGTATTCAGAACGCATTACGGGAGCAGGTGCACAATCGTTGGTACAACATCAGGGTCGTATCGGAACCGGAGCAATTGGCACTGCAAGGGGAGGTCGATTCTGATACCACGCGGCGCGAGCTATTGAAGGCAGCTCAATCGGTTTCGCAACGTCAGGTTCAGGATCGGCTCACGCTTCGACCGCCCATTCCCGACCAGGAGGTTAAGGATTCAATAGCTCGTACACTCGAAAAGGAGCATCCAAAGTTAGCTCGAGAGTTGAGTATCGAGGTCGATGATGGTCGAGCAAAGTTTCATGGGAATGTAGCGAATCACCGACAGATCGATGCTGTGCTTGCAGCGACCTTGATGGTAGATGGAGTGCGCGATGTGGAGAGTGATGTCACTGTACGGGGCAGACCGTACCCCCGACAGGTCACTAGGCGCTAGGCAAGCAAAGCGGTTGTCCCCCTTATGAGAGAGAGAGTACGTGAGGAGTGCACCGCACATCCACGTAGTGAGCACAGCCGTTGGTGCTCCAAATATAGGACTAGAGGCGTCGAAAACCTAAGCGCTCTGCCGTTAAGCGTGCCAGAGGGGAAAGGTCAGGTTCTTTCATGACCCGTTCAAAGTGTGTACCGAGATTTTTTTGCATCTCCTCGTTGATTAGGTAGTTGCCCTCCCGAAGGATCAGATAGACGAGAACGCGGTTCTCGCCCGCATGTTCTTCGAGCATCTGCAAGCACAGATCAAAAGGGGGTAATACCTTTTGGTTTGGCTCTAGGGACTTTGATATCGGGTTGTAGGTCCGGTGTTGTGCCATGGCAGCCAGCAGCGCTGCGTGCCGGTCTTCCGGTCTAATCTCACGCCAGAAGTTACCCGGCGTCCACTTTAGCAAGATCCCCTCGAGAAGTTGCTGAGCTCGTTGCAAGGCAGTCAGAGAGGGTGTGATCGTTGCTAGCCCATCACTTTTTTTCTCCCACCAGAGGAGATTGTTTAGCCATTCCTGTGCCACGATGGGGTCCACCGGTGGCTGCACGGCTGCAGGTGCGACCGGGGGAGGCGCCACAGGAGAACCGGTATTTTTTAGGGCTGTCTGCATTATTGGAGCCACAAAGTACAACGCGATAACTCAAACATCAGGGGCAGGCGCTACACTGCCGGCTGAAGACGGCAACTATCCCTGAAATCCCTCGAAGTTCAAAACCTTCGATGGTTTTAGCGTAGTTCGTGGGCTAGGATCCGTCCGTCTTTCAAGTTATGAAGGTGGAGGGGCTGGGCGTTGCATAACGCGTTCCTCGACCTGTTGTAAGTCGCCGGCTAAGGTCTTCTAGAGTGGTGTAAGTAGGCATGAGTACCAATGGATTGCGTCCTGCGGTGGTGTTGCGTCAAGGTCGAGAGGTATCGATAAGACGTCGACATCCTTGGATTTTTTCGGGTGCAGTGCAGGAGCGTAAGGGTACAACGCAGCGCGGTGGCCTGGTCGATGTACTCTCCAAGGATGGCCGCTTCCTTGGGTGTGGTCACTGGGGAACTCGTGGAATAGCGGTACGGATGCTCTCGTTTGAGCAGGTCGAGAGCGAAGAGCAGCTGCTCTCTCAGAGGATCGATGAGGCAGTGGAGCTCCGCAAGCGGCTCGGGCTTCTCGAAGATCCACACACCACGGGGTTCCGGTTGATCCACGCCGAAGGCGATGGCCTGTCAGGTTTAGTGGTCGACCGGTATGGAGAAACTGCGGTTGTTCAATGCCATTCCTCGGGGATGTGGCGCTTGCGCGAATCGATCAGTGGGGTACTCACAGCGCACCCGGAGTTGCACATCTCCCACGTTGAATTCAGGCGGGTTGAGGCACAGATAGAAGAGCAAGAGGAGAAGGAGACCCTAGGGATGTCTACCGGAGAGCCTCACGTCGTCACCTTTATGGAGGGTGGTTTGCGCTTCCTGGTTGATGTGAGCAGTGGTCAAAAGACCGGCTTTTTCCTCGATCAACGGGTCAATCGAGCAAAGGTAAGAGGCTACGCACAAGGTAAGCGAGTGTTGAATGCGTTCTCGTACACAGGTGCCTTCTCGGTGTATGCCTTGGCCGGAGGAGCGGAGTCAGTGAGCTCGGTAGATGCTTCTAAATCAGCAGTCGATCTAGCTCGGCAGAATGTCGTGGCTAATTTCGCCAGTGCTTCGCACCATCCTGAGGTTGCTGATTGTTTTTCGTATCTTGCTGAAATACCAGACACCTTTGACATGATAATCTTGGATCCACCGGCATTCGCCAAGCACCAGCGAGCGGTGCAGCGCGCAGTGCGCGGGTACGAGACGATTAACGCGTTGGCCCTCAAAAAGATAAAGTCGGGAGGGTTGCTTTTCACCTTTTCCTGCTCCCAACTCGTCTCGCGTGATCTGTTCAGAGATACGGTGTCACGCGCTGCCGTTTCCGCGGGCCGAAATGTTCGCATAATCGAATCCCTGCACCAGGCGCCGTGTCACCCGATCAGCGCGTTTCATCCCGAGGGTGACTACCTGAAAGGATTCGTTTTGTACGTTGAATGAGGGCAAGCTAGCGTCCCAGACGAAGGTCCCGGCGGACCTCTTTACTCCAATCCTTTGGAGATCCACAATGCGCGCGTTGGAGTGGTCCAACGGGAAGAGGGGTACCAGATGAAGATCGGTTGGAAGTATCTGTCGGTGTTCGCGTCGCTCCTGAGCGGTCCGAGTTTTGCGACAGCGCAGGAGTCGTTGGTGAACGACGTCAACGGTGACGGAGTGGTTAATGTGACCAGCTTCGGGGACAGCATCACGTACGGTGTCGGAGACGGTCTTGCTCCGGGGACGGATGTGCCAGCCGTAGAAGAGAGCGGTTCGCCGCGCGGCTACCCGAAGCGATTGCGGTTGAGCTTGAACCTCTCGGTCCGAAACTCCGGCGTGCCCGGCGAAGAGCTCGTTGCTCAAGGGGTCTGGAGAATTCCGGAAGTAGTAGTGGGCTCGCAGGTCGACACCGTTGTGCTCATGGAGGGAAGCAACGACTCCGTCAAGCAGACTTCAGCAGGAGACTATGCGCGCGCTGTTCAACGCGCCATCAACGTCGTTCGGGCTTCCGGAAAACAGATGGTGATAGCAACGATACCGCCGCCAACGGCAAACCACTCTTCGCTTGCACCGATTACCGAGAGCTACTCCTCGGTGGTGCGAGAGCTCGCCGCACTCAATGAGGTGGGGCTGGCAGATGTCGAAGCGCTGTGGCATTCGACCTGCCCCGAGTTAGAGCAGTGTGACCTGTACAATCTCCCCGAGGGATTGCACCCGAACACCAAAGGATACGATGCCTTGGCGCAGATGATGGCGGCAGCGCTTCTCGGTGTGGATCTTCTGTCGCCTGCGGGGCCTGCCGAATTGGAGAGCGCGCTCGGGTTGCCGGATGGGGGTGTGATCGTGCGTCCGCCGGTGCCACCGTCGCAACAGTGAGGGATTTCAAAATGAGAATTCAGAGGATAGTCATGCAGCTTCCTGTCGTTCGGTCAGTCGCTTTTCTAGTGGGTGCGTTTTCGCTCGTCGCCTGTGGTGGCGGAGGGGGTGGGGGAAGTACAGAGTCTTCGAGCGCAACAGGAGTAAGGGTGTTACATGCAGCCATCGATGCGGCACCCGTTGATGTGGTCGTAACCGGTAGTCCAGCGCCGGTTGCTCGTAGGGCGGTGTTTGCGCTCGACAATCGCTATCACGCCCTCCCGAGTGGCGCGATCAACCTACAGTTGACCCGTACTGCTACGCCGGCAACGGTAATCGGTTCGTTCCCTGTGACCGCTGATTCTGAGAGTAAGTTTTCTATCCTCCTGTACGGTGATAATTCCACCTTTGGTTTGCGCACGACTCTATTGGCGGATGAAACGCCCTCGCAGTCCTCGAGTGCACACGTGCGAGTGGTGGATGGAGTCACCGGAGCAGCGGCAATCGTAGTGAATTTTTCGGCGGATTCAGGGGGTGAAGGAGTCGAGGTGGCTTTTGGGCAAGCTGGGGAATACCTTCCAGTAGCAGCGGGTCCGGTGAAGATACGCGCTTCGCGCGCCGCGGATGCACGAGCGATCGCCTCGAGCTCTGTCACGCTCGAGCCCGGTCGCGCATATACGTATCTCGTCGCGGGTGAGGTTGATTACTTCGTAAAAGGCGTACTCCTGGCGGACAATTAGGACCCCGTAGCAATAAAGGGCGGTGTCAGTGGGGGACTTTCCTGCGAAAAAACTCGCGTGAAGCGAGGAAAGTCTCTCTTTTCCCGTTGCGCATCCGGACAATCGGCTTCACCATTGAGATCGAGCGCTCGTTACTACTCGTAATCGCCTAGGACGGGTAACTCGTCTCTCCTATAGGGACGAAGCCTGTCATTCAAAAGGAGGTGATCCATGTCGGCTATAGGAATTTCAACTGTCGAACTGGTCAAGGAGAGCCTCGCTCTTTGAGGGTATCTACTCTCGCTTGATTTAGACAGGGTTTACATTAGGTAGTGCTCTTCTCGTTCGAGGAGAGTGGCGATCCTGTGTGGATCGTATCGGTTCTTCGGGCGGTGTACCTTCTTTGCGGAGGGTCATCGCCCGCTTTTTTCTGGGCTCGCCCACGAGCACGCCTGTAAAAGGGGAGGAGCCGCTAAGACGACGTACCGGCCGGTGTTTGTATCAACCCTTTGGTCGGTCGTACCCATGTATCGCATGACCCCGGCAAGCTCACGGGAATAGACTAGCTACGGCTATAGCGCGCTACTATGCTGGGGCTAAAGTTTCGGGTGTGAAGATAGCTCTATGAATGATTGTTCCACCAAGCAGGACGACGGAGTTGTGTGGACGCCGCCGCGCGATCTCGTCGAGACATGTGCGATTACTCGCCTGATGCGGATACTCGAGCAGCGCTATGGTCGTTCCTTCTCCTCGTACGAGGAGCTTCACCGCTGGTCAGTAGAGTCGTGGCAACAGTTCTGGCCAGAGGCGATGAGCTTCCTCGGAGTGATAGGGGAGGGGTCCTACACCCCTATCTATGATGAGGCTCTTAACCCAACCCCGCTTGCTCGTCGATGGTTTCCCCAGTATGCGCTCAACTTCGCCGAGAATCTCCTCTCCGGTGCTGATGATCGAATAGCTCTTGTTTCGTGGACGGAGGAGCTCCTCGAGCGTCGGCTCTCGATGGGGGAGGTCAGGGCACGCGTGGCGCAAGTTGCCGGATACCTCTCTGCCTGTGGATTGCGAGAGGATGAGCGTGTTTTTGCATACCTCCCTAATATTCCCGAAGCGGTCGTGTGCATGTTGGCGACCGCTGGGCTCGGGGCAACATGGTCGAGTTGCGGGGTCGATTATCAGGTAGAAGGGTTGTTGGCGCGGATCGAGCGGGTCAAGCCGCGAATCTTGGTAGCTTGTCATAGTTATCTCTGGCGAGGTGCCGCAGTTTCCGCACTTCCCACCCTTGAAGAGCTCGTGCGTCGGGTTCCGTCCATTGAGCATGTCCTCATCATTGATTATCTGGCGACCGATGTAGCGCCTCCGATGATATTGGGTTCCGGTGTTTCGATGACCTTGTACAGTGGGCTCCCAGCGGCCCCGCTACCGACGTGGAAGCGCTTCCCCTTTTCTCATCCTTTGTGCGTCATGTTTTCGTCCGGCACGACCGGAAAGCCCAAGGGCATTGTGCACGGAGCGGGTGGAACACTACTGGAGCACAAGAAAGAGATGGTGCTCCACTCAGACATTCGCCCTGCAGATAGGGTTTTTTATCAGACCTCCACGAGCTGGATGATGTGGAACTGGGTCGTGAGCGGCCTCGCCTGTGATGCTACGGTGCTCATGTACGATGGCGATCCGATGATCGGCGATGGCACGGTGTTGTGGCAGATGGCTCAAGATGAAAGAGCCACTCATTTTGGAACCAGCGCGGCCTACCTGGCTGAGATGGAGAAGCGTGGTATGGACCCAGCTCGCGATTTCCAACTCAGTGATTTGCGAGCGGTCTTGTCCACAGGCTCGACCCTTTTCCCGACTAGTTTCGATTATGTGATGAGGAAGATAAAGCCTGTGTGGTTGCAGAGTATTTCCGGGGGGACTGACATACTTGGATGCTTCGGCTTAGGTTGTCCTCTGAAGCCCGTGATTCGCGGTGAGGTACAGTGCAAGAGCCTTGGGTACGATGTGCGGGTCTTCAATGCCTCTGCAAATCGTGTGGTCGGGGAGCAGGGTGAGCTCGTGTGTGCGAGTCCAGCTCCATCGATGCCGATGTATTTCCTCGACGACCCGGATGGCGAAGCCTACCGACAAGCATACTTCTCGGATTTCCCAGGTGTGTGGCGGCACGGCGATTTCGTCGAAGAAACGTCGGAAGGGGGTCTCATATTCGCTGGCCGATCCGATGCCACCCTCAAGCCCGGAGGGGTTCGGGTCGCAACAGCCGATATTTATGCCGCCTTGCAACGTGTTCCAGAGATAACGGGAGCTCTGGCAGTCGGCTATACCCCTGCCAGCTCCACAGCTGAGAGGATCGTTTTATTCGTAGTGCTCGCAGGCGAAATACAGCTTGGTTCTGCTCTGGAGAGCAGGATTCGAAGTGAGCTCAAACGGTCAAATGCATTCTATGTTCCCGCTCTCATACTTCAGGCACCAGAACTACCCCGAACGACCAACAACAAACTTGCAGAGCTTTCGGTGAAGAAGATTCTGCGAGGGGAGGATGCAGGTAATGCCTCCGCACTGGCAAATCCGGCGAGCCTCGGATATTTCACTTCGGAGGCTGTATTACGGGTACGAGCCGCTCTCGGTTAAACAGCTGGCTCCTCGATAGGCGCACTCTCAGCCGCCTTTTCAGGGTCCTCGATCGGCACAGGTTCAGCGTCCGCATCAGACTCGGCGGGAGTACCCTCTGCCGTGAAAAACTCGGGCGTGGAGTCGGGATTTATGCTTGCGCTTCCTTTATTGAGCCACTCTATTCGGGTGTTTTCAGAGAGAACTTTCCTGAAGTTTTCGAGAAGGCTGCCGCGAGTCTCAGCTGAAATAGGTAGTTTCTTACCTACCCAGGCTGGACACTGTTCGGGGATCTCACCGCTCTCCATATACGAGTCAAGGATGGCTTCAGCCATACGGAACCGAACGCCGTAGAGTTCGTCGGGTGCGACCTTTGGATCCCTGTCTGCTGCCGCGATGAATTGTATAGCGACCGTTCGATTGAATCCCATGTATATGAGTAGCATCGCAGCGACCTGGATGCTGTTACACTCCCAGATTCTGTGTTCGCATGCGAGGTCAAAGGGGAGGTCCTTCGCTTTGAGATGTCGCCGGTATTCCTTGAAGCCTCTCCGATTCCCGATCAGGAACGGAGCAAAGGCGAGGTATCGGAGTCCTCGAGAGAGCATCCCAAAAGCAAGCCCGACCTCAGGAATGCACTGTCCCATTGCGGAACCTATGGAAAGTGCTTCGTAGAGTGGCGCCTGGACGTATTCCCACTCGTCTTTGTCGCTTTTCTTGCTCAGATTTCTGAAGAGGTAGCAAAATGAGAGGATCGCTGCGTGTTCGATTGCAGAGAATCCCGTAAAGAGGTCTTTGACGGTGAGCGGATTTTTCCCCTGCAACAGTTGAGGGCGATACGCCTTGGCTACGAAGTAGTAGGCTGCCT
The DNA here is from genome assembly GCA_040398075.1 of Bdellovibrionota bacterium. GTDB lineage: Bacteria > Bdellovibrionota_C > UBA2361 > UBA2361 > OMII01 > OMII01. The sequence continues at coordinate 1,530 of JBBAUR010000024.1, read as the reverse complement.
TGATGGTGTTGTTCTTAAGAAGTCGAATGACCAGATTTTGGGCGCCGATCGACATCTCGCCCCCCCCGTGCTCGTAATGCGCGATGAGAACCCGAATTGTCTCTGCAAAATTGGCCGCTACTGGACCAAACGGTTCTAGGAGCTCCATGGCAGCTCGCCAGCCGAGCTTTCCCTTTGCCTCCAACGCTAGGATGGTTTCTTCATCCATCATTTATTAATTCCCCAACACGTCGCTTTCCCGTGACCCAGGTGGATCGTTGGGTACGCGAACACCGCCACCCACGTAGATAGTCGGCAGGAAACCGGAAACTATTAATCTTTGTTACATAAAAAGTATCTGCTCCTGCGAGCCTCAAACAGAGATAAATGTATGCACTTCAGGTGGTTAGCTCGGTGTATGCGGCACGATGAATTATTTGTGAAGCTCGCTACGTGCGCTGTTGACCTTTTTGCTTACGTAAGCGCCTAGCGCAGGTCCTCGCCCAGCTTTCTGAAATCCTCTGACCTTTCTGCAACGGGCACCACGAGCCTCATCGTGATGCTTGCGTTGTGCGTGTCCGAGATTGTGAGCTCGAGAGAGCGAGCATCCTTGCCCAAGGCTCTCAAGATCTCCTTGGCAGTACTCGGCTCGGTAGAGGGCTGTGCGACCAAAAAAGAAAACAAAAGTTGGTCTGATCGTACATCGCTCGACACGAATCCGACCGGTGCAAGTTCAAAGGAGAGTAGCTGATCCGCGGCCTGCTGAATCGACACCTTCATAAGAGGTCTCCCAAGAGCAGGAGCATCCGGCCCCTCGAAGTCGGAGAAATGGAAGTCACCGAGAGACGCATAGTTTGCTATCTCCACGCGCAAACCTAGGGTGCCGATGCTAGTCTCTGTACGCTCTATGTTGCGATAGAAGGAGATCTTCGCCGTGGATTTGGTTGCGAGTAGTGTCACGTATGTCGAGTAGCTCACAGAGCGTTCGGTCTGCCCGTTCAGCTCCGTATGCCAAGCTTCTCGAGGATCTTCAGCTCTCGAGGACTCGAATGGTACCAAGAAGACGCTCAAAACGGCTACCAGAGCCGCCTTCAAGGGTATACCTCTGCTTTTCCCGAGATGAATAAACCCAGCCTCATTCATTTTGAAAAAAATGAATGAGAAGTGCTGGGCGAGCGCAATCTTGGCCAAACCAAGACCGCGCCGTAGAAGACAACAAACTCCGATGTGCTCAAGCGTGTGAAATTTCAATTTCATGAGAGACTCTAGCTCTTGACGGTACTGCTCGATGTTAGCAAGTAAGCTTCAAGAATAGCCACAAGCGTTCAATAAGGTTAAGATTTCAGAGAGTATGGGGGCAAAAATATAATTTTCACCTTGGATGTTTCAAGAAAGGCTTTTACCTTTCGATTTCTATAGCACCGAGCATTATCAGCCACCACGAAGATACATTAGAGCGATTTGTTTTTTTTGCTCCAGTGCGCCTTGCGTTCCTGCTTAGAGTGCGTAACAAAAATGCTCCTCTGCTTCGGATGGCTGCAATCGGCAGCT
>JBBAUR010000023.1:0-47080 GCA_040398075.1 Bdellovibrionota bacterium | reverse complement strand
TTTTTCATAGTCGAGCATATATCCCTATTTCGGACGCAAGGGGATAACGTTGCTCCTTCGGGTACGTTTACGTTGACGCGCATGTGCGCGTTCACGTGGAAAGGTGCGATCTATCGGCCAAAACAACGACGTACGTTATTCCTGACCTCGCTGCCACCCACTCGATTCCACGATGAGCCGTTTTCAAAAATGAATAAGGCTGGGTTTATTTACGGTGCCTCTCCTAATGCACGAAGTCCCGGAACGTGTGGTGTGGATTCTTCTCGCGTAGGTAGTTCTTCTCCCACTCTGCTTTGAGGAGTACCACTGCACGTTCGCGAGCATCTAAGGTCACCATGGCTCCCATCGGTAACGTGAGGCTCGGAACATCCCCCTCCACGTATACGCTGAATCGGTAGGGAAGGAAGTCTACTGCGCTGGTTACATTGTACTCATCCTTGAGGCGATACTGAAGAACTTCGAATTGGAGTTTTCCGACCGCGGCAACGAGCGGGGGGTCCTTTGGGTTTCGATACGATCGCAGGATCTGTACTGCTCCCTCCGAAGCGAGCTGCAGGATCCCTTTATCGAACTGTTTGTGACGCAAGACGTCCGTAGGGCGAATCTGTGCAACGATCTCGGGAGGAAACTGCGGCATCGGTTTGAAATCAAAGCCGCCTGTCACCGATACCGTATCACCTATTGAAAATGCTCCCGGGTTGATGACCCCGATGATATCTCCCGGGAAGGCCTGATCCACGGTGTTTCGATCCTGAGCGACCATACTGTACGAGCGAGAGAGCCGAATCTCCTTATCCGTTCGGTGATGACGAACGGTCATGTCTCGTTCGAACTGACCGGAGCACACTCGCAGATAGGCCATGCTGTCTCGGTGGCGCGGGTTCATGTTCGCCTGGATCTTGAAAACGTATGCGGAAAAAGGTGTCCCAACAGGATCGATATTGACAGACTCGCCGCTGTCCATGGTCGCTTCGTATGCATGTGGTGAAGGGGCGAGCTCTGTAAAGCGATCAAAAAATGGCTCGACGCCGAAGTTCGTCAACGCTGAACCGAAGAATACCGGGGTGAGCTCGCCTGCCAGATAGCGTTGGAGGTCAAATGGGTTGCCGGCTGTCGTGATAAGCTCGAGCTCGTCGGCTAAGTTCTGCGCCTCGCTTGTGTCCAGTTCGCCGGAGTTGATCGCTTGTTGGAGGCTCATCGAGCGGAAGGCTGCTTTGCCTGCTCCCCCGATCTCGGAGCGTGAGAAGAGCAGTACCTCGTTTGAGTGCGGAGAGATGACCCCTTTAAACGATGATCCACTACCGATCGGCCAGCTCATCGGCGAAGCTACGATGCCGAGTACATCCTCTACCTCCTGGAGGAGTTCGAGGGGTTCTTTGCTGGGAAGGTCCATCTTGTTGATAAAGGTGAGGATAGGGGTTTTCTGCATGCGACATACCGCGAAGAGTTTACGGGTCTGCCCCTCCACACCCTTGGCTGCATCGAGCACCATTACTGCGCTGTCCGCCGCAGTTAGCGTGCGGTAGGTGTCCTCGCTGAAGTCCTGATGGCCTGGTGTATCGAGCACATTGATGATCGAGTCCTTGTAGGGGAATTGCATCGCTGAGGCTGAAATCGATATCCCGCGCTCCTGTTCGAGCGCCATCCAATCCGAGCTGGTTGCACGCCCACCCTTGCGGGCGCGCACCATTCCTGCGACAGCAATCATACCGGAATAGAGCAGCAGCTTTTCGGTTAAGGTAGTCTTGCCTGCATCAGGGTGGCTGATGATTGCGAAGGTGCGCCGTTTGGCTGTCTGAAGGGCAACCTCTTTGATGGGGGGCAAGTCTGACATACTGCTACTGCGTTCTACCAACGGTTAAACTCCCCAGAGCGCACGCGTGCGGGATGGCATGGCGCGCCTCTCGGAGTACCCTCGATTGTGTACGGAGCCGAGCTTTTTAGCAATCGTCGGTAGTCTTTCCAAGGGTCTAGTGCAGTCCGCTGCGCCCGGTATCAACGGCACCCAGGTATCGGTGAGCGTTTGGTGGTCTTGACTGCGTGCTGTTGCTATAGTGTGAGGAAGCCGTGGGAGAGTGACCGGGCTCGAGGTGCAGCCGGGTCGGAGTAGGGTAGGTAGGTACAGGCAGAGATAACTTATGATCATTCCATACACGGCGCTCCCTCCCGAGGTGTTGCGCGGAATTATCGAAGAGTTCGTACTGCGCGAAGGTACCGAGTACGGCGAACGCGACGTCGCGCTCGATACGAAGGTGGGACAGGTGCTGCGACAACTTGAACGCGGAGACGTGTTCGTGCTGTTTGATGCCGAGAGTGAGAGTTGCGATATCGTTACGAAGGGAAGCGCTCGGTACTGTGCTGCTGAGCGAGGAGTAAGTGACGAGACGAGCGCGCAGGGTGAGGAGGAGCGTGAGATATGAAGTTTAGCCTCGTATCGGTGTTGTGTATGGGGATGCTCTCAGCTGTCTCTATTTCCGCATGCAGCTTTACACAGGGCGCGGACGAGGAACGAGCCCCCGAGCACGAGTCCCGGGTAGTGCTCATCCGTAACAGCGCACATGCTCAGGTCGAATCAGTATCTGTCAATCGGGTACCGGTATCGGTCTTTGCAAACGCGCTGTCCCTACCTGCGGGAGAAAACGAGATAGTGCTTCGCTATCGGATAGAGGTGGGCGCCGGTTGCGAGGCTATTGACGATCTGTGTGCTACCACAACCTTGCGTGGTGAGTGCTCGGGTACCGTTCGGACCTTACCCGGTAGAGCTTACCTCTTGAGTCTCGAATCTCGATTCGGGGAGGTCTCTGCGCAGATGAATGCCAAGGGGCTCTTCGAGCTTCTGAGCCGAAGGGACGAACCAAACGTGGGGACGCTCACCTGCAACGTGCCTCTGCGCAACGACGCGCTACGTCGACGTCTCTAAAGGGTGTCTTCCGTGAAGCAGAGTGCGAACCAAGGCCCCCAGCCCCAGAGAGTCGATCCCGTGACTCTGAACTCTCTGACAGATGAGCAGTTATTGGCTCTCAGGATGTGCGATCTCGGCGTACAGATCGAAGGTTCGATACTCGAAGGACGGATCGAAAAGGTGCTCTCGGAGTTGCGCGGACGCGACATACCTTTTACTCCGCATTTTTGGCTGTCGGACGAGTGGTTCTGCCCAGACGGTATTCCAGGTATAGCGATTCCGTTTTATCTCGCTCACCCCCGCCTCGAGAAACTCGAACGAGCACAGCTCCTCGAGGTCGAAGGTGGCGAAGAGGCATGGTGTCTCAAGATTCTCCGACACGAGGTTGGACACGCAATCGAGAATGCCTATCGCCTGCGTCGAAAGAGGTTTCGGCGTGAGGTTTTCGGAAGTACAACTGAGCCGTACCCGGAATACTATACACCGAGGCCCTACAGTAAGAGCTTCGTCCTTCACCTGGATCTGTGGTACGCCCAGAGCCATCCTGACGAGGATTTCGCGGAGAGCTTTGCTGTATGGCTCACCCCTGAGTTCCCCTGGCGCGAACGGTATGGAGATTGGCCGGCACTGAAAAAGATTGAGTGCGTAGATGCTCTGATGCAGCAGATCATGGGTAAAGTGCCGCCGGTCGACAATACAAAAGAGCTCGACCCGCTGTCATCCCTAACCAAGACGTTGGGGGAGCATTACGCGGAGCGCAAGCGCAAATATGGGCGGGAGCATCCGAGCTTCTACGATCGTGACCTGCGCCGCCTTTTTTCCGATAAACCAGAGCATGCCAAGAATCCTCTGGCATCAACCTTTATCCGCCGCAAGCGGAAGATTATTCGTGGTTTGGTGGCAAATTGGACAGGAACGTATCAATACATGATCGGTCAGGTGCTCGATTCGATCACGCAGCGATGCTCGGAGCTCCATTTGCGATTGATGCTCTCCGAGGAAGACACCTTGACCCAATTCGCTGTGCTGCTTACCGTACAGACCATGAATTACCTTCACAGTGGGCGACACAGGATCGCTCTATGAAGAAACTACGGGTGTTGTGCCTCACCCATGAAACGCTCATACCACCCGAGGATGTACCGGTCGATGTGGCGTTTCATCACGAGGAGTGGCGCACAGAACAGTATGTCCTTTCCACCTTGCGCCAGATCGGGCACGAGGCTCGAATCATCGGGGTGCGCAGCGACCTCGCAGTTATCCGTGCTGCCATCGACGACTTCAAGCCCGACATCGTGTTCAATCTACTCGAAGAGTTCCACGATCAGGTGCTCTACGATCAGAATGTCGTGAGCTATCTCGAGCTTGTTCCGATTCCTTACACCGGCTGCAATCCGCGCGGAATGATCCTCTCTCGCGACAAAGCGTTGGCGCGCAAGGTCTTGAGTTATCACCGTATTCCTGGCCCAGATTTTATGGTGTTCAAACGTGGCCGCAAGATTCGTCGTCCACGGTCACTTACGTTTCCGTTGATAGTGAAGTCGCAAATCGAGGAAGCCTCGCTCGGTATCTCGCAAGCCTCAATCGTAGAGAGCGACGAGGGGCTTCAGGAACGGGTAACCTTCATGCATGAAAGGTGCAAAACCGATGTTATCGTAGAGGAGTACATCGAAGGTAGAGAGCTGTACGTGGGTGTCATTGGGGAGGAGCGTCTGACGGTGCTTCCAATTTGGGAGCTCAACTTCACGAATATGCCAGACGGTCACGCGCGGATCGCTACACGTAAGGTCAAGTGGGACCCGAAGTACCAAGCGAAGTACGGTATAGTCAGCAGTCCGGCCAAAGATGTCCCTCTCGAGGTTCAGCAACGCATCCACACGATCTGCAGGCGTACCTACAAGGCTCTCGGTCTCAGTGGGTATGCACGATTGGACCTGCGCTTGAAGGCCAGCGGGGAGCCCTTTGTGATCGAGGCAAACCCAAACCCAGAGATCGCACGGGGGGAAGATTTCGCGGCAGCCGCAGCCCACGGGGGCTTTAGTTATGAAGAGCTTCTCCAGCGCATCCTATCGATAGGCTTGAGTCGTTAGTGGTAGGCGCGCAGCCTACCTTGACATACAGGCATCGGTGCAGGTGAGGATACAGGCGCTCCTTTGCTTCTTCGGCTTCTTTGCACATTTCGAAGCACATGATTTTTTGCACGCCTTGGAAACAGGGAGAGTCTTCGAGATGCGGGTAAAAGGTCCCCCCGAGTAGCGTGCGCGGCAGTCAACCCGGCCATTGGCAAGCTCTTCATATGTCAAGCCAAAGGACTGAAAGGAGGGGCTGTCGCTCGATGGTCGATCGACTCGTAGGAGTATCGAGGTCGAGCCGCCGTTCCATTCGGCGAAAAAATCCTCCCACGGTTCGTTTCCGACTGGCTCAAAACCGTCCGCGGTTGCCCTGACCATCCTCAGGCTTGGAGGAGAGGCGGCGAATGAGAGTACAAAGCCGATTGACTTCAGTTGCCGTACCTCGATAGTGAGCGGGAAGGTTTTAGGGGGAGCTTGATTGCAGAACTCTGAGTCCGTTCCGGACTCAACCATCTCGACGGTCCAGACGCCGCGCAAGGAGCCAGATTGCGCCACGGCGAGAGCCGGACTTATAACGAACGCACAAAGTAAGGCGAATAAGTGGTATCGCATATAGCTCTCCTATGTTTCGAGGCAATGTCAGATCGAACTGAGCTGGCGCATGATAAACACGGGTCGTGTGCTCATTAAAGGAAATAATGCGAGACGAGGTGGAGCGGATAAGCACATGTGCTCTTATCGTCTGTACTTTAAAGCTCGGATTCGAAGAGGGCGCGAAGGTCAACCTCTTTGACTTACTTGGAAAATCAACGACGGCTGGGCTCACGGGTCGTACCGTACGTGCTGAGTGCATCTGCATTTTTATCTGAATCCTGATGGTGATTCAGCGCTTTTGACAAGCGGCGGTCATTCACGAAGATAGCTTTCCTTCAACCCGCGTTCAGGCCGGCGCATCAGTCGATGATGCTGCGCGCGGCCTGAAACGGTAGGCTAGGTGGCTATCCTCACGTGAGAGACGAGCCCCCAAGTGGATATCCGCGACAGCAGTATGGCGAGCTCGGGACGGGGGTCTTTCAGGAGATAGGGCAGACCACTTTCGTATACCGTGGAGATAGCAGACGAGTGTCCGGTCCAGGAACTAAGGAGCAACCTTGCGGCTATCTCTGGCTTGGCGTACCGAACATGACGATACTCGGGGTGGCCTAGGGGTTCGTCTTGGCTCGCCAAGCACGCCAGGTGTGGAAAGTTTACACCTGCAGTGAGCGAGCCCAGCAAGCTCCTCCAATATCGAGGGTTGGCCTCGAGCACCTTGGCCTGCTGTGCTTTGTAATCCCAGACTAGGTCAAAGCTCACGATGCCGGACCAGTTGACCGATCGTATGAGCTTAGCGATTGATTCGAGCACGTCTTGGTGGTGAATGAATTCAACTGCAGCGGACGGCCCGAACGGTTTGTGCGACGGGACTATGACACGTTGAATGGTGTGAGCTAGGATCTCGCCATGCTGCGTAAGGACGCTACAGGTGAGATCTGCGCCAGTTATGAACTCCTGGATGAAGTAGTCCAGCGGATTATCGAGCCTGTGAAGGTATGTAACGACCTCGCGCGGAGTGTGGCAAAGCCGTATCCCGTTCCCCCCTTCCCGATTGCGTGGCTTGACGAGAGCGGGAAATCTGATTCCGTGAATCTGTTTTTCGTCTACAGGTGCGCGTACAGGTCGAAGGAAGCGCGGATGAGGAATCCCGATCTGCTCGAGGATCTGCGTAAAGCGTAATTTGTCAGCGAAGGTATCAAGGACCTCAGGAGGTACCAACGGAGGGAGATGGGCGACCGAAGCCAGCTCCTGCTGGAACTCCGCTACCAGTCGGATCCCTGGTAAACCAACCGGAAAAATTATGTCGGCATGAACCTGCTCGGCTGCTCTCTTTATGACTTGAATTCTCTGGTGATCGAAGTCATCGACACGATGCGTGTAAAAACCGTGGTGGTGTCGCGAATACCGGATCGGTGCCCGTGCGAGCCGCGAGAGTACAGCGACTTTGAGGTCGCGGGTCTGCGCGAGGCATCGGAGGACACGCAACGCGAGCTCATCCTCACCATCGGGTATCAACACTGATCGGATTGTTCGCACGCGAGCCCCTTTTTTGTGCTCAATCAAAAGCTTGAGCGGCGACGCTTGCATGACCCTCGAAGTTCCCGACATGAGCTGACTCAACCCCATGTCCGTACTGTCCGTGACACCGGTCATTACGGACGGGGTGGGATGCCGGTAAGGTCACGATCCTGAAACGGATACTTGTACGCTTTGAAAGGGGACATATGGCTGAATTAGCAACACTTCGCGATGCATTGATAGAGGAGTTAAAGGATCTCTACAGCGCCGAACAGCAGCTCCTGCAGGCGCTACCGAAGATAGAGAAACGGGTCAGCAGCGATGACCTCAAAAAAGCGCTCCGTTCGCACATCGACGAGACCAAGCAGCAGGTAGATCGGCTCAATCAGATCGCACACGCCTTGAGCACAAAGCTTACCGGAAAGGTGTGTGTGGCTATGCAAGGTTTGATAGAGGAGGCCAATCAGACGATGCAACACGATGGGCGAAACCAAGACCTCCTCGACGCCATTCTCGTGGGCTGCACTCAAAGGATTGCCCATTACGAAATAGCCGGCTACGGATCAGCGCGCGCTATCTCTGACGCGCTGGGAGAGGAGGAGATTGCAGACCTGCTCGATCGGACCCTTGCCGAGGAATCAGCAACAGATGAGAGGCTCTCTGCGATCCTGGAGGAGGACCTGCTTCCCGGCCTCGCTCAAAGCTACACCGAATCAGAGGAAGAGGGCGAGGAAGGGCGTGGATAAAGCTTTGCGCGAGTGATTCTTTTCAGGGTCTTCGCGGAATCGAGTGGGTAAAAATCGGTGTGATAATGACTTTAACGTGCACGTGCACGTGAAAAGACGTGATGTATGGGTCAAAACGAGCTCTTACGTGATCTCTATGCTCGTTATCACCCACTCAAAAACGCGATGAACCTCCTTTCAAAGATCACTCGCGCTGGGTCTCTCTATTCGGTGCATTGCACTCCGCAGCGACTTTGCTAGAGTATCGCCATGCGTCGTGTAATGATGATCCTGGGTGCAGTGTTGGGTGTAGTCGGGATGTTTCTCGTGGTCCGCACCGTACTCTTCGTAGGCCGGGCCGTGACGATAGAGGCGGAGGTGATGGCTGTCGAGGAACGTCGTGGCCCTCCCAAGCCGCGTAGTAAGACACCAATCCACGTTCGATATCGACTACCTGATGGTGTAGAGCACCTTTCGAAGACCTCCATGCCCTTACTCCAAAAAGTGGAGGTAGGTGATCGGCTGCAGGTGCTGGTGGATACCGCTGACCCGGAAGTGGTGGTTCTTCCGCTCTTATCGGTGCTGTGGGCTACCCCAATAACCCTGTGTCTTGCGGGGGTCGCTCTGCTCGTCGGTTCGTGCTGGGTGGCGCCTGTATCCACAAAGCGTATTCTGCCCGCTCAGTCCGCGTGAAATTCCAACCTCCTTCGAGCATCGCGTCCCACCTCTGGGGGTCGTCCCTACTGGTGTAGCCGAGAGGCGCGCGCTACACTACGATTCAGCTTGGGGGGCACCTTATTCCCCTGAGGTATATTCAAACAACTCTCGGCAGGAGCACCATGGTTAGAGCACAATGTTTGGTCATCGCAGCTGTTGTAGCGCTCTGTGGGTGTCACGGAGCGCACTACCATCGTGATGCGGTGTCTGCGGATAGAAACTCGGCCCTCACGGTTGGTGCCGTTCAGCGTGAGATTCGGGTGGGGATGTCCGGTGCCGATGTGGTCGGGGTTCTGGGGTCACCTAACATGGTGACCAGCGACGACCAGCGTCGTGAGACCTGGGTATACGACAAGATCTCCACTGAACGTGCCTACTCGGCGGACTCAGGTGGTATCTCGACCCTCATCCTCGGGGGGGCATCGATCGGTGACGGTCTCGTCGGAGGGGGGGTAGGTCCGTCCTTCGGTTCTGGGAGTGGCGCGTCATCAACTACTCAGAAGACCCTGACGGTGATAATAAAGTTCGACTCTAACCGGCGTGTGCGTGATTTCGCATATCATTCTACTCAGTTCTAGGGGCTAGAAGGTCTCGTGTTTAGGTTCGTACTGGCAGTCCTCGTTGGTGTGTCTGTAACGGTGCTTGTGGGGTGTGTCCCGCAGCTACCGCACGGAGCATTCGAACTCAATCCTGAATCACTCGTGCAGCGGCGTTTGCAAACGAGGAGGTTCGAGACATCCCATGAGTTGCGGCTCTTGCAGGCGTCGCTGGGTGTGCTGCAAGACCTCGGTTTCAATATCGATGAATCTGAGTCCCGGTTGGGTTTGATAGTGGCGTCGAAGAATCGTGATGCTACGGATCCTTCGATGGTGATCGGTGCGATAGCTCTGGGTGCCTTGGTAGGGCAGGACGTACCGTACGATACGACTCAACGTATTCGAGCGGCGCTCGTCACACGACCGGTATCGGGGCACGAGACGCTGGTGCGGGTGACGTTCCAGCGCACAGTATGGAATCAGGCAGGGCAGATAACCAGGAACGAGAGTCTCGAGGATCCCGAGCTGTATCGAGAGTTCTTCTTCAAGCTTTCAAAGTCGGTTTTTCTCGATGCGTACGGAATATAGGGAGATAGTATGCTGAAGCGGCTCTGGTATGCCTTGGCACTCACAGTCGCACTAGACGGCTGTGTTCCTCTCAATCAGCGGGTGCTCGATTCTGATCAATCGCAGCTGCAACTCAGGCAGATTCAATCGCGCGTGTTCGACACTACCGAGCGAGAACGGACGTTGCGAACGGTGATAGCAACGCTACAGGACCTAAACTTCGTCATCGATAAGGCGGACCTTGGGCTGGGGACGGTAACGGCCACAAAACTCGATGGCTACGCCCTGAGAATGACCGTGAGTGTGTACCCGCGTGGTGAGCGCCAGCTTGTGGTCCGGGCAAACGGGCAGTTTAATGATCAACCGGTGGTCGATCCACTTCCTTATCAGGGATTCTTTATAGCCCTGTCGCGGGCGATGTTCCTGACGGCGCACTCGTTGGACTAGTCGGGGACGGAGCTAGCTCATTCGAAGAACGTGTGCAATCGCGCGCCGCTAACGCGGCCTCGTGTTTATGGTGGTTCACATCAGGGGCGTTGAAGGTCGTCATCTGCCGTAGTAGCATCGCTGCGCATGGGTTCTTCTTTGGAAATCTCTCCCGGTACGCGAGTACTTGTCACAGGCGCCACTGGCTTTACGGGGCAGGCTCTCACGAAAAAGCTCGTCGCTCAGGGAGCGCGGGTGCGCGCGATCGCGCGTGGAAGCTCGGATCTCACCCCTTTTGAAGGGTGTGATATCGAGTGGATACGAGGCGAGGTCTTTGATCCAGCCGTCATTTCGGCTGCGGTAACCGGTATTGAGTATCTCTTTCACGTGGCTGCCGCCTATCGAGAAGCAAAGATCGATGATGCGGTCTACGAAAGGGTACACGTGACGAGTACGCAGGAGCTCGCCCGAGCGCTCCACGAACAGGTAGGATTCAAGCGCTTCGTGCACGTCTCGACCGTCGGAGTGCACGGGCACATTGACGAGCCTCCAGCCGACGAAACGTATCGTTTTCGCCCCGGAGATGTCTATCAGAGAACCAAAGCTGCGGCGGAGGTGTGGATCACCGAGTATGCCCGAGAGCAGGGGCTTCCGTACACCGTCGTGCGTCCCGCTGCGATATACGGCCCGGGAGACAGGCGCCTTTTGAAGATCTTCAAAATGGCTCAAAAACCGCTCTTTCCGCTCTTTGGTAACGGTAAAGGATTGTATCACCTCGTTCATGTCGACGACCTTACGAGCATCTTCATTCAGGCTGCCCTCCATCCTAGAGCGCTTGGTGAAGCCTTCATAGCGGGTAATCCAGAGCCGGCTCGGCTCCAGGATATCGTTACCACCATCGCAGATGAGTTGGGGAACTCCAGGATCAGATTTGTCCGCTTCCCTGCTTGGCCGCTCTTTTTGGCCGCAGGGCTGTGTGAATCCGTGTGCAAGCCGTTCGGAATCTCCCCGCCGCTGTACCGTCGTCGTGTCGCCTTTTTCACCAAGGACCGGGCGTTTGATACGCGAAAGCTCCGGGATGTGTTGAATTTTCGAGCCGATGTAGAGACGCACGCTGGACTGCGCGCTACTGCGTGCTGGTACCGGGAACAGGGATGGCTGTAGCGTACGTGTTGCTTCCAGCGTACCACTACCGCTGAAGGGTCTTCGTGTAGCTCCGGGGTTCGAAGATATTTATATCAATTGCAAACGCAAAAGCGAGCGTGCTCAGGAAAAGGACGGCTCCAACTGTGTGTGCAGTAAATATTATTCGGACATCTTGCCACACTTTCGACGTCTCACCCTCTCGCAGGGCAATTACAACCGGCTTGTAGAGCAGTGGTGGACAGAGCACACCGAACTTGGCACAGGGTATCCCGTTCCGCTTGAGGATCACCCACACGCCGACTAACGAAACTACTGTGAGAACAAACGTTACCGCGGTCGTGAGCGCTAGGAGCAGGGTTACCTCTGACAGGCTATATCGACCAGCCAAGGCCCAAATACCACCTATAGCAGCACCAGCTCCTACCGCCGCAGCGAGCGCAAACGTTGTTGGTAAGGTGAGGATGCGGAACACGAACGGATCGCTCTCTCCGGTCGTGTCTACATGCAGTCGTTTGCGCAGCTTCGCCCGTTTCTCTTCAGAGCGCTTGGTGCATTCTGGGCATAGGCGCTGGAAACTACCTTGTGCGGAGCCGCACTGGTAACACCCATGCTCCTGCGTACTTGGCACTGTATCCATCTAAAGCCTTCGTGAATTCCCGTAAAAGCCCACCCCTGACTTGGGTCGTCAAAAATGGCCGCCGACTTTACACAGTAGGGGGCATTTCTCTGGAGGTCATTGAAAGAATAGTTGATTCTATGTCGAGCGAACTAGGAAAAACGCTGCCTCTGGGGTTTTAAGTGTCTGACTTGGATGAGCCACTTAGCGAAAGCTACCCTGAAAGTCGAGGAGTATACCCAGAGAGCGGAAAGAGTACCGAGCGGGAGGGCTATGCGTGCGAGTGCTCAGGGCGAACTACCCGTGATAGCTCATCGCACAACGAGGCAACTGTTCGGCTCAACGCCGCGACCCGCGCCTCTATCGAGTGATTATCGAGCCGTTCCCGAAAAACGGAGAGCTGAAGTGGGGCGGGGCTCTTGGCCACACCGTCGGAAAGCCTCCAGCGAACCTTGAGCACTGCCTCACCGTGCTGTTCAGAGGCATCGAACTGCAAAACCTCGAGCTGCACCGATAATGCCGATTCGGAGAGCTGGTATGGTTGCACAACCACTACTGCCGCGTTATCGAGCCTCGTGACGAGGTTCTCCATAACCGTGCGTTCGAAGTTACCCTCGAGGTCCTCTATCCAGCGATTATACTCGTCCACGACCACCTCTCCATCGATTCGACGCGTGGCCATCTGGGGATTGTTGAGAAAGCTCGGGAAAGACACGACAACAACCTCGATGCGCGGCCCGTTGGTGCGTACCCCACGCTGAATCTCGGTGGGGATCGGATGCAACGAGTAGAAGTGTACCGGCGGCGACCGAAAACAGCCAACTGCAAGCAGAGCGAGAGCAGCAAGTAATCCGTACAGAACCGTTCGCATATCTTACTCCTTGGCGCGTAGCAATGATTCGGGGTTTCTTTCGATGTAATCCGCAAGCCGGCGAAACGTTCGGGCGGCGGACGAAAGCTCGTCGAGAGTAGCTGCACCTTGGCTCACCACCGGTGCGCTCTTCTTCAACAACTCCTCCAACCCCTGGAGCGTTTTGGTGGCCTGTTCAGCCGCCTGCGTCGAGCGATCGGAGAGCTGTTTTACATCGCGCGAGAGCGACTTGCTGTGAGTATCCAGATGTTCTGCAAGCGCCTTCACATCGACCAGCAGCGTGGTAAGCTTCTGCACGATGCGTTCATCTTGTGCGACCGCCAGAATCGCCTCGAGTTTGCCGATTGACGAGACCGTTTTGTTGGCGAGCTCAGTCAGCGGGATCTCCTGTAAAGTGGCCTGAACCTTCTCGTACGAGGAGGGTGCTGTGGGGATCTCAGCGTACCCATCTGCATGCTCGGGATGATATCTTGGGGCGATGGTGGGCATGAAATCGAGCTGGACGAAGAGCTGCCCGGTGACGATGCTTTCGAGTGCCAATTGCGCTCGTAATCCTCTGTTTATCATGCGTTCGATGAGTGGTACGCGGCGAGCCTTGGGGTCCTCTGAGGGGTTTGCTACGACGCTGAGCCCCTTGACGGATTCCCCATCCAGTTCAATCAGCACGGGGATTAGAAGCTCGTCCTGATCCTGCCTGTAGACGATGGAGACATCCTTCACCGTCCCTACGCGCGCACCTCTAAAATTAACCGGTGCGCCCTCGACGAGCCCCTTTACGGAGCCTGAGAAATACGTGATGAAAACAGCGGTATCATCAAAAAACTTGCCGCGCCCAAATACCAAAACGGCTGCTACCAGCAGGGCAGCTGCACCCACGACGAAGGCGCCTATCCAGGCATATTTCGGTTCCTTACTCATACTACCCCCTTATGTATCGCGTTCTCCGCGAGTAAGAAAGCGGACAACGCCCGGATCAGGGCAATGCTCCAGAAGTTCACGAGGATGCCCCTGAGCGGTCATCGTCTTGGTTTCAGCATCGAGAAATACCGAGTTCGTCGCTATGGCGAAGATACTTGTAAGCTCGTGCGTCACCACGACCACCGTGGAGCCCAGAGTTCTATTCAATTCCACAATCAGATTGTCGAGCAGCTTTGAGCTGATCGGGTCTAGTCCTGCAGAGGGCTCGTCAAAGAAAAGCACTTGAGGATCAAGTGCCATGGCGCGCGCCAGCCCAGCACGTTTCTGCATACCACCACTGATTTCAGACGGGTAGTAATCCTCGAATCCTGCCAGTCCGACCAGGGCCAGCTTGTACTCGACCAGAGCGCGGATCTCACGCTCGGAGCTGCGGGTGTACTGCCGAAGAGGCATAGCAACGTTCTCAGCGAGCGTCATGGATGTCCAGAGCGCCCCTTTTTGGTACAGGATCCCCATGTTGCGAAGCAGAGCCTCGCGCTCCGGAGCGGAACACTCCCAGAAGCTCCGTCCATCGTAGAGGATCTTTCCGGTGCTCGGGGTAACGAGTCCGATAAGGTGCTTGAGGAGGGTGCTCTTTCCGCACCCACTACCCCCCATAATGACGAAGATGTCGCCCTTGCGAATTGAGAATGAGAGGTCGCGTTGAATGAGCACCTCTCCGTACTTCATCGTGAGGTCATCTACCACGATATGGGCATCGCCGGTCGTCATTTTAGACCCCCAGCACTTCGGTAATAATTGCAAATACGGCGTCACACAGTACGACCGAGACGATCCCGGAGACAACGGCGGTCGTTACTGCAGTACCAACTGCTGATGCGCTCCTTCCACAGCGCATCCCTGCAAGGCATCCCGCCAGAGCGATCAAGATACCGAAGACCACACTCTTAGACACCCCTAACCAGACATCGGTGAGGTGTACGGCTGATACGGTCTGGTAGTAGTACTGCGCCAGAGAGATATCCAGGGTGAGCGCTGAGACGATCGCGCCGCCGAGGATACCGAGCCCATCGGCATACAGACAGAGCAGGGGCATCATCACCACGAGTGCCAATACGCGAGGTATCACGAGATACTGCATAGGAGAGAACCCGAAGGTCTTCAGAGCATCGATCTCCTCGTTGACCTGCATCGTCCCGAGCTGGGCAGCGAAAGCTGCACCGGTGCGACCAGCCATGATTACGGCAGTCATAACCGCGCCCATTTCGCGTAACATCCCTACACCGACCAGGTTGGCGACGTAGATCGTGGCTCCAAACTGCCGCAGCTGTTGAGCGCCGATGAACGCCAGGATCACTCCAACTAGGGTGCTGATCAGGGTCACGATAGGCAGTGCAGATGGGCCGCACTGGTCGAGAGTTTGCCAGATATCGCGCACAGGGACGCGCGCACGACCGCGCACGAGGTTGAATAGCTCCACCATGAGCTCCCCGGTGAAAGCAAACCACTCCCTGATTGTATGCAGGAGGAGCAGGGTACCACGGCCAACCGTTTCAAGAAACGAATCGCTACGCGGTATGCGCCGAGCTCCTTTACGCTCCGGGACTGAGAGAGCAAGCTCCAGCAGTCGTTGAGCGCTCAACGGCAGGTCACGGGTCGACCACTTGAGGGACTTGGAGTTGCACACCCGTACCACCCTGAGGAGCCAAGCTACCGTCGTACTATCGATATTCAAAGTGTCAGATCCGACAAGGACGATCTGACTGCCGAGCGGGAGCGAGTTGAGCTGCGTCTCCAGGGCTGCAAAGCTGCGCTCGGCTCGACTAGGGTCGCTGGCAGGTTCGACGGAGACCGAGAGCCCTCCGGCAACGGTCGTAGCTGTTAATTGGAGCGCTGGCATGGTTGGGGGTACGGTATCGGGTGGGAGAGAGTGAGGCAAGTCCCTCACTGCACTGCGGATGTGGCGCGCTGGTTCATATCTCCCCCCGCTCTTGAAAGCTAAAATAGCCGCGTTTGGCAAAGATAATGTGGTCAAGGAGACGGAGCCCGAGCGTAGCGGCAGCAGCTTTTAGTTGGCGGGTTACCGTGCGGTCTTCGTCACTAGGGGCCGGATCACCCGATGGGTGGTTATGCGCGAGTATGATTGAGTACGCGTGGTCACGGATCGGCCCCACGAACACCTCGCGCGGGTGCACCGGGCAACTGGTGAGGAGCCCGATACTGACCGTTCGAACTCGAATGACCTCATGCGCTCCGCTGAGTGAGATCGTGATTACATGCTCTTGCGGTCGATCGAGAAGGTGGTTCACGAGTGGCAGGACATCGCGTGCACAGGTGATCCTGACCCCTTCGGGCCGAATTCGGCGTCGAGCGAACTCGAGTGCTGCGGCCAATAGATATGCCTTCGAGGGCCCTATCCCTGATATCCCCTGCAAAGCCCTAAGATCGACACCTTCGACGGAGTTCTCGAGAAGGGGTAGAACCCGGCTAGCCACGGTGTGCACCGGTAATCCTCTGGTACCCGTACCAAGCATAACAGCAAGAAGCTCCTGGTCCGACAGGGAGCGCGCCCCCTGTTGTGCCAGCTTTTCACGCGGCTGTTGTTCGTTCGGGTGTTGTTCCATCTCAGTGCGCATAGCTGGCTCTATATCGGTATTTTCTGTGCAAAGTTTCTGCTCGAACAGATACCTGTCGACCTGTCTTGGAGAAACTCGCAGCCGCACTCATGGGTTGTTTCCACCGAGGGATGGAGCGTATTCGTGCATGTCTGGACTCGCCATGTACACTGGGCTTTGATACCGTAGAGCAGGTGCTGATCCTGGTCATGGCACTCACGTGAGCTCGGCGAACGAGTCCTGTGTTTTCGATAGGGTTCGGTCTGTGCAGATCACATATTTTTACGTGCGGAGGTTTTCATGCAGAATGAATCGCGAGAAGAGAGAGTCATCAGGATGCTGTTTGGAACGTCAAAATTCAAAAGCCATCAGCACGAGATGCTGACCTACACGCTCGGATTTCTCTTCCTCGGTTTGGTTACCTTTGCACTCGTTGATTCTGTCGGCCTGCGAGAGTGCTTCTACGGTGCAGCGATGTGGGCCTGCTCACCGATCTATCTGCTTACAGCATGGGCGGTTTGGCGGGATGCTAACGACAACTCGTGAGCTTTTCAGGCCTGGTGTGCGCAATGCTATTACACATTTACAGCACGTGACGCCCCAGGACGAGACGTACTGGGTTCGACGATAGCTTCGAGTGCAAGGCGAGCAGCGACTCTGCTGACAGCTCTCGTCATGAGCTGTCCGCGAATCCCCTGATGCGAGAGCGGATTGAGTCGGCCGAGCCAGACGACCTCATCGTCGATGCACACGAGATTACTGCGGATTGTGCGCTGTTCGAGCACGCTGACACCGACCGCCACGAGAGAAGCACACGCTTGCTCGTGGCTCGACACAGTAGCTGTAGCGTCCCGAGAAGCAGGGGGTGCTACTACTACGCGCAGCTCGACCTTCTGTTTTCTCTTGCGGCGCAAGAGGTCGATGAACGTTGCTACGCCCGTCAGGGAGAGATGTGCCGAGACGATAGTGATCGTTCGAGATGCGTCGCGCATATCGCTTAGAAGGGCGGGGACGAGTGTAAGCTCGTCGAATCCCTGGAACGCAAACGCACTTGGCTTCAAGAGCTGCGCTGATGGCTGTGGGGCAAACTGGAGCGGCGCTAGGAGCTCAGATGAGCGTAGTTTGAGGGCAGACCTCTCCAGATCGGCGAGAACTCCGTGGATGATCTGTGTTGGTCGAGTTGCAGAGCGGAGAAACGCGAGGTTTGCTACGACCAGTAGATTGCTCTGTGCTCTGCTCAGGGCCACGTTGAGTAGTCTTGCTCCGGTTTCTTTCAATGTGGTCGCGCTCAGAAAACTTCCGAGGGAGTGTGGAGAGCTCTCGGTGAGATCGAGAACGATCACCTTACGTTCTTCCCCTTGGAAACGGTGAACAGTTCCAACTGAGAAGCCGTGAAGTCCGGCTTCGTTCAACAGCTCCTCTATCAGCTCTACCTGAGCGCGATACGGCGCTATCACGCCGACCTGTGGTTGCAGACCATCGGAGGCCCCGGCCTGAAGGCTCAAGCATATCCTGCGAATCAACAGGGCGTGCATGAGGTTGGCCCGTGATCTTCCAACGTTCTGCCCGACAGGTGCGAGATCAGAGGAGTCGATAAGTACCAAAGGGTGATCCGACAGGAAGGCCATAGACGGCGGAAATGTGGTCGGCTCTCGGTGCGCACTGCGCGAGGTGAGATCTCCACCGTAAAAGCGCTCGTTGATCAGAGCGCACAGCTGCTCACAACTACGGAACTGCGTGGTAAGCTTGGCGAGATGAGGGAGCGCTCGTCCCTCGTTGACAGCCTGCACTATGCCAGCCGAGTCGAATATGTCTCGCGAGTACCAGCGTGCGACTATTTCGGAGCGAGACACGGAGATAGGGGGTAATTGACGAAAATCCCCCGCTATGACCACGCTGTGTTTGGCCATACCACACAATCGATAGAGGAGCGGCAGCGGTAGCATTGACGCCTCGTCAACTACCACGGTATCGAAACCGCTCAGCTCGTGAGCACGCAGGAAAGCCTGGGTCGCAGTCGCTGCAACGATCCGCGCGTGAGAAAGGAGGTTAACGCGCAACTCGCGCAGAAACTTCTCCAGTAGAAGGATAGCGGTGGTAAGGTCTCGCTGCCGATCGCCGAGCTCTGCCAAGATGCGCTCGATATCGGCGCGGTCGGAGGCGGTAAGCCTACGCTCGATCTCGGCGATGCCGGTTTCCAGTAGGGCGATCGATTCACGCAGGTCACCGCCAGGAGCGGTATCTGCGTGGGAGGGGCGCGCGGCGTTTCCAATCATCCGGTTGATGAGCCCTTTGATCCCAAATTTCGAGCTCTGAAGCGTTGCTGTCAGCGTTCGTAACTCCTCTTGTAGCCCGGCCCGCGCATCCCAAAGGTTTAGCTGCTTGGAGTGAGCCCACACCTGCCTCGTGACGGTTGACTGATCGTGTCGAAGCTTAGCTATCCGCGCAGCAACCTTGTTTTCGCTGCTCTGAAGCACATGCTCGAACGATATTGCCGGACCGTATTCGTCATCGAGCGATGGTCGAACGATCGTTCCGAGGCGAAGGATTGAATTTTCAGGTATCGAGCTGCGACCCTTCGGAGACACCCGTCGACACAACGCCTCCAGCACCCCGTCTACGGCTCGATGGGTGTGGGAAACCACCAGCACGCGGTGATGTGCGCAGAACAGCCCCCACGTGAGTGCGGCAAGGGTCACGGTCTTACCGGTCCCCGGTGGCCCCCACAGATACGTCACGGCGTTACTTTGGGCCACCCGAAGCGCTGCGCGCTGATCATCGGTGAGGTCCTCGGGAACTGCGAAGTGTAGCTGCTGAGCGGTGAGCTTTCGCGCTGACCCTGAAAGGCTCGAGGAGGCCAGTTCGGGATTCCATCCGGGAAGCTCTGTTGAGGCCTGAAGCGCTCGTAGAGAATAGGCAAGCTGTCGTAGAAGAGGAGATTCATCGGTGCGCATCGTCGCCCCGCGTATCGATGAGCCGAGGTCTGAGGTTACGCACAGAGTGATCTGGTCATGGCTTGCGGAGACGACGAGTGCAGGGTACTGGCCCCCTCGAACGGTCAACGTACAGCTAGAGTCGTGTCTCACGGAGAGGGCGCGTTTGAGGGGAAAGCGGTACACAAAGCGTGAGCCCTCGGCGTTAGTCCGCTCACCACGCTCAAGGCGGACTTCACGCCCCGTGCGCTCGGCTTCCTTTGATTCCTCATCGACAGCTTGAACCAGCAGGTCAAGCGTCTGTTCCGTTGGGGTTTTGCTCATCGACCAGGGAGTCTAGCACGGCGCAGCGGGGATCAGCACAGAAGTTAGAGGTTCAATTACGAGAACACGGGAAAGGTCTTTCTTTAAGCGGAGCCGCCGGTAGTTGGGGTAATGCCAGCCCCTAGGCTTAACCTGCAGCATCTTGCTACTGCCGCTGCATTGAGCATTTTTCCGGCTTGCACGGATGGATCTCTGTGTTTAAAAGGTGTAGACGCAGGGGTTTAAGGGATCCCCTGGTTCGCGCCGATGTGTAGACATAGTTTAAGCAGCGGGGACCAGGAGTACGTGTTTCGTAGCTTAATCGTGAACTTAGATATTCATAGACGGCTGAGGGCGTGGCTTGGGGTGATAACGAGCGCGCTATGCGTTGTTTCGTCCAGCCTCGTGCTGGGAGAGGAGCAAGGCAACGAAGACCGCGAACCTGGTCAGCAGCGACCTAATTTCGTCGTTATAATTTCCGATGACCAACGTTTCGACGGGGTGGGGGCCTTTATGCCCCAAACCCAGAAACGGGTGTTCGATGAGGGTGTGCGTTTCGAGCGCGGCTACATCACCACATCGGCCTGCGCTCCCAGTCGGGCGAGCATCCTGACGGGATTGTACGCACACAGCCACGATGTGCGTCTCAATAGCCACCGATTCACCAAGTCGTCGATCTCCGAGCTTTTACAGTCAGCGGGCTACACAACGGGGCTCGTGGGGAAATACCTCAACACGAGCGACGGCTCTGCAGCGCCAGGGTACGATTTCTGGGTATCGCTTCGCGGGGGTAGTGCTCCGTTCATTAATCCCGAGTTGGTAGTAGGAACAGAGCGGGCAGTGAGAACGGGATACATCACCCACCTGTTGCGAGATTATGCCGTGCAGTTCATCGAGCAGGCTGCCGCAGAGCAGAAGCCCTTCTTTCTCATCTTCGCGCCTACGGCACCGCACAATCCGGCTACCCCTGATGCGGAGGCGGTGGATCTGTATAAGGGGCTTCCGAAGCACAGGCCGCGGAGCTACAACGAGGCCGATGTGAAGGACAAACCTAGTTGGGTTAGGCAGGTCAAATCCTTAACTGGGCCGCGAGTAACTCAGATCGATAATTTCAGGATGCGTCAGTTGCGTACTCTTTGGCCTCTCGACCGAGCGGTCGATGATCTGCTCACGAAGCTCGAGGACCTCGAGGTTCTCGACAACACGGTGATAATCTACATCTCCGACAACGGCATGATGTGGGGAGAGCACCGCCTGATGAGTAAGAATGTGGTGTATGAGGAGTCAACACGGGTGCCTTTTGCGGTGCGTTACTCGAAGTTCCCTGGGGGGGTGACCCGTCCCGAGGTCGTTGCTAACATCGATATCGCCCCCACCGTGCTCGAATTAGCCGGTGTTGAGAGCCCGTGGCAGATGGATGGTCGATCGTTACTGCCTCTTCTCAAAGGTGAGCAAGCGGAGTGGCGACCAGGTGTCGTCCTCGAGGGTTGGCTCAAGCGTGACCTGCGTGAACCGTTCAAGGCCTTCCACACCGACCGGTATGTGTATGTGGAGAATGCATCTGGCGACAGAGAGCTCTACGATCTGCAGATTGATCCCGGCCAGTTGACCAACCTCCTTGGTCGCTCGCGGACCTACCTGGAAATAGAGCAGGAGCTGGCCAAGCTCCTGCGGGAGGCAGGGGGTCCCCCGGTAGGGAACCTCAAGAACGGTAGGGGGGAAGCAAGGTAAAGCCGCCCCATGCCGCTAAGGCGTATTTTGATTGCCCTCCGATCTCCACAACAGGCGGAAACCCTCCGCCTATCGGGTACTTCGGCCAGCTCTCCAAATGACACTTATGAGAACTCCCCGCAACAGATCCGTGGATTTTAAGCCACATAGAGTAGGTAGGAAGGGTTTGATAGGCCACAAGGACCAGCCCAGGAAGGTGAGAATTCCCCCCTTGTTAGCTTTTTTTTCGGTTAATAGGCTTCGTAAGTTCGGTGATTGGTATATGCTCCTCCCCAAGAGCCGTTGATATGAATATTCGTTTGATCGGAACCTCTCATCGCCTTGGATCAGAGGTCGTCCACGCAGAAACCATAGAGAACTATTTCAAGCGCGACCCGGGTACTATTGCAGCCCTGTCCGGCGTTACCCGTCTACACCGCATCGGTGCTGGCGAGTCTCTCGTGAGCCTGTCGCGGGACGCCGCCCTAGAGGTATTGGCAAAGTGCCGGGTCTCTCTCGCTCAGGTTACCGGGATCTTTTCCTCTTGTAACCCAACCACTGATTACCTGATACCTTCCCTGGCCCCGATGGTCGCCTCAGCGCTCGAGCTGACGCACCTCCAGGCCTGCAACATCGGTATGGGGTGTGCGGGGGGTGTGCAGGCCCTCCAAGCAGCCTTTAACCAGTTGGTGGTAGATACGCTCAACAAGCGCACCTCGTATTACCTCGTAGTGGCGGGGGACCACATCAGTCGCATGCTGGATCACGAGGCCTGGAAGACAGCGATCCTCTTTAGCGACGGTGTCTCAGTAACTATAGTCACCAATGATCCTGAGCGCAGCGACGGCTTCGTCATCGAAGGGGTTACCTCTGAGTGTTACGCGGGTGAGAATGTTGATGTCATCAACCTGCCGAATGTACTGGCTAGAGAGGTTCCCGGTGATCGCTCAACCTATACGTTGCAGATGCGCGGACGTGGAGTGTTTGAGTTTGGTACGCGAGTTGCTCCACGGGTGCGGGAATTAGCTGGACTGGAGACGTTTGATGACTGCTATATCATCCCCCATCAAGCAAACATCCGCATGATTCGGGAGTTGGTCCCAGCCTTTGGTATTCGCGAGGACCAGCTCTACATGGAAGGGATTACAACGGTCGGGAACATCTCGGGCGCCGCCTGCTTTATGGGGCTTGAGGATGGCATAGGTCGCGGATTGTTCCGCGACGCAGCGAAGGTGTTGTTGGTGGCGTTCGGAGCTGAGCTACAGGTGGCCGTGGCCGTGTTGCGGCCGTAATCTTAAGAAGGCAAGGTAGGGTGTGCTGGGCCGCAGAGCACCTTGAAACCCGTTCGGGCCCGTCCGTCCTCGAGTAAGATACCTCACGCGAAAGGCGAACGGGCTCCGCACTTAGCGCTTTACGCAGCCAAGGCCGCTCGGAAGTCTGACGTCCTTGCACCCGCGTTGGCGCTCTGCCGGGGAGCACTTCTGCTCGCTTGGCTGGAAACCCGGTGGGCACCTGTCCTGCGCGGGCTGTGGACGGCCATACTCTGGTCGATATCCGTTGCTCTGTTGCTGGACCCGCTCCATCTCGAGAGCTACCTGCATACCCTTCTTGGTCAGGTCCACACAGCAGACGCCGCGTGACTCACTCACCTCACTACACTCCTTACGACCCAGGTTTAGGTCGTAACAAGAGTAAGGGCAGGGTCGACAATGAACATCAGCTCGGACCACACCCGTCTCAACTAGAAAGGCGCTAGCGCACACGAGAGAGAGAAGTATTCCACGTATCATACAGTTTCAATCCTATTCGGTGTGGGAGATCGTTACTTACTTGCCTCGGACGACTCTCTCCCCAGTTTTGGCTCCCAAGAGCTACACTCCTATCGTCCCGTCCATACGCCGATAGGCTGACCCGTAATAACATCGACCACGCTGCCTGTCGATGACTTTTAGGGGCTCACCGTAATGGCTTCGCCTGGCGCAAAGATATACCATCAGGTCGGTTTAAGGAGCCTTGTGTGGAGGGCTGCAGCGTGTGGCGAGGGGGAGCAAGATGAAGAATTACGACAGCTTTGCCGAATATTACGATACCGTCGTAGGTGAGCGTCGAGACGTAGCCTCATTTCTGCGGCAGATCCTCTCTACCTTCGCCCCGCATGCAAAGACAGTGATGGAGTTGGGGTGTGGCTCTGGCAGCATGTTGAAGGTCCTCTCGCGTTATTACCGCACAACAGGGATTGACCGCTCCTCTGCCATGCTTGCAGTTGCGCGCCGCAAGGCTCCGAAGGCGCAGCTATTGCAGTCGGACATAACAGAATTCGAGGTCAATCAGGATTTTGACGCCATCGTCTGCCCGTTCGATACCATCAATCACGTTACTACGCTGCGTGGCTGGCGGCGGGTGTTCGAGAATGCACACCGGCACCTGAAACCGGACGGGATCTTTGTGTTCGACGTTAACACCGAGACCAAGATGGAACGCTACCGACTGGAGCCTGCGGGTGCCGACTTAAAGGAGGACTCGGTAGCGATAGTTGATGTGCGGAGAACGGCGCGCTACCGCTATCAGGTGATGCACAAGGTGTTCGAGCGCGTACGGGGTAATCGGTTCGTATTACACGAGATGGAGATACCGGAGCTGGTCGTTCCGAGCGCGACGATCTTGAAGGAGATTCGGCCGCTGTTCCGCAAAGTTGTGGTGATAGATCCCGATCGGCCGCGTCCTGCTGCTGCGTCTGAAGAGCTCTTCTTTGTGTGCTGCTCTCCTCGCTAAAGGACTTTCGAGTCATTGATACTAGTCAGAAGGCTGCGGGTCTCATACACTCCTTTCAGGAGTACACCCGATGGACACCTCGACCTTTGCAGGTCAAAGAACCCGAGTAATAGCCGCAGCTTTTGTAGCTTTACTGCTGTGGTGCAACACCAGCGCAGCTCAGCAGGCTAGGGATAAGATCATCGGTGGCCGTCCGGATCCCGCGCTCGTGCAGGGACCGGTAGTACTTGTAGCTCGGGGCAGTGCTCTGTGTAGTGGAGTCCTAGTGGGGTCCCAAACAGTGCTGACCGCCGCACATTGCACGGTCGACAGCTCTCGGCCCGAAAGGTACCGAGTTTTCATCGGCGGTGAAGCCTATACGGTCACCAGACTTGTGGCGCATCCGCTCTTCGAGTTCGGTGGTGATGCGCGGACGAGTGCACCACACGATGTTGGTGTCATAGAACTCTCCAGTAAACCCACTGTAGAGCCGATGCCGGTGTTCATTGACAGACCAGTGACCCTGGGGACCAGGCTCACTATAGCTGGGTACGGTACCCATGAGAGCTCGGCGGGGATCGACAAGCCTGAGGAGCTGGCCAGAGTCGCTCGCTCCGTGGTTGATGAGCTGAGCCGCGACGGGGTGATCTTTCAGCGACACGCAGGGGGTAGGGCGTCGTCGTGTCCCGGCGATTCTGGAAGCCCAGCAATACTGCTCGAGTCCGGCTATCAGGGGGTCGTCGGTACGTTGTGTATCGGCACGAACCAAGTACTCGGTGGGAACTGTGAGCTCGTTGCGGAGGGCCGATTCGGCCACGTGTATCTGCAGTCCCCCGCGGTGCGCCGATTCCTCGGCACATTTCCCGATGTTCAGTACATCTCTGGATACCGAATCTTCATCGAAAAAGCAGCAAAAAGCGCAATCGCTGCACTCCGAAAGCTGCAGCGGGCGTCGAGCATTGGGGAACTCTCAAGGGGTATCCGGCCCGTTCTGACCTCAGTGAATAAGGCTCGCCAACACGCAGATGGCTCGAGGCGAGAGCTTTTGGGCCAGGCCGCGCGGAGTTTGAGAGCGTGCTCACGGAGTCGGAGCCTCGTTGATGCGAAGTCCAGGCTGCAAGCGGCGATGTTGCATCTTCAGGAGGTCAGGGTCCTGGGAGTCTTCTAAGCGCAGGTCTCTCCGGGTACGTGGGATTACCTTGTCATGATTCGGTCTGCCCTGAGACGTTCGTCGGCGAGAGATCTCTGTTATGTAGACTTTAACAGGCTGCGGAAAAATGCTCTTCTGCTGCGAAATCCGGCCTTTTGGCGCTGGCCGAAGATGAGAGTGCGAAAAAAATCCTCAATGTATCGCAGACTTCGGCGAGCTGTAGTCGAGTCGTGGATACACCTGCGGTTTTTTCGCGCTCTCATCCTCACCCATCACCAAAACCTCGGATTTCTCGCTACAAGCCATTTTTCCGCAGCTTGTTAAGGAGGTGTGCACGCACTAGCGAAGTGCCCCCAAAGTGCGCGCAATAACCCTCCGTGGACCTCGCTTTCCGAATCGATATCTGAAGTCGCTTCAGTCGATGAGCTTCAGCCGCTTGGTGTAGCTTCTGGTCGTCTAAGTAACTCAGAGGTGCGCAGTGAACCCGATTTCGATAATGCTCTACTTCGCCGAGGATTCACGCCCCGAGCTGATCCGCACTGAATTTCGCGACTCCTCACGGCAGTTGACCAGGGTCTGTGTGCGTGGAAAATCATCGGACCAAGGGGAACAGTTCGGGAGCTTTCAATGGACCTCTGCCGTGCGCGCCATGTGCGCAGTCTTCTTGCGATTTCTCATCTCTGATCGAGAAGAGCTGCACGGGTATTGTCTGCAGGGTGGGCGCGGTAGCCTGGCCTCCTCCCTGGACTACGCGCTCAGTAAGAACCCCACGTGGTTGCTCGAGATGTTCGGGGCCGAAGCTCAAGGGGCACCGTACGCTCGGCGTCTCTTTCGACTCTCTAATCCCAACCGAAAGCGGCCAGGGCCGGTCATTATATCAGTCAACAATCAAATCCTAGAAGACAACTGCGTTGGGATAGTGGTGGATGACATACTTGTAAGCGATCGTCAACACCTCCGGCGTTTACTCGACAGTATAGAAACCGCCGAGAGAGGGAGGCCGGAATCGAGTACGCCTATCGAGCTGGTCCGAGTTACGCTCCAATGAGCTGTTCGTTGATTAGAAGCTGGTAGTCACTACTTCTAGCCCCTCTTTGATCGCGCGTTCGATGAATTCCTGCTGAACAAAGCCACCTCCAAAGGTATACTCGCCCACCTTCCAGTTTTGGAGAACCTCGACCTTTTCCTTGCGCACGTCGACCTTCGTTGCAGCGGATGTGTCGAAGCGCTTGACTTTGAAGAGGTAGCTAACCTGCAGGTCCTCGCCCTCGAACCGAAATCCCAGATTGAGCTCCTCGACCAGAGATAGTCGACGTGAATCCGGCGATTTCAATCTTGCCACGACCTGTCCACCTTTCGAGGAGAGCCCTCGTGTGGTGAAGTTGAACACTGTCTGCATCGTATCAACTACTGCCTGTATGTACTTGTGTGGCTTTACCGGCAACGGTAGGTGTCCAAGTGCCTGGGGAGAGGAGGCGTCGCCGTACTGGAGGTACGGGCTCTGTGCTGTCCCGGCGATAGGGCAGTTTCGATCAGTCTCAATGATCCACTCTCGCACGGCGCTCTCCCCGGGAGCTAGCTGAAGGGAACGTGCAATAGTCGCACTGAATAGATCCTCGAAAGCATCCAGTGCCTTGGACTTGACCTTCTTGATATCACCAAGCGATAGCTTCACACACAGATCGGCGACCTCTGCGGGCTCCCCTGAATGGTTCTTTACCGTCAAGACGCCGCGAAGGGTGTCGCCCTGAGCACGATCGTCGCTGGGCACTTCGAGCCGATATTCGAGTGGATGGTGAAAAAAAACTCCTCGCATGATTCACTCCCTATCTGATTCGACCTCGGACATAACCGATTCATGCGTTCAGAGCAACGCTGTCTGTTTGAATCGGTGATAGAAGTCAAGGAGCCAACTCTCTGTCCTCCTCTGCTTCGTTGCTCTCATGCTTGTGGGAGCTCTTCGGAAGCACAACGGCGAAGCGGGTGTTACAAGCGTTGCGGTCTAAGTGGAGCTCTCCGCCGTGGTCGGTGACGATGTTACTGGAGATGCTCAGTCCCAAACCCGTACCCATACCGGGAGGTTTTGTCGTGAAGAAAGGTACCATGATCTTTTCTACGACATCCTCCTCGATACCAGGGCCTGAGTCAGTCACGGCTATCTCGAACGCGTCGGCTACCTCACGTCCTTCGAGGCGCACCCAGCGAGTATCGCGCGAAACTACAGCGTCGTAGGCATTGTTAAGCAGATTCAACAAGACCTGGGATATCTGTGAGGGCCGACACTCGATCTGCCACTCAGCGGGAAAGGTACCAACCTCCAACTTGACCCCCTTACTTCCAAAGCGCGCACCACACAGGTCGAGGGTCTCGTCCACTATCTTTTTGAGAGAGACGCTGGTGAACGGATCATGTGAGGAGTCACGCGAGAAATCCCTCAACTCAGAGACGATAGTGGTGATGCGCTGAACACACGCCTTGATGCGAGCGGTATTGGTCTCCACTGCAGGCGCATCGAGCGCTCCGGTTTTTGCCAGAGTGCTCATGAGCTGCGAAGTGAGCGAGATGCTCGATACCGGATTGTTGATCTCGTGAGCTACTCCTGCCGCTATCTCTCCGAGCGCGGCCATCTTCGAAGCACTCACAAGCGCCGCAAGTTGCTCACGCTCACGTTTGACGATTCGTTGCCGCGAGATTACGCCGGCTAGTTGCAGCCCAAGGAGATCGAAAAATCTCGCCAGATTCTCCTTGTCGTGTGGCGGGCGTTCGGTGAAGAACTCGAGCACTGCTACCAGCTCGCCCTCGGCGATGACTGGGACCGCTACCCCCGCAATTGGAGCAGCCCCTTCAGGGAGCCCTGCTCGCCGAGGAAACCTCAGATCCTGCCTGATATCGTCTACCCAAACGACGCTCTCGCGCTCCCATGCACGTCCCGGGAGTCCTTCGCCCCGCGCGAATTGAATCGCATCGGTGAGCTCACGAAAGCGCGCGTAGCGGAGGGGGTCGCTCAGATACCATGTGGCTGTAGAGCGCAGGACAGGCTGATTCCCTGCGGAAGAAACGAATACATGACCGATATTCCACTTGAGGGCCTCACACACCGCACTAACGACCACTGCATACGCGTGCTCAGCGTCATCCACGTCGTAGGTGCGAAGCGTAAGGTCGTGCAGAAGCTTTGATACTGTGTGCTCCCACTGGAGCTTCCTGTTGGCAACTTCGAGCCGCGTGCGCCCAATTCTCTGTGCCTGAATGAAGAGTAGGAAATCAAAGACCGGATCGCCGACGGGGAAATCAGCGAATTCGAGCCCTACAGCGCTCACCTGAGAGGCGTCTGTGAGGATAGGTGTTAGTGCAAACAGGAAAATGCCTTCCGTTTCATCCAGAAGAGCTACCTGACCACGCAACTTGGGCCCACAGCCGGCTCGTGGTGAGAGAACGATGAGCTCCCCGAGGAGGTCAGATGGATTTTGCCCTGTGATGCCAAGCGTCGGTTGCTCGATCAAAAACACATCTGCGAAACGCACCGTGCTCCGAACCACCGGACTTATCTTCGACAGCGAGCGTCCAACCGCGATTACCGAGCCGGAGCGGTCCGCCACGAAGGAGAAGGGGTGGAGCGCGTTGAGCGCGTGCTGGTCTAAAACCGTGCGCATAGGTCAGAGAAACACCACTTCGAATTCGTCGTGATCGGAGCGTACCCCTTTGTCGAGGTGCTCGATGGTGACCTGTTCCCCAAATTTTCGGGCCAAACCCTCCAACAGCCCTACGACCATGGGCCCAAGGCCTTCTCGAGGAGAGAAGTAGTGCAGGGTTATATGGCGCTCTGAGTTCTCGACCACGTTGAAGCGAGGAGGTTTGAGTTGCGTCATCATGGCGCCCATATGACCGTGCATGCGATTCAGGTTTCCGAGACAGCTGCGCATGTCGTGTCCGAACATCTTCATGATGTCGCCGTATCCGTACTCAGCTGTAAAGGTGATCCAGTGGTCACCAAACCGCCTTAGCACCTCCGCGACCGGCAGCTCAAGCTCCTCAGCGGCGGCTGCCACGAGGCGATACGAGACTCTATCATCGTACGGCTCGAGCGGCTCAAATTCAGTTGACGCAACCTGCGCCGCGGCACACACGGACTGCCACGCTGCCTCTCCGCCTTCGGTGCATACCAAATCCTTCATCGCCTGATGGATCAATCCGTACATGTTAGTCCCGATGCCCCGTTCACTTGTAGACCCGTTTTCGCTTCTCTGTTCCAACCAGTGTCCCCAAAAAAGGGTGTTCCCACAATAGTGTAGAAGGCACGGCAAGGTTTAGATCTCAGAATCACTATGATACGAATCATAACTCGCACGCCCGGAAAGATGTTCTACCGAGCGTACTCGAAGTGTGTCGTTGTTTTCAGCGAGGTGCGTTACGCGGAGTGCGCAGCCATCAATTAACCGCCAGATCCGGCACCTGTCCCGTGATAAAGCTAAGGGCAGGACTGCTCTGCGTACTTGAGATCAGGACCGGCCGCCCCTCTTCAGAGGAGCACCCCTCGGGTCCAGCGCTCGTAAGCCCTATGATACCGAACTCTCCCTTGGCATTGCGTGCCAACACCGGCCCACCGGAATCCCCCGAGCACGGGCTTCCCTCACCGGAGGAGACGATAGAGGTAGTTCCCATCAGCGGGCCACCGAAACGCGAGTAGGTGGCTCGAAGCGCTGCCTGGCCGTCTTGAATCCGTGCCAGCCCCTCCTGACCTTCCGAATCGAAACCGTACCCGAGGACCACCACCTCATCACCGACTAAAGGTTGCGATGATACCAAGACCGGAAGGGGATCCCCGACGATCGGCTGATCGACGCGCAGTATCGCCATATCATATGGAGAGCCGACCTTGCCGTCGTAGAGCGGGTGTACTGCGTAGCGAACGCCGTCGCGTACGTTACCTTGGGAACCAACAATCACCTGCGTTGGTCGATTTTCGAAGCAGTGTGCAGCCGTGAGTAGCGCAGTTTTGGAGATGTATGCACCCGAGCACTCCTCAAAACTCGTTCCTACCAGCACCAGCAGAGCCACGTTGGACTGGTCTTGGGGGGAGCATGCTTCACCCCCGGCTATCTTGCCGCTGCCGGCCGAGGCGGCCGAACACGGACTTGTGTCGTCACCTCCGCCACCACCGCACGACACACAGAGGAGACAGGACAGCTTGAGGAGAAATCTCGTGGCTTTCATATGCTTTACCCAAAGACGGTATACCCCGTGGGAAGACTACGCCATTGGCTGCCACTAATCCATGGTGCCGCCGGCCGTTTTTACCGCTAGCATTACCAATCATGAGTGCGCGTTCGACATCCACACCACACCCACGCGGATTTCCGTATATCATCGCCAACGAGGCCGCCGAGCGTTTTAGCTACTACGGTATGAAGGGTATCTTGGTGGTCTTTATGACCTCGGGTCTCCTCGCCAGGAGTGGCGCGCCAGACCCGATGGGCGAGCGCGAGGCAACCGTGTGGTACCACCTCTTCGCTGTGGCCAACTACTTATTTCCGCTCCTCGGTGCGCTGATAGCCGATGTAATCTGGGGGAAATATCGGACGATCCTGTTTCTTTCGCTCGTGTACTGCCTAGGGCATGTGGTGCTTGCCTTCGACCTCACGCGTACAGGTTTAGCAATCGGGCTTTTGCTCGTCGCGTTAGGCGCAGGGGGTATCAAGCCGTGCGTCTCGGCACACTTGGGGGACCAGTACCGCACCTCCAGTAATCCCCGCATCACGGAGGGTTTCAGCCTGTTTTACCTCGCCATTAACCTTGGAGCCTTGCTCTCCTCGCTCCTCATTCCGTTTGTTCTTCAACGCTACGGGGCGCATGCCGCCTTCGGTGTTCCTGGGCTCTTCATGGCGCTTGCCACCCTTGTATTCTGGAGAGGACGAAGCTCGTTTATCGCCGTTTCACCGACCCCATGGTTCGAGTACCGGCGCGCCCTGTGGCGGCCCGAGGAGCGCCAGCGCCTCGCACGACTCTGCATGCTGTTCCTGCTGGTTGCGGTGTTCTGGTGTCTATTTGACCAGACCGGCTCATCGTGGGTGTTGCAGGCCGAGCGCCTCGACAGGTCGGTAGAGTTCCCATTCGGATTGAGTTTCGAGCTCTTGCCGGCGCAGCTCCAGGCTATAAATCCGCTGCTGATTCTTGTGTTCGCGCCGCTTTTCTCGAGGGTTGTATATCCGTGGCTGAGCGCTCGGGGCTGGATCTCGGAAGCTCTCAAGATGCAGGCTGGGATGCTTCTTGCGGCCTGCGCCTTCGGAACTGTTGCGCTGATTCAAAGCTGGGTCGAGGGTGCTGCGCAGCCTTCGGTCGGATGGCAGGTAGCCGCGTTTGTGCTCATCACGGCAGCCGAGGTTCTCATATCGATCACCGCCTTGGAGCTCGCGTACACCAAGGCCCCAGCGGTAAGCACATCGCTTGTGATGGCGTTCTTTTACGCCGGCGTAGCTGCGGGCAACGCGATTACCGCCGCAGTCACTGGGACTCTCGGAGCGCTCATCGGCGGACCTAGCAGCGCCTCGTACTTCGCCTTTTTCGGGGTACTGGCAGTGCTAACCTTGATTCCAATCGGGGGATGTGTTCGCGCGTTGGAGCGCTCCATCGAGTCATGAAACGTACCACTGATCTCGCTGTA
This sequence comes from Bdellovibrionota bacterium, assembly GCA_040398075.1. Classification (GTDB taxonomy): domain Bacteria; phylum Bdellovibrionota_C; class UBA2361; order UBA2361; family OMII01; genus OMII01. Next base: position 15,349 of record JBBAUR010000023.1, on the reverse strand, counting down.
CTGCCGCAAAGAGCCAACGAGCGCCCGCCGCGCTACGGCCGGGATTTCTACACGGGGGTCGATACCGTATCCCTCGCGCGTGCGCTACTTGGGGCGAAATTGGTGAGCGTCTCGCGGGGCGCTCTGACTTCAGGGATGATCGTGGAGGTTGAAGCGTATCTGGGTGAGGGCGATCCCGCCTGTCACGCTGCTCGGGGCAAGACTCCACGAAACGAGGTGATGTTTGCGGCCGGAGGTCACTGCTACGTGTATCAGATCTACGGTATGTACCTGTGCATGAATGTGGTGAGCGATCCGCAGGGGAGCGGCACAGGGGTGCTCTTGCGCGCTGTTGAGCCTCTGGAGGGGGTTTCGGTGATGCAGCGAAGACGTTCGGTTGGGCGTATCCACTCCGCCCCTTTACGGGAGCTAGCGCGTGGTCCCGGGCGGTTGTGCCAAGCTTTCGGAATCTCGCATACTCACGGAAGAGAGCACTTCGCCACCTCGTCACGGCTGTGGATAGAGCCGTACGTTGAGATACCACGAGGCGCCGTCGGAAGGTCCCCACGGATTGGGATCAGCCAGGGTGCCCAATTGCCTCTTAGATTCTTCATCAAACGCAGCCCGTGGGTGAGCGGCTCACCGCGTTGAGTACACTTCTTAGCCGACTAACAGGCGTGCCTCTTCAGCCTGCGTGATCATCGGAGCACCGTCTATCTGTCTACATGCTCGCAAGCTGTAGAGCACTGAGTTCACAAAAGCGCTTCGAGCAAACGGCCCGGCCTCCATCGTCTGAACTCCTCCGTCTAACCACGGATCGCGAGGATAAAAGGAGACCGTCCAGGTGTTATCCCTGGAGTGGTACGCGATCGTATGTCTCTCACGATCGCCAACCCGTACCGTGACCGATTCAGACCGCGATTCGAGCCGTACCGAGACCCCCTCGTAACGCTCCGTCCGTCCCTCAAGGAAGCTCAATTGCTGTGCAAGTTCACGGATTAAAAGCGTCTGAGCACTACGGGGTCCAACGTTAAAGATCTTCATAAACACTCTCGGCACTGGTCATGTGCGACCTCCATGATGCCAAGAAGGTTTTCGCTTGCAAAGAGCGTGACTGCATATCGAACGAGGGGCGCCGATGGCCTCGTTTGGGTCGGAACTAGTACGCTAAAGACAGTTTGTGTTGGAGCGATAAGATCCGTCAATTGCCCCCTTTGACTCCTGCTCACGCGCTTCGTACTCTACCGGTATGTGGGACATTAGAACCTCATACACTGCTCCTGCTCACCAAGAGCCGAGCCTCGAAGCTCAACTCCTGAAGGGTATCGTTGCCTTCAAACGCTCAGAGGATCGGGCGACTCGCAAACAGTGCGAGGAGGAGCTTCACGAGATCATGGCACGCGTCGGAGGTCCGGAAGACGTCGAGCTCGTTAGTACCCTGATTGCGGTACTCAAGCTGGGTAGTAAGAACCTCGCCGTTTCTGCGCTCAATGCGCTAGCCAATCTCGATGGAGAAGGGGCGCGCGCGGTACCGGCGGTGTTGGAGGCAGGACTCAGTGGAAAGAGGATGCTGTTGATAAATGCATCGTGTACGCTCAAGGCAATAAGAGACCCCGCGTCCGTAGCTGCGCTCGTAGAGTTGTGTGAAAAACCCGATCCGCTGGGCAGATTCCAAGAAGCGGATGAAAAATCGGAGAAGTACAGGAAGCTGAGGTGTCACGCTCTCGAGAATTTCACCTTAGCGGCCTTCCTCGAGCACGGGCAAGCGTGTGCCCCGTTCATCTCGCGTGTGGAAGATGCTCTGTGTGCAATTCGACCGGAGCGGACTGCCAGGATAGTCGAGAAGCTCAACGGTCTGCGAGTGAGCTTGAGGCGCGAGCGTTCGAGGGAGTATTGTCAGATGGATCTTCCGGATGACCTCGATCTGGACCCGCTTCGAGAGGATCTAAATAGGCGGGTAGAGAGCCTGGTCGAGATTCCGAGGCGGAGGATCGAGAAGGAGAATAATCCCCTTGTAGCCGAGCGTTTTCGGTTTACTGTGCGCCATACGAAGAGTGAAGTCGGCTTGGAGATTCACGAGCTGGTTGGATATACGGGCCTTCGACACCTGGTAGTGGCTGTTCAAGATGGGGATGCATTCGGGGTCGAAGTACACTCGGTCATGCCTGTACTCGCCTCTGCAATCGGTGCCAGGTACGGTCTAGATCCTCGTACAACGTATTGGGGAGTGCACACCACGCGGGAGTCAGGGCTGACATCGGGGAGGTGTGACGAATATAAGCTGTACGTTCTGAAAAACGACCCTGATACGGGTCGCTATAACTTCTTCCATGAATTCCAATTCGTTAACTTGCCCGAGCTGGTGGACTTTCTGAACGTTTCCTACAACCTTTGAGGAGAGGGTCTTCGCGGAATCGAGTGGGTAGAAATCGGTGTGATAATGACGTGAACATGCTCGTGCACGTTCACGTGAAAAGACGTGATTTATGGATCAAAACGAGGGCTTACGTGATCTCTATGCTCGTTATCATCCACTCGAAAACGCGATGAACCTGAAGAGTCTTGTGCGCTGAACAAAACACTTCTACTGAAGGTATCGGCGCTCCTCGCGAGCGACAACAGTCGAACAATAGCAGATCAGACCCTTTTCATAGCTGCCGCCCGCGCTTGCGCGATCACCTGCATCTCGCGTTCGTCCATGTCCTTGTCGTCGTCAGCTATGAGTAGCACCGTGTAGACCCCTTCGATCCCCTCTTGCCGTCCAGCGCGCCCAGCAGACTGCGCGTTTCGTTTCGGGGAGGTGAGGGGTACCCAGCGAATCACGCGTGAAACCCTCGGAATATTGTGACCCATGTCACCCGCGGACGTTGAACACAGGACTTTGAACACCCCTTGACGAAAAGCCTCGAGGTTCTCGCGCATCCCCAGCCTGCGTGCCACGCTGCGCCCGGCATACCAGCCGGCTGGAATGGAGGCTAACGTGAGCCGATCGGAGAGCAGTCGCGCCTCGAACTTCTGGTCGAGCATTACCATCACCTTTTCATCTGGCTTCAAGGATCGCAGGTTCTCGAGCAAGGTGATCTCTTTGAGGTCGAGCCGCTCAGATCGGCTCAACTGATCGAGTAGTCGTTCATCGAGGAGGTCGAGCCTCGAGGGGGTCACCTCTTTAGGACGTCGGCTTTTAGTGAAGGGCGCCTCTTCGTCTGATAGGGAGGGCGACACTCCGAGCAGCTGGCGCCAGGAGCACGGCGTTATCCTCGACCTCTGAAGCTGCCTACGCTCGTTTTCGCCCTGGTAGTCACCGGGATATACACGACGAAACTCGAGTAAGATCGCCTGTGGTGTTGTTTCAGTCATGGCCCACGTAAGCAGGTCGCGCATCTGGGGGCGACGACATGCTCGTACATGGCAATTGGTCAGCGATTCAGGAGTTGCCTTTTTCGGCGGATAGAGCGCTTGCAGCATATTGCGCGAAGCTTCACGTACCAAGGCGCTTCGACCCTTTGAGCGCAGCGAGTCGAAGTAGCGCAGGATCACCCTCAGCTCGGCAACGCGCGACAATGCGTCGAAGAGCTTCGAAAGATCGCGCTGTTCGAAGCGCTCCTTGGTGAGCTTACCTATCGCATCGAGGAGCCGCTTTTGCGAGGCCAGAAACTTGCTACGAGGTGGGAGGATCTTGGGGCTTTTGGCAGGGATTATCCGCTCAAAATCTCTGAATGCCGAAATCAGCCCTTCATGGTGGGATGAAACACGGTCAAGTGGTCCAGCCGGATTTGTCCAACTCGCTAGAGCTTTGACGATCTCGGCGTGGGTCAGTCTGTAAGCATCACGCAGGTGTATGAGGTGTTGACGCACCTCACTATCGAGGGGCACGTACGCGGCCTCCTGCCTCTTTAGTCGTGGGCGCGTGCGGACCTTTTCGTAGCGTGCCCGCAGCGTCTCCTTGAGGTCCTTGCACTCATCACGTGTGTTTGCGGGGGTGCCGGACTGCGCCCACAAACGGATCGCTACCTGCGCCTCTTGAAGTCTGAATACCTCTCGAGCGATCTGCCGATAGGCGTACTGTGAGGGGCCATCTTCATGTCCGTCGCCGTGCACGAGATGAACTTCGTCGAAGATGACGAGACTACATTGCGCCAGGGGCGCCGCAAGGGACCTGACGGGTTTGGAATCTGGAGGCGGCAGAAACGGTGTGAAGGTCTGGGGAGTTCCTACAACCAGCCGTGCTGGACCGTGCAGTAGTGCTACCCGTTCTGCATACGAGCACCTTCCTCGGCCGGTAAGCTCCGCTACCTGGTCCGGCGTGAGAGTCATGAATTTCTTGATGTCCTCCAGAGCTTGTTCCGCGAGATCGAGCTGAGGGGTCAGATAGAGAACCTTTGCTTTCGGATCTCGGCACAGCACCTCTGCTGCTCGCAGGAGAGCCATGACGGTCTTGCCACTGGCTAACTCACCACGGCAGAGGAGATTCTCGGTGATCGGAGCGCTCCTGTCCCTTATAATCTGTGAGGCTACGAACTCGACCTGCTCGGGCCAAAACTCGACAGCATCGGTCATGATAGTTATTCCGAAGTAGTCGTAAAACTCCTGCATCGACGAGAAGCTCGGGGCTGCGGTATCGATTGAGAGGTCAAACAATGCCGGAGACGAGACGGCGGCTGCGATGCGTCGCTTGCGCCGCGCGGTGGGCTTATCAGCAGCACGCTGCTGTTCAGCTCGTTCGAACACCGAGGGTTGAGCAAAGAGCACCTTGACCTTGGGCTGCTGTGAATCATGAGTGAATCGCTGCGCACGGTCGAAGACCGGCTGGACGATCAGGTCCAAGGGCTTGCTCGAATCGGTGTGCTGCAGAAGCTTTGCCGTCACTGAACGCGCATAGCTGAGCCCTGCGAGCGACCCCTGGTGCATCCAGTTTTTCTCCTGATTGGGAGCGTCCCGGAGCAGTATCTCCAGATCGCCACTCGACCGCTCCTTGGTAACCGTGAGGAGCACGCGGGGAAGTAGGATAGTGAGGGGCTCGTTACTCCGACCGCTCGGCTGGATAGCGCTCGCTATTCGGTTCAATTCCGGCGCCCGATCACACACATCATCGACTGACATGATCAGGTCGGGTCGATATTCCTTGAGCCAACGGATCGGTCGATAGGGGTGCCCGGGATGCTCTGGGGGGATGGCCCCCAGACGCTCTTGAACCGCGCGTTGAAAAGCCTCGCTCAAGGGCTGAAGCTTCTCGGGTAACACGCTCAAACCGATAGCGGCTGGATGACCACCTCCGCGCAGTACGAGCCCACGGCTCTTGAGCGATTCGAGGATCTCAAAGAGGTCGATACCCGGAATCGAACGTCCCGAGCCCTTCCAGTTCCCCTGGGCATCCCGAGTGACAACGATCGTCGGGCACTGCATACTCTCCGTCGTACGGGCTGCCACGAGCCCTACCACACCCTCGTGGACCTCCTCGAGCGGCAAGATCGTCCCGCAGTGGACCGGCACGCCGTGTTTTCGCTGCTGGTCCAAGGCGGCCTGAGCCGGACCGGTGACGGCAGAGCGCTCTATCTTCTTGCGCTCCTCATTCAAACCGACACATTCCTTCAAAAGCTCTGCTGCAGCTGACAGCTCGCGACTGTTGAGAAGCTCAGCAACTGGAAACGTGCCCGGTCTATCGGCGCTTCCCTTGTTGATGCGCGATGCCGCATTGAGGATCGGTCCAAGCGTGTAGGCCAGGTATTCGCCGGTCACCGCAGCCCCGCGCAGCTCTCGACACAGGACTTGAAAAGCCGGAATCTCCGAAGTGAGCATGCTAGTGGTGCCAGCCGATACCAGGGCGCGGTTGAGTCCCGTGAGCTGCATCACATCTGCAACGGTACCCGTTGCGGCGAAGGGCAGGAGCGTCTCGGCATACTTCTCTACGAGTGGTCCGTCGCCCCAGCATTCTCGGAAGAGCGCATGCGCCAAGAGCCACGCAAGACCGGAGGCGCACAGCTCCTGATAGCCTCTCCAGGAGGGGTTAAGGTGCGGATTCACCATGATGTCTGGCTCAGCCACGTTGCCCGTCTGCGGCTTGTGATGATCAACGCAGATACTCCGTACTCCGAGGCGGCGGAGAGTTTCAAATTGGGGCCGATCGGATGTTCCGAGATCGAGGGTAACGAGGAGCTGTGGTTGGAGCTTGAGGATGCGGGGAAGAACTTTATCGGTCATTCCGTATCCCTCTAGTGCACGGTCCGCTTGCACGAGCTGGCAGGAGCCACCAACGAGCTCTATAGCACGGCGCAGGATCGCTGCAGCACAGTTGCCGTCGGCGTCGAAATCGGCGTACAGCACGATCCTCTCGCGCGCCCGCACCGACGCATAGAGCGCTTTGGCAGCGTCGAAAAGGGGAGAGAGAGGGGGTAGCCGTCCCAGCTCATCAGAGAGCGAGGGATAGAGGTAGCGCAACGCTTCCTGGGGGTTCGTGAGCCCGCGATTCACGAGCACTTCGGCTAGTAGTGGCTTGATATCGAGGGCCTTCTCGAGCTGCCGCACCTGCTGCACGTGCTGCTTGAGCTCAGATTCGGTCAGACGATTCAGTACAATCTGATGTCTCAGGCGTAGGAGCTGCTGCTCGCTGCCCGGCCATTCGAGTCGTTTAGATTCGGGAAGATTGAACCCAGAGAGGCGGTCAGCAACCGCACTACCGGCGAGTCCAGCGCTTGAGTGCAGATCGAGTAACTCCTTCAAAGTAGCGCGATCGAGCCCCGAATACAGTGCGCTGCATACGTCTTGATCCGGATTGCGGCCGCAAATATTGAAGAGCAGAGCCTCGGAGCTGCCTCGGCCACGGTTACTACGGGGCGTCATTATGATACTCAAATCAATTCGGTGCCTTACTCCCCGTTGCTTTACGGAAACGGTGCTTCATACTCGCAGGTGTCCTTTGAGGACGCAGCTAAGGCCTTCTTCGTTGGAGGACTCTAGCCAGTTGCTGTGAGAAAGCAAGCCATTTGCCGGCTCGATACCAGTTAAGGAGCTAACTCTGTGAGGGAGCTCGTGGTGTGGTAGGGGGAGAGCGTACCTGAAGCGCAAGATCGCCGTTAACAGGCTGCAGAGAAATGGCTTCATAGCGAGAAATTCGAGGCTTGGTAATGGCCAGAAAGCGGATGTAGGGCCTCAAAGCCTTTGACTTTACTTTACGAGAACTAGAAAACTAGTGAGATAAAAAGGGACCTAAAAGGGGTATGCCAGGCCGCTCCGGAGCGCCATTAAGCCCAGTTATGTGACGCGGGCGCCCAAACGCAAAGGAGCCCGTAAAGCAGGGCTTGTTGACGCCTGGCCCCCTGTTCTCCTATTACCCTCGCAGCCTAGAACGTGAGACCGCTGTATGACCCGAATCGCCGGAATAGATGGATGCCCCGCTGGGTGGCTTGTGCTCACTCGCGATACCCGATCGCGAGCAGTGAGCCCGCTACTCATACACGTTCTCGAGGAACTACTGTTTGAAGCCTTGACCCTAATAGCCATCGACATCCCGCTGGGCCTGCCTGATAGCGGAGCGCGGCTCTGCGATACCTTGGCGCGCAAGCAGCTTGGTCGAGGCCGGGCATCAAGCATCTTCTCCGCTCCTATCCGTCCGTTGCTCCACTGCTCGAGCTACCGTGAAGCGTGCGAACTCGGGCGTTCGATCGATGGAAGAGCGATCTCCAAACAGACCTGGAATATCCTCGCAAAGATTCGTGAGGCGGACGGCGTTCTCCGCGCGCCGCGGAGGTCTTTTTCGATGCACGAGGTGCACCCCGAGCTCTCTTTTACCTTGTGGGGACGCTCCAACCTGGTTCCTTCCAAGAAGAGCGAGGCTGGACGGCGCGTGCGCCTAGAGCTGGTCGACGGGTACTTCCCAGGTGCGTACGCAGACGTTCGAGCGGCTTTTTCAAGGACGGCTTGCCACGACGACGATATCCTCGATGCTTTCGCCGCGCTGTGGACCGCCGAGCGGCTTCTCGCTCATGAAGCGCTGTCACTCCCGGCCACTCCAGAATGCGATTCCGAGGGTATTCGCATGCAGATAGCGGCATAAAATGCCCCTACCCCAAAGTGCCCTCGGGCCGTACCATGTAACTATGGTTGACATCGTTCGACGCACCCCGAGTTCGACACCCGAGCGGGTATGGCTGCGCATATCTGCGTTCCTATCGCTGAAGTCCCCTGCTACACGGGTGACCTACTCCGGAATCATCGCGGAGTGGTGCCGCTTTTTAGGAGCAGAGCCTGGCACCTCTAAGGCTTCTGAGCGCATCATCTCCGCCACCGACCTCCACGCAATCGCTTACCGTAAACATCTGGAAACCCAACCCGGTGAGAAGCCACGCTTTGCACACGGCACAGGAGCACCCTCAGCGGAGCGCGGTATAATCATCGAGCGCGCCAGCGGAAAGGGGCGCAAGAAGGACGGCCTCGACGCAACGCTCTCCAACGCCACGATTCACAAGAAGTTTGCAGCCCTCAGACGGATCTACCGCATGCTGATAGCCAGCAACCTCGGCATCGCCGAGAACCCCTTCGAGGTAGACAAGGTACCACCGCCACCGAAGGACGCAGGACGCAAGCGTCCGACTCAGATGGTGGAGTTCGAGCTCGTCATGGAGATCGTCTCGATACCCGATGCAAGCGCACCAAAGGGTCGCCGTGATCGCGCCGTTTTAGCGATCCTCTTCGGAGGTGGACTCCGCCGCAGCGAGGTCGTTGCGCTCAGGATCGGTGACGTACGCCGTACGAGCTCTGGCACCACCTACCTTTACCTGCGCTATACGAAGGCCAAAAAAGATGCCCAACAGGCGCTACCCGACTGGGCAGCCGAGCTCCTGTGGTTATACATAAACGAGCGCAAAGCCAACGGGGGTGGCGATGCGGATTACCTATTCGTGAGCTTTACGGGTCAAGCAGGAAGGACGCCCACCACACGCCCGATGTCCGATACCGGCGTCTACCTCCTGTTCAAACAGGCCTGCATCGCCGCCGGAGCCGGTCAGCATGCAACACCGCACTCCGCACGCGCTACCGCTATCACGAAACTCTTGGCAGATGGTGTGCCACACCGTGAGGTCCAGGAATTCTCGCGTCATTCCAGTATTCAAATGGTCGAGTGGTACGACAAACGCCGCTTCGATATCGAGCAGAGCCCAGCTAAGAACCTCTCCTTCGCTCGAAAGCGGCGGCCTTAGAGATGCGCCGTATCGTATCGTGATTCGTCACACAAATTCCCGCCAAACGACGACATAAAATCGTATCAGCTCACACACCACCGCCCTCTGGTGCTGATCCCTCTCATGGCGACCGACGAGAGCTGCCCTGCATAGTATGTAGGTCTCGCGGTTATGAATACCCCATTGGTTATGAATACCCCACTGCTCAAAAGAGGAGAGCACTATGACAATATCGTCGTCTACCGAACTTATCCAACGCTACCTCCAGGACGCAATCGCTGCAGAGAAGAGCTTCGAAAGTCAACTCCGCTCGATGGCAAAGGAGGGTGATGACCCAAACGTTCAACAACTCTTCGCTCAACACGCAGACGAGACCCGTAGCCAACACGAACGCTTGACAGCACGCCTGGAAGCACTCGGCGGTTCCCCTTCGACGATTAAGAGTATCTGGGCGCACGTCTTCGGTATGCTTCCCAAAGGTGCTTCTATCGGGCAGGCGGAGGAGGATAAGAATACACAGAACCTCGTCATATGTTACGCAATCGAACACAGCGAAGTGGCCATGTATGAGGCCTTGAAGGTCTCGTGTGAGACGGTCGGTGACCATCAAACCGCGACCTTGGCGCAGTCCATACAACGCGAGGAACAGACAACCGCCGAAAAGATCTGGAACCACATCTCGCCGACCTGCGTCTCAGCGGTCAATCGCCACCTTCGCCAGATGTCGGAGAGTGGGCGGACGTGGGGGCGTGGGGAAGAAGGCAGGCCCGGGCTCGAGGCGCGTCACTAGTCGATCACTCTCAGGGGTTGGGGGTCTCTTGGGCTTTAACAGGCTAGGCCTGTTAAGGGCCCGCCACTAACGCTCCTCCCTCAAGCCGCCTCAGATTACATGCTCCGAGAGCCCTTCGGGTATTAGCTGTGTTATTGAGGGTTGTACCGCTGTGTCAGCTCCCACTTTATCGTGGCGTGGAATCATCACGGTGAAGGTACTCCCCTGACCCGGCCCGTCGCTACGAGCTGAGATCGAGCCGCCATGGAGCTCAATCAGGTATCGAGACAGAGAGAGACCCATACCTAAACCTCCGTGGCTACGAGTTGTGGAACCATCTGCTTGTCGAAACGGTTCGAAGAGCCGTGGGATGAAGTCTGCTGAGATTCCGCACCCCGTATCGGTGACGCTGATATGTACCTGATGCGACTCAAAACGCAGATCAATCCCAACAGAACCTCCGCGCGGCGTGAACTTGACACCGTTTGAGAGCAGATTCCATACGATCTTTTTGAGGCGCAGTTCGTCACCGACGATCCTCTCGACCTTACCCTCTACCGCGCAGTGAACAGCAACTCCTTTGCTCTGCGCTGCGTGAGAGAGCGAAGAGATCACACTCTGTACGAGGAGCACGAGATCGAGCTCACCAACGGATAGTTGCATGGCACCGCTCAACACCCCTTTCATATCGAGCATATCCTCTAACAACCTCGCGAGCGCATGGCCGTTACGTTGAATCACCTCAACGGAGCGTTCTACGCTCGCATCGGCCCCCTGCTGTTTGCTGAGGATCTGTGACCACCCGAGTATTGCATGCAACGGGGTCCGCAATTCGTGCGACACAGTACACAAGAAATCGTCCTTAATACGTGCGAGTACCTCACGCTCGCTCCGCAGGGTCCGCTCGGCTTCGACTAAACGTCGCCGTTGCTCCTGTAATTCATACTCGAGCCGTTCATCGACCTGAGTACGTGCTGGGAGCGCCTGAGTGTTCACCCCTGAAATGAGCTCAGGCTCGAATACCCCTACGAGCCCTACGATCTGTCCACCGTCTCCGAGCAACGGTCGGGCGCGCACCGATACCCATTCGATATGAGCATCTGTGTCGACTACGCGGACTCGGGTGATGTATTCAGTCGCCGCTGCAAGCGCGCGTGACCAGCCTGTCACAAACGTTGGTCTGTCATCCTCGTGCACGAACAGAAGCCAGCCTACCCCGAGCATCGTATCTTCGGTAAATCCCGCCATGTCGAGGACGCTTGCGTTCGCAAACACACACGAGCCGAACGTATCTGTGATAATCATGGCTGTGGGAAGGGGCTCCAACACGGTGTAGGCGGCTGTGATCTTCTCCGGAAGTGAGCGCGAAGCAAACTCGTTGACCTCGCGCCGTAATCTTCTCGACCAGCATGCTGCTCTCATCCTCATGTCTCTGTATTTAACGCTCTTCATACAGCACCTTCAGCGCGATACTCGATCTAGTTGAAACGGGCCGTAAGCCACGTCGCAGAGTCACCGATACAACGGAGAGGACCTCAACGCCTTCCTCTTCGAGCTTACTCCGCTTCGAACTCTTCAAATATTGGGAATCTACGTCGATCATGCTCGACGGTGAGCGCGGTCATACGGACGAGCACCGCAAGTACCGAAGTACAGGTGCCAATACCCGAGAGCTCACTATCTGTGAGCACGAAGAGTTTCGCTTATTGGAGGTGCTGGGGAGGTTTGAGGCACTCCGGGGTGCGCTTCTGCCAGGCACCATACTCCGTCTCGAAGGTGCTGTTGAAGCACTCGACCATAGACTTGGATAGTTCTGCAGCGATCTGGCTCGTCACGGTCGCCGGAGCATTTCGAGCGGATTTGTCGATACACGAATATATAAAATTACGCGCGATGAGGGGGCAATCCGAGGGACGCTGCCCGTAGCACTCGAGCCATGCGCCTCCGTCTTTACAGATATGCTCGACCATCTTGCCCTTGAGTAGGTTCACCCAGGCAGGAGCCTCTCCGGATTGGGCGCGAGCGAGCGGAGGATACACAGAAACTACGAACAAGACCGTCAAAAGAGAGATAATTGAACGAGCACGCATATCTAATCCATCACTCCTGTTGAAGCAGATGCCCCACACCCTGACATCTCTCATACCGCTCTGCATACAGTTTCGCACCGCTCCAGCATCACCATTCGAGCGGGCCCTACAATCAAGTCTACAGATTTCTACGATCTTACTCCAATCGCTTTGCGCACTTTTTCCCGCATGCTGGACAGCTCTAGCCGAAGAGATCCGGGAACTTGCGTGGTCGCTGCCGGTACTGGTCGTGACCTGTATACAAAAAGACCGGCCAGCGCTGATCGGGGCTTATAGGACAATCGAGTGTGAGGTGTTCGACCTTCTCGAACACAAAAACCAGGTCTGGTCCGAAAAATATCTCTTCGGTATCGACGAGTCCCGCACGACGCAAGCTCTCCAAAAGCGCGCGGTCTCGTTCGCTCAGCGCTCCGTGATTGGAATCCCACGCAGTGAGCTGGAAACCCACGCCGGTGGCTGCACCGTACACCTCGGCAAAGGTCCACTCACGGTTGTGCCGATCGCCGATATTGGTTGGTTTGTAGTGGTGTTCCGTTCCCGGGTGCGCTCCCTGCAGAATCCTCATCACGCGATCGATGCTCGCTACGTTCGGGGTAGAGATGACGAAATGTCCACCCATTTTGAGGACGCGGTTGACTTCGAGCATCGTCCATATCGGGTCGACAAGCAGATGCTCGAGCACATCACACAGTAAAACCAACCCAAGCTCCCCTGACTCCAGGGGTAATCGGTCGCGCTCACACTGGAACGCATGTACGGGAACGACACAGGAATCAATGATGAGATCCTGCCCGGCCACATCTGCGCACGAGTACGGCAGGAGGTCCGGACGAAAGTTATTCAAAGCACGGAAGAAGCTACCGCCCCCACTTCCGATATCGAGCGTTGGACCGCTAATACCTGAAACCGCGTTGAAGACGTTGAAGATTCGGGCCAGGTGCGGAGAGCGACCGACCGCCCAACTATCCTCCTGATCGTCACCGCGGATAGTCGCGATGAATTGCGCCTCCGAGGGCTGGGAATTACGCATAGCTTCGCCTTTAAAACGAGCGTTGGTCCGAAAACTGCCCATTAGCCTATATCGGCAGTTGATACGAGCGCCTTGAGTTAAACCCTGCGCGAGTGATTTTTGAAAAAAATCACTCGCAATAGCAGGGCGAGCGCAATCTTGGCTTGCCCAAGTTGCGCCGTCCGAGAGACACGAACCCTGCGCGAGTGATTTTTGCTTAAATCGCACTCGCAATAGCAGGGCGAGCGCAATCTTGGCTTGCCCGCGTTGCGCCGTCCGAGTGGCACGATTCAGCGCAAGATGGGCGCAAGTAGGGCAACTACTTCAGCAGCACCATCGGTGTCCTTCGGCAATTGCTGACGAGGTAGCATGAGCAGCCGTGAGACCCAGTTGAGCCACGAGCCATCCTGGTACGAGCTCGAATCGATGGGGTGTCCACACAGCTCAGCTGTCACAAACCTCTCCATAACCGCCGACTCGGCGAAAAGCGGGCGCGGAAGGAAGAGAAATTGGGTTCGCCCGTAGTATGCCTCTGCAACGGTGCTGTATCCGACCTTCCCGACCACTGCATCTGCGGCTGCAACAAGATCGGGGTGGTAAAGGCCGGAGCGGTGCGGTACCGCCCTTACATTCTCCGGAATACCCGGGGACTCCGCGCAGCCCGCTAAGACAAACACCAGATCGAGCTGAGAGGCCAGCTGCGGCAGGAACGAGAAATTCCCTGGTATACCCCCCATGCTGCACAGGATTACAGCAGCTTCAGGATCAATTCGCAGCGACTCACGCACATCCTCGATTCGAGCACGGCGTCGTCGTGCGATCGGGCTCACTACAGTGGCATCGACCACGTACTTGCACACCGGCTCTGCTTGTATGCGAAGCGTGGCGCGCTGATACACCGGCGCGAGATAGTCGATAAAGCGCGCAAATCGGGCTTCAATGTCGATATAACCGGAGTAGATCCAATCCCAAGTGAAATTCTCCACGAGCACCGAGGGTATACCAACCGGCCGTGCAGCCTCGATACCCAGTACGGATATGTCACACACCACGAGCTGCACCTTACGTTCACAAAGCAGAGCGGAGACATCCGAGATGAGCTCATGTGAGAGGGGATACAGTCGATCCAGAGCTTCGATCGTTGCGCTGTAATCTTCACTCATCGAAGTAGCTTGAACAAAACCAACATCGGTCTGCAGCTCGTGATATCGAAAACGGATGCTCGGTTCGAAGGACTGCTCAAAGAACCAGATAGGAACGCGTGTAAAGATCTCGAACTGCGCATGCGGGAACTCGTGCGCCAAGGCACTCATTATCGCGCACGCTCGTGCTGCGTGACCAAATCCGTGCGGAGAGACAAAAAAAGCAACATTCATGAGGCTCAATCCACCCCTGCCCTCTGTGCGCCTCGCGTGTACTCATGATGAACAAGTAAGGAACCCTCGGGATCAACTCCCAGCACGAGGTAGCCACACGGGTCATTCGATACAGAGATCCGGTCGCCCGAGCCGAATTCCGAGCGAAACATGAACGCTGTGGAGGGAACTCCGTGGCATACAACCCCCTCGACCACCGTCGTGTAGCGCATGTGCAGGTGCCCACTGAGGCACCCTAGCAGTTTGGTTTGGTGCTTGCGGAAGAGGGGTCGCAGTTGCTCACGATTCTTCACGGAGAGGTTTTCATTTATCCACGGGTTGTCCAGCTCAGCCACCGGATAATGCGTCAGGAGGATCGCCTTCATAGCTTTGTCGAGTGCTCGATCGAGCTCCTCGAGGGTTGCCTCGGCGAAGAGACCCGTTGCCTCGGGGCCCGTTCGTCCATCCAAACCGACGAGGTGGACATAGTTGAACGCGCGAACCGATACTCCATTACGGTTAGAGTCCCATTGATTCGAAAAGAATCTCGAGAGCAATCCTGGGTTGTCGTGGTTACCGGGGATCGTGAGAAAAGGCTGCCCTAGTGGACGTGTGAGTTGCCGCGCATATTGATAAGCCTCGATTGAGCCGGTCGCCTGGTCGCGAATCGGATTGAGGGTAGTGTCAGCGAGGTCGCCAAGGGAAACAACGAGCTTGGAAAAGGTTTCTTTGGAAAGGTCTACGAAGAGATCCCTGGCAGAGGAGTTCGTGTCAAGGCCGTAGAGCGTCGTGTCCATCTCAGTGATGTGTTGATCGCTAGTTACGGTCATGTACTGAAGCGTCATATCCTTACCCCCCCCCGACGAAAACAGCCAGCTTGAAACCCGCTCGATTTTAGCACAAATGGTGGGTCTTTGGCTAAGAGTGCGTAACAAAAATGCTCCTCTGCTTCGGATGGCTGCAATCGGCAG
>JBBAUR010000022.1:0-49444 GCA_040398075.1 Bdellovibrionota bacterium | reverse complement strand
GCTCGCCCAGCAATTCTCATTCATTTTTTTCAAAAATGAATGAGGCTGGGTTTAAGAGTACCCAAAAGCGAGATATTGCAGACGCCTATCAGCGGGCCCGCGCTTACAATGGCGCCGGAGCGCCGGACTCAGTCGCACTAGTATCTGCAGCGGAGATAGTCAACGCGCAAGGTGAGTCGATGGGGATACCACGTGGTCACTCTATGTGAACGAGGCAAGGCCTCATATTTCCTGCTATCACTGATAGCACCGATACGGCGCATCGCACGATGTATCGGGGAATTGTCCATCATTACAGTTAATAGTGCGCACACACACCGTAGCTTCGCCAACAAAGCATGAATACTGGCGGTCTACGCTACAGTTGGTACGATTGGGCAGATTGACGCCTCGGTACGGCACCTCTCCTATGCATCCACCGTTATGCACAAACGGGTATCGCTGGTTTGGATCTAGTCCCATTTCCGCACACGAGAATCGAGCTGGGATCGGAACGACATCCTCTGCCGTCAAGGCGATTGCAGCATCAACACTGAACAAAGCTGTCGCCAACAGCAAGGAATGAACAACGATACCAGATAGCTTGGTATAGAGCGGAAATACGCGGAAGATATTCACCAAGTTGCTATTCATCGAAAAACCTCACCGGACTACCCTATGGTAAATATCGAGGGGAATTGGAGAGATGCTTCAGGGAAATACTAGCTCGCGGTAACAATCAGGTCGCGGGCAGAGTATGGAATCTTTCCATACTCTGCCTGAACAAAGCTCCATCGGAGACTATTTCAATCAGATCCATACCATTCGACCTCGGCTCATATAGCAGCGAATACGTCTGCGGTTTCCCCCGTCACGAAAATCGAACATCAACCCAATCTCTACGTGCCAGCTACGGATGGGTTTTGCCTCGCTCGCCGAGGGGAAAAAGTTGCATCCCAACTGCCGGTTGAAGGACAAGGGTCAACTATCGACTTGCAGGTAATGCTTTTGCCACGAAGCCTATACACGAGGGGATAAAGAGGAAGGTAGCGGCTAGGAGAAACCGGTTACCCATGTCAGTTACCATCCACATCGGATACGAAAAAATATACAGGGTGTAGGCAAGCGCCGCGAACAGGCACACCCCCTGGAACCAACGCTCTCTTTGATGGCGGAACGCGAGTAAAACAAGGGGTAAGAGCGCGACACACGGGGTGAAAGGTAATATTCCTTGCCGCCCCCACAGCTTCGCTGACCAGTCACCTACGAATGTATGCAGATCTAGTCCGAGTGGATGCGGTGAAATAAAGAGCTCTCCGTTGCGAAACCCCGGCAAACGTTCGTACGCGGTTGTAAAAGGATCTCCCCACAGCAGATAGTTCACCCCAAAAAAAATCACCAAGCCCAGCGCAGCTCCGGCGCCCCGAAAAAGAAGTACACGAATCCTTTGGGGCGTTTGCTCGTACAGCGCACATATGAGAGGACACACAAGCAAGATGTACGATGGACGCACCAGTATCGACAGTGACATCAGGAAGGCTCCCAGCGACGGGCGCTGATGCATCAAATTCAAACCACCTATGAGAAAGGCACACCCGTGGAGATCATAGGAAAACCCGTGACTGAGCAGGAGGACGGGCGATAACAGGCACGTCACGACGAGAGTGGTCAGCGGCATACTTCGTCCCGCAACACGCGTTGCTATACAGTACGTAGAGTACAGCAACCACATCACCAGGAGCTGTTGAAGCACCCAAAAACCGATGTCGCCAAGCAGTGCATAGAACGGAACGGCTAGAACGGAACTCACGAGCGAGTGTTTTGGAGCCAACTCTCCGCGGATATCGAGAGCAAAAACATCCTGCCACACCTCGGAACCAGTGGTACGGCTGAGCTCGGCCGCATCACGATATATCTGGTCAAAGCGCTCGGGCCGAAGCGACCCTGCGCGCCAGAGCGATTTCGTGACCTCAGCCACATTGAACGTAGGCCCATGCGGAAGAAGCGGAACACCCTGTAGGTAGCGCATAGCGCTGAAAATCAACGAGAGTACGAAGACGGCGGCCAGAAAGAACCCTTTACGGTCGATCACCGAGCGCCCCCCCATTTGACACATTGATACCCGAACGAAGAGCCGTGATTTCAGTCGGGCCGATTTGGCCTTCCCCAGTTGAGCTTGGTACGTAAGATATCAAAGTACCCCTTCTCTCGCGATATAACGAATTTCACCGTCTGACGGGCTTGGCTGACCCGCACGATATCTCCCGACCTGAGCTGCTCAGATACCTGCCCGTCTACAGTAACGAGCACCTCATCTTCAAAGCGCGGCAGATTGACCTGAATATTGGAAGAACCAGGAAGGATGAGCGGACGATTCGTCAACGAGTGCGCACAGATCGGCGTCACGAGGATTACGCTCAGCGAAGGGTGCGCTATCGACCCACCTGCCGCCAAGGAATACGCAGTGGACCCCGTGGGAGTGGCAAAAATAATTCCGTCCGCACGAATCCGTGCAACATCATGTCTATTCACCGAAAGATCGAGCTCCGGTAGCCGAGAGCGTGCTCCCTTCTGCACCACGACGTCGTTCACAGCTTGACTTTCGAAGATCACCTTCCCTTCTCGTTCGAGATGTACGGTGAGTAGTACCCTCTCGGCACACGACACCTGCTTTTGAAGAGCCTGCTCGAAAACCGTGAACAGTTCATCAGGTCGTACCTCAGTGAGGAAGCCCAGGTTACCAAAGTTAACCCCGATAAAAACCGGAGAGGCACCATGCACATGGCGCGCCACGCCGATGAGAGTGCCGTCTCCTCCGAGGGTGATAATCGGATCCGCTCTTTCAACTAATTCTCGAGCTGAGATACCGGGTTCAGCGAGTTTGAGTACCTTCGCCGTCTGAAGGTCAACGTCTACCGGCAGTGATCGTTGCGTACACCATGAGAGAACCTCTCGGGCTAGATTCACCACCTTCGGACTACCGGGACGGATGACAAGTCCGATACGAATACTCATCGACGAAATCCTTTGACCGCCACAGGAGCGCTTCTGTTCTGCTGCTCCTCGACTCGCTTGAAGAGCTCTTGCATCTTCATCTTCCCGACCTCTCGCGAGCGATATTCGCGCCCGGCCATCGCCGCCACTACCTTACCTGGCCCTGACACCAGGTTGTCGTACGTATCCGCCCACTGTTTACCATCCTCCTCGGGTAAGATCGAGGATACCGTGATCGGTTCATACCCACTTACCGAGAGCAGCGCATTACCCAAGAGGTACACCGCATACGGGGGGAAAACGACGACGGTACCAACCGTCAAGGCGGTGTCCCCCAAACCAGGTCCGTAGGCAAAGTTACCACCCACCTCCGAGAGGATCTCCTTAGCATGCTCCGGCGGGATAGGTTTCCCTACGATGTTGAGACCGCTCGGCTCACCCTCTGGCTTCTTTTTGATTACGCCACAACCCGGAACGATGAGTGCTCCGATTAATAGTATCAACGAGAGCTCGAGTGCCCTATCTCTACCTCGCGAGAATAAAACCATGGCACAACCCAGCCTCTCCTGAGATTCATCCGAAGCCTGTATGTTGCCTTATTAGAGTTACCGCTAAAAGACGGAAAAGTGGCTGTTCTGGTGCAGCCCGTCGCTCAAAACGTCGTTTCCTACGGCTTCGGGTCGTTGTTTCCCCTCTCCTATCCGACGATTGGCTCGGACTACCTCTTTCAAAACTCTGATATAGCGAGCTGTGCCAACCGTGGCTACGATCAGGAATTTAAGTCAAGGACCCTTGCTTGTGCGCCGATCATCAAAGACGATACGAGGTCTGAACGGGACCACTGAATACGAAGAAACAAAGGGACTACGATGACACGCCGCACGCTCCTATTCATCGCCAGCTTACTCTCCGTCACGGTCTTTCTTGCTGCCTCCCGCTCTCATGCGCAAGTGACTGCAGACCCAGTTCTCACGACGGAGGGGATCTCGGGTGATATCGATAAGAAACGCCGTGGTCCGGTACTCTCGGTCGGAGTGCATCACAACCAGACCGACAGTAGTGGCGCCCGGGGTGGCGTAGAAAGTACGACCTTACTCGTTGATGCCTTCATACCCAATAAAGAGTACGAAAGATATCCGATCCGCTTCGACTTCTTCGTCAACCGTAAGCTCGCCTCATCTCAACTACGCTCCGTTGAGCTCCCGGGTCCGATCGGCTTGGAAGTTACTTCGGAAATGGCGACTATACCGTTCAATTACTCTGTGGTTGCAACACTCCTTCATCCCAATCGCGAATTTACGACGATTTTGAATGGTGCGGTCACCTCCACAGGCCCAACACCGCCAGCCACAGCGATCTCGAGCTGTAACCTCGAGATCGTACCCGCGCCGGGTGCGGAGCTTACCGTCTACGTCGCCGACACAGTCACGGTAACGCCTGGTGCGGATGGGAATTTCTCGCTCTCCTTCGAGACCTCGAAGCTCGACGATGGTAGCCAGAGCGATCCCGTGTCCGCAAACGCTGAGTTCACCGTTGTTAACGGTACGGTCTCTGGGACGCTGGTTACCTCCGTCAAAGGTAACGAAGAAACCGTTACCATCTCTGGTAGCGCAGTAGTGGAGAACAACTCACTGCAGAGTCTCGAGGTCACACCCGAGACGGGAGCCACTGCGTTAAGCTGCTCTTGAGGCGATTCATACCCAGTACGCCGGGAGGTTCAAGCACGCTCTGAAGCGCCGCGACACACCGCCCCGCAAGGCTTGGGCTCAGCGGCGCGAAACACATCGGAGCTCTCCTGTACCAGTTAATGATAGTTCTTATCCCCTGGCTATACCTGCGTATTCCACGCGCCATCTCTTCGTGACGGCGTTGGTACTCCGCCAAGGCTCGTGACGGGCCGATACTCCCTCTATACTCTTCTCGGATGAAGTGTGCTGCCGCGATTCCCGTTGCAAGTGCGTGACTCATTCCCATGCCACAGATCGGATCGAACGATTCTTGCGAATCTCCTGCGAGGTACAGGAACGGATCTGTGCTAGCATGCCGCGCTCCAAACTGAGCTGCTCCTACCCCTGACCCGTCGAGAGCAACTTGTAATCCGAGACATTCGTGTAAGATCTCTTCGACCACCTCTCCTCGCTTGTGCTCGCGAACAAAAGTGCGTGTGCCCACGATACTTACGTTGGCGCGACCAGCGCCCAAGGAGGTAACGTAGATCTCGCCCTCGCGCGCAGGAAGAACTGTCACAAGGGGTGGCAGAACACCAGATACTATCCTCGCCCCTGAGGAATAACCGACCCGCCCTGAGCTAGTCTGGCACCGGCGCACGTACGGAGAGGCGAATCCCTGAACCCCCGTGCCTGTTGCGATGACCACATGCCGAGCCTCAAACTCCCTCGACTCAGCGACCACGCGCCATGAGCTCTTACAGCGCTGCAGGGCGTGTACCGACGCGCCGAGGTACGGCTCTATCCCTGGTAGTTGCAAAGCTCTCTGCAGTAGAACGTGATCCAGGGCCTCCCGCGCCAGACCCCATCCTCGAGGTTGTGGAGTTCGTGCCACAAGCTCTCGCGGTACTCCGTTTCCCGAAGGCAAGGCGACAATACGATATCCGAAGAATTCATTTCCCTCGTTCAGGTACTCTTCGGTAGTGATATCGAGCTCTCGCAGGTAGTGCGCTCCTTGGCAAGAAAATCCCTCTCCACACGCTTTTCGACGCGGAAAAGCCGCTTTATCTATGATTAGGGTACGCAACCCAGCTCTGCCCAATTCTATCGCTGCGGCGCTGCCGGCGAGCGACGCACCGACGACTGCGACATCAAAGGTGTTAGTGGATGGAACCATATGCACTACTCAACGTGCCCACAACCGAGGGACCAAACACGGGATCTTGGCCAAGTGCTCATCGTATCCTGGACGTCTCTTCAAATGCCTCTCCTCGTAGCGAATCCGAAAGAACAGTACGACTCCGTTCGAGCAGCTCCAGACGATGGCAGTAAGCGGAGCATCTCCCACGAGTGGTAATGCTAAAAATTCGAGGATGACCGCAAGGTAATTGGGATGACGTACGTATCGATAGGGGCCAACGGTGACGAGCCCAAGCCCGTCTTCCGCAGCACCCGGAGTCATGACCTGAACATTCCACTGCGACCCAAGGGTCTGGAACACCCAAAAACGTAAGAGCTGCGCGACCACGAAAACCGCCAGGGCAATCCACGATACGATTGGGGGGAGACTGGCAGGACCAAACACGTGTTCGACGAACATAGCTACGAACCATGTCGTGTGGACAGCCACCATGTAACTGTAACTACGATGCGAATCCACCCGCTCGAAACCTTGCATACGCAGCGTGGCCTGGTTGCTGCGTGAGCGAAGGAGCTCCTGGAGTCTTTGACCGATAGTCATCGCAACAAGCGCTAGAAAGACGGCTGAAGGTATGTGTGTCATACGCGCTAGCATTCGTTACTGCTGCTCGAACAGGATCGCTTCGATAGTCAAGCCAGGGCCGACTCCAAGCATACAGATACGCTCGCCAGCTTTCGCAACGCCGCTGTTCATGAAAGCCTGGAGCACAAAGAGGACCGAGGCTGAACTCATGTTACCATACCGTTCCAGAACATCCCAAGCCCATCGTGCTCGCTCGCGAGGGATTGAAAAAACGCTCTCGAGTGTTGCCAATACCTTGACTCCGCCTGGATGAAACAACCACCACGAAATGTCGCCGTGAGAGAGGCCATGAGCCTCCAGAAAATTCACGAGGAAGGGAGGCGCATGCTTCGAGAGAGCTTGCGGAAGAGCGCGATCAAGGCGCAGGTGTGATCCATCGTCTTCGATGCTGTATCCCATCAAATGCACGGAGTCTGGAACCAAGTAAGACTGGGCGTCTACGATACGCAAGCCGGCACCTGAAGGAGCCAGTAGCACCGCAGCAGCGCCATCTCCAAATATAGCCGAGCCAACGAGGTTACCACCGCTCAGATCGTCTTGTTGATATACCAGGGAGCACAACTCGACCGCTGCGAGGAGACACAGCTCGTTTTCCTTCAAGATACGGTGAGCGATTGCAAGCCCCACTACTCCACCCGCGCAACCGTGCTGATACACCGGGATGCGCTTGATACTCGGTTTCAGCCCCACATCGCCTACAACCGACGCATCAATAGCGGGGATAGCTGGAGAGCTGCACGAGGTAAAAATGAGATGTTCAATCTCGCGGGCACTCAGGCCTTCGGACTCGAGCAGGTCGTGAATGACCCTTCGCAGCAGCAGCCGCCCTTCACGTTGGAAATGCTCTGCTCGCTCCTTCGTTCCTTTGAGGGTGAGTATCGTCTCCAGCGGGATGGCGAAGTGCCGCTGCTCAATCCGAGAGTTATCGACAAAACGACGGAAGAGTTCGCTGTCGTGAGGTGACTTTTCGAGCCACTGTGCACCAACGCGCTGTATATCCTCGCGGGAATGTGCATACGCGGGGAGAGCTGTCGAGAGGGTACGCACAACAGCCATATTTCATCCTTCCTTATCATTCACCGCAGGTAATCGCACCGAGAACGAAACGACAACCTCAGGATCTAACTTTGCGACCAGTATCGAAGGGTCCTCTACCCCATAGTCGGCCCACGAAAACCGAGTATCTCCGGAGATAGTTACGTGCTCGGGTTCACGTGTGAGTATGCCAGCGAGTATAACGAGTTTTTCGCTTCCCCTGATAGAGAGCCGCGCACGGAGCGTGACAGCGCACGGAGTAGACGGAGTACAGTTCTCGGGGGCACAGAGTGGCTCAAACGCCTCTAAGGCGAGGGTTACGTCCGGAAATTGATTACTGTTCATGACCTCGCGCATGCGCTCATCGCGACTGTCGCGACCGGTCATAAATTTTCCCACGGGAAACTTTAGCGTCGCACGGATGGAGAGTGGGTCGCTCGAATCAGCAAGCCACACACTTCCCTCGACTCCTGATGTTACGCCCTTGACGAGATGCCACGTTGAATCGACCTCGAAAGTTACTCGGGTGTTAGAGTCCGACAACTTTTGGGGAATCTCCCATCCCCACTGCCGCGCAACAGCCGAGGGGGGCGTGTCAGCTATGCAGGAGAAAAACGGCGTGACAAGCAGATATACGAGAGCTCGCCATGCCAGAGCTCTCGTAAAAACGGTTCGTGTTTTCATGTTAGACTGATGCCATTCGACTACTATATCGGAGCTGGATACCTTCCGAGCTCATTCATCTTAGCGGCTTAGCTTCAAGGGCGTCTGCGGGCGGATTATGCGAGAGGCGTCGTTGAACGTGAGGCTCAGTCGCTAGGTGATAGGAGCCCACTACACACCTCAAACGATACTGCAGCGGCAAAAACTACACAAGAACTCGAAAAATACCCGTATGAGCACGTTCACCAGAAAAGTTCTATCTCCTGGCTAGAATGCGAGAATATTCCCGCTGAATTACCGATTGACGCACTCGACTACACGAACAGTCGGACTATAAACCCTGCCTCATTGATTTTCAAAAATGATTGAGAATAGGGTTTAGTTACCCTGTAGGCTTGTAGAAAAGGGCTGCACCGTTTTAATCTCCAAAATAGTGAGCCGATGTGATCAGGCAAATGTGTGGCACGCTCCAATAGCACAGAGAACACAAATTATTCGCGGCCCCACAGAGCGCTTGCACTCTTTTATGGCGGGTGCGCTCATGTCGCTTTTGCCGTAGCCGTCGGCCTGATGATCTACTCCCTCTACAATGGCCTCCGGAGCGGTTGGGGCACCTGTCACGGATGGAGACGGGTGTTTGCCAATTCAGTCTTGCTGATCCAGTTTCCGTTTTTTCACTCGCTTTTGTTGAGTCCGTCGAGGCGCTCACTCCTCAACTACCTGGCTCCCACGGCGATCTCCCGGCAGCTTAAACCTACGACGTATGTGCTGATCGCATCTCTTCAGCTGTGGGCGGTTTTCCTCCTTTGGTCTCCGAGTACAGAGATACTGTGGGAGGCAACCGGTGCACTCCTGGTTATCCATGTTGTGTTCTTCGTTTTCGCCTGGGTATTACTGGTGAAATCGATGTGGGATGCACATCTGGGAATTCAGGCAGGGTATATTGGATGGCTCACCGTATGGAAAAATGAGCCACGAATCAAATGGCCGAAACTTCCCACGACTGGACTCTTTCGTGTGTGTCGACAACCGATCTATTTCTCCTTCATGCTCACGTTGTGGACCGGCCCTGTGTGGACCTGGGACAAGATCTTCCTTGCAAGCATCTGGAGGACGTATTGCTACTGGGGACCAGTGCTGAAGGAGCGCCGCCTCATGCGCTCTTTCGGGGAGGAGTTCAAGGCGTATTGCAGTCGTGTACCGTATTGGCCGGTGGTTCGACGAACAGCTCGCTCTCGTAATCTCCAGACATAAATGCTCATGTTCGGTAGATCAAAGTGAGCACGAGGGCACACGAAGCGCCTCTCCTACACACGCTCCCTACCCCCGTCACGGCCCTTGATGGCTCCGGCTGACAGCAGGATGACGCCGAACACCCCAAGCCCCATAGCTATGAGCTGCGCTTCGCTCAGATTCGACAGCAGTTTGACGTTGGGGCGTAAGAACTCCACAAAAAAACGTTCGATAGATATCAACACGAGGTATAAACCGAAGCGTTGAAAGCGCCCCGACAACAGCGTGGCTCGCACCTCGACCGAGGACAGTATCCACAGAACGAGGAGAGCTATCGAGGACTCGAAGAGCGGAGTTGGATAAACGAGCTCGCCCGGTAAGGTTGGGACAACACCGGTTGCATACGACATCCCCCACCATCTGGTTGTTCGAATACCGTAATCTCCGTCGCCCGAGAGCTGGCATCCGAGTCTCCCTACGGCATATCCGAGCGCCAAGCATGGCCCTAAGGCATCACACAGCTTCGAGATATCCGTCTTGTCGCGTCTCGCAAGCAGATACACTACGACTGCTGCGATGATGAATCCCCCATAAAATGTAAAACCTGCGCTCGACAGCAATGCACCTACCAGATCGTGTCGAGTGTCAGACCAATTCTCCGCGATGAACCACAAACGGGCGCCGATCAGCCCGGATATCCCCGCCGCCGTCACGTAACGCTCTGCCAAATGCGGGTCAAGCCCGTAGCGTTTGAAGCTAATCGCAAGCCTGAGCGCTCCGGCAAAAAGAGCCAAGGCGACCATGAGCCCAAAGCTGCGGATCGGAATGGGCCCTATCTCAATCAGATTTGGTATCATGGCGCTCCCCCCACCGCCGCTTGCGCATCAAGTAGCACAGAGAAGGTCTTCAGCGCAGCCGAGGACGACCAATCTCGAGGACCTATTACCTTGGTGACTGGAGTTCCATCCTCCGGATCTTGAACCAGCAGTATGTGGTGTGCTGCATCAATAACGAATGACTCCGGGAACCCTTTGAGTTCGTAGCGACGCTTACTGGTTCCACCCGTCTCAATCAGGATCGGAAAGGTCAGGCCGTACGACCTCTGTGCATCACGCACGTTGTCCACGGTATCGTCGACGGCAACGCCGACAAGCTGAAAACCGCGGTCTTTTAGATTGGAGTAGAGCGCCTGAAGATGCGGCAACTCTTGCATGCAGGGAGCGCACCAGGTCGCCCAGAAATTTACCAGGAGGACCTTGCCTTTGATGTCGTAGAGAGTAGTAGGAGCTCCCGTGATATCCACGCCCGTTATATTGGGAGCTTTGTCAGAAGGTGATATCCCGGTCCTCTCTCCTCCGCTACACCCGAAGGAGAGCACCAATGAGACTACCAGGAGCGCTCGAAGCAAGAGGCGCATACCGTGGCGCGCTTCGTACTCAGGAGGCAGCTTCGGACTTAGCCGCAGCCTTGGTGGCGTACCTTTTCTTGAACCTGTCTACACGACCCTCGGTATCAACGAGCTTCTGCGTACCGGTATAGTACGGATGGCACTGCGAGCACACACCTACACGGATCTCAGGCAAGACCGCTCCGGTCTTGAAGGAACTACCGCAACCACCGCAATACACAGTGGCCTCGAAATACTGGGGATGGATATTCTCTTTCATAGCCGCGCAAAGCTACTGTAGCGAGGTCGAACTGTCAACAAGACCTGCCTTTTCTCACTCGCAAAATATCGATAAGGACCTGTAGGCCTTCAGAAAATCATCCGGTGGCAAGATTCCCCGTTTCGTATTCGTATCCATAAAAACCGATTCGATCACCGCCTCCACTGCTAGCTTGCCCTTGTGGTTGAGTATGCGCTGATGGATGACCAATCCTCGGCCTTTGAGCTGCGCTTTGTCACAGGTCACCGTGACGGACTCTCCCTTGACCTCTCGCTTGTAGGCAGCCTCGACCTTTGTGATTACCAACATCTGACCTCGTCGAATCAGCGCCTGATTGGGCATACCGATCGATTCCAGGAGTGCCAGGCGAGCCTGTTCGAGGAGGAAAAATGCTCGCCCGTGGTGCACGTGCTCGTAGACGGGCTCGATCAATTCAGCCGAAACCTCGATAGTCAGAGAGACCATAATACGATTCCTCGTTGTGCAGTTCGGAAGGCCAAAACAGAGGGGGGCACATCCGCTTCCGTAGCAGGTAGAGGTTTTGCCCCGCTTCGAACGGGAAAAAGCCCCTCGCCGATTGATGCTGCAGAGGGTATCAAAGAAGACAAGAGCGAGCCACTGGCAGATGCGACATCAGTATTACGCGCCCGCGCCGTACCCGTTCTAGCTACCCGATGCCGGTGCCCGAGCTCGGTAACGGTGTCTATTTTGAACAGAGGGACCTTCGAGAATGAACACTCCGTATGCCAAACGAATCAAGAAAGCGCTGGCCCTCCTCGAACGCTCCAGTGAGAAGGAAGCTCTCGTCATCTCGAGCAATCCTCATTGCACCCGCTCTCGAGACACTCATTTCCCGTTCCGGCAAAACAGCGACCTGTACTATTTCACCGGGTCGTCTGCCGAGGAAACGACCCTAGTTCTCAATCCGCACGCCAAGAGTCATGTGATCCTAGTCACTCCACCGCACGATCCAATTAAAAAGGTCTGGGACGGTGAACAGGTGAGCCTCAAGCCGCTTGCGAAACTGCTCGGTGCGGAGCTTGTGGTCACAAAAGACCCTCTCAAGACACTCCTGGCATCAGTGCGCGGAACAGAGAAGGTGTATACCCAATCGATCCAAGGAACGGCGAGCGCAGCCCTCAAGGCTGACCTTTCTCAACGCTCAACGATCGCTGTGCGGGGATTGCCGAGCAGTCTGGCAGAAGTAGAGCGTTTTACTTCACGACTCCGCCTATACAAGGATGCTTCCGAGGTGGCACTCATTCGTGCCGCCTCGGAACTCACGAGCGACGCCTTGTTTGCGGTGCTCGCATTCGTACGAGGCGGTACGAGTGAGCGGCAGATCGGTGCATTTATCGACGGCTTTTACCGCGCTGCAGGTGCAGAGCCAGCCTTCGGTACGATCGTTGGTAGCGGGCGGTCGGCTGCAACACTTCATTATCGAGCCTTGAAGAGAACACTCCGTAACGGTGAACTCCTGCTGATCGATACAGGTGCCGAACGCGATATGTACGCCTCGGATGTAACCCGTACCCTACCAGTCGGTGACTCTATCGACCCGGCGTTAAGGTACCTGTACGAAACCGTGCTGCGCGCCCAAGAGTGCGCCATTGCGAAGATCAAACCGGGAATTTTGGTATCGGATGTTCACAAAGCCGCTGCGGAGGAGCTCACCTACGGATTGAAGGAGCTGGGGATCCTGAAAGGCAAGCTGTCAGCGCTCGTGACCAAGGGTGCCTATCGACCCTGGTTTCCTCACGGTATCGGACACTCTCTGGGTATCGACGTACACGATGTAGGCCCTGCAAGTGGGGATCGGCTAGAGAGGCTAGAGCCCGGTATGGTCGTGACGATCGAGCCCGGTCTGTACTTCGGTAAACCAACCGGCCCCCTGCCCGCGTGTGGCGTGCGGATAGAGGACGACATCCTCGTGACGCGCACAGGCCACGAGGTACTCACGGAGGGCGTATTTCCAAAGGAGCTGGACACGGTCATCGGGCTTCTGGGATCAATCGCCGCCGGCTTCTGAGTGAGCCGCCGGTCAACACAGGGCCTAGCTCACCACTTTGACGGCATCGAACCCATAACGGGCTGGATCGCTCACGATCATCGAGAGCGCTATCACCTTCGGGACGAAGCGACTCGTCTCCCTAGGGATGTCACCGCTTCGGGCGAGATCCCAGAAATCGGTATCACCACGGCGAGCGATGACGCGGTTTATGCTCCCGATCCCGGCGTTGTAGGCGGCTAGAGCGAGGTGCCAATCCTTGTAATTGAGGAAAAGGTCTCGTAGATGGCGAGCCGCAGCAACGGTCGACAGGAGTGGATCCGTGCGCTCGTCTGTACGACTCGAGATCTTGAGCCCGTACACCTGGGCCGTCGAACGCATAAATTGCCACATACCGCGCGCTCCTGCCGGACTCTTCGCATGCGGATTGAACTGACTCTCCACTGCGGCCACACTCAGAAGCTCTGCCGGCACACCTTCGTCTTCGAACAGCTTACCAAGCTGCTCGGCGTGCTCGGAGTGACGGTCGAGAACCCGCAGTACCGTCCCGCGGTCGTGCGCCATGTACCGATCGAGTTCGCGCTGCACCTCAGGCGTAAGGCCAAAGTCAGGCTTCGGGAGAACACGTGCCGACTGCACCGGCAGCTGTTTGGGGCTCTTTGCGTTTAGCGAGAACTGCGGAGGTTCCGTGACCGGAGACACGCCTGCATCACTACCCGTTGAATCACGGACACCCGATAGCAGCCCACGGCTCGACACGAATCCGCAGCCGACTGACGAAGCGACAGCAAAGAGTACCGCAGACAGAGCCAAAATTCTCTGGGCCGACAGCAATATGACCGTGCTCAGACCCGTTGTTAGGGGAGAAGCTGTTTTCATAAGCCAACCTCAATGACCGTAAGTACAGCCCAACACCTATCGCGGAAGCAAGCAGATCGATCTGATGCAAAACACTGTTACGACGAAGGGCGCTGCTAACACCTTTGATTAACTCAACACATCAAATGCAAAATATCGTCTCATTTAAGCTCCGATCTCCCCCGAAGATTCGGATAATTGCGATAGGTTGGTGCAAATCGGATCTGCTGCGATAAGCATCTAACTGGAAGTAGCGTTACCGACCAATTTGGCGCTAACGCGAACAGGAATTGACTTGTCACCGTAGTCTGGTAAGACAAGAGGTTCTCTAAGCACGCCGCTCAAGACGGGTTTTATGAATATCACTGCTCGCTCGTTCTCTGGTCGTGAAGTTTCTGCGAAAAACAGCTGCGGCAGGCTTGCTGCGTGCGCGGTATTCCTGCTCTCACTCCTTGGTGGCTGTACCCATTTCCCTGGGAGCAAGCGGGTTGATCCGGGGGTTCTACAGAGTGGCTCAATCGGCCTATCTCGACCGGTTCCCCAGGTTGCAGCGCTCACTGACCATCAACCCCTGCTCGGTTTTGTTCCAACTAAACACACACAGCGACCGCCGCGCATAGAGCTTCACAGGAGCTCTTCACAGGTCATCGTAGTAACTCGGGATGGCGACCGAAGAGAGATCCTGGGTTCGGGTATCGACCAGCTTCCGGCAGGTGTGTATTCAGTTGCCCTCAAGCAGCGCAACCCACTCTGGTACGCTCCAGCCTCCTACTTTGAGAGCCGCGGACTCGAGGTTCCAGCAGAGGGAAATAAGGAGCGCTTCCGCCGGGGTGCCCTCGGGGAGTACACCGTTTTCTTGAACAACCAAGCCCCTCTGCACAGCGGACCGGTGGTCTCGGCAGATATCGGAGGGGTTCAGTTGGCCGAATCTGACCTCAAAGCCCTCTTCGATGTAGCCGAAGTCGGGATGACCGTCGAGGTTTTTTAAGCCCAAGACCTGATTCTGTAGCGTGACCCAGGTACGCGCGTCTACCGGGTGCTACCCGTGTGCCCTGGATTTGAAGCTCGCCTAAGCTTGCGCTTTGGAGTACTATCTCCCTTTGAGACCTCGGTCGCCAGAGGTCCTTCGAACACCCACACATCTTGATACGGGTAAAGGAGGCGCTAAACTACGCCCCCGGAATGGCTCCAAAAGCAACTGGATAGAGTTTATGAAGTACGAAGAGTTAGGTCGCGGGTTCATCAAGAAGCGTGAAAAGAAGGTAGTTGGGCTCTTCATCGATGGAACGGGGCTCGACCGCGCCACACGGCGCATCAGCCGCAAGGTCGACATGGCCGCTTTGGTTCGGGGTGTAACATCGGGCATCGCTCCGGTCGTTTCTCGCTATTACACCCTTGTTCCATACGAAGATGACTCTCGACAACGCGCCTTCCTCGACGCAGTCAGCCGAGCTGGTCTCTCCGTCATCGTCAAGAGACTTCCTCCCAAGGGTATCAATCGTCAAGTGAGCGTTGACCTAGAGATGGCTGCAGATATCGTCGCATTCGCTTTGGGTCACACTACGTTCAGCCGCGAAAATGAGTATCTTCCGCTTGACCATCCGCTTCGCTCTGCGCAATCGCAGAGCGTCAAGAAAGACGCCCAAGGTGTTACTGCTGCAGCGTCAGTTGAAGCCGGAGCAGAACAGCAGCCTCACAGGTCGGAAACCTTGAGCCGTTCGGTTGTCGTGGTATGTCCCAGCCGCGAGCTCGCCTATCCGCTGAGCCTCTTAAAGGAGTTCGAGGCTGATACGACAACGGCGGACTTTGGACAGTTCAACACCGGGGATGTATTAAAATCAGCAGCAAAGTGGATCGATCTATCGGACTCAGAAACGATCTGGAGAGACTAACGTGTAAGGAGTCGTGAGCTAGTGTCTCGGCTCCGATGACGCACTTCAAGGACGTGGAATGCTGTGTTTATGTCATATTGAGATCGTGGGTCTGTCGCTTAAGGAGAACATTCAAGCTTCTGATTCCTTTCATCCCTGTTATCAGGTTTTCATTAGTTTCCGCAGGAAACTCTTGTGCTTTTGTGGAACCTGGAGGAAAAGAGGGGGTGTTGGAGGCCGAACTGCGTGCATACTATAGACAACACCTTTCCAGGACGGGACAAGGATCGCGACACCGCCGATAGCGGTGGTGGGCTCTTTGCGACTTATGGCTTCTTGCTCCGTGGAATCGACTACATCCCCGACCTCAAGAACTACCTGTTGGTGGGTGAACGAGCCCGTATTGAAGCGCGAGTAGCGCTGGACCAACCAACGGCAGACTATCAACCACTGAACACACCGACGTGGCGCGTTTATACCCTGCAAGTCTTCGCTCAACAAAGCGAGCAGCTTTCTGGGTCCATAGGCGATTACTTAGCCAGCTACCAGCTCAATGTAGATCCGAACTCCAGGCTGGGGGTGGCGCTAGGAAAGGTCCTAGGTCCGTACGTAGGAGTGTCAAGGTTTCGGTCGTCAGCCAGCAGGGGAGACGTCGAGACATTGCTCCGCGAGATCGACGAAATAGTCCTGAAGGACCCAACTGCCGAATGGAATGTGCTTTCCGAAGCTGCCCCCAGATGGATCACCGAGGACGATATCGAGCGCATCGCACCTCACATCCGAGATGCCTCGATGTTGAGGGTTATCCCCAGCTTCCACGAGTTCGTTACCAATCAGCTGAGCACGTGCGCCCAGTTCGTCAGCGTCAAAACTACCTCGCTTCGTCATTTCACCCTCATAACCACCCTTGATCCGGCGGCAAAGCAGGGTCAGCTCGAATTACGGACGCAAGATACATCTGGTAAGGCTCGTACGAGAGAATTCTTCAGAATGCCTCTCGAGCAACCGGACTCTGACGCATGGCTAGTTCGTGTTAGAGAGCGCGTCTACAACCCAGGAGCTGAAGCTTCTGTCGAAAACAGCGACGCGAGCGAAAAGGAGACCATGCGCCAGCTTCTGCTCCAGGCTGTTGATGCGGCTGTGGTGTTCAAGAATCTGGGGGCTGCAGGTATTCGTAAGACGTATGAATCCTCCACCGTATGGGGGGAGCAGGATCAAACAACCGATACCGACCCTCCCATGTCGGAGCGCGATGAGGAGATTCGGTCGGGACATATAAATCAAGATACCAACCTGCTGTCGGAGCATGTTGAGGGTCGAAACTTCGATTATCACAGCTCGGAGCAGGAGTTCGTATCGCCGCTACCATTAGTTCACCTCGAGGTCGGAGACCGTGTTGCCCGCGTATCGGTACATGCTAGCCATCGTTTTGGAGCACCGACTTGCGCCTGGTACCTCATAAACGAAACCCCCTTCAGTATGGGTGACACATCTCGTCTCGAACAGCTGTGGAGAGCTGCAGAGATGCTCCGAAGCAATTCCGATGGGTCTATTTATCAGGGTATCGAACAGTTAAACTTTATTGTTGAAAGGCCAAGTGCCCGAGGAATTATCGATCCTCAAGCCGTG
This sequence comes from Bdellovibrionota bacterium, assembly GCA_040398075.1. Classification (GTDB taxonomy): domain Bacteria; phylum Bdellovibrionota_C; class UBA2361; order UBA2361; family OMII01; genus OMII01. Next base: position 32,057 of record JBBAUR010000022.1, on the reverse strand, counting down.
CTGGATTTTGACGTCGGATCGGTACGGGGAATCGAATTCAGACCAGTAACGCCAGTCCGGACCGACCAGGTGGCGCGGGTTGTGGTAGGTATCGAAGACATCGATGCAAAGGTCCTCTCATCACACCCAGCTGCACGTTATCCGGGAAATTTTCAAGCTATGCGCTTCTCTTTACACCCGGACGGAGCTCTCTCCATGCGCGGCCTGAATGCGTTCAACGGCTGCTTCGATGCATTTATCCCAGCTTCGGGGTTCGAAGATACTCGAAGAACGAGAAGTGATGTCATCAAGCTCCTCTCCAAGTTGATGGTGTGGCGACCGGAAGATGGACGCAGACACCTTCAGGGCGCCGTGGCGGCATTGGCCGAAGGGGCTGATGGATGGTTCTCGTGCACGCGGGGCGACATAGCTGACCCGGGAGGGGCCAAGGATGTGCCTCCCGTGGATCTGGTTGGCGCAAATGTGGCGTATGATTACGCGGCTCGTATCGCACAGTCCTTTTCAGAGATCGCAGATATCAACCCAAGCTCCATTCCGATCACCCCAGTAAAAATAGGAAGCATCCGCCCGGCCTCCTGCTTTCTGACCCTCAGAGAACCTAAAACCCGTACTATACTCGGGATGTTGATCGACGATGTAGGTATCCGCAAGGTAATCGTGTGGCCCGGCACGCAACACGGGGCGAAAGATGTCGAAAGCATCACATTTGTAACCCCTTCAAGCGATACATCACCGTTTCATTCACAGCAGGAGCTCCGAAAGCTCCTGACTACGTTTAGTCAACTCAAAGAGGATGTAAAAGAGGACAAAGATGATACTCCGCACGGTGTCACGGCGGAGTTACCCTCAGTAGATTTTGGAAACCTACTCCGGGACCTCTCCAAGCAGATGCGGCGGATACGGTACGATTGATCGCAACCTCAGTTGTGAAACAGCTCTACGTCGGCGTCAGAGGATTCCGCCTGCGAACGGAGAAATATCTCGTACTGCTCTGGAGACAAAACGCCTTTGAGCTGTTCATTGCGAAGATCTGCGCGTTTGCGGTTCTCCGTCACCATCGCCCGCACTCGTGATTGCGGGGATTGAACTCCCTGCACGCTATCGCCTAGACGTTCTGCTTCAATCTGTCTTTCGACAGCCTCAAACACTGAACGCAGAGCCTGCTCTTGATCGGGCGAAAGCGTTAGCTGCCGCGCTAACCAGACAACCTCGCGGTCAAGCGCTTCGTTCTGAACCTTTTGGAAAGCTGCTTGGACCTGTTGGCGATAGAATCGGGCGCTCTCCTCTCCGACGATATCCTCGAGAGATTCAGTACCGGGCTCCTCTCCACTGGGCACGAGCACCTCCTTTTCGAATTTTTCCCTCAATCTCTGGCGCTGCTCAGCGCTAAGTGGAACGAACTTCTCAATCGCTGAAACCCTCCATTGGACAGCGTCTCCAGCCTGTGGTGATTCAGCTGACTCGACAAAGTGTTCGGGCTCACTCGTAACTGGAGCAGGATGGACAGGAGTAGCTTTGGGGGCGCCGATTTTATCAGATACAGTTGTACCTCGACGCAGGTCAACAACTTCAGCCCGAACTGCCTCGAGCTCGCGTGCACAATCACTCGCTGAAGGCCGGATAACCAACGGGGCCAAAGCCGCCCGCGTCGGTTGAGCAGGCAAGAGGTTCCACACCAGAGCGCCGCCTAGCACCACACCAGACAGGAAAAAGACCACAAACCTCATCATAGCTGCTCACCAATTAGCACCCGATTGTATGACACCTACTCACTCGACATCGTCATGACTCAAAGGCTAGTATCCGGGGCGTCGCGACTACCCGCGCACAAGTTTGTACGCATATACCATCATTACGTATTATATGAAGAGATATTTCGGAGCACATGTTTCGGCAGCTGGTGGATTGACGAATGCAGCTTTGGCGGCACAGGAGCTCGGCATCAATACCATCCAGATCCATCCTTCACCCCCTCAGCGTTGGAACACCACTCCCTTCCCGGATGGCGTTGAGCGCGCATTCAACGAAGCACGTCAGGGCTCATGCTTGGAGAAGGTTTTTTTCCATGCGATTTATCTGATCAATATGGCTACACCCGATCCGGGCAAATTCCAAGCAGCCAAAGCATCCCTTGTGAACTACTTGGACCTCAATTCGCGTATGAATGGGGCCGGGGTTATCTTTCACGTTGGTAGCATGAAAGATCAGCCAGACGAGGCTATCGGATACGACAGGGTCGTATCCGGCCTGAACTGGGTGCTCGAGCGCGCACCAAAAAACTCGAAGCTCATTCTCGAAGTAGCTGCGGGAGCGGGAAGTGTCATAGGTGACAGAGTTGAGGAGCTCGCACTGATCTACTCTCAACTCGACAAGCAAGACCTGGTTGGATTCGGTCTCGACACTCAGCACATGTGGGCGAGTGGGTACGATCTGGTGGGCGAAACCGAGGCAGTTATCGAACTCGTCGACCGCGAACTCTCCCTCGACAAGGTGTGGTCTATCCATCTAAACGACAGCAAAACAGAGCTTGCCAGTAGAAAGGACCGCCACGAAAACATCGGGGATGGACTGATTGGTACGGAAGCTCTCAAGCGGATCTTCTTGCATCCACAGCTCGCCCGCATCCCATTTATTCTCGAAACTCCTGCGCTCGGGACCATGGAGGGTGCGCGGGTTGAAATAGAGAAATTGCGCTCTTTCCTTCACGCGTGAGCACGCTCGACGACCGAGCACACTATACTCTCAAATCGCCTGTGGTTGCACAGAACACACATTTCCATGGGCTGCTGCGCATAGTAACGAAGATAGGCCTTACAGAACACCGACACATGCAAGAGTGGATCTCCCCCGACGACCGAGCATTATCTCAGTAAGCACGCTCTTTCCATTTCCGACACATGCGAAGGAGGGACTCTTCATCTGTCAACTCGCGCACGCGCTCCAGAGGAACCCAGCGTAGAGAGTTCGATTCTTCGTTGCTGCATAACGGCTCCGCGTCCTGCGCAACAAATGCAAAACGCACGTCATAGTGTAGGTGCTCCGGCTCGTCATTATGGGCCGGGATAGAATGAATATCGACATCAAATATTGATGATGTCCAAGGGGTGAGGGTCATAAGCCCTGTTTCCTCGTGAGCCTCTCGTAGCGCTACCGCGAGCAAATTCATCTCGCCGTCGGCATGGCCTCCCGGTTGCAACCATTTCCTGAGCTTCCGATGGTGAAGCAGCAAAACTTCACTACCCCTCTGATTCACTATCCAAGCCGAGCCCGTCAGGTGTCCTCGAGTGTGCCTACGATCGGCGCATTCCGGTTCACGCGCGACAAATTCGAGGATCTCTCGCGCTCGGTCTGTATCGGCGGCATCGATGGGCCTGTACTGTCGGAGATTATCGAGTAAGCTTTGGCGCACAGCCTCTCCACAGTTATTTTGTGGCGTAATCATTAGCGAGCTCGACATTCAGAGTCTTAGCTACACTATCTTCACGCGCTCGAAGAATCAACGGGCACGAGCGCTCTCACGTGATAAGTTCAAAAATCAGCGCTCCGACTGGTTTCACCTCGCTTCCCAGAGGCTCGTATGATACTCGAACGGTAGTTCTTCGAGCGGCTATGATAACACCCTCCCCCGACGTTACTGCTAAAACCATTACCCTCGAACGCTACCGCGCAGTCGCTACGGGTATCTACGAGAGCGCACCCTCCACTTTTCTGCTGCTCATACTGGTGCGTTGGTTTGATGGAAGCGCTACCGACAAATCACTGATAGCCGCGGCAAACAACACCGGACTACTCCTGGCGCCTGCGACTATTCTCGTCGCACGGCAACTCAGATGGTCAGCACCAGCCGGGATCGCTCTTCTTACGTTCGTAGCCTCTCTCGCGCTAGGTGGAGCTGCTTTCGTTTCGGACAAGGAGACCTTCGTCTCCCTTGCCTTTCTTGGCACGCTCATTCCATCGGCAGGAGCCCCGCTGCTGACGACGATCTACCAGAGCAATTATCCAGTAGCAGTGCGCGGGAGTATTTTCGCTCAAAACAACGGGATACGAATCTTGACAAGTATCGTTTTCAGTAGCTTGGCAGGTTGGTTCATCTCGGACCGTATCGAGCTCTATCCCTTCCTTTTGCTGCTGTTTTCCCTAGCTCTCGCAGGCGCTGCTGTGGCCGCTTCGAAGATTCCGATATCAAACGAACATCCCAGCGTCACACCCCCCCTTTTGGCGTGTTTTCGATACGTGAAAAGTGATCCGATTTTTCGCGGCACCCTCATTTCGTGGATGTTACTCGGGTTGGGTAATCTCATGATGATTCCGATCAGAGTCGAGTACCTCGCAAACACCACATATGGACTCAATCTGTCGGAGCTCGAGATCGCGCTTTTTATTTCGACCATTCCCAACGTGGCTCGCCTGGTCGGTAGTACGATCTGGGGGCGAATATTCGACGTGGTAAACTTCTTCTCTCTCCGAATCGTGCTCAATTTCTCATTCTTGGTAGGCACGCTGGCATTTTTTATGAGTGACTCCTGGATCGGTTTGGCGTTCTCTGCATTGATTCTCGGGTTCACCACATCCGGAGGAGATGTAGCCTGGGGTCTTTGGGTCACCAAGTTCGCTCCGGCTGAACGAGTGCCGGACTACATGGCTGTGCATGTATTCTTTACGGGCGTACGAGGATTAGTCGCCCCAGCCCTTGGATTCTTTCTCCTCCAGTACATGTCTCCCCTTCAGCTCAGCTGGATTAGCGCGGGGCTCATGTCTTTATCGATTGCTCAGCTGCTGCCCGTGTGGCGAGGTTCCATACGCACAAAGAGCTTCGAAAATTCAAGGAGTTAGCCGATCTGGACACAAGCTAAGTTTATGATACTATTCAGCGCTCACCATTGGGGTGTGTTGTAACGTAAGTAACTACTATTATGGCAAAGAAAAGCTCAGTCCTTCGTAACGAGAAGCGCAAGAAGATGGCGGCAAAGCAATTCGCTCTGCGTGCAGAGCTGCGCAAGAAGGCTGTCGACATGAAGTTGTCCGATGAGGAGCGAGACGCAGCACGTATGAAGCTTCACTCTCTCCCACGTAACGGAGCCAAGGAGCGTGTTCGAAACCGCTGCCAGCTCACGGGTCGTTCGCGCGGTGTGTACAGAAAGTTCATGATCTCGCGGATTGTGTTCCGTGAGATGGCCCACAAGGGCCTCCTACCAGGTGTTACCAAGTCCAGCTGGTAACCTCTCTCCGCGTCATCTCGGCCGGTTGTTGGGTAGCAGATTACTCGCGACTGGCCGAGGTCGTTACCTCCACCACAGCCAGCTCGTTTTTCTTGTTCGCGAAACCCGGCGTGAATCGGGAGAGTTCACGTGTTTTTACGGCAAAGGTGGATTCGAGCTTGTTGATATTGCGAGCCTCGAGCACAGCTACGGCGTGTGGGGGAAGCGACCCGACTGCCCGGAAGAACGGCTTCTCGAGATAAAAGCTCGTTGCATACATCTCCGAACCAAATGAATAGAACCGCTCACGTTCGGAGGCTTTGACGGACCACACGAATCCGTAGGAAGACACCCACCGCTTGGGCGAGATGTGATACATCACACCTTCGAGAACGAATAAATTGACGCTCACCACGAACGCCAACACCCACAACGCCACCCGACCCACCGTTGTTTCCCCAGTCGTCCGGACCTGAGCGCGCAACGGCCACCACAGGAGCACGAACGCCGAGAGCACTAACACGATCTTCCACCACGAGAGGGCCATGATGAAAGACTCCCGCATAGGAGGAAGTCCAAAGCCTCCGGGGTAGACCAACAAAACCACACAGAGCAAGACCGGAAGCAGACACAACCATTTGGCGCATGTGGCGACAGCGCGAGCTAATCGTTCGACGGTCCCCAGCCAATGAGAGAGACCTTCGGCTGCGAGCAAGGCGATGAAGGGGTACGCTGGTAACAGATACACGCTGCGCTTACTCGAAGGGATACAGAAGAATACAACGATCACAGAGGCGATCACGATTGCAAAACGCTGCAGCTCTCCGATAGACAACCACGCTTGGCGCGGGGAGCGAATACACCTCCAACATGCGCGCCATTTGATTCCAGCCGCTAGTATCCAGAAGAGACTCCACGGCAGAAATCCGACCGCCAACATACCCAAGAGGTAGAACACCGAATGTTTGTGCGGATCATCCTCCATAGTGCTCGTAAACCGCTCGAAATTCTCGTACCGGACTTTAGCTATAAATTCCTCTCCGCGCTCATAGTACCCTGCCACGTACCACAGCGAGACTACGAACACGACAGGCAGAGCGACCATGAATCCATCTCGACAGGTACGTATGAACTTAGCGATGGTTAGGGGCTCGCGTGCAATCAAACTGAACAACGCCCAGGCACCAAGGGGCAAAACGACGCCAACTGGCCCCTTCGTGAGAGCAGAGACCAAAATCAGAAGCGCCGCGCAAAGTGGAAATCCACGGCGCCCCTGCTCCTCCCAGCGGAAAAGAGCAAGGAGGGCTCCTGCCATACTGGTAGCAAGGATGGTATCGACTCGACACGACGAGGCTGACTTTAGCCACTCGAAGCTCGTCAGCAACAGGAGCGACGCTGTTGTTGCTCTCTCGAGCGATGTTCTCCGAGCAACGAAAACGAAGAAGCTGTACATGAAGAGTACGAATGCCAGGGCGGACGGAATACGACATGTGGCCTCCGTGACCTCCCCCCCCGGAATCGATACCAAGGACATCAGCCAGTGACAAAACGGAGGCTTAGACGGCACTGCTCCATCATACGCCGGAGGAGAGATCCAGTTTCCGGTCGCCAGCATAGCTTGAGCAACGAGCGCTTCCCGAGGTTCACCTCGCGAGGAGAACGGCCGCCCGAGCCAAGGTACGCAGAGCATACACGCGGCGAGTACTATCAGAAGAGAAAAGCGAGGCATGATACTATCCGAAACACCTGTCGCGACTGGAGACACGCGACAACATCGACGGTACGATAGTGCCTTATCGGGATATTCTACAAGTCGAAAGCGTCATAAGCCCAGCTCTTTATCGCGTCCGAACAATCGCGTCCAGGTAGACGCTGACAAGCCCGGTTTTGCAGACTTTCCGGAGCGAGGTGCCAATATTTCAGCTAGTCGATCGAAGGCGGACCTCACACGAGCCTCGCACAAGGTATACATGGAGGTTCCAGTAGCCCCCCATTGTCTTCCCTTTTCGGTGTAGGGAATGGTTACGATGGGGGTGCTCTTCGGAAAGAGTTCAGCTTGTTCCACGGCGATAGAAATATCCCGTTCCGATAGTCTACGCCCTGTTACTTTATTCAACGCAACCACCCATTTGTTCAGATTGAACTCGTCTGGGTCTCCCGACTCCTGCTTTAGTCGAGCAAGGGAATCGAGCGAACGACGTACGCTGATACCATCGTCATCCATGACGAAGAGAACCTTCTCGCACCACGGCAGAGCGGCAAATGTCGAGACACCCCAGGATCGGCCGAGATCTATGAGAACGATATCGTACTCAGTAGAGAGCAGAGACAACACGCTCGACACGAACTCACTCGCACTTGGAGCCCCTTCCATGACGTACGCACGGAAATGAAAAGCCTCTGAATATTGAAGCGGCTGCCCGATCGCGACCAAACGCCCATCGAGCCCTTCGATCGGATGAACGAAATCTCTCAGTCTGTCGATGGTCACTTCGCCAGATCTCAGAAGCTCTCCCGTCAGCGTTCGTTGCGCAGGTGGAATACATGCCCATTCGGTGAGTTGTGGACTCACATCGTCGAAATCGAGCAATGCTACCGTTTTTCCGCCCATCGACCAACACACCCCCAAGGCAGCCGTGAGGGACGTACCCCCAACGCCTCCCTTGAGCTGCGTTATACCGATGATGTGCCGCGTACGAACTCCCGAAGGCCTTCCGGATGCATCCCGCTCACAGTCAACTATGAAGTTGGCCATCTGCGTCAGGTCGGTTTCGGCGATCACCTCTCTTCCGAGGATCTTGTGAATGGCAACCGCGTCACTCGCATATGTTTCCAGATCGAGCACAAGCGCCACTGGACACACCGTGTGTGTACCTTGCAGCTTTGCGAGTAAATCCTTCAGCATGGTACCGCATCCGCTCCCGATGAAGCACCCGATAGTGGCCGACCAATTGACGCCGTCCAAGTTCAAGGGGTCGACCTCGATAACGGCGATGCGTTGAAGTCCTGCCTGGCGTGACGCTTCCTGGACTCTGCCCAGGAGAGCCGCTCTGAGAGGAGGTGATGTATCGACGACTACCAGCTGCATATATGCTCCCTTATTTGCCCATCGCCGCTAAGGCTTCCTTCATGACCCCAAGAAGATCCTCTACCGCAAAGGGCTTCTGCAAGAACGCGTCTGCTCCCTGCATGATCGCCCATTCAGCCGAGGCGTCATCCTCCTTAGCGGACACCACGACGACTGCCACCGCCCCCTTGGTAAGCCGCTTTATCTCTTTGCAGATCTGAAATCCGTCCCCTACCGGGGTGCCATCCGGCCCTAGCAACGTGAGATCGAGCAAGACCAGGTCCGGGTTCGTGGGCTGCAGCATAGGCAGCACACCTTTCGTGAACTCCTTGCACACAAAGGCATCATGCCCGGCGTCTTTCACGAGTTCGGAGATAATCGCCGCTTGAGCGGGAGAATCTTCAATGATCAAAACCTTTGCCACCTCATCTCTCCTTTGACCTCACCCACTCTTGGTGTGTAAGGCTCTATCTCGGTATTCAACAACATCTCTCGACTATCGGACTCAAGAAACCACGTTCGTCAACTAAGGCTCAAAAACGGAACCTGCAGAGAAAATACCAATCCAATCACCATGACACATGCAGCGGCAGCCAATACTACCGACAAAAATGACGCACGCCGCTCCAATTCCATGGCGTATTCGTGATACACCTCCCTACTCAAGGCCACGATACGATCGTACCCTCCGGTAGGATCGGCTTTCAACGAATCGGCGAGAGCTTGCATCTTCTTCACACTACCCTTGTGCTTTACCCGTGTTGGGATGGCTCTCAGTCCCTCCTCGAATGTTCCGCCCACCCGAGCACGCCACCTACAACGTCTGAGCTCCGTGGCGATTGGACTGCCAGTTCTATCCTCCCCTAATACATCGGCAAGTTCGTGTAAAATCCGAATACTATCCCACCCCTGAGCCGCCCCCACGTGCACCATTTCCAATAGAAAAAGCTGCTCGGTATCTAAACGGCGTTGCCAATTCAACCACCGTAAATACAGCCAAAAACGTGGGCCCCATACCGCTATTATCGCTACCGGAGGCATCAGGAACGCCGCGACATGCGCCCCGTACGATACGAAGAAATAAATCGATGTAACCAGGGCGCCTAGCAGCAGGACCTCCCGAACCAAGAAATATCGGGACCTCATGAGGCTATTACTCATCCCCGCTTCCTCTAACCGCCGAATATCTCTATCTGCAAGCGCGCTCTGAACACTGGCGAGAGTCTTGATCGACGTGCGGTATGCGGCGTAGCGTCGGATATCGTGAACGAAAAAACTCCACCATCGGATACGTTTACCCTGAAACCGACCGAGCTCGCGCTGCCGCCTCGAGATGTCACACAGCATTCTCACAGCGAGATATGCACAGACCACTGCCAAGCATGTTAGTGCACTCTCAAAGCTGTTCATGGCCCTCGAAGGAGAAGGCAGACGTTGTTCGCATCGCGATGAGTAGCATCGATACCACTGTGCATGCACCCAGCTCACGAATGAGCCCGAGCCCGACGGACGTTGCTGGAGCAAACACCTCTGGGACCAGCTGCACGTATAGAGCAGCACCACCGCCTAGTACTCCTGTGAAGAGAAGGAAGTAAATTCGCTGCACGTGCATCCTCCTCTGCAACTGCGAGAGGCCTTCCCTATACTTCCGCAAAAAAAGTGCAAGCTGTACGAACGCATCTCCGTTGAGCACTCCTCCTCTACCAAAGAGCTTCACCGTTTGGGTAAAGAGGCGAAAATCTGGAAGCCGACACAAATCACACAACTCCTCTAGTCCATCATTGAGGCTCCCGCCCCGCTCTACTTTGTGAATCAACTCTCCAACTTGGTCTGCTAATTCCCCCGCCGGAACACGCACCAAGGATTTAGCGAGGGAACTTTCGAACGAGAGGCCTGACTGAACTTGCTGCCCCAAAGTCTCTAGCAAGAGAGGTAGCTGTCGCGCGGCGCTTTGAGCCCAATAGAAGGCTCGCTCTCTGGGCAAAGCGAAGAGTAATTCATAGCTCACAGTAAGCCCTATGAACGCGGCGAAGAAGGGTCCAACGAGAAGGCCTACTGCAAAGAGTCCGAAGCCTGTCGTCAAACACAAGGCAACGTACACTACCGGAGAAAAGGGTATGTGCGCCCGAACAAGCTGTTGTCCGAAGGGCGATAGCGTCGACAGAGCTCTCTGAGGTTGCTTGCGTATTACGAATGAGTCACGTGTTTCGCGGAAGGCTGGTCGTAAATGTCGGGTGAAGGCGAGCTCTCTCATGTTGGGTCTCCCTTCGAATATGCCGGCTGAGATTCTTTAGGGCGAAGAGTCGTGCCCGTCATGAGTTCTACCCCTCTTTCAGACATCAGCCGGAGGAGTGGAGAGTCGTCTGTCACTTTTTTCCAGAGGCGTTTACCCTTTGCTTCCCCCTCGTATTTGGCCAGCTGTATTATCTCAAAATCTTTCGATGGATCACTCCTTACCTCGGAAATATCGACGACGCAGGGTCTCCCGTCGACGAGACCCATTACTATAACGAGGTTAATGACTCGGGCTATACGTCGCTTGATGACATCAACTGGTGCATGCTCGCTGGCTGCTACCACATCCAAAAGACGCCACAAACCTTCGTAGGGGTTTTCGGCGTGCATCGTGGCCAGTGAGCCAGTGTGGCCAGTCTCGAGAGCTTCGAGAAAAAGAGCCCCTTCGTGACCGCGTACCTCTCCGATGACGAGACGATGCGGGGCTCGATGCAAGGCAGCTTTGAGCAACATATCGCTCGTAACTGCCCCATTACCCTTTGCATCCGCATTTCGTGTCACCAACTTTTCCAAGAGACAGGTCGCAGAGAATATCTCTGGTACATCCTCGATCGTGCACACTCTCTCATCGGACCCCACACAGCTAACGAGTCCGGCCGCGAGCGTAGTTTTTCCCGAGCTCGTTGGACCCACGATCAGAATGTTCGTCTCACCGAAGCTCACCACCTCCGACAGCCACGCCGCGAGCTGCGCAGGCATGGTCTGAGAGCGGAGCAGGTCGTAGAGCGTCGCGGAACGAAGTCTGGGGACTCGGATTACCAGCGAAGATTGGCCATTTTCTCGCAAAGAGCCGTGTACTGCGTTCACTCGACTTCGCCATTCGTCGTTGAGTACGCAATCGATTATCGGACAGCTCACTGAGAGCGCGCGCTCGACCGACTGCAACATCGACGTGGCAAAGGCCTCATACTCACGTGGAGTCCGGAACGTAAATGGCGTTTCGAGAGCTTGCCCGAGCCTTCTGCAGCGAATTTTGTCATACGCGTCAATGAAGATGTCCGTAACGAAGGGATCCTCGTAGAGCGTTTGTAGCGGCCCCTTTCCCGCTATCAGACCACTCAACTCCCAAATCGCCTCCTGCGTGTCTCGGCTGGAAAACCGATGCTCTGCCGACAATCTATGCGCCGCAATTCCCACCGCCCGCTTGATTGCCGCAGATATATCTTTGGTCGGAACCTTCTCGTCGAAAAGCTCGTAGAGTACGAGTCGCGCCGCTGGAACGAGAATATCAAGTTGCGGGTTACTGATCACCCCTCGTGTCAACCAACCCGGACTTTGTTTTTGATCCACAGTCTTCGGCTCGAGCGCTGCTCGCGCACTCCCGTTCTCGGTTGTATGCCCCGACCCAGTCAATTCCGCCAAGAGACCTTCAGGTGATGGCTCACGAGTCGTGAGGAGAATACTCGTTTGAGCTCTCTTACGTCCGGTAGTCGCTGCCCTGGATTCCGAGGTTTTTCGGACGACGATATCCTCCGCCTGAAGCGATCGTCCTGCACCGCGGCGACGTTGTAATCTCTCGAGGAAGCTTCCCATATTTCGCCTCTACTCAATCCTCTCTTGCGTAACGTCCTGCCGGATCACATGTTCGATCGCAGGCAGTGCCAGGACTACAACAAGAGCCCCGAAACCCATCACAAGTGCTACGATGATCGACAGATACCTTCGGCGTGGGTGACGTGATGGATTGCGTGGCTCGCGCGTTTTCGTCATGGCTTGATCTCCGCATCTGTCGCGACTGAGCGTTTGTCATCCGAAGATTCAAACTCTCTCAAGACATCACTCCAGACGATACGCGTGTTTCTGGTGGTACCGTCGCATTCCACGGTGTCGACGAGCCCGTACGCATCTTGTATGACCCGTATGGCATCCACAACATCAGCCGCTTGGGGAAAACGTTGGATGACCTCTACGGCGAGGCAGCGCTCGACAATCACCGCGATGTCGGATGGCAACTCGGGTAGACGCTGCCCGAGGTCGAGCCCGTGAGGTTCGAGACGTTCCTTGAGTAGCGACGTGTTGGTGAGGGAGTGGAATGGAAGGCTCCCTGTAATCATCTCGTATGCAATGACCCCAAGAGCGTAGATATCTCCTCGATGATCGCTGTCACCATGCTCCACATACTCGGGAGGAACATACTTGGGGGTCCCCGCCAGCATCCCCGAACAATCCGTTGTGCTTGCCCCGCGTACTCGAGCGATTCCGAAATCCGTCAACCTCACGAGCCCCTCGCTGCTCACCAGGACGTTCTCCGGTTTCAAATCTCGATGATACGTGCCTGCACGGTGAAGGGCTCCCAGCCCCAGCGCGATCTGCTTCATGAAACTGAGTGCGACATCTACGGGTAGTGCGCCTTCACTCATGACCTCCAGTAGCGTACCTCCCTCCACGAACTCCATTGCAAACGCCTGGAGCTCTCCGAGATCAAAGTATTCGTACATCTGTACGACGTTGGGGTGATTCGCTCGATAGCCCGCAATGACTTCGTTACGAAACCGCTCCCTATTTTCGACCTGTGCCGTGAGCGTGGGATCTAGAACTTTCAGCGCAACGTGGAACTCGGGAATACGGTGGTGTCGCGCATGATAGACCTCTCCCATGCCCCCTTTTCCGAGGAGCTCGATAATCTCGTACTTACCCCCTATAAGGGCCCCTTCCCTCAGGCTCTCCATGATTGGTATATCGGCCAAAGGATTCCAAACCTTTCAAGGTTTCTGCCGAGCCGGAAACAGCCCGCTAGTGCCGAGCACTGAAGAGGTCTTCTGAGTGGCAACGGCGATAGTTTATCCGGAGATAGGTTTGTGCTATTTTTTCCATTTAATTCAGCAAGATAGTCAATTTACATCGGTCATAACATCCACTTGGGAGAGCATATGATTCTCCTTGAGCGGTTGGCATGACAGACGGGTGAAGCCGTGCGCCATCGGGTTGCATCTATACCCCTGATGAGAAGTGACCACGTGAAGTGTCCAGCGGATCGAGCCGACAGCATGGTCTCGAAACAGCTGCGCTTCTCGGAAACGACCAGCAAGCTTTGTATTGAATTGATTCCTGCGCTAAGAACTTACAGCCCCGGGAGGAGCAGAAGCCCATGATGACAACGGGTAAAGAGTCGCGAGCTGACCAGAAAACAACTGTCGAGCGCTTGCTTGATGACGAACAGGTATTGGTCCACATCAATCCGTCCTTTCCCGGTGTTGTGATTCCGAGCCATCTCGCAGAGAACAAGACGGTTACACTCCGACTGAGTCGCTATTTCAAGGGAGAGTTGGTCACGAACGAGGATCAGGTCAAAGCAGAGCTTCTCTTCGGCTCTACCTACATCAGTTGTGTCATTCCATGGGGGAGCATTTGGGGTGCTTCCTCGTTACAGGGAGACGAGTACGTCTGGAAGGAGGCTGCTCCAGAGGAGATAGGATATCTTCTCGAAGAGCACTCCAATCAGGAGAAGCAACGGCACGCGCGGCATCCGGCAAGCGGCACACTTCCAGCGCGCCCCTCGCGACCGAATCCCGGCCATCTGCGTCGCGTCAAGTAAGTCTCGACAGCTTCCAGAGGTTGCGCAGAGGAATTTTCGGATACTGCTGTATCGTCCGCTATCCTGCACTTCACCGGATTGCGTGGCCACTTCCTAGGGCTTCTTGCCAACTCGGTCGGGTGGCGCACTCGTTACCAAACCCTGCTCGAGTGATTTTTGAGAAAATAACTCGTAATAGCAGGGCGACGTGGTGTCTGACGATTGCCGAAATAGTACCCTTTGAGAGTTAGAGTCTCTCATGGCACTCAAAATTTCACACGCTTGCCGTGTAAGAGGGCTCATCGTGGAATCGAGTGGGTGGCAGCGAGGTCAGTAACAACGTAAACTCCCTCCAAAATAGGGCGCTTCCGGGTTTTTAAGTGGGTGACATGCGATGTTTTTCAGGTTCATCGGTGAATCAAGTGGGTAGAATTGGCGTTTCCGGACGTGAACATGGACGTGCACGTAAACGTGAACGTACCCGAAGAAGTGTGGTCACACGCCCTTAAAGGCAAAGTTTAGAAAGCATGCATGGCACCAATCCGTGTAAGCAAAAGCTTTCCGGCGCGATATTCGTCTCAGGGAGAGGTGGCTAAAGAGCGTTGAACAGATCAAACGAGGGCACCACACTCCATGACAGACCCTTAAAGCTATTGAGAAACAGCGGCCGTTTATCGGCTTGTTAGAGCTTGCCAGCACCTTCGGCGATGTTGAGCACAATCGAAAATGATGCGCGCTTAAACTGATCGTGGAGTTCTCCGTTTCCCCAGTAGTGACGACGAACTCCAGAGCTATGCGGTAGGCATCCAATTTTTCATAATCAAGCATACTACTAGATATCGATCGCCGGGGCGGAAAGTTGCTAGGTCGGGTACGTTCACGTTTACGAGCACGTTCATGCGGAAATACACGATTTATCACTGAAAAAAGGGTTATGCCCCATCAGCAATCATTGGCACCCACTCGATTCCACGAAGAGCCGTTTTTCACAAGCAGCCTGGTGAGCGGGCCTTTGAGCGGGGAGTTGAGCCTGGCTCAAGCGCTTGAAGTGAACAAACAGGACAGAAGAGGTAGCCGATGGGGATATCATATAGGTTTTCTTGTGTCTCTCCCCCTCGCTGCGCGCCCGCTCTCTTTGTATTTCTCCCCTCTTGTTTGCATAATCCGCCTAGGGGGTTGGGACACACTACCCACTCGATTCCGCGAAGACCCCATTTTTTTGTGGAATGAATGAAGCTGGGGTTAACTTCGAAGGATCAAAGTCCTCTATGCTCCTTCCTGGTATGAAGGTGTCGCATATCTCAGCTGATGCTGGTACGAGAACGGAGCGTCCTCCGTCCATCGGGGAAAAAAGGATCTGACCAGCCCACGTCGGATAATAGGCCCCGTTTCCAATCGCACTACCGAGTACCCCGATTATGAATCTGCGAAGCCTTCCATCGTGTTCCCACACCGACCTGTAGATGGGCTGATGCGTGAGAGCATCAACATACAAAGTCTGCCGTGCATCCGACGAGAAGGGATCCTTTGTTATCAGCTCAATCTTCCAGACCGAGCGCACTACGAAGCGGACGTTGGTTGGTATCCATCCTGGCCCGTTTGCGAAGCGATGGCTCTGAGCGTTGAGCAGAAGCGGGCTGCTCCCGAAGTCAAGTGTGCGGCACGACTCTCTCCCTTGGGAAGCATTAGCGATCGGAGCTTCGAGCACAGGTACGAGCATAGGCACTAAGGCGAGAGCAGACGGCTCGACGTGCTCAACCTTCCCTGACCACACGAAAAGCTCGTCGGGACTAAAGGCCCCCGTAAAAAGCAGATCGGAGCGGTTACTACCGGTGAGCTGCCGCGTCTTTGCTGTGATCGGAGAGGATACCCACACGTAGTCATCGACATCGCCGACGAATCGAAGAGTGAGCCATTTCAGTGGTGATAGGATCGGCGGTGCTGTCGCCGAGATCTTCTCGCGGAACAACGGCTCGAGTTGCCCAGGCTTTGCTCCCAAGCTTTGAGGATACACACGCTCGAGCAGAAACTCGACCTTGCGGCCTTCACTACGGGGGTCCTTGAAGATGCTCAGCTTCAAACTAAATGCACTCGAGCGCAAAGCCCAGACTCTACTGTGCACGTTCCACAACACCTCGTATGCTCGCCTGGCTCGATCGCTCTCCGTCGTAGCTTCAGACGTGGCGGGAAAGAACGGGCCGATTACCTTCTGAGGAACGGGCGACAGGGCCCCCTCCGCCGTGATCTGCGACGCAGAAGGCTCGTTTTTGTCGACCCTCTCGAACAATTCAGGGCGTTGCGGATGAAGCGCAACCTCGCACGCGAAGTCGTTACTGCTGATTAATTCAGCAAGCTCTCGCGGTAGGAGCGCTCGGTATTTATCGACGTACTCGCGGGTGAGGAAAACACCGGACTTGGCCCCCTTGGTGAAATCCGGAAGGGGCCCTACACCTACGGGTATTGAGGGTGGTGGCACCTCGGCCCTGCACGAAAGATCCAATTCAAAACAAAACAGGGTGAACACACACGCGAGCACCCGGACCATGCGACGAACGGAGTGCAAGAGCCTCGACCGTGCAGACATGTAGGGAGCCCTCTACAGAACCACCTTTTCCAACTCCCGCATCTTCTGCATGTGCATCTCATACAGGGTCTGAGGCCCGAGATCCTCCAAGGTCCGCGAGCGATTCATCAGCACCTCCTTGTCCTCTATGAAAAGTCGGGGATCCGCCGGATACACTTCTGGATGTATGCCGGTATCCATGCGTATGGCATCTACTGGACAGGCCTCAACGCAATAGCCGCAATAGATACAGAGTAACGTATCGATCTCGTAGCGAGCCGGAAATTTCTCGATGTTCGGGTCCTCGTGCTCACATGCCTCTATGTATATGCACCGCGCTGGGCACGCTGTGGCACACAGAAAACACGCCGTGCACTTGACATCACCGTTTTGTTCGAGCGTAAGACGGTGCCGTCCTCGGTACCGTGCGGGGTAAGCTCGACGGGCGTTCGGGTACTGAATCGCCACGCCCGCTGCCACATCGGTCTTTTTTCCCATGGCATGCAAAGTATGCAGCCACAAGTTTCGAAACAGCTTCCCGAAAGTTATCCGTAGACCCTTGGCGATCTCGACCACGTATATCTTTTCGAGGAACGACATCTCCTCACGGCGTTTCATATGCGATACCCACCTACGCTAGTTCTTTAACCCAAGAGACTAATCGCTCACACAGGGAAAGGGCAAGTAGTGGCGCTCCACCACTGACGACGTGAAACCCGCGAACGAAGGGAAGAGCATTCCCAGCGACCTCGAGAGCCAAGGAGATCGAGAGCTCTGCTACCTCCGGGTCCGATAACCCTTCCACTCGTAGCATCAAGTCTTCTCCGATCTTGATCCCTGGGACCTTTGCTATCCCCTCGAAGGCCCTGGCAGAACGAAAAGGCATGAGGCCGATGAACAGATCGATCCCTACGCAAGCTGCGGCCTCGAAGAAGTCTCGCGCCTGCTGTGGGTCGAATACAGGCTGGCTGAGAGCGTACCGCGCTCCTGCATCGCGTTTTCTGGCCAGTCGTTTTATCTCCGCATCCCGATTGCGTGCGTTGGGATTCACGACCACCCCTGCAATGAACTGCGGATGGCCCTTCAGTTCGACTCCGGCTAGATCCTTTCCGGCGTTGAGGGTCGCCAGGATATTGAGAAGGCCTACGGAGTTGACCTCGAAAACTCCCTTGGCATCCGGGAGGTCTCCAACGGTCACCGCGTCGCCAGTCAGGGCGATTACCGATCTCACCCCCATAGCCCACGCCCCCAGGAGCTCAGACTGAAGCGCAATGATATTCCGATCTCGACACGACACATTTACCAGCGGCTCAATCCCCAGGCGCTGCTTGAAAATAGCTGCGAAGGTGAGCGCGGAGAGCCTCATCTTGGCCAAGGCAGAATCGGTGACGTTAACGAAGTCGACCCCCTTGAGATCCGCGCACCGAGTCAAAACGGCATCGATATCCGTCCCACGCGGTGGATTTACCTCCAAGCACAGCAGGGGGCGGGTCCTTTCATTCCCATGGTTTACCAGCCGATTTATCCCGTCGGACATCGAACACCTACTCCAATCGACCTACTATATGGTTTGTCTGGTCGAAAACTCTCGAAATCATATCAAAGAAAACCAGTAACTTACCAGGTGCTACCGTATCTCCGAACCGTAAAAGATCGCCCCCATCGGGGCGTATCTAGAATTAAACTGACGTTGCTAGCACCTGAGCTCTCCATCAGAAAGATATCGCAAGTTATCCTTGCAAACACGTCCGATTCCGACTACCTTTCAGGGACTTTCGTTGGTTTACAACCACACCTAGGGCAGCCAGCCGTGCCGATGCGCCTTGAAGGGGTGGGCATCGCTTACGTGGTGCCGCTTCCACCCCTCTAACGTACTCCACAGTCAAACGCTCTCCGTGGTTGCTGACCACGTAATCGGAACCCTGCGCTTTGCACGCACAGCCAGTCCTGCAGTCACACGTTCGTCATTATGCCTCTGTGACTCACGACCATGGCGTACCGTAGCCAGCGCAAGGGAAGTGCAAAAGGTATTTCTATAGTGAAGTGAGCAATATGACGGTGAATGTTGAGGTCTTCTATTCGTTTCAGAGCCCCTACTCGTATCTTGCCATGGATGCGATTTACGACATCCAGGAGAAGTACAATGTAGAGCTGTTGTGGCAGCCTTTTTCTGCCAAGGCCTCCGGTCAGCCCGTTCCGCAGGCTGGGATACTTCCCGATAAGCTGTCGTATCTTTTCGAGGATACCAAGCGCCTCGCCGAGGAGCGCGGGCTTGCATTGGTATATCCGGAAAACTGGCCAGAGGCCGAGTACGATCCAGGTCGTATCACGCGCGGAGCTCTCATCGCCAACGACTTTGGCGTGTTGATGGAGTACAACATCAAGGTGTTCAACAAGTGGTGGGGGCTTGGCGAGAACCCGAATGACGACAGCTTCATGAATGAGCTTTGCGATGACCTTGATATCGACCTAGGCGATTTCCTGAGCAAAGTCTCGTCATCCGATACGCGTGAGCGGGTCAAGGGGATCTACAAGCGTGGTCGCAAATTGGGTGTGTTCGACACTCCAACCTTCGTCTTCGAAAGCGGTGAGCGAATCGTAGGGTATGATAAATGTGCATACCTGGCTTCGCGCCTCGACAAGATGGGGCTGCGTAAGAAGTAGTACCCTACCCCAAGCGTCTGGTGATCCGTGTCACGTGAGCAGCGAGGTCCTCGAGTATTTGTTTCCGGCCTCGAGGAACACCTGAGCAGGGCACCAGGCGCTGCCCTTCTCCTCCCATTTGAATCCTCTCACCATATCAAAGACGTACTCCGCTTGCGCGAAGCAGATTTGATTGAACTCGCCTGTCCCTCCACCGGCACAGTATACAGGGGTGAAATCGAATCCTTGGTGGGTGGCGTTCACGTGCGGATTATCGACTCGCTCGCGCCCTCGATCTCGAAGTCACCCCCGGTAACGCTCCTGTGCGCGTTGTGTAAAGGCCAAAAGAACGACCTCGTATGCGACTGGGCAACAGAGCTCGGCAGCGCTCGGATCGTTTTTTGGCAGGCCAGCCGCAGCATCGTGAGGCTGGGTGACGCCAAAGATATTCGTTCAAAGGAGGCGCGACTCAGTAAGATCGCCCTCGCCGCCGCTCAACAGAGTCGACAGGCGAGGCCCCCAACCGTGCTCCTCACCAGTACTCTCTCGGATGCTCTCAGCGTTGTTGAAGAGGCAAGTGATACCAATCCACTCAAGGTAGTGTGCTCGCTCTCTAACGGTACCGCCCCGATCCGAGAGGCTCTCTCGACATCAAATGCCCACTCTTCAATCCATATCGCGATCGGCCCCGAGGGAGATATGACCGCCGAGGAGGAGACCCTTCTCTCGGAGAGGGGATTCATACGTGTCTCTCTAGGTGGCTCGATACTGAGGTCAGAGCTCGCTGTGGTCGCAGCGCTAGTGGTAGCCAAAGAGATATCTGCATAGCTGGAATAACTCACTGGGGCCGGCTTATTGTGTTGTCCTGGAAACCTCTTTGCGTGTAGATCAGAATCGTGAAAACGATAACCTTCGATCATCCGCTCTCTCCGCTGCCGGAAAAGAAACGCATCGCCCTCGTCGCACACGACAGTAAGAAACCCGAAATGTGTGCATGGGTACGTGCAAATCGCGAACGCCTGACGCAACACCTACTGGTTGCCACCGGTACGACGGGTGCTCTCGTCGAGCAGGAGCTCTCCCATCCCGTGACCAAGTGTGTCTCGGGGCCCCTCGGCGGAGATCAACAGATCGGGGCCCTAATCGTCGATGAAAAGCTCGATATCCTCATATTCTTCTGGGATCCGCTGGCAGCACAACCACACGACCCGGATGTGAAAGCATTATTACGCATCGCGGCACTCTACGAGATCCCCGTAGCGTGCAATCGAGCGACGGCGGATTTCATTCTCAGCAGCTATCTGCTCTCGCACTCCTACGATCGTAGGCGAGTTTCAACCGCCCCTGATTCTGCTGGTGATACAAGCAATTAAAGCGCTCGGCGGTGAGGCTGATTCGAGCTAGTTCGGCCACGGCAGGAGACCCGCTCGTCGTGAAGCTGCTCCCTGTAGTGGCACCGTTTAGCCTCCCATCGTAAAGAATAGCGGTGTCTAGCCGACCTTCAGTGTGATGCGGGAAGCGAGGCACCACGCCTCGCATCCCCAGAACCACAAACAGGAGGTTGTATGAGCGATCCAGGAATAGGAGCAGTCGGGGGTGCCAAATTGCCCCCAGCAGCAGCATCGGACTTACAGATAAACACCAAACAAAACGAGCAAAAAGCCAGCGAGGAGAAGCAGGACGCCGTAGTCACTGAAAATTCCGAGGCTGTCCCCAGGGAGTTATACGGAACAGGTGAGCAGGTAAACGTCTCAGCCTGAAGCACGCGCCATCCACGAACATCCACCGATCGCCCTACTATTCTCATCCATTTTTTCAAAAATGAATGAGGCTTGGTTTGTTAGCGACACGAGTGGATGTTCGTCATTCGCACTCGGCATCCACGTAGACCCGCGGAATACGCTCATTCAGAGAAACTAAGATCTGATGCGGGGTAGTTTCGATCAGCGTTGCGAGTTCCTCTACAGTGACAACCGAATCGCCCTGCCGACCTATGAGAACCACCTCATCGGCGTTGTACGCCTCACCTTTCCCGATGTTCACCATGAGTTGATCCATGCAGATCAGCCCGACGATCGGACAGCGTTGACCACGCACGATCACCGACGCTTTATTTGAAAACTGTCGGAGATACCCGTCTCCATACCCGATAGGTATAGTGATCACCCGTGTATCCTCTGGTGCATGCCACGTATGACCGTAGCTCACCCCGGCGCCTTTCTTTACGACCTTGAAGAACACTACCTGACTCTTCAGGGAGAGCACCGGTTTGAGCGAAACAATCCCTTCATACCCTCGACCTGGATAGATGCCGTACAGCGCCAAGCCTGGTCGAACCATATCCAGATGTGTCGCCTTTGAGACCATCAACCCAGCAGAGCTTGCGATGTGTCGCACGAAGGGTTGCTTGGCACGTGCTTGGTAGTACTCGAGCGCCTGCAGGAATCGTTCGAGCTGAAGATTCGTAAGGGTCATGTCATCTGCGTTCACATCAGCGAAGTGTGAATAGACACCTACGATGTCCACGTGCTCGACCTTCAGTGCGGCGTCAAAGAGCGCTTGAGCAGAGTAATAGTGCACACCTATGCGTTCGAAGCCTGTGTCGATCTTAAGGTGCGCTCGAGCACGCTTCCCAAGGCGCTTGGCGACCGCCTCAATCTGCTCCAGTTTAGTGACCGAGGAAGCCGTTACATCCGCATCATGGGTGAGGTAGAGCTCGATCTGCTCGTGGGGTATCCCCCCGAAAACGAGGATCTGACGGGAGATGCCGTTTCGACGGAGCTCCATCGCCTCTTCGATATAGGCAACGCCCAGGGCCTCGACGCCCTCGGATTCGATTACTCGAGCAACTTCAACCAATCCGTGTCCGTACCCGTTGGCCTTGATTGACGCCATCATCTGGACGGGGCCTACTAACGACTTGAGGGCCCGTACGTTGAAGCGCAGGGCCGCAAGGTCTACCTCAGCCACCGTTGGTCTGTGGTTAAAGGCTCGGGAGCTCTCTTTCGGCATTTGAGACATCGTTTATCTCTTAAATCAGGTTGCAACGCTGTCAGATGTAACTCCGATAAAGTCTCACAAGCAACACGCTCGGCACAATGTCGGGAATGGAATTATGGCGCTTCCGGGTTTTTAAGTGGGTAACACCGTGGCGTATTTCACAAGGAGCCTACTGATTGGCCCTTGAACGACGAGTTGGTGCTAGCTCGCGCACCCTAAGTGAACAAAGAGGTAAGAAAGGTCAGCGAGGGGATATCATACCGATTCTCCTATGCCCCTCTCCTCGCTGCGCTTCCGCTCTCTTTGTGTTCCATCCCCCTTCTTGTTTGTATCCCCTACCCAAGCGCCGAGCCACACTACCCGCTCGATTTCCTGAAGCGCCGGATTTATAAGGGGCAATCTTTCCTCCTGAGTGGACCTGAAGCAAGATTGTACGCATCTAGTAACTTAGCAGCTCTACATACTCTCAGGCCGCAAAGCCTGGAATTTTTTGGTACCTTTGTGACCACCGATTCTGTCAAACATAAGAGTAAAGGGTCAAAGCCTCGGAAAAAACAGAGGAAGCCGAGGTCAGGCGCAACGCCGGAACAGGAGCAGTTGCCCGTAGCCACCCCTGCCCCGGTCCCCAACCCAGCCCCGGTCTCCAACCCGACCCCGGCATCACCCCCTGCTCCAGATCCAATCCCGGCTCCAGCTCCGGCCCATGCTACAGCGCAGTCGCCAACACAACCTACCCAATCCGTGACGACCGAGACGACTGGGCTACGCGCTCGAGCGAAAGGAGTGCTCAAGCGGGTCCTCAAAATAGCCCTATACTCAACCCCTCTGTGGATAGTTTTGGCGTTCCTGTTGTGGCGCGAGCTCACGTCGTCGAGTTGGCAGGCTACATACTTCAGCCGTGTAGCGTCCCAAGCCACCTTTAAGGTCGAGTCAGGCCCTAACCCGACCCCTTGGTTCCCCTCCTTTGGCCCCTACGACGAGCGGCTGGGCTACACTCGCATCCCTGCGATCACCGAGAACCTCACCAAGAACGGCTTTCAGGTCATCTCGCAAACTCGTCTCTCTCCGCGCTTACTCGAACTTACCTCGGGCGGTATCTATCCACCCTTCCAAGAAAAGACCCGAGCAGGCATTACGATTCTCGACCGGAGTAATACCACGATCTACTCGGCCTACAGGCCCGAGCGGGTCTACGACACTTTCCCCACCGTTCCGAAGATAATTGTTGATACCCTGCTCTACATCGAAAATCGTGAGATCCTCGATCAGACTCACCCCACCAAAAATCCGGCTGTCGAATGGGATCGATTTGGTAAGGCGATCCTCGAAAAAGCAAAGCAGATCTTCCTCCCTGAGCTCAACGCTCCTGGCGGGAGTACGATCGCTACACAACTCGAAAAATACAGACATTCCAAAGAAGGGCGAACGAGTAGCGCACGCGACAAACTGCTGCAAATGCTATCAGCTAGCTACCGCGCCTATCTATACGGACGAGAAACGGTCGAAACTCGAAAGCTAATCGTGCTACAGTACATAAACTCGATTCCCCTAGCTGCGCTGCGTGGGTATGGAGAGGTCAACGGCCTGGGGGATGGATTGTGGGCGTGGTACGGGGCTGATTTCGAGGAGATCAACGCCAAACTACGTAGCCTATCGACTCTGTCACCTGATGCAGATGTATCGCCTTACGCTGAACCGTACAAACAGATGCTGAGCCTCTTCATCGCTCATAGGCGTCCGAGCTTCTTCCTGATTGCAGGATTGAAAGAGCTCGATGAATTGACCGATACCTACATCGATCTACTTGCCAAGGAAGGGATTGTATCCTCAAAGCTCCAAGAAGCATGCAAAAGGATACAACTTACGTTGCGGCGCGCTGCACCAAAGCCCCCCGCTATCTCATTCGTTCAGCGCAAGGCGGCCAACGCTATTCGAACTAGGTTGCTGCAGCTCATGAACTATCCACAGCTCTACGACCTCGACCAGGTAGATCTGACAGTCAAGAGCACCATGGACAACGAGGCAAATGAGGCAGTCACGAGCGTCTTGAAGGAGATCAAGGATCAAGAGAGCGTCAAGAAATTCGGTCTGAGTGGCGCGCGCAACCTGAGTAAAGGCGATCCTTCGAAGGTCATATACAGCCTCACCCTGTACGAGCGTGTCGGCAAGGCGAATCTGCTGCGCGTACAAACGGATAATTTCGACAATCCTTTCAGTATCAATGAAGGAACACGCCTCGATTTGGGATCCACCGCAAAGCTCCGGACACTAACCACCTATCTCGATATCGTCGGCGAGACATTCGACCGCTATGCGCAAGCTGCACCTGCCGAGCTCAAGGCTGAACTTACAAAAAAACCCGATCCGATCACCACATTTGTCGCACAAGAGCTCTTGCAGGATAGCAAGCTCTCACTCACAGATATGCTCGATAAGGCGCTGCAACGCAGGTATTCTGCCAGCCCTGGGGAGAGCTTCTTCACGGGCGGAGGTTTGCACACCTTCGAGAATTTCAAGAAAGAGGATAACGGAAAGAATCCTTCGCTCCAAGAAGCGATCACTCACTCGATCAACTTACCTTTCGTTCGATTGATGCGAGATATCTCTCGGTACTACGTACATCAGTTGGGCATCAACTTGTCCAGCGCTGGCAAAGATCGCAAAGATCCGATGCGGATGCACTTCCTACGCAAGTTTGCAGACCAGGAGGGGAGCTATTTCCAGAAGCAATTCTATGTCAAATATCGCGGCAAAAAACCTCACGAGCTCCTATCGGAGATGATAAAGAGCACTCGTGCCTCCGCTAAGCATGCTGCTGTGATGTTTCGTTATGTGCGACCAAACGATTCGGTTGAAGGGATGGCAGCATTCCTGCGTGATACTATTCAGAACGCCAACGTCTCTCTCGGATTGGTCGACAAGTGGTATGATGACTTTGCTCCCGGAAAATTCAATCTGAACGATCAAGGATATTTGGCACGCGTACATCCGCTCGAGCTGTGGCTCGTCAAGTTTCTCCAGGACAACCCAAGTATCGGTATCGAGAAAGCTCTTGCTGCGAGCAAAGACGAGCGCCAACAGGTATACGAATGGCTTTTCAAGACCCCGCATACGCGGGCACAAGACATCAGAATCCGCTCGCTCGTCGAGGTTGAATCCTTCCTTCAGATTCACAAACAGTGGAAAAAAGTCGGATACCCGTTCAACTCAATGGTGCCATCACTCGCCTCTGCCATTGGAAGTTCCGGAGATCGGCCCGTGGCGCTTGCTGAACTCGTTGGCATCATCCTCAACGACGGGATGCGATACCCGCTCGTTCGATTGGATGAGCTACACTTTGCGGCAGAGACTCCATACGAAACGAGGCTCCAACGCAGCGATACGGCGCAGGGTGAACGAGTATTGAAAGTCGAGGTGGCACGAGCGCTCAAGCGAGCTATGAGGGATGTCGTCGAGTCCGGAACTGCGCGTCGAGTGTTCAAGACTTTTGTACGTTCGGACAAAAAGCCGTACACGATTGGAGGAAAGACCGGCACCGGTGACCACCGACATGAGACCTTTGGACCAGGCGGGCACCTCATATCATCGAGAGTCGTCAACCGAACAGCGACCTTCGCGTTTTACGTCGGAGATCGATTTTTCGGTGTCATCTCCGCTCACGTTCCTGGGGCGGAAGCGGCGAAGTTCGACTTTACCAGCGCGCTTGCTGCCGAGCTTTTGAAAATTTTGAGTTCGGCGCTCGTTCCTATGATTGAACGATCTGGAGCCGAACTGTCACCTTTCGATGATGATCCACCAGCCGCTACGGTGACCAAACCAAGAGAAATACAACCAGACGACTCCAAGCCCGAGGATGCAGAGGTGCCCTCAGGCTCGGCATCTCCGGCTAAGCCGCCTCAAAGCGCAGCAGCAACCGATTCCCGCAAGCAACCCGCATCCTCCACTGCAAAGACACCGAAGTCCGCAAAACGGGGAGAAGATGGCGCAACGCAGCGCACCAATCGGGTAGCACCCCAAAGACAGGGTGTAAGTGCACAGAACCCCGTGTTGGAGGAGCTCCCTCTTGTACTTCCACCGCCAGGATGAAGCAGGCGTCTGTATGGCCACTTTACATGCTTCCCTAGGGGCCTGATTTCTCTCATATCTAGTTGAATAACCTGGAACTCTTGTCATTGCGTGCCGTACATGATAGCAAAGAGCGTCATTCTTAAGCCCAGATAGCTCAGTTGGTAGAGCAGCGGACTGAAAATCCGCGTGTCGCTGGTTCGATTCCGGCTCTGGGCATTTTGAAACCTCCATCCCCTCCCGGACGCTCGTACACAACTGTTTCAAATAAGCCTGGCCTACTACGGCTGAACAAACCCTGCGCGAGCGATTTTTGAAAGAACTCGCTCGCTATAGCGGGGCGATCGCAACTCACTACAGCAAGGCTTACGCACTTGGAAGAAGCGTGTTGCCCGACGGTTTCTTTTATTGGGGAGCTCATTCATTCAGACAGCCCGCTCTTTGTTCACTTAGGTGCTTGAGCTAGTGCTAGCTCCTGGTTCAAAGGCCCAATCACCAGCCAGGAGTTTGTTGTCTTCTATAGATACCTTCTCTCCACCCCTATCCACGAAACTTTCGCTCGTTTTCGGCGATAAGGACTCATGACTCGTCAACTGGGTCTCGTTCAACAAGGAGAAAATATGATTGAGCCTACAACTACCAACTCCACTGCCACCACTTTGCCACCCGAACTAGAGGACTCATCGGCTTCACCCGCTACGTCGCCGACGAGTGCAACAAGCGCCTCAGCAAGCGAGGCCCCGCTCGCCTTTCTGAAGATTGCCGAGAGACCGCAGGAATCGAACAGCGCAGCTGCAACCACGCAAATGCAAGGGGCCATCAACAACATAATCAAGTTGATAGGTCGTTTTCTGGAACTCCTCACCGCGTATCTGAAGTTTCAAGGTAAAGAGCAGGGCGGAGCTACCGTAACTCCTTCACCGATCAAGCTTTTACCAGGGGGTAGCCCTCAAATATCCGGTCAACCCCCGACCACTTCGGGTCAGACTCCGTCATCAGGCCAAACCCCAACCACCGGTCAGACTCCTCCATCTGGTAAAACGCCGGTTAATACATCTTCGCAGACATCGAACCAGACCCAGACGGTAACCTATTCGAATCAGCATTGGTGCAGCCACACAACCACGATAACGACTACCAAGGCACCAGACCAAATCGCTGCTGGTAAAAATACGGCACCTGGGAGCGGTGCGGCGTCGGGCTCTGGATCTGGAGCACCACAGAATACGCCAGCAGCGGGCGGAAACGATGCAGCTTCAGGGACTGAAACACCATCTAAGCCGAGTACTGACAACTCACCCCTGGCTGGCAAAGAGCACCACGACTGCTGTTGTCCGTGTCCGGTGGAAAAGCCTGCAGACAACGCCTCTGTCCCTGAGCAAACCCCGCCTACGCCAGCTGACAAGCTGAAGAACGTAGGGAGCGCTCTGGGTAGTTCAGGAGAGTTTCTGTGGAAGCCAACATCCGAGAAGGATGGCAAACTCGCGGTGCTCATCCCGAGTTCACTTACGGGTAAGATCGATGAGGTAGCGATCGTGTCGGGAGACAAGAAGCGCGTACTACAAAAAGGAAGGTACTCTGGCGTGGGAAATGGTAATCGGACCCACTTTCGCTTCTCCAAATCTGGCGACAAATTCCCCGACGGTTCGATCGTGTGGATTAAGTTGAAGGATGGAACCTCGCGCCACGTCGTAATCAACGAAAGTAGCGCTCGATACACAAAGTAGTCACAAAACAGAAATAAACCCAGCCTCATTCATTTTTGAAAAAAAATGAATGAGAATAGCTGGGCGAGCGCAATCTTGGCCCCATCACGATAATCAGAGGCCCGAGCTATGCCGTAGGAGACAACAAACTCCTATATGCTCAAGCGTGTGAAATTTGGCTCTTCGTGAAATCAAGTGGGTAGTGTGTCCCAGCCCCTAAGCGGATTATGCAAACAAGAGGGGGGAAATACAAAGAGAACGGGAGCACAGCGAGGGGGAGAGACATAAGGCCTATATGATATCCCCTCGGCTAACTCTCTGTCCTCTTTGTTCACTTCAAGCGCTTGAGCCAGGCTCAACTCCCCGCTCGAGGCTAATCACCAGGCTGCTTGTGAAAAACATCGCATGTCACCCACTTAAAAACCCGAAAGTGCCCTATTTTTGGAGGAGTTTACGTTATTCCTGACCTCGCTGCCACCCACTCGATTCCACGATGAGCCTGAAATTTCAGAGTCATCAGAGACTCTAACTCTCAAAGCGCCACTGCTTGATGTTTGCAAAGAAGCTCAAGAAGCGCGCATAGCGCTTGAAGCCGTAGCTCTTGTTCCAGTTGACCTCTGATGATCGTGATGGGGCTAAGATTACGCTCGCCCTGCTACAAGAGTGACTGTTGGATTACGCTTCGATGCTCACGGCACGTAGGTCGTGCCTCGCCTCTCTGACGATACCTTCATATTCCTATTCACCCGATCTCCAGCGAATGCCTCGAATACCCTGTCATGTCTCAGCCTCAAAATGCCCCCATTCCTCAACCAAGTGCTAGACCTTGCCGACGGAACTTTGGGAGCTAAGCACAATGAAGCGAATATTTATCCTTTTACCCCTTGTTTTTGCTGGTTGTTTCGCGTCGAGACCACCTGCACTCCCTGACCTCGCGCCGATACCCTTCGATTCACGCGTGGGCAAACTCCAGATAGTTGTGGCACCTATTGAGTTCGTGGCGAATGTCTCCAACGATTTGGCTCGCAATTTGTGTGAGCATATCTCCTCGGACTGTGGAGGACGAGTTGCTGCATACCAAGTTCCACAGATTGGCTCCACGGCTCCACACACAACATACCTCCAGGTAGGAAGGCAGCGATATCCTGGTCTTTCACCAGATGCTCTGGCAGGTGACTTTGCCGGTCTCTTACAACGGTATCAAAATATCGAAACAGTAAGGCTACAACCTCCCGCAGCACAACACCGCTCCAATACACAGGAGCTTGTGATCCGTGCCCTCGTTACCGAAGTTGCCTGGGATGGTGAAAAAACGGCCGGTGGAATGGGCTCGACACTGGCGGGAAATATACTCATGGTAAATGTCGACCCGCAAAAGCTCGTGAGCACCCTAGGCTATGCCCGGATTGATGTTACTGTCCTCAATGCTAGAACTGGCGAGATCATCGCAGCGTATCCTGCAGCCGGAACCTATCGCAGCGAATATCTCTCAGAAGGGCTCGTTGTTTTCGCATCTGACGTGCCCCAAGGGTACGGAGCACACATGCTACGCTCCGCTTTGCATATGGCATTCCAGGACGCCACACAGCGGCTTTCGCAACGCTTATCCGAACGCGCTGGAGGGGCCGGATGAACAGATTTTGCTCGTTGACGCGGAGAGCACCGGTCCCATTTTTTCTGACGATAGCTTTCGCACTATCCATGCTTGGATGTCGAAACCTTGGGGGGCAAAGAAGCATTCCGGGCGTCGCGGAGTACGAGCTTGCTCGGGTACCGTACTCCTCGGACTTACCCACCGTCGTGGTTATCCCGCAACGAGTTTCATGGAAGCTCTCGAACACACGCTCTCATGAACCGATTGCATCAGAGGATTTCCTGACTGCCATGCTCGTCTCAGCGCTGGGTCGGCACGGAAATATACGACTCCTTGATCCTACGTTCCCTCACAGCGCAGACCTAGTCGGGGCCCATGACAAGGGTCCTTTCAAGGTACGCGTACTCCTGACAGAGATGGATCAATTCTCTACCATTGAGGACTCAGGGCTTGATCCCTGGCGCTACGACTCCCCAGTGGCCTATCTGTGGAAGCCCCCGATCACGATAGTCGGATTCTGGGTAAGCATGCTTACTGGGCTACCAAGTGTCTACATCACAAGCGAGGTGAAAGGGGTTGTTGGTATCGATGTCGAGGCTATCGACTTGAAATCCAACCGGATCGTAACCTCGTTCCCGGTGCACGGCACTCACACGGAAAGGGCTCGGCAGGTCGGGAACCAGATGTTTGGAGCTTACGTGAAGACCGAGGCTCGCAGTACATTTTCAGGGGCAAGTCGTGTAGCTTTGAACGAAGCTGTCGATGAGCTGTACAAGAAACTTGCGTCTTTCGGAGGTCCTTCATGATAAGTCGTCGCGCAATCATCATTCTTATGATCTCGAGTCTGCTCGGATGTGCCACCATTGATGCATCCCAAGTTCGAGCTCGTGCTGGTGCTCCAGAGTCGGCCCGTGTGGACAGGTTGGAGATCCCCTACGACTCTACGTTACCTAAGTACGCCCTGGTCATTGAAACCTTCGTCAAGGAAGGTCCTGTAAGTGAAACGAAGGTCCGTAGCCACCAATTTTCAGAGCAACACGACAGACGCAGTGGCTCTACTCAGTCGAACAACTCATACACCGGCAGCGGTAAAGAGCTCATTCGAGATGGGGAAAAGATACAGGTCGATTCGCAGAACAAAGCCTTGGTGCTCGGACGCCCTGCTGGTGAGGCCTCCACAACAGCGCAGCACCCTATGCTACGGGGTGTAAGCAATTCTGATTCTCCAGAAGAGCTCGTGGCAGTAAAAAGTAAGGATTCGACCACGACCCAGAGCGATCGCACGTACGCGCGTGAAGCGAGTGGTGAAGTTACTAGCCGAGGCACATCCAGGAGCAACGGACATCAGCACCTCACTCAACACGCTGACGGTGCGATCGACGTGACGCAACGCTCGTGGGAGGTCGCTCGCTCAGACATCAATATCGCGGCTCAGTTTACCTCTTCTCTTGCCGGTGTCGGAAACTTCTTGCTCCTCAGCCCGGCCGCTGCCAAGTCCCTGGGAGATGGTTTGTATCGAGCACATCTTCCGAGTGGTGCCGTTGGTCCGTTTGTTATCAAGGCGATAGTAACCGAGGAGGTGCAGGAGGTAGAGGGCAACCAAAGTCGCCTCTTTGTACCAGGTGTTGTCTCCCGTAGAAATTCAGAGCTGAAGGGAGTAGTTGTGTTGGACATAACGGTACTCGACGGACGTACCGGAGCGCTCGTCACAGCGTTTCCTACAGAAGGAACGTTTATTAGTCAGGAAAAACGATTCTCGGCGGGCATTGTGCTGCCTCTGGCAGAGCAAACTGCTTTCGCGCGCAGCGTCGTATCGCAAGCTCAACGCGTAGCACTCAATCAAGCTGCTGTGCGGATTCTCGAAGCGTTTCGGAATTACCGAGGGTGATTTTAAACCCTGCGCGAGTCAGTTTTTAACTTAAAGTGCGTCACAAAAATGAACCTCGTAGCGAGGACGAGCGAAATCGGCAGCGACGAGGATGCAGGCTAAAAAGGCGCGGAGACGTGCCCTCAGCGGCACGTTGAGCACCTTTTTTGCCGAAGACGAAGTAGCTGCCGATTGCAGCCATCCGAAGCAGAGGAGCATTTTTGTTACGCACTCTTAGTAGAAACGCAAAGCACTGGAGCAAGAAGTGCTATGCGCGCTTCTTGAGACAGAATTAGGTGCATAT
Source organism: Bdellovibrionota bacterium (assembly GCA_040398075.1). GTDB lineage: Bacteria > Bdellovibrionota_C > UBA2361 > UBA2361 > OMII01 > OMII01. Next base: position 241 of record JBBAUR010000022.1, on the reverse strand, counting down.
TGTTGCTCGATGTAGGTAGGTCATCGGAGAATATCGCGGAGTACCTCTTTTTCAAGCTGCAACACCGTCACCAACTACCTTTTAAAAAAGGTTCATCGCGTTTTCGAGTGGGTGATAACGAGCATAGAGATCATGTAAGCCCTCGTTTTGACCGATAAATCACGTCTTTTCACGTGAACGTGCACATGCGCGTGAACGTAAACGTACCCGAACGAGCAACGTTATCCCCTTGCGTCCGAAA
>JBBAUR010000021.1:0-51222 GCA_040398075.1 Bdellovibrionota bacterium | reverse complement strand
TCCGCCGTCCCTCCCTCCATGGGCCCCTTTAATAGGGCCCCGGTCGGGACGGCTCCTTACCTTCCATACACACTTTAGGTTACAGACCCGAGGAAACTGTCTGATAGAGTGTTTCCTCTAGGTGTTTCAGCTAAGCTTTCGTTGTTGAACTTTGCTTAATCGACATTCGCTCCCTTGGTAGTCGTTAAGACACCAAGTCCTCTATGCCGCCTGTTTGATATTTTTTTAGGTAGTTAGTGATAGTCTCTTTCTACAGCTAGAGTTTTTGTCTTCTGCGGCGCAACTTGGGCAAGCCAAGATTGCGCTCTCCCTGCTATTGCGAGTGATTTTTTTCAAAAATCACTCGCGCAGGGTTTAGTTACAACCGAGGGAAGAATTCGTCGATAATCTCTCTTGCTTGCTGCTGAAAAGTCGGCACAAGCCATTTTGACTTGGCTGTGAATGCGGACCCAACCAGCGCTAGCCTCCCTTTGTGGACCTCATCGTCGCGCACAGCTCGCCAGGCTCCTTCTGATACCTTCCACATATGTAGATCTTCCAATCCCATCAGGAGATGGCGCTGTTCTGTGCCAAAGCCTTCGACGTAGGGCGAGCAGTCAACAATGCAGGAGAACGGTTGGCTGATGGATTGTCTGACCCCTTCAATCACGACATCTTCGTGCACACATAAGTCGTTCCATTCAAATCGACGTGGCAACACAGTGAGCTGCCCGGCCTCGTGTATCCTTCGGAAACGAGCAACAGATTCGAGCTTGTAAGATATGAATTCGGGGTGCAGTGGCTTTTCGGGCGTACCATCTGGCCCGAAAGACCGATTCATCTCTTCAAAAAGCGCAGCTACATGAGATTTGCTCCCTGAGATGTTCGGGGCATAGACTACGAATTCCACTGGAGTGCGAGAAGATTTAGTAAGGTATTTGTCGCTTTCCTGTGTTGGCGGAGAGAGGAGTGATTCGAAGACTCGCATGACCTCGATGGTAGTTGCTCCTAATCCTACGAGTGCGATTCGCACCACACCGTCAGGCATGCGCTTGTAATGGGACAGGAGGCGTTCTATGCATTCTTCTCGCGAAACTCCCGCCGTAAGCTCATTTGAGAGTCTCTGACAGAGGTCGCCACCTCCAAGAATTACATACGGTTGAAGAGCCACTGGAACTTCCTTCAATGTATGGCCAAGGGCGAGTACTATCTTCTTTACTCTGAAGGTTTCAGTCCCAGAAGTACTCTGGGCTGTTACTTCGAACGTATTATCGTCAGTATCCCTGATACCCCTGGCATGTACTCCCTTCTCAAAAGAGTATCCAAGCTTACGAAACCCTCTCTCTGTCTTGTCTCGATGGTATTGCAGCGCATCGTCACGTCGGTACTTGTCTGTACCGCTCACTGTTAGATAATCACCGAATTGCCCCTCTACTGGGGAGTATGCCCAGCTTTTACCTCCGCACAGCAATCTTACGTGCGAAGGAATCTCGGCCAGAAAAGGAGATTCACGTTCTCCTTTCAGCTCTATTCGCGACAAGAGCTCGCCTGCCACGGCAAGTCCAGACATTCCACCTCCGACAATCGCAAGGTCTGCTATGCGAGGCATGACGAGACCTCGTAGCTCCGAATTCGGTACATAGGATAGACGCTGGCAGAACTTGTTCATAGCAGACTACTGCATACTATTCTCATCTGGATCGACTCCTCCGCATCAGGGCGACTGTACCCTTGAGTAGTTGGGTGCTTTTCCAATATCTCAAAGGTAGCCGTAACTGCCAGAATTGTCGGCTAATTCCGAGTTCTCTTCTGAGCTAGGTTCATTGACCGCAGAGGAACGCTGAAGAGAATTCAGACCACTGCAATTTTCTTTGACAGTAGGTCGTTGCTGGAATTACCGTCCCATCAACTTCACTAAGGGGCTATTGCTATGGAAACACTGACTCAGAATCTTACTACATCAAAAAATGAATTGGAGTTGACGACAGGAGGGGCAGCATCACTGCTCGCTATACGAGACGCTATCGGTGACCTCGTTCCCGAGATGACCGATCGGGCTCATCGTGACCCCTTCTTCAGGGAATCATTAGTGGAGGACAGCAGGATCACCATCGAGGCATTGCTGGCTGGATCCAGTAGTACCGTAAAAAATATTCCGGATTATGTTTCCGTTAGCGTGAGAGAGGACTCTGCACAGCGAATGCACCTACTCATTCCTCAGCCCTACGCTGGAGTAGTTGCAGCAAACGAGCCCAACGCGTTGATGAACGTACTGGTTCAAGCGAGTACCGACCCGTATTTACAGCAGGAACTCCTATCAGAGCCGAAGGCTACGTTGGAGCGTGAACTATCAAAGTTATTAGGGGAGATAGTGACGATTCCGAGTGCCCTCGATGTTGTTGTTGTGCCACAAGCAGTGAATGAGTTGGTCATAGTCATCCCTGCACGGCCGCTTGATACAGTATCGGTATCACCGATTGTGGAGGAGGAGTTCGAGCCTGACTATCTTAACGGAATAGAGGTAACAAGTTCCTGCTATTCGTGCCAGTGCTGGTCAGCCGACTGCTACTCGAAGCAATGCTACAGTGCTGATTGTTACTCGTACTCAAGAAAATGCTAATCTCGGTTGGAATCCAAGGGTGCTCGGGCGAAGGCCCTGTCTTTCGTCCGAGTAACTCGTGTAAAGCCCATGATGTACCTTCTATTTGGGCATGGGGTGAGGTACCGGTACGCATTCGTGAAGTGATAGAGTCCTTATGTCAGCTAATTACGGTGGTAGTGCAGAGACTGTAGTTGGCGATGGCGGGGGGTGCGCTCCAACTACCTTCGAATCCCGGGAGATTCAAGATATGAATCTAGGCCTTGACCGGGATAGTGATGTCTCGAACAGTGATGCGCCGTTCGCGGAAATACTGAGCCGTCTTACTGAACGCGCCCTGCTAGATCTGCGCAAGCGCTGCGGGCCAGTTATGAACTCCGTGTTGACGGCGTACGCAGTAGACGATTTACGCCGAGGATTGCTCGAAGAGCTGAGCGGTATTGCTCGTCACGCCCTGCTTTACGAGTACAACCTGCACCGCTACAAGCGAGACACCATGGTAGCTGTGCGATTGTCGACATTGACCGGCCGGCCTGAGAAACAGGTATACGACGGCTTTATACGGGCTGTAACAGCGAATGCAGGAGCTCTGCTGTTTGAGCGATACCCGGTGCTTGACCGGCTCATCTCGGAGCGGATCTCGTTTTGGCAAAAAAACACAACGCGACTCATAAGAGCTTTCAGCAGAGATCGTTCTGCATTAGTTAGGGAGTTCGGATTTTCTGCGGATGCCGTGATCCACAAAATCTCGATGAACCTATCTGACTCTCACAATCAGGGTCAGACGGTTGCCATTCTTACCTTCAATTGCGGCGCTCGTGTGGTGTACAAACCACGTTGTCTCGACCTGGAGATAGGTTTCATGCGAATCCTCTCCTACCTGAACCGCGTAGCCCAAGAACCCCTGTTCGGAATAATCGGGATGGTTGGACGTAGGACTCACGGCTGGTGTGAGTTTATCGAACATAAAACGACGGACTCTGAGACTGCCGTGCGCAGCTTCTATCGTCGCACTGGAAACCTTCTTGCCGCGCTTTACGCCTTTCGGGCAACTGACTGTCACTTCGAGAACCTAATAGCGCGTGACGGCTACCCATTTGTTGTGGATCTCGAAACTTTGTGTCACCCAAACCACGGGTTCGGTGAGACTGCAAGTTTCGATACGGGACCGGAAACCTATCTTTACGACTCCGTCTGTCGCGTGGGGTTGTTACCTGTGATTAGGGGCGGCACGGAGGTTCTCGACCTCAGTGCGCTCGGAGCGGGGCTCGAACCTCAGGAGACCGTAGTTCGGGAGTATTCTGAGATTGGAAGCGCAGCAATGAATATCACTGATCGAGTGCAGGAGCTCCCGTGCAGTGCAGCTATGCCGTCGGTGACGCCACTGGGGCAAGCAGAATTGGTATCAGCTCTTTGTGAGGGCTTTGAAGAGGCCTATTTGCTGATTGTCAAGGAACGAGAAGTCCTTCTGTCGGATTCGGCGCTAGTTCCAGCCCTCACGCGGTGCAGGAGCAGGTTCATTGCCCGTCCGACCAAGTTGTATGCCTGGCTTCTCCTACGCAGCTTGAACTTTTCTTCCCTTCATGATGAGGCTAATCGTAGCGTAGAGCTCGACCGACTTGCCAAGATCGTCTCGAAAAGTTCACAGGACTCACCTTGGTACGATATTGTGAACTCAGAACGTGCGAGCCTCGAGCAGCTCGACATCCCGCATTTTACGACGCGCATGAACAGTCGCTCCCTTTGGGCAGGAAAGAAACGTCTCCATACACGAGCCTTGCAGAAGAGCCCGAAAAACCTGCTCATGCAAAGGCTGAACGAATTATCACCGCTCGATCTGTCACATCAGCTTCAGATCATCGAATTGAGTTTTGCCCAGAAAAACTTGCCTATCCAAGAAGAGAGAGGGCGCCCTATCCACCGGCTAAGTAGATCTATTGACCTGCATCAGATCTGCTCTGTTGTCGACGACATTGCTAGACAGCTCATGTCTTTAGGACTTCATGGTACACATCGGACCGTATCGTGGATCGGTCTGGGTCCGACTGGAGCCCGAGGAACATATCGGCTACAGCCGTGCGGAAGAGGTCTATGTGGCGGTACAGCCGGAATAGCTCTCTTCTTTGCAGCTGCCGCGAAGGTTCTTTCTAATTCGTCCTATCGGTCTCTAGCACTCGACATCCTACACCAAAAGACTATAGGCGAGAGAAAAGGGGAAGTGATGAACGTTGACCTGGGTGAGGGGTCGGCAGGGATCGCATACGCTTTAGTTAGGGCTGGAGAGCTTCTTAAAGAAAAGGGTATGACTCGCAAAGCCGAAGAGCTTTTGCTCTCTATCCCGGATGGCATGCTCAGTACGATGCAGAATTCTGATGTCACCTCGGGCTTGGCCGGAATTCTGCTCTCCATGAATGCACTCGCCCGTATCCGTGACTCGGCCGACCTACGACGGAAGATGGTTTTGATCGCCGACAGGTTACTAAGCCTCGAGATTCCTATTGAGCCTGGGGTCGGTGGCTGGGCTACGCTCGACTACGCAATTCTCCCAGGGTTTGCCCATGGCAGTGCGGGAATAGCCTGGTCATTGGACCGATCAGCAGAGTTGTTAGGAATCCAGCGCTTCTCTGACGCTGCACGACGAGGATTCCGGAATACCCAACGCCTATTTGATACCCCGCTGAGAAACTGGCGAGACCCGCGCCCCCAGATGAATGGGGGAGTAATCCCGTGCTCTTGGTGCCATGGAGCTATTGGAATTGGGCTGGCGTTGGGAGAATCGGCCCGGGTGGATGAGGTTGAACGGGCTCAGGTACGTGAGCAATCAATTAGTATTGTAGAATCAGACTGTGCGCTAGGGTCAAGAATCGATTCCCTGTGCTGCGGCGTGACCGGCGCGCTGGAGCTGCTCTCAAGGGGGCCCTTCGACCACCGAACCGATGCTCTTAAATCCGGTTGTGTCGAATACCTTTGCGAGACACGTCATTTCCGCTATTTGCCTGATAATGGATCGCGAGTCCCATTGCCAGGTCTTTTCATCGGTGCAGCCGGAGTCGGATACCACCTTCTGCGGGCCGGTTTCCCGGCGGAAGTTCCACCGCTCCTACTTTTCGAGTAAGAGCTGTATATTTATTTAGCTCATCGACGGATCTAGTGGGTAACTTTGAGGCAATTTTGAGCAATTAGCCCCATTTTATCGAGCTAATTTGAGGGTTTCGCGGGGCTGAGTTCGTTGCTACGAAGTCAGGATGGAAACTGTGCAGCGAACGGAACAGCTTCGAGGCCAGTATAGACACCGCGGATTCTACCCGAGCCGAGCAGTAGGCATAGCCACGTGGGATGATGGCACTCGGATTATTAGACTGACGCGGCGCTCAAAAAAACGATTTGCAGTGGCTGTAAGACTGTCCACAGAGGATGGTACGACCGCTGATGGGTTGATTCCAAATGATTTTACCGCCACCTTCGTCTGTTCCTCTGAAAGTCCCATGCGATTCAAGAAAAGACTGCACCTTACTCGAGGCATACTCACTTCCCTGGTCCGAATGAAACCACTGTGGGGTTATCCCTGTACGTTCAATCGCACGTCTGATCGCCAGCAGTACGAAGTTGGCGTCATGCGTTCGGCTTATGCTGAAGCCGAGCACCTCACCGGTGAAAACGTCTATAACTGCGCACAAATATACAAAGGCTCCTTTGTAGCAGATAAACGTGGAATCGCTCGCCCATACGACGTCTGGAGCTATTGGAGACAGCACTGAGAGAATGCATGGATACTTCAGGCTCTCCCGTTCCCGATCGCCAGGGTTATCAGGCGTTTTTGCACGTTTTGCTGGTCGTAGCCCGAACTTCCGCATCACGCGGGCTGCACGCTTCTCATTGATTTTGAGTGCAAGAGCGATCCGTGGAGACCCATAGCCAGGGTTCTTGAGCATCACCCGCTCTATCTCTCGCCGCAGAGCTTCATCCTTATCAGGCTTCTTTGGGCGGTAGTAGAGACTGGAACGGCTTACTCTAAGCTCCCTGGCAAGGGCGCTCTTGTTACTGACTTCCACGGCGCTGATTTTTTTCCCGAAGCTCCGCCCGGTACGTCAGCTGTCCTAATTATCTTCAACAGCGCTTCGTTCTCGCGCTTGAGCCTTGATATCTCCAGCGTCTCCGCTGCCGTTGACTCCGTATCGCGTTCTAGCCACGTGCGGACCGTCATCTCATTAATCCCATGTGCCTTCGCAACCTCCGAGACTCGTTGACCTTCTCGGATCTTCTTCAGCACCTCTTCTTTGATCTCCCTCGGGTAACGCTTCGCCATACACATCTCCTAACAGATTGAGTCAGATGTGTCTAAATTACAGGGGGAAGATCACTCCCACTCGATGGTTGCGGGTGGCTTGCTCGATATATCGAGCACAACACGGTTGACCCCCTTCACCTCGTTGACGATTCGATTACTCACCCGACGCAGGAGCGGCTCGGGGAGGTATGCCCAATCTGCGGTCATCCCATCCTCGGAGTATACCGCTCTCAAGGCGATTGTTTCCTCGTAGGTTCGACCATCGCCCATGACACCTACGCTCTGCACGGGGAGTAGCACAGCAAAGGTTTGCCACAATCCCGCATACAATCCTTCAGCACGGACCTCTTCGAGGAAGATGTGATCAGCCTCTTGGAGCACCGCTACGCGCTCTGGGGTAACCTCACCGAGAACTCGGACCGCTAGTCCAGGACCAGGAAACGGTTGACGTTGCAGGATCTCGGTCGGCATATCGAGCTCGCGGCCGAGCGCGCGAACCTCGTCTTTGAAGAGCTCTCGAAACGGCTCTATCAACTTGAACTTGAGGCGCTCCGGCAAACCACCGACGTTGTGATGCGTCTTGATCGTCGCAGACGGGCCTCGAACCGATACGCTTTCAATGACGTCTGGATACAGGGTGCCCTGAACGAGATGGGTAACCCCGTCGAGCTTCTTGGATTGCTCCTCGAACACCTCGATAAAAACACGGCCGATAATCTTACGCTTCTTCTCGGGATCGGTAACACCTTTGAGCTCACCCAAGAAACGTGCACCCGCATCAACGAGCTCGACGTTCAGATCGAGGAGCTTGAGCCTCTCCATGACCGAGTGCGCCTCGTTCTTGCGCATCAATCCGGTATCAACGAAGAAGCAGTGCAGCCGCGAACCGAGCGCCTTGGCGACTAAAACTGCGGCCACTGTCGAATCAACACCACCGCTCAAGGCACAGATCGCTTGTCCTGTAGGTCCGACTTCCGCCGCAGTCTTCCTGACCGATTGCTCGATGAAGCCCTCAGGTGTCCAGTCCGGAGCGCACTTGGCCATCCCATACACGAAGTTCTCGAGGATCTTTTTACCCTGCGGCGTGTGCACTACCTCGGGATGAAATTGCAGCGCTACGATCGGCTTAGAGGTGTGCTGCATAGCCGCTATCGGCGCCCCCGCACTCGAGGCCGAGGTGACGAAACCCGGTGGGAGCTTCTCAACGTGATCACCGTGGCTCATCCACACCGTGAGGCGCTCCCCTTCGGACCACGAAGAGAACAATCCTCGAGCCTGCTCGACCGTGATCGTCGAGGGCCCGTACTCACGCGCTGCCCCCCGTCCTAAGGAACCCCCTGAGTGGTGCGCTAGCAGCTGCATGCCGTAACAGATACCGAGTGTGGGGATATCGAGGGATAACCACGCTGGATTGAACTCCGGAGCATCGCTGTCGGTTACGCTAGCCGGACCACCTGAAAGGACCAAACCCTTGACCTGACTCAAGTCTATCGAGCGGGGGTCAGTCGTGCATGGCCTGACCTCACTATACACGTTGAACTCGCGCACGCGCCGAGCGATAAGTTGCGTATACTGCGAACCAAAATCAAGGATAAGAATCACGCCTGCTCCCTCGAGGATAAACTCTGTTTTTGCAGAATGAGCCCCTTTGACCACGGACTCCAGCTGTTGAACTGTCTCAAGTTATGGCCAGAAAGTATAGCGCATGTCAGGGCTTTGAGTAAGTCGAAACCCCCTTTTTGAGCCCCTGAATGGACCGTTAAGGAGGAAAGGGGTGTCGCCCTGGCTCCAACAAGGTTAAAAAGAGGGTCTACCGAGCTCACGCAGATGAGCCGACCACACGACGGATAGGACCTACGGAATGAACCAAATTGTGCGTTTTTTGTCCGCTATAGCGCTGGCGGCCCTGGGAGAAACGATAACACTACGAGCTGCGTGTGCGGATTATCTGCTCACGATGGAGTCGGGCGTGTATCACCACACCGATGGCGAGACCAAGATCGTCGTAAGCTCCAAGGAGGGCGCACAGGGGCTCTTTATCATGGAAGGGTCCAAGGTATCTCCTCAGGAATTCGACCTCGGCGCGACCCCCAGTGCCGGGGTCAGCCACATGTTCGTGCGTTTCGAACAGACTAACGCTGGTCCATTATATTCCGAAATATTGCTGGGCAACCGTTCGTACAAGGTGTCGGGTAACCTCACCGTGCAGCTGAGTGCGCGGACCTCCATCAGCATCGATAACAACAATCCGTACCTATCGGTCGTAACCGAAGGGGCGGGTTCCGCAAAAACCCTCTCTATCGTGGGTTTCTTCGGACTCACCGAGGTAGTCAGGGGTGTTGGGAACGCCGCGCTTCTCTTGGCAGCCAATCAGCTCGATCCTGCAGTTGCCCAGGTCATAAAACCTTACGTAGTGTCAGGGAAACAGCTCGTAATCAACGATAAGCCTGTGACCACCCCCACGATCGGAACCTACGTTAAGCCAAATAGCGACTGCCTCTCCCCGCACACAACCGTGCTCAGTAACACACAGCTCTCTCAACTGCGCACGACAAAAGGTGAGGCGGAGCGCGTGAGCCTATTCGAGCGCTTCGTCGCTGAAAACCGCAAGCGTTCACCAATGAAGGACCACCTCATTTTAAAAGCCGATCCGAAAAGTGTAATTCTCCTCGACGTGCAGGGCCAAAACGTACGTCAGATGTCGATGATTTCCGAATCAGTCGCCGCAAAGAAGGTGTGTGTTATCTCCGATCTGGCAGTGTAGAAGGTAGCCCGATTACGGGCATACAGGTTCCGACCGAAGTTCTACGCCGCGCGTCTACGCTCGTTGGTGATCCGGCTACGTCGTCGGAACAGAATGCGCACGTCGTTCCCCTCGAAAGGATAAAGTTTGCGCAGGGTATTCTTGAGGTAGCGCTCGTAATTGAACCGCAGACGATCCGGGTGATTGACGAACACCGCGAAGGTCGGTGGCTTCGTAGCCACCTGCGTAGCGTATAGAAGCTTAATCGGAACCCCTCGATATACCGGCGGGGGTTTCGCCGCGAACGCGTCGGTAAAGATCTTGTTGACCTCAGCTGTGCTCAGACGAATTCTAGAGGCTTCGTAAACCTTTACGACCTCATCGAGCACACTCAAACAGCGCTGTCCGGTGAGCGCCGAAACGAATACTACCGGTGCGTACGCGGCGAACTTGAACACCGTACGAACGGCATGCCTGTAGGCTTCAGCGGTGCGCGAGTCCTTCTCGATCAGATCCCACTTGTTCACGACGATCACGAGCGATTTACCCTTCTCGTGAGCGAGTCCCACGATCCGAGCATCCTGCTCGGTTGGTATACCCTCGGCCGCATCGAGTAAAAATACGGCAACATCGCTCTGAACGAGCGAGCGCAAGGTACGAATGTTACTGAACCGCTCCACCGTATTTTCACGGACGCCGGCTTTTTTCCGTAACCCCGCGGTGTCGACGATCTCGAAACGCCGTCCGTTGCGCCCTAGCTCACTCTTGATGCTGTCACGGGTGGTTCCCGCGAGAGGCGAGGTGATCATACGGTCTTCACCGAGTAGCGTATTGACGAACGTACTTTTGCCGACATTCGGCTTGCCTATAATCGAGATATTAATCGGTCGACCAGCGTCTTCATCTGCCGTAAGGTCGAGCTCCGTCACTTCGAATACATCAGCCGTCTGCGCCTCGTCCTCTGCTTCGAGCGCTTCCGGAGCATCCTCCTCGATATCATCGAACTCCCCTTTACTCTCGCGTACAAAACTACCGTCGATGTCGAGAGTACCAACGATCTCTTCGACTTTTGCAATGAGGTCCTTGATGCCGCGACGGTGAGCAGCGCTGATCGGTATGATCTCGTCGATGCCGAGGCCATAAAGCTCGGTTGCATTCAGGGCTGCAGATGGCTTTTCGCACTTGTTGGCAACAAAGATAGTCGGCTTCCCAATCTGCCGGACAAACTCGACCACATCGCTATCGAGAGGATGCAATCCGTGAAGACCATCGAACACGACAACGATGATATCACTCTGCCGCATGGCGAGCTCGCTCTGAGCGCGAACAGATTCATGCAGAGCGATATCCTCCTCTCCAACCAGCGCACCGGTATCAACGAGGGTAAATGGGATGTCGAATCGCGTTACGACCTCATAACACCGATCGCGCGTCACACCCGGCTGATCCTTAATCACCGCCTTCCTCCGCCCCGCGAGCGAATTGAAGAGGGTCGACTTTCCCACGTTTGTTCTACCTACGATGCAGATCGTCGGAAGAGATTTATTCTGCGTCACGTTCCACCTCTGACGAACTACTACTCTCGTTGGCCTGTTCGGCTCCATCTTCTGGATTTTCTTCCTCGGACCCATCATCATCCGCACTCTCTGGAGCGACCATGAAACGCTCGTCGAGATCGTCACCTGCCTTCAAATGCTGGAGAGCTTCCTCTGCAGCGGTTTGTTGCGAGGCTTTTTTGGTCGGCCCACGGCCGCGCCCCACGATCTGTCCATCGACCTCGACAACGGATATGAAGACCGGAGCGTGCTCGGGTCCTTCAACGCACTCTAATCGGTATACAGGAGCCTCGCTTCCCGCAGCATGTAACGCCTCCTGAAGCTCCGTCTTCGGGTCACGCGGCGTCACCGTCACGAGTCGATCACCGATCAGGCCCTCAACGCACATACGTGCCACATCGTACCCACCTTCCCGATATACGGCACCCACCACAGCCTCGAGTACATCAGCGAGGATGGAGGGCCTCTCGGCACCTCCGCTCGCCAGCTCACCACGGCTGAGGCGAATGAACTTACCGAGCTGGAGTTCGCGTGCAATCTCGGCGAGTGAAGTAGTATTGACCAGGGCTGCTCGCATCTTCGAGAGCTCTCCCTCCTTGGCATCTGGATGCTGATCGAGAAGGAGATGCGCTACGGCAAGATCGAACACCGCGTCTCCAAGGAATTCCAATCGCTCATAGTCACTCTTTGTTCCCTTGGCGTGCACCGAGCGGTGTGTTAGCGCGCGCTCGAGCCAGGCGCGATCCTTGAACGTATAGCCCAGCTTGCCCTCTATCTCTCCGTAGTGCTCTCTTCCGAGCGGTTCGGGGGCGGAACGAAAGGTACGCTTCTCCGCTTCGCCACTGGACGTGGCATTTTTTACGATTCCAAATCGCATACAAGGCTCCACACGATACTGGGGCCTCACATTCACAAAAGTAGCTTCCAAGGGGCCGGCTCCTTTTAGACCGGCACCACTTACCAGCTCGCTTTGGTGAGTGAGAGGATTAACTATTCAGCTTGACTCTTTAAGATAGTATCAAATTCTGAAGGCTATTCAAACCAGCATAACACCTTGTAAATATGAGCTTTTAGAGTTCAACTGTTGAGAACCGCCCGGTCCGCGAAAGTCGCTCGTTCAGGAGCTTATCATTAGTGCCTAACTCTTGCTGATTCCACGGTTCACCTCGTCGCACCAGCGAGAAGGTACACCTACTTCGCTGTGCCTTGGCTAAAATCTGCGCTACCTCAAACGTATCGCATACCCCCTTTGCCACGTGACTGACGGCCTGGAAGAGCCAGGCCCCTCTACGCTGATTGAAATCCTGCCGCTTAATTGGACTCTTGAGACAACCAACTAAGGTAGACGTGCCGGGTGCCCAGTCATCTGAGAGGATACAGTGCTCTGAAGCCCACTGAGCTGTTTGTGCAAAATCCAGCGACGCGACCTCTGAACCAAAGACGTATATTGAGGCCGACACCTGCTTTCCTGAAGAGGACAGGCCCTGGATGTAAGCCGATAATCGCCGAAGTGCTGCCGTGTCGAATCCGTGAGGTATTAGCGAAGATCCTGCGCCTGGCTCTAAAATAAGCCAAGCGCTCGCATCGATGAGGAGGTGATGCTCTGATGCCACGTTGTTCGTTGGTGTGTTGTATGTGTTCACGAGCACCCCAGAAGACAACCTCGCGGTGGCCCTCCAGTTAACTGCACGGCGATCAGCGGCGGCATTCATGTGCATCAGGCCGTCTTCTTCAGAGCCGTTATAGAGGCGTGAGCGTGCTCGAGTAGCCTCGTCGCCGTGGTAGGTGGGAGCCCCTGCCCTACCTGAGTAGGCGCCCTTTTTAGCCATTTGGGGTGGTTTATCCGCGCAATATCCGACAGACGTGGTAACAATACTAGAGGAGAGCATGCCCAAAACGTACCTGACAAACCTGGTGCGAGAAGCTCTCCTGTACTGCCCCCCGAGCTCTCTCTGAACCTCCGCCCCGTACTCCTGGAGCTTTGTCGTGTATCCCAACTGGTCAGACGCAGCGATGAGCATGTCTATGGCTACGGCAGCCCATGCACGTTCGTACTCATCGTGCGTGTAGCGCTCGACAAGCTGCGTCAAGCGAGCGCGGAGACCCTCCATATCCAGCTTCTTGGATGCGCCGGTGAAGTGAAGCTCCAGTAAATCAAGTGCGAGGGTACTGAGTAGATCCTGACTGAGTTTACTTTGTACGTTACTCTTGAGCAGCTCCTCACTGAGAACGTGCAACACCTGCGCTCCACGGTGGTGTATATCAGAAGGCAAAGCACAGAGGGCAGGTTGCCAGTCAGGAGAGCTCCAGATAGCTTTTTGTAAGCGACGGAGAGCTTTTACAGTCTCCTCTCGCTTATACTCCCACGCGAGAGCGCCAAGTTTCTTGTAGGGCTCTCCGGATTCTAGAGAAGCGACTATCCTCCGAACACGGGCGACAGCCGGTGAGTGGTCGGTCCAGTGATGAGGGGCTCCTGCAATAGTCCCGAGGAGTAGCAGGAAAGAATCGCTGAAGCTATTGCAGTTGAGCCTGGAGATGCGCGACCGAAACGACTTCAAGAAAATACTAAAGGAGCAGGCCACTATTTCCGCCATCTCTGTTGGCTCCGGTCTTGATAGCGGCAGCTGGCGCGTAGCCAAACGTGTACCTAGGAATGGAATTATGTAATACAGGGCATGTTCCACAACCTTCGTCAGTTGTAGGTTGGTGCCGTACGCAGCGGGGAAGAACTTGTTCAGCGTCGACCGAACCCGAGAGTCTGAGGCGGCTTCGAACAATACATAAACCTCGCGGTGGTTCACGATATCCCAGGCTTTACCTGGAGATCTCTCGAGATGTGTCTGAAGAGCCTTGGCCATAATCTCTGCTGCCCGCTCGAGGCGACTTCCCATGAGGAGTAGCTCTATGACCCAAATATTCAACCTCGGCGTATCAGCTGTGGCCTCATATTTATCGCCGAAAATCTCCCACGTGAACGGTCCAGTCCCCGCGAGCCGCTCGGCCAACGCTTCGATAAGGGAACCTGCGCCAGCGGTCTGCAAGGCAGCCGATACGAATCGATGGTAGCTCCCGTGAGACATGTTGAAGCGCACTGTCACTCCGTTTGGACATTTCATTTCCGGCGGGTAGGTATCGAAGAAACCTCTCTGCAGGCACACTCTTGCAAGTGCCCTCAAGGAGCTTGGTTCGGCCCCATACTCCGGGATCTCCAGCTGCGTCGATAAGACGTACGGAGGGCTATGCTCCTTCTCACTCGTTGACGACCAAGGCCTTCCTCTCTCCATGAATTGAATGATTTTGAGAAGATCGTCACACCCCTGGCTGTCATCGATGCGCCGCGTGAATTCAGAGAAGAAGCGATGTACCACGTAGCGGTAGGAAGTGTTGCAAGTCTTTATAAAATCATCGAGCAGTATGCTTTTTATCCCCTTGTTTGCAAAAGAACACAGCTCATTGAAATATACGATGCTCGACTCCAACAGGTGTGATCGTTGGGATAACTCTACGGTCAACATGCGCAGCGTCTGCACTATCGGTAAAGCTTCGAGCCGCGCTCGCTCCCCCTTCCTCCACGCCGCATCAAGGAGCGTACTCACCTTGGGACCCCACTGCTGTAGAAAGCTGGACAGTTCAAAGCCCTGCTCTATCGTGCAGTCGCCGAACCAGTATCCGAGTTGGTGGTATTCAAGGATGCGTGCTGCCGCGACCGACAGCAGTATATCGGGTGGTAGCGTCGGCGGGAGCGCAGCGCGCGCCGCAAAATCATCGGAGATCCCCTGCTCATACGTGAGCCTTCGTTGCGGCCTCATCGTACCCCCGAGCGTAAGCAACCGCTCCCGCAGCCATACCCCTGCTGCGTAGGCAGACGCAGGCTGGTTCTCTTTGACCATCTCGAGCGCTGTTTTGCACAGCTCTGAGATATCTTCGGGGAGGTTACTAACCCAGCTTGACATACCACTGACCCGAAGGGTTGGATCGAGCACAAAGGGGAGTTTGTCGAGTACGCGTACCTGAGCATGACCTGGAACCCTGTAACTGCCGGTAGCTTCGTGGTAGGTACAGCCACTCTCGACAACGCTTGGAATCCGGCACTGAGCCAAAGCAACCTGTAAGTACTGCGCAAGCTCGTCGCATTTCCCAAAACGTAATCCACTCATGAGCGAGAGGCGCAGCTCCGGTGAAATCGCGGAATAGAGCCCCGATACGTGATTATCATCGAGATAATACCACCCATCGCACGCCATCCCTGTGAGGACCCCCCTCGCCCGCTCGGAAATCGAAGAGATACACGACGTATTCTCCTCGAGTATCGCTGCCATACATCCAGAGTAGAGCACCTCCGGTGCTCCGCTCATAAGCACCCTCTCGGCAACGACGTGGAGAGCCTCGTGTTGAGGATCCTCGAGGGCCCAAACTACCGCGACCTCTGTTGCCCGCTCCTTTGATACTCCGGTATAGATCCCCGCCACCATCTTCGAAAGCGGAACATCGGAATTCACCCCTGTATCCTCTGACAAGGATACCCCTTCGGCAAAGAATTCAATCTGGATCGGTTTAGCTCCACGCGGCGCTCGTAGTGAGAGACAGGCCCCTTCTATCTTGTAGCGTAAAGTGATCGTTTGATGATTCTCGCACGCCATACTTCCAATAGGAGCCTCAGGAACGGAGAAGGAGCTCAAGCGTGAGTTGAGAGATATCAGATGTCCGGAGGCGTCTATGATACTTCGCCCCTGAAGGGGTAAGAGTGACGACGCCGCAGGCGACACGGATCGACTCGGGCTGCTCGAGTGTTTCCAAAGACACTCCCGCGGCGCCGTTCGCCCTGCGGTATTCGGTACAGAGCACCTATCGTCCCAAATCATGTTCTGACTCCCGCCCTGCGTGAGCGCCTGAGATACCTCTGGATGAGTCGCTCGTGTGGTGTCGTTCTGGGTAGGTGTGTACTGAACCTTGCTGCGCATCTTGGGTTCGTTGACTGTCTTTGAGAGCTCCATAAGCTCCTTCAGCTTACTCGCTGATAGCAGCTTCAAGGCAGCTTTCTGTTGCTGCTGCTCGCAGCTCAAAATTGTCAATTCGACCTCGACAAGCCGCTCGTAAATCCGGTTGACCGTCTGAATTATTCCTCTCAGCCAGAGCGTTGCTGATGATTCGCTGGACTGAATGTCGCCGCGCTTGCAGACAAATTCCTCAACGGTACGAAGATCAGCCGCACAATGTCTGAGCGTCCCTTCAAGCTCTGCGAAAAAGGGCTCCGAACGATGAAGCAGGAGGGCTGACTCACTATCTTTAATCACTTGGATAGCCGTGCGTACGAAGGCCGCTCCGGGGCCAGCCTCAAGCGTGTCAAAGCCGTCGGCCGGCTCAGGAGTTCGAGCCACGCCATCCGGAGTACCTTCGAGAACTGTCGAGCACCATTCGACAATAGCCCGCGCATGTGGAGCCAATTCGACCTCAATTCGGCTAGTTGCCGGTGCAATGGCGATAAACTCAGGCGCCGAAACCACCCCTTCGGGTCGGCGATCCCCGGAGGGGCCACTAGCAGCAGATGAGCTACTACCTGTTAGATCGTGAAATTCCATACCGCGATGTTATGGGCCTATCTGCGCTTAGTGTGCGCATAGTGTGTCCGGCGGGCGGGGAAACGGCCAGCAAGCACCCTTGTTGATAACTGTATGACAGCTCCGCCGTTAACGAGCTATCCTACCACCCGCCAAGACCTCCTCGTTCTCCAGATCATACAGAACGGCAGCCTGCCCCGGCGATACCGCAGCCCACTCCTCATGCCACGAGATCAAACAGGTCTGCGCATCGAGCACCTGCATGAGAGCCCTGACGCCACGATGGCGGGAACGAACCTGCGCCGTGACCTCGCAATTGAAAGGGAAAACCCCCTCTGCAACCCTCTTTATGAGTGTCGGGTTGACCCAGTGCATCTCGCGCACGAGAAACCCTTCTCGTTCGAGATCAGATTTCGGTCCGACCACTACTCGATTCGTATCGGGCTGAATCTCGACCACGTACAACGGTTCAGCCATCCCGCCGAGACTCAAACCCCGCCGCTGCCCGACCGTGAAGCGGTGAATACCCTCGTGTTCTCCGACCTTTCTTCCGTCCTTGGTGACGAAGTCACCGGGCCCACGCCTACTCCCGATCTTTGCCACGAAGTCCTGTACGCTTCCAGCCACGAAACAGATATCCTGACTCTCGGCTTTATCTGCTGTTGGAAGCCCCGCCTCCCGCGCGATCTCCCGTATCTCGGGCTTGGTGTACTCCCCTACCGGGAAGATCGTACGTTGGAGTTCATCCTGGAGACAGGTGTACAGAAAGTAGCTCTGATCCTTATCGAGATCCTTGCCTCGCAGCAGGTGATAGCCGACGTCACCCTTTCGAATTCGCGCATAGTGCCCGGTGGCTACGTGCGAACACCCGAACCCGAGTGCACGCTCACGCAGCTCACGAAACTTAACCTTGCTGTTGCAGTCGATGCACGGATTAGGGGTCAATCCCTGCTCATACGTATCGACGAAACGCTGAATCACCTCACGCTCAAAGGTCGCCTCGAAATCGACGATGTAATAGGGGATATCGAGCTTGGCTGCTACACGCCGAGCATCACAGAAATCTGCCGGGGAA
Organism: Bdellovibrionota bacterium; assembly: GCA_040398075.1. Taxonomy (GTDB): domain Bacteria; phylum Bdellovibrionota_C; class UBA2361; order UBA2361; family OMII01; genus OMII01. The sequence continues at coordinate 33,424 of JBBAUR010000021.1, read as the reverse complement.
CAGCACGTGGCTCGGCTGTTATGGTCGGAGTTGCGCTTGTAATCCCACACCTGCATTGAGACACCAACAAGCGGACTACCGGTCTTAGAAAGTAGGTACGCTGCGACGGAGGAATCAACGCCGCCCGACATCGCAACGACGATCGACACCTCTGATCCCACATGAATTGAATCCGATTCCGAGACACCCTTCATCTCGTCCTACGCTCCTCTCCCTACGCTACTACCCACCCCACGCATCCGCGCTACCACTCGTGAGAGCACCTGAGCAACCTGCTCTCCAGTTCCGTGAGGATGGTCGGCACGAAAGCTCACGCGAACCGTGGAGCGCACACGCCCCTCTTCCTGCCCCATCGCCAGGAGAACATGCGACGGTTCTGGCTTTCCAGAGGAACAAGCTGCACCGGAAGATATCAACACCCCCTCTAGATCCATAGCAACAACGAGATCGTCCGCACGCACTCCCGGTATGAACACACTGGAGGTGTTCGGTAAACGATTTCGCTGAAGCGCATTGATAACGCATCCAGTGATAGATGTCACAACCGTCTGCTCGAATTCGTCGCGTATACGTCGCATCGATTCGATACGCGTGGGGAGATCCCATCGCAGGGCTTCAGCAACTGCTCCTAGCGTCGCTATCCCGAGCACATTCTCCGTACCTCCGCGCACCTTCCCCTCTTGGGGACCACCGCGTACAAAGGCTGGAACGTCGAGACCCTCACGCGCGAGAATTGCTCCTACCCCAGAGAGCGCTCCGAGCTTGTGACCAGAGAGGGTAAGAAGGTCCACCGCTAAAGCGTCAAATGACAACTCGCCTTTTCCCAGAAGCTGCGCTGCGTCGGTATGAATGAGCGCGTTCGGGGCACGACGGCGGACACGTATCACGATCTCAGCAAGGTCGTTTACGACCCCAACCTCGTTGTTCGCTGCCATGATAGAAACGAAAGCCGTTTCCGCAGTGACCACATCTTCGAGCCTATCGGGGACAATTACACCTTCACTATCAGGAGCAACCAACACGACTGCTCGGCCTCGAGAATGCTGCACCCGAAGCGGCTCTATCACGCAGGGATGCTCAACAAGCGAAGACACCAAAGTCCCGGGACGCTCGGCTCCGGCGGCAACACAGGCGTTGTTCGCCTCGGTTGCTCCAGAGGTAAAAATGACCTGTGTACCCTGCCCTGCTCCGAGCAGACCGCGCACCGAGGCACGCGCCTCCTCTACGAGGGCACGCGCTCGCTGTCCACCCCTGTGGAGCGAGCTCGGGTTCCCGAGAGCTCCCCAATTGGCAGAGATAAACTCCTGAATATCCTCATCAGGGGCGTACGTAGCGTTGGCGTCGCAGTCAATGATCACAAAATAGCCTCAGAATATCCATCAGCGGCTTACCTGTGCCGATGAACCGAAAGAGAACTAAAATACAATGCCATCGCTAACTACGCAAAGCATCGGGGTAGCAAGCTCCAGCCTAGCCCCTAACAACGGGGCGAACCAGCTCCGTTCTTCGGAGGCGGCCGTAGCCGCTGGGGTGAGCCAGGCCCAGGTGCAACAGCTGGCCCAGAGCAGCGCCACCAAGGTTCGTGAAAACCGCGACCGCGTGATTCAGCGCGAGAAACGGACCGAGGGAGCCTTTGCCGACAGGGAGGAGCCGGAAAAGCAGGAGCAGCAGTCCGCCGAAGGACCTATCCCTCGCCACAATGGGAAGCTCAATACCGTGGCCTAGAAGGCGAGCAACATCTCCTGACTTACCAGCAACTAAGTTCGTGGATGAGCGATTATAGAGAGGTTCGCGGAGACGATCAGTATATCGGTTGTCGTAAAGTGCTGGCACTACGTCGCATTGACGTGCCGCTCGGCCAACCCGGTGATTTTTCCATCATGGCATCACGAACAGCTGTCTTGTGTACGCTCCTCGTTCTCATGCTCGTCATCCGCGCCGCGTGTGTCATTCTCGAAAGACCGGTGCACATCCCCGCGGAGTGGCTCAGCCCGCGGATAGCTGATGATGCCGAAACGCTCCTTGCATTCGGAGCGCCGATCCCACTGGCATGTGCGGACATGTCAGATCTCGAATTGATACCGGGGGTATCCGACAGTGTGGCGACAGAGCTCTTAGAGAAGCGCGATCGTATCATCGCACATGCACGCGAAAATTCCGCTTATGCGGCGCTCCAGCTCGCACGCGGAATCGGAGTGCGCAAAGCCGAGCTATTGTCGCCCCTTCTCTCGCTCGAGGACGCTTGTCACCAAGGTGATACGTACGAACCCTTTCGAAGTCCGTGACAGCTCCTCTCGTATAAATCCAACCTCATTCATTTTTGAAAAAAATGAATGAAGCTGGGTGTAGTATCAATGAATGAGCCTGTATTTAGAAGAGCTATTTCCAGCGCCAGGAATCCTTGGTCATCCTCTCGGCTATCCAGTCGTAGGAAATGGTCTGCTGAGCACCGTTGTCCTTCTTGACTGCCACACTTGTTTTCCCCTTGAGGAAGCTCTTGCCGTCCTGCTCGACGAGGGTAGCAGTACTCTGAGCGGAGTTTCCGTTATCGGGGAGGATCATCGAAAAAGACACCTTCGAGCTGTCCTGCTGATCGAGTGCACCTTGGAGCGCAACGAAGCGGATGGCGTGTACCGTATCGTTAGCCGCCTGGTTCATCAAGACCGATTCGCTCACCGAACTCCCCTCTATTGAGCCATCGTTGTTGGCTTTGAGAAATAGGATACCTGACGATGGCCGATCAGCAATTCCGTTCACCCAACGCCAGTATCCGGCGATTCCAGTCTTTACTGGCGTCGCTCTGTCACTTCGCGCCGGCGCCTCTCCCGTAGCGGTAGTGGCGTTCGAGGCACTTTGAACGGACGATGTTCCGCTTTTACTGGTTCCAGGTTGCATAAGTTGCTTCTCATAGAGCGTCTGACCAACCTCGGCTGCCCGTGCTGTCCAGTCTATCGACGCTCCACTGAAGAGCATCCCCGAACCGTCCTTTCGGCGGAAGCCCAGATTAAGGTGCTTAGAGCCATCCAGCTGCTTTTCTGATGGTGTTTTGTAGAAGAGCTCCACTAGTCCCGCTCTCTTGGCAGGTATGACCTCACCGGGCTGCGAAACCGCGTCGCGATTGTGATCGAACCACAGCGCAATCGAATCGAGCTCATGACCACTCACGATACCATCACCGTTCACATCTTGGGTCTCCAGCGCCTCGTATCCGTCGCTCCATGGTTGCCTGTTCGAGTCGAGCTTCGAACCACCCCGACCACCGAAGGACCACGATCCGAAGAGCTGTGAGGCCGACTTGATCTCGCCAGTCCTGTCAGGGTCGTACACGAGTAAGGGCGCCCCGCTACTGGCCTTCCACTCATAGAGTGCATCGCTTGCATCTCTCGAATCGAGCGTAAACTTCACCAAGCGGATCTCACTGTCGAAGTTATCCAGTGTGAGTTTCGGCTCCCACAACAGAGAGATCGGCGTCGCTTCACTGTAGAGTAACTGCGCACTACCACAGCTCTGCAAGCCAGAAACCGCATTCGGATTGATCGCTTCACACTTACCACTCGCTGACGTGCGGAGGTAGATCGTGCCTGTACCGCACATACCGTTGTAAGAATGCGCTGTGACGTCGTCGAGGTCGACAGCGCCCCGACGAACGTTATCACCACCATTCCGCACTGCACACTGCACCATACTCTTGGTCCTATCGGTGTTTGCTGGCTGCAGTTGATGCAGTTGCATATCCGGAGCCATAATATCGCGATTCACCTCACCGTTCACCCAGCCGTACCAAGCCATGAGCCCGCGGTAAAGCCAATCATCTGCCATGTACGCCTCTGGGGCTTGAGAGATCCTCCAATCGAAGTAGGTTGCTTCGAGGATACTTTCGAGGCATGCAAATCGACGGTTATCGGCTTGCGCAAGCGACCGTAATTGTTGAGCGAAGGTCGCTGCGTTTGTATGTGACTGGTCACTCTTCCACCACAGATGCCATGAGGTTTGTTGGAATCCCACTTCCACGTACGAACATCCCGGAGTCGGTGTTGGGGTGCTCGTCGATGTGGGTGTTTGGGTCGTTGTCGCCGTATGAGTTGGGGTTAATGTTGGTGTTCGCGTAGCAGACGGAGTTGGCGTAGCAGACGGAGTTGGCGTAGCAGACGGAGTTGGCGTTGCTGACGGAGTTGGCGTATGAGTTTGAGTCGGTGTCGGAGTTCGTGTCGCAGGTGGGGTTGGCGGATGAGTGGGCGTTGGCGTCGGAGAGGCCAAGAACACAGAGCTCCCATCACCGAGATACCCTTCGGGGCTTCGAGCTTTCGGTGTTGCGTTTCCAAGGCGAGTCTGTGCGGCGAAATAGAAGCCCGCAATACCAGATAAAGCTACGAAGAGTAACAACAACTTAGGAGTGTGTGCTTGATGCTTCACGAATCCCCCCGAATCCAGATTGAATTAAAATTTGGGTATCAACATGTATCTTCGTTTTAACGTTGAACGTTGAGGCTACGCAACGCGACTTCCGAGACCACTGCACGGGGACCTTACCTACCCGCTTCCGGGTAGAGATATCGACCGTCGTAGCGGAGCACTTGAGTACATTTTCTTGCTCGCGACTACTTTTTACGAGCGCTTCCGGAAATCGAGCGGTTGGTTTGGCCCGATCCTTGGGCAGATTTATCCCAAAGAGAGAGGGGATTCAAAGAGAACGGGAGCTTAGCAAGGGTGATAAATATAGAGGCTCATCGTGGAATCAAGTGGGTGGCAGCGAGGTCAGGAATAACGTAAACTCCCTCCAAAATGGGGCGCTTCCGGGTTTTAAGTAGTTGACATGCGATGTTTTTCACAAGCAGCCTGGTGATCGGGCCTTTGAGCGGGGAGTTGAGCCTGGCTCAAGCGCTGGAAGTGAACAAAGAGGATAGGGAGGTAGCCGAGAGGGGGTATCATATCGATTTTCCTGTCTCTCTCCCTCTCGCTGCGCTCCCACTCTCTTTGTATCTCTCCCCTTTTGTTTGCATAATCCTCCTAGGGGTTGGGACACACTACCCACTCGATTCCGCGAAGAGCCACTTTTTCTTCCCACTCAAAAAACTCGGAAGCACCCTCTGTGCTGACACTCGATGTTTCTGGCTCGTAACTGCCTGCGGACCCTTAGCTGTCAACTCCATCAGGTAACTCCCATCCCCCTCCCAGAGACTTATAAAGCTGTACAATTGCAGAGAGATATCGCTGCTGAGTGAACGAGTACTGAAGCTCGGCCGCGAAGAGCGAGGTTTCTGTGTTGAGGACCTCTAGAAAGGATGCAATTCCGTTGTCGTACCGCTGGCGTGAAAGGAAATTAGCGCTGCGCGCGGACTCAACCTGAGAGCCTCTCACCAGCTGCTCATCGTGGTACGTGCGGATAGCCACCATCGCATCTTCGACCTCCTTGACTGCGAGAAGTACACTCTGCTCGTAGCCCTGGAGGGCCTGTTCAGCCTGGGCTTCGGCAGCATCTACACGTGACCAGCTCTTGAAAAAATCCAACAAAGGCCCGAGTGCAGATCCTCCTATGCTCCAGGTCCGCGCATCGCCTTTGAGCAGGTTGCTGCTATCCGCCGAGTTGAGCCCGATGAAGCCGGTCAGGGTCAACGCCGGATACTGCTGCGCGCGCGCCACCCCAACTCGCATCACTGCAGCTCGAGCATTCTCCTCAGCTGCCCTCACATCTGGCCGCCGCTCGAGCACCATCGCCGGAACACCAGCGGGGATGCGATCGAGCGTCAGCGTTAACGGGTTAGTTGTAGCAACCGCGCGCTCTATAGCGTGTGGGACCTCTCCCAGGAGCACACTCAAGGAGTTCTCCAGAAGGCGTTGTTCTCGCTGAAAAGCTATCAGAGCAACCGCAGCGTCCTTCTCCTGAATCTCTGCTTGATTGAGATCAAGCTTAGCGGTGTAGCCCCCCTTGAAACGTTCCTCGATGATCTTGGTGGCAGCGTGTCGATTGTCCAGCGTTCGCTGCGATATGGCGAGCTCTCGGTCTACATCGAGCAAGCGCAGGTAAGTTTGTGCGACCTGCGCAACCAACGACAAGGTCACAGCTCTATAGGCATACTCGGTCGAGAGGAGCTGTGAGCGCGCAGATTCGGTTGCGCTCGCGTACCTTCCCCAGATATCGATCTCGAAATTAAGTCGACCCAAGATGTCGAAATCGCTGTTCAAACCGGTCGGGAACGCCGAGAGGTCACTTGCATCGGCGCGCTGTGCTCGACCGGAGATATCTAGTCTAGGGAATTGATCCGGCCTCGTTACGCCGAGAATTCCGCGCGCCTCGTCAATTCGTGCTAGCGCAACGCGCAGGTCTCGGTTTTTCTCCAAAGCGCTCCTGATCAGCCGTTCTAGGTGCGGATCCTCGAAGACCTCCCACCACTTCATGTCAGCGATAGTCGCCTGTATCTCCGGAGCTTCCCTGAACACCTTCCCCACAATCCCCGTAGGTCGCTCGTAGCTCGGGAGAAACAGACACCCTGCACTCATGAGCGGTAACAACGCTGCCCACAGCCGCAACAAAGCTTTTCCATGTGAGCCGCGCACACCCTTTAGCCGTTCTATGAGCACGAACAACATCGGCACAAGCATCACGCCGATGACCGTTGCGACGAGCATGCCACTAAATACCGACATACCCATGACCTTACGCCCTTCAGCGCCAGCACCAGAAGCGACCACGAGCGGCACGACACCGAGGATGAAAGCAAATGCGGTCATGAGGATCGGTCTGAAGCGCAGCTTCGCAGCCTCTATCGTAGCTTCCACGAGTGGCTCTCCCTGTTCCACTTTGGCGCGTGCGAACTCTACGATGAGGATCGCATTCTTAGCTGCCAACCCAACTAAAGTCAGAATACCGATCTGAGCAAAGATGTTGTTCATGTAGGACTGGCTGATGAAGCGTGACAGCCAAATTCCGAGTAAGGCACCAAACACTGCAAAAGGGGTGCCCAATAGAACGCTGAACGGAAGCGCCCAGCTTTCGTACTGCGCTGCGAGGATCAGGAATACGAACACCATGCCGAGAATGAACACCAAGGTTCCTCCTCCAGCTGCCTTCTCCTCTTGATACGACATCGCATTCCAATCGTATCCGACATCGCTCGGAAGGACCTCTCGAGCGACCTCTTTGAGCGCAGCCAGGGCCTGTGACGAGCTGTAACCTGCCTTGGGGCCCCCGACGATCTCCGCAGATCGGAACAGATTGAATCGGTTTGTGAACTCAGGCCCCGTGGTCGGGACGAGCGTGACCAAGGTTCCCAGCGAAACCATATCACCGTCCCTGTTGCGAACGTAGTACTGACGAATATCCTCGGGCTGGTCCCGGTATTCAGCTTCGGCTTGTAGGTATACTTTGTAGAGACGACCGAACCGATTGAAGTCGTTCACGTACGAACCACCAAGTAAGGTTCCCAGTGTAGCGTTCAGATCACTGAGCGAGACACCAGCCGCCAGCGCCTTGTCCTCGTCGATCTTCGCCATCAGCTGAGGCACGGAGGCGCGATAGAGGGTCATCGCATGTGCTATCTCTGGCCGCTTATGTGCAGCCTGAAGGAAGAGCTGTGCTTGCTCCTCGAGGTACGCAGCGTTGTTACCGCCACGATCCTGGAGCATCATGCTGAAACCACCTCCGTTGCCGAGCCCCGGTATCGCCGGCGGTCCAAAGGCCATACCGACACCGTCGGAGAATTCGCGCGCAATCCGCGCGTTTACACTGCTAATAATTCCGAAAGAGGAAAGCGCTCGACCCGAGCGCTCTTCCCACGGCTTTAGCCAAATGAAGAAAAACGAGGTATTCGAGGCGTACGACTGAGTAAGAAGGCTAAAGCCGTTGACGGTCGTAACGCTTTCGACCCCGGCAGTCTCCATAATAATCCGTTCGATCTGCTCGCTTGCGAGGCTCGTGCGCTCGAGGGACGAAGCCTCGGGCAGCTGAATATTCGCCAAGATGTACCCCTGATCTTCTTCGGGGATAAAGGCCGTCGGAAGCGCTCGTCCAAGAAGAAGCGCCCCGCACACGACAAGCGCGAAGATCACCAGACCTCGGCCGAGCTTGCGCGCGAGGTGTCCCGCTACCCCGACATAGACGCCGGTTGCTCTATCAAAGACCGCGTTGAATGCCCGAAAAAATCCCCCCAGGGGCCCCTTCGTGGGTTCGGCTTTTTTAAGCATCATTGCACACAGTGCAGGGGTGAGCGTCATCGCCCCCAGGGCCGAGAAAAGTACTGAGACCGCTATCGTAACAGCGAACTGTTGATAGAAGAGCCCTGAAATACCCCCCATGAACACAACCGGAACGAAGACCGCACACAGAATGAGCGCAATGGCGATTACTGGCCCCCCCACCTCGCCCATAGCTTTGTTGGTTGCTTCGCGCGGCGATAGCCCGTGCTCGATGTGATGCATGACCGCTTCGACCACGACGATCGCATCGTCTACGACGATTCCTATCGCCAACACGAGACCGAGCAACGAGAGCACGTTGATAGAGAAACCGAGAAGCGGGAACACCGAGAAGGTTGCAATTAGTGCGACCGGTACCACTAGTATCGGAATGAGTGTCGCCCGCCAACTCTGCAAGAATAGGAACACCACGAGCACAACCAAGATTATTGCGTCCCTCAAGGTGTGAAGGATCTCGTCAATTCCTGCTGTCACAGCTTTCGTAGTATCGAGTGAGATGAGGTATTCGATATCGTCTGGGAAACGCGCCTGGAGCTCCTCCATCGTAGCCTTCACGTTCGCCGCAACTTCGAGCGCATTCGATCCTGGAACCTGATATACCGACAGCACCGCTGCAGCGTCACCGTTGTACCGCCCTGAAGAGTTGTAGTACTGCGTTCCTAGCTCTACCCGCGCCACATCCCTGAGCCTGACAAGAGAGCCACTGGCCGGATCTGCCTTAATCACGATCGAATTGAACTGCTCGACGGTCTCGAGTCGATCCTTCGTTCTTACCACGTAGGTAAATTCAGTCCCTGGCAGCGCCGGCGGACCACCGATCTGACCGGCTGGTGCAATCACATTTTGCTGCTGGATGGCCTGAGAGATATCACTGGTGGTTACACCTAACTTTGCAATCTGGTCGGGCTTTACCCACACCCGCATGGAGTACTCGCTACCGCCGAACTGATTGACCTGGCCGACACCGTTGATACGCGCCAGGGAATCAACAACATTAATCGTGGCGTAATTGTTGAGAAAGGTGCTGTCGTATGTTCCATTCGGGGATCGTAACGTTACCAGTACCAGCGGGAACGAGAGAGACTTCTTCACCGTCACCCCTAGTCGCTTGACGGCATCTGGCAACCCAGCTTGCGCCTGGGATACCCGATTTTGAACGAGAACATTAGCCATATTGAGGTCAGTACCAACCTCGAAATTTACTCGAACAGTGCTGGAACCGTCGTTGGCGTTCACGCTGCGCATGTAGATCATGTCTTCGACGCCATTTATCTGCTGTTCGAGCGGCGTTGTTACCGACTGCTCAACGGCGAGCGAGTTCGCCCCAGAATACGTCGAAGATATCTGCACCTCCGGCGGTACCACGTTTGGGTACTGGGAAACCGGCAGACCTTTGATAGTTACAAGCCCGAAGATCACGAGCACGATTGAGAGCACAATCGCTACCGTAGGCCGCCGAACGAAGAAGTATTCACGAATCGGTTGATCGTCTGAATTCACGGGGTACCCTATCTCTGTGCCGCGACTCGTTGTGGATCGATGGTCATACCCGTGCGTAGTTTTTGGATCGACTCTGTGGCGATAATGTCGCCTTCGGCGAGACCCGACTCGATAATCAGTTGCTCATCGACCGTTGGGCCTACCTCGACACCCCGCTGCTCGACTTTGCCGTGCGAATCAACGAGGAATACCTGCTGTCGGCCTTGGATCTCTCGCACTGCCTTCTTGGGGACCACGAGCACCCCAGAGCGAGTTACCGCGACCGTACGCACCTTCGCGAAAAACCCTGGGCGCAGCAATTTGTTCGGATTCGGAAATGCGGCTTCAACCATTACGGATCCCGATTTCACGTCGATGCTGCGATCGATTTTCTGCACAGCGCCCGCGTGGGGATGTTTGGTACCATCGGCTAGAATCAATTCCAGGACCCTCTCGCCCCTCTTGGTCCCGTTCTCCAGGGCTAGTCGTGAAAAAAACAGGTACTCGCGCTCACTCAGAGAAAACTGGACGTGAATCGGATCGAGCTTCGACACGGTATTCAGGATCGTCGGATTTGGCGGACGCCCCACATACTCCCCGACCTTTGCCTTACTTATACCGATCGTCCCAGCAGTCGGAGCAGTGACCTTGGTGTAGCTCAACTCTATCTCTGCAGCTTCAACAGTGGCTCGCGCGGCATCAACAGCTCCCCGTGAAACCCCCTGACGCGCAATCGCGTTGTCGAGATCGCGCTTACTGACGGCATCGATGGCTGCGAGCGGCTTGATTCGCGTCAGATCCGCGTTCGCCTGAACCAGGGTCGACTCAGCTTCAGCCAGCGCCCCCCTGGCCTGCGCCACCTTGGTGAGCATCTCGGCTGGGTCAATGGTGTAGAGCAGCTGCCCCTCCGAGACCTCACCACCCTCCTCGAAGAACACCCCTGTTATGACCCCATCGACCCGTGCCCTGACGTCGGCATCAATTGCTCCGACGGTCCTACCAACGAACTCCTGGGAGATCGGGACATCGCGCTTCTCTACAGCTACTACCTTGACTGAGAGGGGAGCCGCGCGCGGAACCTCCTGCGGCCCGCTGCAACCAAGCGTACACACGCCCCCTAAAACTACCACGGACCGCGCCAGCTGCATTCGCATCACTGCAGATCCCAAACAGAGAAAACTCATACCCACTTTGCTCCCTGCAACCACAGCAATGATCGCCATCACATCCAACACCCTATCTCTATCACGGTATAGGTAACATACTGTTTCCCCGGATAAAACATGGCTTCGTGGATGTCCGCTCGAGAAACAAACGCCGGTGCAAAGCGCCAGCTCTTCTGGGTAACGAGCGGTGTTATCCACCCCTACAGCTGCGCGCTTTCGGTGCTGCTGCCCTCAATTATCAAAATGAACCACCTTGGGTTGACTACTTCTTCACCCTGAGCTCGATCATACTCTCGAACACTTCCAGCTCTAAGACCGCGAAAAAGCAGCCGAACAACTTTCATCCTCATCTCTAGTTACCCTCAAGTAAGAGCTCCCCCACGCCGAAAATTGTTTATACGCCGCGGGGGCCTCGAGGGATTGAATTATGAGTGAGCAGGACGAACTGCTGAACGAGTTTCTGATTGAGAGTAATGAAAACCTCGACCGACTCGACGAAGAGTTAGTCACCCTTGAAACCGAACCAACCAACAGAGAATTACTCAACTCAATCTTCCGTCGCATTCACACCATCAAGGGCGTGTGCGGATTCCTCGACTTCTCGATTCTGGAGTCCGTCACACATGCGGGTGAAAATCTACTGCAAACCTTGCGCAACGGTGAGGTGCTGGTAGACGAGCAGATCACCACCTTACTCCTGAATCTCTGCGACGCTGTCCGCACGATGCTCCAAACGATCGAGGCTACCGGGGCAGAAGGGCCTCAACGCTACGAAGGCCTCGTAGAGGCTATGGTGCTCGCAGCTGAGAAAAAAGATACCCCGCGCCCTCCTACAGAGATGAGCCTCGACGAGGAGTTCGAAGCGATCCTCGCACAACGAGAGCTGGATGCAATGCCCCCGCCTGATACTACCATAGCTCCCGCCGGTGGGACCCCCGTACTGACCCCTGAGCCCTCCTCCACGCCGCACCAGCCGACATCAACGCCGATCCCTTCGAGTGTCGCACCTACTGCGACGTCACAAGACGATCGAAGCGAACCCGATACGATCGACACATCGAAGCACTCCGCTATCGATACCACCCTTCGCGTGGATGTGGACCTCCTCGATCACCTCATGAATCTAGCGGGTGAGCTAGTGCTCGCGAGAAACCAGATCCTACAAACCACCAAATCTCGCACGGACATCGCCTTCAGAAACATCACACAGCGATTGAGCCTCGTCACGTCTGAGTTGCAAGAAGGTGTGATGAAAACCCGCATGCAGCAGATCGCGACGGTGTGGACCAAATTTCCCCGCGTAGTCCGAGATCTCGCCCGCACCTGTCACAAACAGGTCCGCTTGGAGATGGAAGGTAAGGAAACCGAACTCGACAAGACGATCATCGAGGCTATCAAAGACCCCCTCACGCACATCGTCCGCAACTCGATCGATCATGGTATCGAGCTCCCCGATGCACGCGAGCAGGCAGGTAAGCCAGCTGAGGGGTGCATAGCACTACGCGCGTTTCACGAGGGGGGCTATGTGATCATCGAGATCGCCGATGATGGTGCAGGCCTCAATACGGAGAAGATCCGCGCTCGAGCGCTCGAGAGAGGCCTCATTTCGGCCGAACGTGCACAGACGGCCGGAGAGAACGAGATCCATCGACTCATATTCGCCCCTGGATTCTCTACAGCTGAAACGGTCACAAATATCTCTGGTCGAGGCGTCGGCATGGATGTTGTAAAGTCCAACATCGAGCGCATCGGCGGGCAGGTGGACATCACGAGCCACTGGGGTCTGGGCAGCACGATCAGGCTCAAGATTCCGCTGACTCTTGCGATCATACCGACACTCCTCGTGTCCTCCGGCGCCCAGAAATTCGCGATTCCGCAGGTCAGTATCACTGAGCTGGTTCAAATGCGCGCGACGATGGCCGAGCACAACAAGGATCTCTCCTGGCTGGGAAACACCCCGGTTTATCGACTACGCGGAAACCTACTCCCACTGCTCTTCCTCGACCGACAGTTACAGCTGTGCTCTGCCGACTCACACGCCAGCGTGGACGAGAAGATCATAGTAGTCGTCAAAGTCGACAACTGTCGCTTCGGTATCGTGGTGGACTCCGTCTACGATACCGAGGAGATCGTGGTGAAACCTCTCGGGCGACAGCTGAAGAATGTGCCGGTCTTCGCGGGAGCAACGATCCTTGGCGATGGGCAGATAGCACTTATCATCGATATCGCCGCCCTCGGTAAACGCTCTGGTGTCTATCAGGAGGCCCAGAGGGCCGAGGAGAAGCGCCTTGCCGCTGAGGCAGCACAGATTAGCGCCAGCAATAGCGTGCAGCTGCTCGTCGTTCAGGTCTCGGAGGAATATCGTGCAGCCATCCCATTACACGCCGTGAATCGACTCGAAGAGATCCCTCAATCAGAGCTCGAGAGGCTCGGTTCGCAGATGATCGTTCAGTACCGGGGAAGCATCCTCCCGGTAGTCGACGTCTGTAAGCTCCTCAAGCTCCCAGAGCAGGTCAGTGAAACGATGCAAATCGTCGTGGTTGGAACCGGTACTATGCTTATAGGGCTTCGGGTGCAACGAATTATGGATGTAGCCAACGAGATCTCCGCCGTGAAGCCCGTCAAAGGGCACCCCGGTATCCGTATGATCGGGGTGATAAATAAAAAAGTAACCGCGGTTCTGGATGTCGATCAGCTGCTCTCTCAGAGCATCCTCAACGAAACACTCGAACAGGGAGCCGGTGCACTATGAAAAAGAGAACTGGAACACCAACTCAGTTAGTCACCTTCGTGACCCACCAGTACACCTTCGGACTCGATGTGCTCGATGTTCAGGAAGTGCTTCACCAACAACACATGACCCCTGTTCCCCTGGCACCACAAGAGATTCTCGGTCTCATAAATCTTCGTGGGCATATAGTAACCGCGATTGACATGAGGCAGCGACTACGAATGACCGCTCCGCATAGCAACTCGCCTCAAATGAACATCATACTCCAGCTACGCGACGGTTCCGCGAGCCTGGTAGTGGACTCCGTAGGCGATGTGATCACGGTGAACCAAGAGAATTATCTGCCGCCACCTCCTTCACTAGAGGCTCCATTCGACCAGATGGTGTGTGGTGTATACAAGCTCGATGATCGATTGCTGATGCACATCGATCCTGATTCCGCGTGTGATTTGTTGTCAGGAGGGGAACATGTCTAAGCAGGTTTTGATCGTCGACGATTGCGACATAGCCATTCGAATGTTGACCAAGGTGATGTCCGACCTGGGCTTCGATGCCATCGGTGTAGCCTCAGCTGACATCGCTCGCGACATCTTGAGTCAAGAGCATGCTCCCGACCTCATCCTCATGGATTGGATGATGCCTGGCATGACCGGGATCGAGTTGGTTAATTGGGTCCGGAAGAGCCAGGCCCACCAGAAGACCCCTATTTTGATGGTGACCGCGAAAGACGGGATCTCGCAGGTAGCTGAGGCGCTCGCAGCAGGGGTGAACGAGTACATAATTAAACCGTTCTCGCGAGAGTCGATCGAAGAGAAATTGAGCATCCTAGGGCTTGGTGACGCTAAATAATATGAACAAGATTAAGGTCCTCGTCGTCGATGATTCAGCGGTTATACGGAAGATATTGAGCGAGATCCTCACACAGGATCCCGAACTCGATGTTGTCGGTATGGCATCTTCAGGTAAGACTGCTCTGCAGCAGATCGATTACCTGAAACCCGATATCGTGACCCTCGATATCGCAATGCCCGAGATGGATGGGCTCGAAACGCTACGACATATCAGAAGTAAAGACACGCGACTGCCGGTCATCATGTTCAGTAGCCTCACTGAGGAAGGAGCAGTGGCGACGATGGAAGCGCTCGATCTCGGCGCTAACGACTTCATAGCAAAGCCCTCAGCGCGGGGCCAAACAAGCCAGACGAGCGATCGGATACGCAACGAACTGAAGGAGAGGATCAAGGCTCTTGCGCGAGCTCACACGTCCACCGGGGATAACGTATCGGCAACTACCACGCCTGCGCGTCGCAAGGTGGCCAGCACGCCACTTGAAGTGAAAGCGATTGGGATTGCAATCTCGACCGGGGGGCCCAATGCACTCGTCGAGCTGGTAGGAGCGGTCTCCCCAGAGCTGCCGGTTCCGATCTTCATTACTCAGCACATGCCGCCGTTCTTTACCCGCATCCTTGCCGATCGTCTCAGCTCACGCGGAAAGCTCGAAGTGGTCGAGGCACAGCACGGGCACCGAGTAGTACCAGGTCAAGTGTACATCGCTCCTGGGGACTTTCACCTCGAGGTAACCTACGAAGGGGATCAGGTCTTCACGATGCTAAGCCAAGCTGCACCGGAGAACTCCTGCCGACCCTCAGCCGACGTCATGTTTCGATCGCTGGCACGCGTTTACGGACCAAACGTTCTTGCGCTCGTAATGACGGGCATGGGCGCTGATGGACAAAAGGGATGCGAGGCGATCAAACGACGTGGGGGCATCGTACTAGCCCAAGACGAGGCATCCAGCACCGTCTGGGGTATGCCTGGTGCTGTGGTTACGGCCGGACTAGCTGATGAGGTACTTCCCTTGAACAAACTAGGACATGCGATAAATTCACGCTGCAACGTGGAGGTGCGAGCATCATGAGCATCTCAGGGAAACATTTCGCAGAGATCTCAACCCTTCTCAAGAACGAAACAGCCATCGTGCTAGATGCTGGTAAGGAGTACCTGGTCGAAGCGCGTCTAGCGCTCATCGCTCGCGAAGAGGGATTTGCAAACCTCGAGGAGTTGATCGATAGGGTCCTCATAAGCCACGACCAAAAGCTACGGAAACGTATCCTCTGGGCGCTGACTACCAACGAAACCTCCTTTTTCAGGGATCTTGCTCCATTCGATGCTCTGAAAACTTCAATTCTGCCGCAACTGATTGCAAAGCGAGCAAGCACCAAGACCCTGACGATCTGGTCTGCTGCATGCTCGACCGGACAGGAACCCTATTCGATCGCTCTCATCATTCGTGAATCCTTTCCGCAACTCTCGTCATGGAAGGTCCGAATCATCGGTAGCGATGTCAATTCCCAGGTAGTTGCAAAAGCTCGCTCGGGTGAGTACTCGGCACTCGAAGTGAATCGAGGCTTACCGGCATCCTACCTGGTCAAATACTTCGAGCAGCACGGGCCGATGTTTCGGCTGAAGCAAGACGTATCGTCACTCGTTGAATTTCACGACCTAAATCTGATTAAGACCTGGCCATTCTCGGGTGTTGACGTGATGTTTCTCCGCAACGTGCTCATCTACTTCGATCTGGAGACGAAGCAGGAGATCTTCAAGAAGGTCAGGAAATGTCTCTCTCCAGATGGATACCTTTTCCTCGGTGCTGCAGAGACTCCGCATCGTATCGATGAGTCATTTCACAAGGTAGCAATCAAGACGGCGACGATTTACCAGCCAGTTCCTTCGAAGCCAGAAACGTCTGTACAGGGAGCATCAGGAGAGATCAGAAGGCCGATATGATCGGGCTCAGACTGCACTAAAGGGGCACATCAAATGCTTTAAGGGTAGCAATATTTCAACCGACTAGATGTGTGGAACCACTAACGAGGGATAGTATGGAACGATTAAAGATACAACCAACCGGTGTAGAGCGAAAACTCAAAGAAGACGAGATTATCGTAAGCAAGACCGACCCCAGTGGTCGCATAATGTACGTTAATCAGACCTTCTTGAAGATCTCGGACTTTACCGAGGCCGACGTGATCGGACAGCCTCACAGCCTCGTGAGACATCCGGAGATGCCACGAAGTGTATTCAAACTCCTGTGGGAGACGATTGCAAGCGGGCAGGAGATCTTTGCATACGTGTGCAACCTCGCAAAGAACGGAGACCACTACTGGGTCTACGCGCACGTCACACCGACCTTCGACGAGGATGGTACCATTATCGGATTTCACTCCAACCGCCGCGCACCCGAGCGTCGAGCGCTCGATACTGTCCAGGAATTGTACCAGTTGTTGCTCAAGGAAGAGCGCCGCCATACTGATCGCCGTAAAGGTATGCTCGCTGCCACAGAGATGCTACAGAACATCGTCAGTGAGAAGGCCTCGGCCTACGACGAATTTGTGTTTTCACTGTAATCACCAGGAGAGGGAGAGATGGAACAAGAGACTCAAGTTTACGAACACGACCAAGAGATAGATACGACCCCTGCGAAGCGAAACGGCCACACGAACGGTACACCGCGGGGTACTGACAAGAGCAAGGACAGCGACGAGCTCATGAAATGGGTCCGTGAGGCCGCAAAGGTCTGTGGTGAAGCCTCACGAGGAAACCTCGAAGCCCGTATTTTGGGCTACGAGCGGGAGGATGATCTCGGGTACATGATTCACTCAATCAATCACATGCTCGATATCACAGATGCATTCGTTCGTGAATCCAGAGCAGCTCTCGAGTATGCTTCCAAGGGCAAGTTCTTCAGACGAGTACTCCTTCGAGGACTGCCCGGAACCTTCCGAAATGCTGCGCGCGTGATCAACAGTGGAACCGAAGAGATGCAGCGCGGAGCTCAGGCTCTCGAGGATGCACGTGTGCGCAGACTCAAGCTCGCAGATGACTTCGAGGTTGCTGTTCGTGGAATCGTCACGACCGTGGCGTCAGCATCTACTCAGCTCACTGCGACTGCACAGCTTCTTGCACAGAATGCTACCGGTACGACCGAGCAATCGGTTGCCGTTGCAGCGTCGTCAGAGCAGATGGCGGTCAACGTTCAGCGTGTTGCTGCTGCTACCGAGGAGCTCTCCAATACAGTCAGCGAGGTCGGTCGACAGGTCGAGGACTCCTCACGCTTCGCCGCAGGGGCAGTTGCTGAGGCAGATCGAACCCACACCATCGTGAACGGACTCTCCGATGCCTCGCGTAGAATCGGTGGAGTTGTGAAGCTCATCTCGCAGATCGCCGGACAAACGAACCTCCTGGCTCTCAACGCTACGATTGAGGCAGCGCGAGCCGGGGACGCAGGAAAGGGATTTGCGGTTGTTGCCTCGGAGGTAAAGAACCTGGCTCAGCAGACAGCATCTGCTACCGAGGAGATTCAGCGTGAGATCGAGAGCATCCAATCCATATCGGGCGACACGGTAGGTGCTATCTCAGGAGTCGGAGATACGATTAAGAAGATGCGCGATATCGCCTCTTCTATCGAGAGCTCCGTCGGCGAGCAGCGCTCTGCAACCACCGAGATCTGTGCCAATATCCACCAAGCAGCCCTCGGCACCCAGGATGTTTCCAAGAACATCTCGGGAGTAACGATCGCCGCGCAGGAAACCAGCTCGGGTGCTTCACAGGTGCTCGGTGCCGCTGAAGAGCTCTCCAAGCAATCAGAAGCGCTCCAGCATGCTGTCGAAGACTTCCTGGTCAACGTCCGAGCAGGCTAGCGAGTGCCTCTCGGGGGCCTGACGCTACCAACTATGAAAGGGCTCCAACGGTGCTGCCAGCAGCGTGGCTGACATCGTTGGTGACCCGTCTGACCACTACAGGCTCTGGCTGTCCGGAAAGGCTCCAAATATCGATGGGGCACAGGGTGGCGCAGCCGCCCGCTAGGATGACAGAGTCGGTTTGTGGGGTGAGGTCAGGTATCTCTGGCAATTTGTCGTGCACAAAGGTTCGATACGTACTTCCAGGCAAGGCAGGTTGCTCGACAAAAGTCCGTCCGTATCGCGCGCTACCCAAGCTCGCGTTGCGGAGCAGCGCGCCGTCGGTGAGTTCGAAGGGAAAGTTCACGTTCCAGGTAATTGGGGTTGCGAGGACCTCTTTGGAATTCTTTTCCGAGAGGAGTATCGACGTCAGTTTATCCAATACTCTAACCGTATGTGCCTCGAAGATCGCGATACGTTCGGGCTCGATCATGTAATCATCGATGTAGCGATTTCGCGTCGCTGTATCAAAGGCCTGTGACAAAGCGATGGCGGGCAGTCCAGCGATGTTGGCCTCGAGAGCAGCGCCAACCGTTCCAGAGGAGATGATGAATCCTAAACCCTTGTTGAATCCTGCATTGATTCCGGATACCACCAGGTCGGGCCGCCGTGCACACAGATTATACACCGCTACATTGACGCAGTCTGCCGGCGTCCCATCAACGGCGAAAGCCTTGCGCCCGAAAACCTCGATATCGTGCACATGCAGAGGATTGAAGCGGGTCATACTCTTTCCCGTCCAACTCTGCTCGTGCAGCGGCACGACTATGTCGAGCTCACCTAATTGAGAGAGGTAGCCAATCGCGATCTCGAGCAACGGCGAGCGGTGGCTATCATCGTTGGTGAGTAATATCCGCATCGAGCTCACGTACTCCCCTGCATGTATTCAGCGATATAGCGCTTGAACTCCCTCCCACGATGCTCGAAGTCGGAGAACTCGTCGAAACTAGCACAGCCTGGGGACAACAAAACGACTCCACCGCGTGTTGTTAATTCGAGCCCTTGTGCAGCAGCATCTCTCAACGTCGGCACGATGACATGCTCAATGCCTGCAGCACGGCAGTGGTTACCGAGAAGCGGTCCATCTTTTCCGAAACATACAACCGGCAACATGCTTGCCCTATTTCGAGACACCTCATCGAGTAAGGGCTTCCACGAGCCTGCCTTCGCGAGACCCCCGAGCATCAAGGTCACGGGCTGAACCGGGAAAGCCTGCCGCACCGTGGTAAGGGCTGCAACCGAGGCAGCGACAGTGGTTGATTTCGAATCGTTTATCACCGTTCGGTTATCGCTCCGAATACACACTTCGAGGCGGTGCTCGAGGGGCATAAAGCTCTCGAGTGCCCCCTGAACGACCGCCTGCGAAACACCTAGCCTTCGGGTCGCAAGTATCGCTGCTGCCATGTTGAAGCGATTGTGAGGCCCGAGCAGGGAGACAGCTCGCGTCGGGTACTCCTCACGTCTACCGCTCATGTGCACGCGGATTATTCCCTCTGAACTCTCGGTATGCGCGATATGAGCCCAGGTTTCGCTGAGATTCTGAAGGGCTCGTTCTTCACCGCCGCCGAAGAACGCAACTGATGCGCGCGACGCGCGAGCCATATCTCGCACCATCAGATCGTCTGCGTTTGCTATCGCGAGATCTCCCGCATCCTGCAACCTGAGTGCGCGCGCCTTGGAAGCCGCGTATCGTTCGAGGGTGCCATGGCGTTCGAGGTGGTTTTCGCTCACGTTCAGGACGATACTCACCGCCGGTTTGAGCACCGTACACGCCTCGAGCTGATAACTCGACGCTTCGACCACCAAGATCGAACGGTCCTCTCCCGACTCGGAGAGGAGCTCCGCATTTGCAATCACGGGAGTTCCAACATTTCCACACAGGTAGGATTTGACCGCTGCGCACTTTAGGATGTGATCGATCAAGGATACGGTCGTGCTTTTTCCATTACTCCCCGTGACGACGACGCTCCGACCACCGTGGAGCTCTATACCCAACTCCAATTCAGATACATAAGGTATACCGTGACGGGTAATCGTACCGACTACGGCCGATTCGAGTGGAACTCCAGGACTCAGGACTACGAGGCCCACGCCATCCAGGATAGGCGCTACTGCTTCGCCGTCCACACCAAAATGAATACGAATGCCTTCGCCTCGAAGCCTCTCCACTTCGAACAGGAGCCTGGATTTCTGCGCAAATACATCAGCGCTCTGTCGTTCCGCCACGACAACGTGCAGCCCTTTGCGCGAAAGAAACCGCGAAGTCTCGACTCCACTTATTCCGAGTCCGACCACCAGCACCTTCCGTGCGCTTCGCCGCAGCTCTTCGATTGTATCGCTAAAGCTCATACCTTATCGCAGTTTGAGAGATGTGAGCGACACAATCGCCAGCACGATGGAGATGATCCAGAAGCGAACTATGATTTTCGGCTCTGCCCAACCCGATAACTCGAAGTGGTGATGTATCGGTGCCATCCGAAATACGCGTTTTTTCGTCGCTTTGTAATAGTAGCGCTGAATGACAACGGAGGCCCCCTCTATCACGAACACCCCTCCGGCGAGCACTAAGATGAGCTCCTGCTTCACCAGTACCGCCACAAAGCCGAGTGTGCCTCCGAGCGCCATCGAACCGGTATCACCCATGAAGACCTGCGCCGGGAAGGTATTGTACCATAGGAAGCCGAGGCCGGCCGCAAACATGCTTGCAAGGACGATGGTGACCTCTCCCGCTCCGCTCACGTAGTGAACTCCGAGATACTCAGCATACTTGGTATTACCGGCGATATACGCGAACACTCCGTAGGTGACCGCAACTGTCATAGCCGGTCCGATCGCGAGACCATCGAGACCATCGGTAAAATTCACTGCATTCGAGGTTGCAACCAACACAAGTGACGTAAAGAGAATGAATCCGACCACTCCGAGTTGAAAGGAAACGTCCTTCAAAAAAGGAACCGTAAGCTCGGTGCCAAAGCCCATCATCGACAAGATCGAGCCAGCTGCACCGCCCAGGGCGAACTGCACAATCAACTTTCCTCGTTCCGAGAGCCCCTTTGAATCTTGCTTCGTAATTTTACGCCAATCATCGATGAATCCGAGATATGCGAATCCCAACATGACGGCGATGGTCAGCCAGACCTTAGCGTTCGTGAGATCCGTAAGCAGCAGGGTCGAGACGAGGACTGCGGCCACAACTACCATGCCTCCCATAGTGGGGGTTCCACGCTTCCCCTCATGTGCCTTGGGTCCATCGTCGCGGATCGGTTGCCCCTTCACTCCGCGTCGCTGTAACCAGCGAATAAAAACCGGCTGAAGCGTCAACACGAAGACAAACGCAACGAGAAAGGCCAACATGCCTCGGAAGGTCTGATACTTAAAAACGTTGAGCCAACTATAAGTGTCGTGAAGCGAATACAGGAGGTGATACAACACAATAGATATCCTTAGGAGAGCAGCGTCATCGAAACAGGCCTTATAAGTATCATCGGCCGGGTCACCCGTCGAGAGGGCCATTTTTACATATTTCGGGGGCTTAGCGACCTGCTAGGAAGGTCAACGCAACCGCTTGATCGGAAAACGGCAGCTTTTCGCGCCCGATAATCTGATAGTCTTCGTGTCCCTTGCCAGCTATCAAGATCGTATCTTCTGGCGCTGCCTGACGGATCGTGGCCCCTATGGCTGCACGGCGATCAACATCGACGATACGAGCCCTAACTCCTGCGGCTAAGATATCCTCGAGGATCTTTTCGGGAACCTCAGTTCGCGGATTGTCCGAAGTTACGACCACCTCGTCAGCAAAACGCCGCGCCACGAGCCCCATCTCCGGCCGTTTTCCTCGGTCTCGATCGCCACCGCACCCAAAAACGACCCACAGCTTACCTTCAGTCGAGCTTCGCACCGCCATCAACGCTCGCTCCAGGGCATCTGGCGTGTGCGCGTAATCCACGAAAACCCGTGGCCTCTGTCCTGCTCCTCCAACACGTTCGAGCCGACCTGGCACCTGAGCGATGAGTGGGAGGGCTTCCAGGATATTCTCGAGCTGATAGCCTAGAGCCAAACACGCCGCTACCGCAGCTACTGCGTTCTCAGCGTTGTGTCGTCCGATGAAGGGGGCATGCACGTCGAATGTTGCACCCGTGTCACGAACATGCAAAGTGAAGGCCATGCCGACCCCTACCTCACGAATGGTGGAGAAGCAAAGTGCGGCGGCACTCGATGACCCGAACGACCAATCGTGTAAACCGAGCGTGCGCAGCTCTTCGGCCACTCTCCGACCATATGCATCGTCTGTATTCACAACCGCGGCCTTCGTGCCCTTCGAACCCCGACTCATGAGCGCAAAGAGCCTGCGCTTTGCACCGAAATAATCCTCGAACGTATGGTGATAATC
Source organism: Bdellovibrionota bacterium (assembly GCA_040398075.1). Lineage (GTDB taxonomy): Bacteria > Bdellovibrionota_C > UBA2361 > UBA2361 > OMII01 > OMII01. The sequence continues at coordinate 10,726 of JBBAUR010000021.1, read as the reverse complement.
GAGGTGATCACGGGTGAGGTTCGTGAACACTCCGACATCGAACTCAACATCATCGAGCCGCGATTGATCGAGTGCGTGCGAGGATGTCTCCATCACACAGCTTCGAACCCCGGCACGCTCTGCCTCAGCGAGAAGGCTGTGGATCGAGAGTGGATCGGGGCTCGTAAGCCCCCCATCCCGGCGATGCGCACCCAGATACTCAGAACCGAGGGTTCCTATCCTGAGGGCTCCCTCCCCCATGCGCTGCAGGAGCTGATACACTATCCAGTTGGTGGTGGTCTTTCCGTTGGTGCCGGTAATTCCGACTATTCGCATGCGTGCCGATGGATCTCCGTTGAAAGCCGCCGCAAGTCTACTGAGCGCGCTCCGCGCACCGGAAACGACGATTCCTGGCCTTCCTGAGAGCGCGTGCTGATCTTCAACAACGGCGGCAAGCGCTCCGCGCCCGAAAGCGTCGGCAACAAATGCATGCCCGTCTGCCGTGAATCCCCGCACGGCCACAAAGAGCGCCCCCGGCTCAACGCCGGCGCTCGAGGCACTTACGGAATGGCATACGAGCTGCTCGTCACTGGTATTGACAACAGTGCCACCCACAAGGTGAGCGACCATTTGGAGGGAATGGGGAACCATGCCGTTAGTATAGAGCAGTTGCGGCCCCTAGGCACAGTCCAGTTCCTTAATTCCGAAGCATTTCGATCATCGAAAACCGCTCGTGCACCCTGAAGTTTCGTCACTGAGTGCAGTTCTTTCATAGCCCCAACGCCGGACACTGCTCGCCCAAGCGGGTGTCAAATCCCACAAGGCTCATGAGCGTGTTTGACTCTGACCTACTGGAGCTTGCCCTGTCTCCACTTCGCTACATGGCGGTTTAACGGTGTACTCCCGGTATGTCTTGGTAACGAAAGAGGGAGTTTTCCCCATAGCGAACTTCTTGGCAACATCAATTGCTTTACCATTCCACATGGACCCTTGCTCTTGCCCGTTCAAGAAAACGTTAACCTTTCCCTCGCGCCGAAACGCAAACTCGAGGGTTTCGACCTTACCGTCCTCCGCTTTCCGTGAGACTACGATGCGTTGAACACCGAGCCCATTGATCTCTCGAAGAGCGCCCCCACTCTCCTTGACGAGATTTCGAATCCCCTGCTTGAGGTAATCGAAATTGTGATCGAGGTGCTTGAGTGCGGTCGGAATCGAGGCTAAAACCAGCGCCCTCGAAGTATCTTTGGTGCGTACGAAGGTCTTGCCCTCATAGCGCCTGCTGATCTCCTCCGTGACCGGTTTCACTGATTGGGCGGAGTACTCCTGCAGCCGCTTTAGAGCCAGTGAGACCTCGGCCTGCGCTCGGTGGAGTGGCGATGCAAACAAGCCAAATCCTCGACCAACCCAGGACGCACACCGACTCAAGAACGAGCCGTGGGACATCGTCGTAGCCGCGACGAGCGACGAGCGCGCGATCGCAGCACCACTTTCCAAGAGGGCCACGGCATCATGGACCTTTGACCATTCAGCTCCTCGAACCAGCTGATCAATATCTCTTATATCGCTGGCTTTTAACCTGCTGGGGTCCTGCCGCACGGCACTCTCTCCGCGCAGCAAGGGGTTGCTGCGGCCGGGGAGAGTTGCCGTCGAGTAGGGATCTCCACCCGAGGGGCCGTGACTCTGTTGTGGGGATCGGGCTGGGCGCGCGAGCGTATTTGAAATTTGACTCATAAACAAATCCTAAATCTGTCGAGTCCAGATCACTACACGCAATCCGAAAACTACTCAAATAGTTTTGCGGTGGAAGCTCGGAAAGTGGCCAGGTGGAGCTGTCTGATGATACTCGTCATACGATCTCAATACCTACCGATATGCCCGAAATCGAGCTAATCCCAACTACTTGCAGCTTGCTAGGGAAGCGAGGCAAACCCCCTCCCTACTACGAAAGCAGATCTTGGGTTGCTCTTAAATTTTGGGCGCTTCAGGAAATCGAGTGGGTGGTGTGGCTGAAACCCTTGGCCGGATCATGCAAACAGAAAGGGGGAAATACAAAGAGAGTGGGAGCACAGCGAGGGTGAGGGGCTTAGAAAAATCAGTATGACATCCACTCTCTGACCTGTCTGACCTCTTTGTTCAACGGGGTGCTTGAGCTAGCACCAACTCGTCATTTAAGGGCCACGCAGTAGACTCCTTGTGATAGACGCCACGGCATTACCCACTTAAAAACCCGGAGGCGCCAATTTTTTCAACTGGGAAAAATCCTCAAGGTATCGGAGACTTCGGCGAACTCAGTCGAGTCGCGGATACATCCGCGGTTTTCCCGGTCACGAAAATCGAACATCAACCCAATCTCTCCTTTCTCGCTACGGGTAGGTTTTGCCTCGCTTCCCTGGAGAGGATCTCCCTGCTCGAGCTCATAATCCGCCGAAACGGTGTGTGTCAGCGTAAGGATCCCCCCGATAGGAGCACCCATGTCATACCGAAGATCAGTCCTGATCCCTGATGGCGAGCACGAACTTGCGCTGCGCGTGGTGCGCTGTCTCGCACACGAGAGCGATCTCGAGATTCACGTACTATCGACTGACAGCTCTGCACCCATTAGATGGTCCCGCCACACCGCAACATTTCATTCCCACACTGCCCGAGCGATGAGTCCTGACCGTGTTGCAGCGATCATCGATACCATCAAAAAGACCGGCGCTCACATCGTCCTACCGGTCGCTCTCCCAACTATTCGCCTGGTAGCACAGCACTACCGCGCGCTCTCTGCCGTTGCTGCTCTCCCTCCCACACCTCAGCTTCCACTGCTGGATACACTCGCCGACAAATGGCTCCTCGCACAACTTCTCGAACGAGAAGAGATCCCCCACCCCAAGACATTTGGCATTCCCCCGCTACCCCTCGACCCCCAGGGCTTCATCGGCAAACGGTTTCCCTTAATGGTCAAAGCTCGCGCGCGTGCGGCCGGTGGAGGCATATGCCTGTGTCGTGACCCCGGCGAGGTAGCGAGGTTCCTCTCGCAGCAGAGCGACCTGAGTGAGTTCTTCTTACAGGAGTTCGTATCGGGACCGGACGTAGATGTAAGTGTGCTGTGTCGAGAGGGGGATATCCTTGCCTACACTATCCAGCGCGGCGTGGTACCTTCACACAAACCGTTTAACCCTCCTGCGGCGATCGAATTCATTCAGGATGCTGGGACCTTGGAGAACATTCAGCGCCTCGTACGCGCAGTGCGCTGGTCTGGGATAGCTCATTTTGACTGCATCCACGACCTAAAGTCAGGAGAAACGAAGCTCCTCGAGGCAAATCCACGCTATTGGCGGAGCTTACTCGGTTCACTCTATGCGGGGGTCAATTTTCCCTACCTAGCTTGTCTCGCTAGCGAAGGGCGCGAATTCGCCCGTCCGACCTACCGTAGCATCCGTTATGCAAGACCGAGTACAGCCCTGAGAATGCTCGTTCGTCGTTGGCCGATGCGCGCCACTCCACAGTGGAGGATACGAGATTCCGGTCTGCGAGAGGTCTTCCAAGACCCTTTACCAGACCTGGCCATTCAGGCAGCACGACTGACCGGAAAGCTCTTCACCTGAGCACTCAATCAGAAGAGCATAATCGGTTCATTGGCACGGATGATATCCAACAAACCATCGAGGTCCGAGAATTGGCGAGATGCATTGAACATCACGGCTTTATCGGTCGAAGCTCCCTCTGGACCGTGCATGAGCGCAAAACCTACGTTTCGCTCGCGTGCCACGAGGATCGCATCTCGTACGAACGTTCCCCCGCCGATAAAAACAACTATTCCCTGATGCGTTGCGACGTAGTCGACCAATTGATGTGGAACGGTGAAAAGGCTCCCACTCAAAGGTAGCACATGGGTGAGTCCTGGCGTGAAGGACTGTGTAGTCTGATCTGCTTGCACCGTCGCACTGACGAGTGAGATACGCTCGGTTGCTCCAGCGTTCTTATTGTGTGCAATCACCGCCGAAGAGAGTACCGTCGTAATACCTGCATCCTTAGGTCGACCTATCATGATAAAGGTAGTAGCCGGGTTGATCACCGAAACCAAGCCTCTCAAGACCTCGGTAATAATCCTCTGATGGTCCTCCGAAATACGATGCCACCAACGCTCCCCAGAGGCACCGAGGATGAGCAGAGGTTTCTTGCCAGCAGTTGCCTGCTCGATACTCTCTTGCGAGAACTCGATGCCGTGAGAGGCAAGGTGCTGTTCGAATGCTCGAGTTGTTGACTCATCCGAACGAGATCCCGGCACCTCGAGCGGCGGTAGCGCGGCGAAGGATTTCTCGACTTGAGCGATGTAATCGCTCGGAAGGTTTGCGAGCTTTCGCGAGAAGCGCGCGGCCTCACGCCGCATGTGCGTATTCTCATGCTGAACGATGATGTCTATGTGGTGGTCATTGAGCCCTGCAAACGAGGCCGTATCATCGAGCTGCCAGATATCGGTTTGAAACAACCCACCGGCATCGGAACACACCACGAACGGAATCTCTCTGTTGAGGCACTTGACCATCTCGAGCTCTTCCGCCGTATCGATATTATTGAGCGCTAGATTCGAATCGGGATTGAACTCAATCACCACGAGGTGATCACGAGCCAAAGATTCAGCAATTTCGAGAGCCTCATCGTCGAGCCCGTGAGCTGCATGCCCGATGCGAACCCGCATCCGATATTTCTGGGCCAAGCGCAGTGATTCACGCACATTACTGAGGTTCTTTCGATTCTCTCCAGCGTGAATACGTAGGGTAAATTCGGGGTCGTGCTCCTGTGCCCACTGCGCAATAGCACGGATGTGTGTCTCGAGGTCTCCGATCTTGTTGTCTTCGAACCCCACGAAATCTACGCCTACCAGGTACGGACTTGCTCCCATAATCGTGAGCTTCTCCACCTCACGCGCTAGGATCGAGTCCGGCAGATTTCTCGGTAAGCCGGCCAAGAAGCGTAACTTAACCCCGGTCTCCTCCTCGATGCGCGGAAGATCTTCGTGCAACATCTTGATGTACTCCGGTACCAAGAGACCGCTCGAGGTGGCTGTTATCTCGGCGTAGCGAACACCCTGACGAGCGTATTCCTCCGCGTACTTCCTCAAGAGGTCGTGTGCAATCGCCGGAGATTTGGTGATCGGCGTCCTGAAACGATACACCGACACCTCGAGATCGCCGAACGTGACCTGTCGATCAGGGGGCACCGACATGGCGGCTAAGAGGATCTTACGGCTTGCGGTCGAAAGCGTGTGCAACGGTACAGCTTCCTCCTCCGCGGGAATTCGGCCAATATCCTGGCCGTCGGTAGGTGCATAGAAGTAACGTTTGGTCCGGCACACATCATCCTGTGAGTACGGGATTTCGAGCTCTTCGAGGAGGCGGGTCGGATAGGGCACATGGTTACGCAGAGCGATCTCCATCAAACCCTTAGCCGAAACCTGGCCCGAACTGTGCGTGTGTAGATCCGTTCGAAGGAGCGGTGGTTTCAACTTCTGCCGCGGATACGGGAGCCATCGATGGAGCTTTTCATTTGCCAACATGCGAGTCTCGAACACGGTGAGCTTCTGAAACACCTCGGCATACTCCACACCCCGTGCCGTTACGCGATACCGACCAAAGAGTTCACCTTCGTGAACATCGGATCCCCCTAGACGGATCTCGATATGAAACACCGCGCTTGCGCTGGGTGGAAGCTGGAGTGCGAGGGCGGGATTAGAATCCTTCCTACGAGTGAACTTGAGCCGTTCCCCGGCGACATCCAATCTGATCAGAGTTGCCAGGTGATGCTCTACCCGCCCCGTGGTGCGAACTGGGCCGATAATCCGACCCGCAAAGTGGCGCGTACCGGGGGTGTAAACGAAGATGAGCTGGTAATGGTACCCCCAATCGAGGGGATGTTCGATCGTGACGTGAGCCATGTTCAAGTATAAACTGAGGAGCGCAAAATTGACACCCCTGAAAAATGCCTCTTGTTTTCGGGGCTTTCCGGCAGATGAGGCCGCCGCGTGCCTCCTGCGGCGAGGCAAAACGACGCCCGAGCAGGACTTAAGCTCGATTCCCTAGCGGATATAGGAAGCCTGAACCAACTCTTCGTCCTTTACCCTCACCTCTGTTTCGGGGTGAACGAACGGCGAGCGCTCTTTGCCTCCTCCCAGTTCGTGGCGAGTCGCCAGGAACTTGAACGACCGTTCCATGACACGCTGAAACACCGGTGCCGCCAGCGTACCGCCATAAATACTCTTACTTCTCGGCTCATCCATGATGACCATAGTAGTGAGGTTTCGGCGCACTCCGATCGGTGCTCCATCGGCGAACCCGACGAACGATGCAACGTAGGCGCCCGCTTGATATCCTCTTCCGCCTTGAGCTGCCTTCTGCGCCGTGCCGGTCTTGCCGCCCACGCGAAGCCCCTCTATCTTCGCTTTGCCCCCCGTTCCGTGCTCGTCCTCTACAACACCATACATCATGTCTCGGGCTAACTCGGCGGCCTTCTCGGAGATAATTCGTTCTCCCTTGGGAATACCGTACTCGTCCATGACAACGGAAAGCTGCGGGAGTACTCCACCGTTTGCAATCACTGCAACTGCACGTACCACCTGGAGCGGAGTCACAGCAACCCCTTGGCCGAACGAGTGCGTCGCTACGTCGACCTTGCTCCATGCAGATACCGAACGGAGAATCCCCCCCGATTCTCCGGCGAGTCCCAATTTGGTGGATTGGCCGAAGCCGAACTTGCGCAGGTACGTGTACAGACGTTCGCTCCCCAGCCGGATACCGACCTTGGTCATCCCGACGTTCGACGAGCGCACGACCACGTCTCGGAAGGAGATTACCCCCGAGGGGTGGACGTCTTTAATCGTGTGCGTTGAGAACGGAAATCTTCCATTTTCACAGTCGATAATATCTCGCGGGGTGACTACTCCAGCATCGATGGCCGCCGCTGCCACTACCGGCTTCATCACCGAGCCAGGTTCGAACACCGCTTCGACAAGGAGGTTCCTGAGCTCGTTCTTCGACGCTGATGTAGGGATATTGAAATTAAAGCTCGGAGACTGACTCAACGCCACGATCTCTCCGGTATCGGAGTCGATCATGACCGCCATGGCTTGCTTGGCGTTGGCGGCTTTACGACCTTGCTCGAGCTCTTCGTCCATGATTATCTGCAGGTCGGCATCTATAGTCATCCTCAGCGAATCGCCTTTGGGGAGGGAGAATGGAGCCTCGCTTTCGTCGCTCACGAACTGGGTAATCTTACCAAACGCATCTCGTGTTACGCGGGTTTTTACGTGATCTACATGCAACCGCCTTTCAAAGAGGCTCTCGATACCAGAGAGTCCCACCCCATCAATCCCTACCTTGCCGATCAGGGCACTGGAAGCTTGGTTGTAGGGATAAAAGCGCCGCGACTCGAGAACAGTCCCTACCCCTGGAAGAGATAGGGTAGCCAAGTTCTCGGCTTGGAAGCGAGGGATCTGCCGCTTCAACCATACGAAGGGCTGAGCGCTCTTCAGTCGCGCCGAGACATCGGTCACCTTCAGATCGAGGAGGCGGGCCAATTCACGCGCTGTCTTCTCCCTGTCTATGACCTGCTTGGGGCGCACAAACACCGACTCAGCCGGCACGGAGACCGCCAGGAACTTCCCGTTCCGATCGAGCACCGGGCCGCGTTCCGACGCTATCTGAATCTCCGACACGTGCTGTCTGATAGCCCAATCCTGCCATTTCTCGAAATCCGAGATCTGCAGGCTGTACAACCTCCAGGCGAGACCAGCAACCCATACCAGTGAAAAGAAGCCAAGGATACGCAGGCGCATCGGGCGTCGCTGCACCAGACTCGCACATGCGACCGCTGCACGGCGTGAGGCAGCGAAGTCCGTGCCCACGAGCGAGCCGTTCTGAGAGTCACGCCGTGCACCTGACGGCTGCACTGTTAGCGACGACTCCGAAATATTCCCTTGAGATGCTCTCTTGCTTACCGCCATGCGGTTGTTTCCCTACACACCGGGGGAGAGGACAGAGCCCCTTCCCTAGTACGAAATTCTGATGGTCTGATTCGGCTTGTGATCGGTCAGGCCCACACGCTCGCGAGCTGCCTTGGACAAGGAATCCGGCCTCACGAGGATCGAACGTTGGAGGTCCAGCTCTCGCTTCTCCATGTCGAGAGATACCGCCAACTGCCGCTCGCGAGCCAACTGATACCCGAGGTCCGTTGCTTCGAGCTTGGACCATACCCGCACAGCCAACACACCGAGCAATGCCACTGCGGCTAGGATCTGCAACTTTGCCGAGACCGCCGTAGCCTCACGCTTCACATAAACCGACTGATACTGCAAACACACTGCCATATAACCCCAACCCTTCGTATCTAATTACAATCTTATTTGCTCTCTGTCGCTACCCAAAATGAACGACACCTTTTTTTCTCTTCTCTTCACTTCAAAAATCTCTGACAAATTCGAACACTCGAAGACGCGCACTGCGCGCTGCAGGATTCCTCATGACCTCTTCGTCAGAGGGCACAATAGGCTTCCGATTCACCAGACGGCCGATCTTTTTCTCGGTGCGCGGTCCGCGCCACGACGCAGGATAGCTTCCTGCCGACTCCCAACTACGCATACGATTAGTCACGAGCTTGTCCTCCACGGAGTGAAAGGTGATCATAGCCAGACGACCTCCGTCTTTGACGAGCCGCGGCGCGGCGTCGAGCAAGGCGTCGATCTCTTCTCGCTCCCGATTCACCTTCATGCGAAGAGCTTGAAAAACCACCGTTGCAGGATGAACCTTGGATTCGGTCCGCTTGCCGAGATGAGAACGCCGGACGACCTCTGCCAACTGCTGCGCACTCTCGAACGGGCGCTCGTTTATCATGGCGCGGGCGATGCCGCGCGCGTTTGCACCCACACCCCCTTCGGCTAGCGCTACGTAGATCTCCTGCTCCGAGGCACTATTGACGAACTCGGCGGCAGTCTCCCCTGAAGCCTCGTCCATTCGCATATCGAGTGCCTCGGAGTCTGCGAAGGAAAAGCCACGCCCCTCGCGCAATTGGTCGGTGGACATGCCGAGGTCGGCGAGGATGCCGTTGAATCCCCGAAACGAGACTACCGACTCGACTCGTGAAAACGGAGCGTGAATCAATTCGAGGCGCTCACCGTATTGAGCTCCCCAGCGACGCCCGCGCTCAATCGCACGGCCATCTCGATCGAGGGCTATCACCCACGTGTCGGGACTTGCGTCGAGCAACGCCCGCGAATGCCCTCCACCTCCAAAGGTACAATCCAGAAACATACCCCCCTCCGCGGCGCGTAATACCTCGACAGTTTGTCCGAGAAGCACGGGGACATGCTGAACCTCGCGCTCAACACCTTTCATATATCGACATCCGCAAACAGATCGGGGTTAGCCAGGAGCGCTTGCTCAGAGGCCGCGAATATCGTGTCCCAAACACGTTTGTCCCAGATACGAAATCCGTGAATAGAGGCTGTAAAAACAGCTTCTTTTTCGAGATTGGCGTAGCTGCGGAGGTAAGCGGGTACGAGGATACGGCCGTTGCCGTCAAGCGGGCACTCCGATGCTCGGCTCAGGTAGAAGTTCTCGAGTCTTTGAAGCTTGCTGCTGAAGCGACTCTTCTCTCGCAATCGCGACTCGAAGTCCTCCCAGGCGTCAAGTGCAAAGCCTTCGACACACCGAGCGCCCTCTGAGATGAAATTGGTCAACACTACCGCCCTCTGGTCTCGCTCGCCGAGAACCTTGCGAAACTCAACTGGCAAACTGACCCGCCCTTTGTCATCGACCGTGTGAACGCAATTCCCACGAAAAGAGACGTACAGCGGATGTTTCGACTCTCGACCAGCCTGGGCGAAATGCTCCTTTTCACCCAGCTGTTCCTTTTCAGGTCTGTCGATCATCTCCACACCCGCCGACGTTTAGGAGAACCATAACCGCAGAAACAACCAGTACAACCGAACCAAGCACTTTGTGGGATAGAATGCCACTTTCTCCCACTCCGTCCCACCATAGTAGAGAAAGGTACGGTTCTCCGTCAACGGATAAAAACGCATAACAATTTAATTTTTTTGACTATTTTAAGCGAGTTGAAGCAATGTGTGAGAATCAGGTGTTCTTATCGGAGGTTAGGCACGAGATTGAGAACTTCAGCATCGAATTGGGACGATAAAGTTTTGGGGCGCCTGCGAGTTTTGAGTGACTAAAAAGCAGCGTGTTTCCCAAGCGGGCTGGCGATAAGGCCCTGAACGGAGATTGATAAATGGTTCACGCGTCGAGGTAAACAAAGAGAACGATCAGGTCGCTGATCGACGAGATCAATTGTGTGCCGTTTTTTATTGGGGCCACACGACTCAGCCTTCACCTGAGGAGACTTTAATTTGGTGCTTCGAGAAATCGAACGGGTAGTGTGTCCAAACCCCTGGGCGGATTATGCAAACAAGAGGGGAAAAATACAAAGAGAGCGGGAGCACAGCGAGGGTGAGAGACATAGGAAAATTGATATGATACCCCTCGACTACCTCTCTGTCCTCTTTGTTCACTTCAAGTACTCGAGCCAGGCCCAACTCCCCGCTAAAAGGCCTAAGCACCAGGCGCCTTGTGAAAAACATCGCATGTCACCCACTTAAAAACTCGGAAGCGCTTTTAACAGGCTGCGGAAAAATGCTCTTCTGCTGCGATATCCGATCTTTCGGCGCTGGCCGAAGATGAGAGCGCGAAAAAATCCTCAATGTATCGCAGAC